>UQSF01000001.1 GCA_900543625.1 uncultured Eubacteriales bacterium
GCAGCGTGCCGGATGCTGCCGGTGCGCGCGCGGCGGCGGCCGGTCACGGTCAGGGCTTGGGCATCGCGCCGCCCCGCCTCACACAGGG
The DNA here is from genome assembly GCA_900543625.1 of uncultured Eubacteriales bacterium. Classification (GTDB taxonomy): domain Bacteria; phylum Bacillota; class Clostridia; order Oscillospirales; family Oscillospiraceae; genus CAG-103. Next base: position 89 of record UQSF01000001.1, read on the forward strand.
CGGCGGCATTGGTTTCGGACATGAAGATCCCTCCAAAAACGGTTTGCAGTACCAAAATGTTGCCCGTGCGGAAAAGAAACTATGCGGTGACAAGAAAAAATACTTGACACCCGCGCGGCGGTGGCGTATACTACCCATGCTGTAAAGGGAAAACGGTTTACAGCGGGGAGGGACTTGCAATGCCGGACGAGACCGTGTGGCGCACGATGCTGTTCGATTTTTACGGCGAGCTGCTCACGGAAAAGCAGCGCGAGTATTACGACCTCCATTATAATCAGGACCTCTCTCTGGCGGAGATCGCCGCCAGCAGCGGCATTTCGCGTCAGGGCGTGTGGGACAACATCCGCCGCGCGGACGCCGCGCTGCGCGATGCAGAGTCCAGGCTCGGTCTGGTGCAGCGCTTTGCCGCGCAGCGCACGGCCGCGGCCGCGCTGGAGGATACGCTCACGAAGCTGCGCGACTGTGTCGGCAGCGACGCCCGGCCGCTGGCCGAGCAGGCGCTGCGGCAGCTTCAGGATCTGAAAGGATAGATACCATGGCATTTGAATCCCTGTCGGACAAGCTGACCGAGGCGTTCAAACGCCTGCGCGGCAAGGGTCGACTCACGGAGGCCGACGTCAAGGAGGCCATGCGTGAGGTCAAGCTCGCGCTGCTCGAGGCGGACGTGAACTTCAAGGTCGTCAAGGACTTTGTGCGCAAGGTGACCGAGCGCGCGACGGGTGTGGATGTGCTCGAGAGCCTCTCGCCCGCGCAGATGGTCATCAAGATCGTCAACGAAGAGCTCACCGCCCTCATGGGCAGTGAGAATCAGAAGCTGAACATCAGCTCCCATTCGCCGAGCGTCGTCATGCTCGTCGGCCTGCAGGGCGCGGGCAAGACCACCAACGGCGCTAAGCTCGCCGGCCTCATGCGCAAGCAGGGCAAGCGCCCGCTGCTCGTCGCGTGCGACGTGTACCGCCCGGCTGCCATCCAGCAGCTCGAGACCGTCGGCCGCCAGCTCGATATTCCCGTGTTCCAGATGGGGCAGGGCGATCCGGTCGCGATCGCCAAGGCCGGCATCGAGCACGCGAAAAAATACGGCAACGACCTTGTCTTTCTCGACACGGCCGGCCGTCTGCACATTGATGAGGCGCTCATGACCGAGCTGCAGAACATCAAGGCCGCCGTCGAACCGGCGGAGATCCTGCTCGTCATCGACGCGATGATCGGTCAGGACGCGGTCGCGACCGCGCAGGCCTTTGACGATGCGCTCGACATCACCGGCGTCATGCTCACCAAACTCGACGGTGACGCCCGCGGCGGCGCGGCGCTGTCGATCAAGGCACTGACCGGCAAGCCCATCAAGTTCGCCGGCATCGGCGAGAAGCTCGACCAGATCGAGCCCTTCCACCCCGACCGCATGGCCGGGCGCATCCTCGGCATGGGCGATGTGCTCACGCTCATCGAAAAGGCCGAGCAGAACCTCGACCAGAAAAAGGCCGAGGAGATGGCGGAGCGTCTGCGGCAAAACCGCTTCACGCTCACCGATTACTATGACCAGCTCCAGCAGCTCAAGGGCATGGGCTCGCTGCAGGATATCGCCGGCATGATCCCCGGCATGGACGCCAAGGCGCTCTCGGGCGCGAACGTCGACGAGAAGGCCATGGGCCGCATCGAGGCGATCATCCAGTCCATGACCCCCGGCGAGCGCGACAACCCGGGCATCCTCAACTCCAGCCGCAAAAAGCGCATCGCGGCGGGCGCGGGTACGAGCGTGGTCGAGATCAATAAGCTGCTCAAGCAGTTTGATCTCATGCAGCAGCTGGTGCGCCAGATGTCCGGCAACAGCAAGGCCATGAAGCGCATGAAGCGCGGCGGCCGCGGCGGACTGGGCGGTCTGGGCAATCTGTTCGGCGGTGGCGGCGGTGGCCGTCCCTTCGGATTCTGAAACCGATTCCATGCTCCCGCAGGGGGCTGGAGATACAGAGATTATTGATGGAGGTGAAGATACATGGTCAAGATCAGACTTCGCAGAATGGGCGCTAAGAAGGCTCCCTACTACCGCATCGTGGTGGCGGATTCCCGTTTCGCTCGTGACGGCAGATGCATTGAGGAGATCGGCACTTACGATCCGCTGAGCGCAGACAAGAAGATCGTCGTCGACGCCGAGCGCGCCAACTACTGGCTCGCCAACGGTGCACAGCCGACGGATACCGTTCGTGCGCTGCTCAAGAAGGCCCTCGCAGCCGAATAAGGAGAGACCCCAAAGATGAAAGAACTTCTGACCTATATTGTGCAGAACCTCGTGGAAAAACCGGACGAGGTCTCTGTGACCGAGCGCGAGGCCAACGGCGAGACCGTGTTTGAAGTGCGCGTCGCCGACGGCGATATGGGCAAGGTCATCGGCCGTCAGGGACGGATCGTCAAAGAGATCCGCATCCTGATGAAGGCTGTCGCCCAGAGAAAGGGCAAGAAAGTCTCCGTGGAGATCATGGATTGACGCAGGAAACGCGCTGCACCCGTGCAGTGCGTTTTTTGCACCTACACCCAAAAAGGGGGCAATGAATATGCAAAAACCGTATCTGGAGGCAGGAAAGATCGTCAACACGCACGGTGTGCGCGGCGAGGTGCGCATCCAGCCGTGGGCGGATGACGCGGCGTTCCTGCTCGGCTTCCGGACGTTTTATATCGACGGCGCGCCCGTGCACGTCGCGCACAGCCGCGTGCACAAGGGGATGCTCGTTGTCAAGTTTGCGGACTATGACGATGTCAACGCCGCCATGACGCTCAAAAACCGCGTCGTGTCCATCGCGCGCGCGGATGTCACGCTGCCGGACGGACAGTATTTTCAGCAGGATCTGATCGGCATCGCCGTCGAGACCGACGCGGGCGAGCCGCTCGGTACGCTGCGCGAGATCCTCGACCTGCCGCGCGGCAGCGTCTACGTCGTGCAGGGCACGCGTGAGGTGCTCATCCCCGACCGGCCGGAGTTCGTGTGCAGCATCGACCCGGCTGCCGGGCGCATGGTCGTGCACCTGATCGAAGGGATGTGAGCGCGTGCGCATCGACATTCTCACGCTCTTTCCCGACACCATGCGCGCCATGCTCGGCGAGAGCATCCTCGGCCGGGCGCAGGCGCGCGGCCTGCTCGACATCCGCTGCCATCAGATCCGCGACTATACCGAAAACCGCCAGAAGCAGGTCGACGACTATCCGTATGGCGGCGGCTGGGGTCAGGTCATGATGGCGCAGCCGCTCAAAAGCTGCCTCGACGCGGCGCTTGCGGATTCCGCCGTGCCCGCGCCGCGCCGCCGCGTGATCTATCTCTCCCCGCAGGGGCAGACGTTTACGCAGGCGAAGGCGCGCCAGCTCAAGGCCGACTATGACCAGCTCGTGCTCGTCTGCGGCCATTATGAGGGCGTGGACGAGCGCTTCATCGAGGCGTGCGTGGACGAGGAGCTGTCCATCGGCGACTTTGTGCTCACAGGCGGTGAGCTCGGCGCGATGGTCGTCACGGACTGTGTTTGCCGCATGGTGCCGGGCGTGCTGTCGGACACCGAGTGCTACACCGGCGAGAGCCATTGGGCGGGCCGGCTCGAGTACCCGCAGTATACCCGTCCCGAGACGTGGGAGGGGCGCACCGTGCCCGAGGTGCTGCGCGGCGGCAACCATGCCGAGATCACCGCGTGGCGCACGCGGCAGAGTTTAGAGAGGACCCTGCTCAAGCGGCCGGACCTTTTTCGGGAAACACCGCCCACGCCGGACGAGCAGCGCCTGCTCGATAAGATCCGGCGCGACCGCAGCCGCCCGCAGCTCACAGAGCCGCCCGTCTGCCGCCCGGCTGCGGTGGATGACCTCCCGGCCATCCTCGCCATCGCGCAGCAGGCGCGCAACTACCTGCGCCGCCACCGCGTCGACCAGTGGCAGGGCGAGTACCCGAACGCGGACACGTTTTCCGCCGACATCGCGGCCGGTGCGTGCCATGTGCTCACGTATCAGGGCGCTGTCGCCGCCGTGTTCACGCTCAGCCGCACGCCCGACCCCGCCTATGACGCGCTCACGGACGGGCGCTGGCGCTCGGACCGTGATCATGCCGCCGTGCTGCACCGCAACGCCGTTGCAGCCGATTGGCGCGGCACGGGCATGGCCGACCACCTCATGCAGGCGGCGGAGCAGCTCGCGCGCGAAAGCGGGGCGCACGCTATCCGCGTCGACACGCACCGGCACAACGGCGCGCAGAAAAAGCTCCTCGAGCGCCACGGCTACCGCTTCTGCGGCAACATCCTGTGTGACGAGCCGGGGCACGATCCGCGCCGTCAGGCGTTTGAGAAGCTGCTGAGGTGAGGTGCGTATGGAGCTGACGAATCCTGCGGACATCCGCGCACTGCTCGCGCGGCATGATTTCCGCTTTTCCAAGTCCATGGGGCAGAATTTTCTGACGGCCGCATGGGTCCCGGCCGATATTGCCGACGCCTCCGGCGCGGACGCGTACACCGGCGTGCTCGAGGTCGGCCCCGGCATCGGCTGCCTGACCGAGCAGCTCGCGCAGCGCGCGGCCAAGGTCGTCTCGGTCGAGCTGGACGAGCGCCTGCGCCCCGTGCTGGCCGAGACGCTCGCCGCCTATCCGAATGTGGAGATCGTCTTTGGCGACGTGCTCGCGCTCGATCTGCGGCGGCTCGCGGCGGAGCGTTTTCCGGGGCTGCGCCCTGTCGTGTGCGCAAACCTGCCGTATAACGTCACGACGCCGCTGATCACGGCGTTTCTCACCGCCGGATGCTTCGACACCGTCACGGTCATGATCCAGCGCGAGGCCGCACACCGGCTCTGCGCCCGGCCGGGAACGGCGGATTACGGTCTGCTGACCGTGCTGACCGCGTGGTATGCCGAGCTTGAGCTGCTGTTCGATGTGCCGCCGCACTGCTTTGTCCCCGCGCCGAAGGTCACGAGCACCGTTGTGCGGCTGTGTATGCGCAGCGCACCGCCTGCGGACGTGCAGGATGAAGCGCTGCTGTTCGCCGTCGTGCGCGCGGCGTTCAGCCAGCGCCGCAAGACGCTCATCAATGCGCTCGCGGCCGGTGTTCCCGGCTGCGACAAGGCGCGCGCCGCCGCGGCGGTCGCCGCCTGCGGCTTCGATGCGCGCGTGCGCGGCGAGACGCTCGATCCGGTGCAGTTTGCCGCGCTGAGCAATGCGCTGCGTGTCGAGCTGGGTTGACATAACAAGAACAAATCAGGGCGTCCCATCGCGGGACGCCCTGATTTTTGAGGATACAGTTCTGCTGTGATTTACATAACGAATTGAACGGGAGCTTTCCATGAATACCGCCGGCTGCGCGCGCATACTGTGGTAGCAAACGCAGCAGGAGGGGGAGCGCCATGCCATATGAGGACAAAAAGGCCGTGCCGCAGCGCCGGCCGCACGCAGTCACGCTCGACGAGCGCAGCCATCTGACCGTTACAGGAGTGGACGAGGTCGTGCGCTTTGACGACACGGAGGTGTCCATGCGCACGTCGCGCGGGATGCTCACCGTGCACGGCGAGGGGCTGCGCGTCGGCCGGCTTGCGATCGACACGGGAGAGCTCGCGATCGACGGCGCGTTCGACGCGCTCGATTACACGGAGGAGACGGCGTCCGGCGGCGGCTTCTGGTCGCGCCTGTTCGGGGGATGAAGCTGCCGCTGCTCGGTCAGCTTGCGCAGCTCATGCTCGGGCTCGGGCTCGGCGCGGCGCTCGGGCTGGCGTTCGACATGCTGCGCGTGCCGCGCCGCCATGCGCGCAGCGCGGTTTTCCGCGCGCTGCTCGACGGCGCGTTTTGCCTGCTTGCGCTCGGGGCCGTGTTCCTGCTTGGCATGACGGCCGGCGACGGGCAGGTGCGCCTGTTTCTGTTCGCGGCCATCGCCGGCGGCTGGACGTGCTACTTTCTCTGGCTCAGCGGGCACATTTTCCCGCAGCTGGAGCGATTTGGCCGCCTGTGCGCGCGAAAAATGCGCCAGATCACGGCTCCGGGAAGCAAATTCATAAAAAAAGTTCTGTTTTTTGCAAAAAAACACTTCCAATCTCGCCGCAGATGTTTTAGAATAGGCTGTATTACTGGACGCAGATACGATCCGGGGGGAGGTACTGCCGACCGTGAAATTCAAGAAGGCAAGCATATTTACCAAACTGGTCATCGCGGCGCTGATGGTGTACGCACTCATCAGTCTGGTCGTGGTGCATCAGCGCACGGCACAGCTTCAGGACCGCGCCGCGGCACTGCAGCAGCAGGTGTCCGAGATGACCCAGTCCAATGCCGAGCTGCAATATCAGATCGACCACAGCGACGACGATGACATGCGCGAATCGGTCGCGCGGGAAAAACTCGGTCTGGTCAAGCCCGGTGAGAAGATTTTTTACGACACGAGTGATTGAGCAAGGAGAAACGAACCGTATGCAGGTGGAAGTCGGAGCAGTTGTGGAAGGTACCGTTACCGGTATCACGAAGTTTGGCGCGTTTGTGAGTCTGCCGGACGGCAAGAGCGGTCTGGTGCACATATCCGAGATCGCCAACACCTACGTCAGCGATGTCAACGAATTTTTGAAGCTGGGCGACAAGGTGAAGGTGCGCGTGCTGGCCGTGACGCCGGACGGAAAGATCAACCTGTCCATCAAGAAGGCGGAGGAAGCGCCCGCCCGTCCGAACAACCGCCCGATGAACGGCGGACGTCCCGGCGGCAGCCGCCCCAATAACGGCGGCGCACCGCGCGCTGCGCGCCCCAACCGTCCGGCCCAGGCGGCGGGGCAGGTCAGCGGCCCGAGCGGGGACGCCGCGTTCGAGGACCGGCTCAAGCAGTTCATGCAGGAGTCGGACAGCCGCATGGCCGGAAACCGCCTCTATAACGACCGTTCGCGCGGCCGCCGCCGCGGCGGAAACGGACGCGGTTAAATCCCGCGCCGGAGCGCTAATACATGAAATATGAAGGCTCCTCCGTATGCAGCAGACATACGGAGGAGCTTTCTTGCGCTTTGAACGCTTTAATTCCGAAGGTTTCGTCTTGCCTCACTGACACCGGTGTAGTATGATCGTGTTCAGATTTGCGGTCACAGAGGATTACCGTTTCCCATCTGTACCCGGGAGGCATACATTGTGGAAGTTTATCTGAGTGAACACATCGCGCCGTCGGCGTATGCAAGACTGGCGCGCCATTTTGAGATCGTGGACAATTTCGACCATCCCGAGCGGCTCGCCGCCATGGTCATCCGCCGCGCGGTCGTGCCGCGCGCGGTCATCGCGCACGCGCCGAATCTGAAGGTCATCGCCATGCACGGCGTCAGCCGCGACACGATCGACACCGCTGCTGCCGCCGAGTTCGGCGTGCCGGTGCCGAATGTGCCGGGCCTCGGCGCACCGGCGGTCGCGGAGCTGGCCGTGGCGGAGCTGCTGGCGCTCAACCGGCAGCTGAAATTTGTCAATAACGGTCTGTGTGCCGGGCGCTTCGACCACTTCGGCGCGGAGGAATTCGTCTGCCACGAGATGACCGGCCGCACGCTTGGCCTTGTCGGCACGGGCAACATCGCCCACCGCGTGGCGGACATTCTGCGCGCGGCGTTCGATGTGCGCGTCTTGTGTTGGAATCCGCGCCGCACGGCCGCCGAATGTGCCGCGTGGGGCTATGAACAGGTCGGGACCCTTCCGGAGCTTTTCCGTCGCTCCGACTTCGTGAACGTGAGCATCACGCTCTGCGATGCCACTCGCGACCTCATCAACGCACCGGTGTTCGCCGCGGCGAATCCGGAGCTGCTGCTCGTCAACACCTCGCGCGGCGGCATCGTCAACGAGCACGATCTCTACGTCGCGCTCACCACGGGGCAGATCCGCGCTGCGGCGAGCGACGTGTTCGCGCACGAGCCGCCGGCGAGCGATGATCCGCTCATCCATCTGGACAATTTCATCGCCACCTTCCACATCGGCGGCAGCACATACGAGTCGCTCGAGCGCGTGAGCAACCGCGCCGTGGACTATGTGTTCCAATACACCGGCGTCGCAGAGCGGTGAGGCTGTCGGCGCTTCCGGGAGCGGGCAAACACTATAAAAAACACCCGAGGCCGCAGCCTCAGGTGTCGGGATATTCCATCGTCAGATGGGCATGGTCAGCGAGTTTGCAATTTCCTGCACGATGGCCTGCGCCTCATACTCCTCGCAGATGCCAAGGATCTTCGCAGCCAGTTCCAGAGCGCCATACAGCATATTCCTTTACCCCTTTCGTCAGATTTCCGCCGCCGCCCCACACAACAGACGGCACCGGATGGTTGGTATTGCCGGTTACAGGAATATTCTATCGATAAAAATGCGGATTTACAACGGACAAACATCGCTGGATGTAACAAAATGATAGAATTTGTTGTGAATTTCGTCACAAATCGTTACGAAGCGGCCGCGCTCCTTGTACAATAACGACAATCTGCAGCTTTCTGCACAGAGTAGCCCGCGCAGCACAAAGCGCCCGAAGCTTTCGCTTCGGGCGCGTCCATTTTCCAAAAACCTCGTAGCCTTTCACCAACGGTGCGGCGAAAGAAAATCCAATCATTTTCTCAGGCGACATGTGCGGCTGAGAAAATACCGCTCGGCCTGCAAACGTGCGCGCTGGCCGCCCGAGGCGGACAGCGCGTGCGCTGCAGTCAGGCCGCAAAACCCTTGTCAAAAAGTAATACTTTTTGACAGGCTCAAAGCGCCCGAAGCTTTCGCTCCGGGCGCTCCTTTGGTTTACAGGTTACACGGACATCCAGCCGGGCAGTGCGTTGGCGATCGCGTCCACGATTTCCTTTGCCTTTTCTTCGCCGCAGCGCTCAAGGATGTCGGAGGCGAGGTCGAGGCCGATATGGATGGGTCCTCTGAATTCGGTCATGTTACTTTACCCCTTTCGTCAGATTTCCGCCGCCGTCCCACACAACAGACGGCACCGGATGGTTGGTATTGCCGGTTACAGGTAATACTGTAACGGAAAAAGTGTCAAAACGCAAGTGACAAATCTTGCAGAGCGTAACACTTTGAACATTTTCGTCCAATTTTCCGAAACCGCTTTGTTTCTGGTTGAAATATCTCAACCAGCACCGCGTAATCCGACAAAATGTTGCATAATTGCGCACCGGTCGACGGCCTTCACAGGGCGAAACGGCATTATGGAAACCGGTTCTCCACATTACCAACAGACTTTTCAACACAAACGGGGTGCAATTAACGATGTTATGTTAACTACGGATTGGTTTTCCCATTTTTCGGTGCTGTTCTTCCCTGCGCGCACAAGTGTGCGGCAAAGCGGCATCCTGCTGCGCGTTTGCCCTGCACGCGCCCAGACCCGCCGCCGTCTGTTCTGCGTTCTGTAAGTGCACAAAACCCCGGGAGCAGAACGCTCCCGGGGCAGGTGTATGGCTTTTGCGGGTCGGCGGTGCGTCGGTCACAGGCCGGTGAGGCGGCAGTAGCGCATCATGATGGCTGCGATCTGCGCGCGTGTGGCACCGCCGCTCGGGGCCAGATAGTCGGCGCCATTGCTCGCGATGCCGGAGATGAGACCGTTGCCGACGGCCCAGCTCATGGCGGCGTATGCCCAGTTGGAGACGCTGGCGGCATCGGGGAAGCCGTTGAGGGATGCTGCGCCGCCGAGGTAGGCCGGCGCATACTTTTCGGTGTAGCCGTAGAGGAGAACGGCCATCTGCTCGCGGGTGATGAGGCCGTCAGGCGCGAAGGTCGTCGTGCTCATACCGGCGACGATGTCTTTGTCGTAGCCCCAGGCGACGGCGTTGTAGTACCATGTGCCGGGCCTGACATCCGTGAACGGCACGTAATATTTGCTGTAGTCGGTCGTGTCGCCGGAGAGGTTATAGAGGATCATCACGATCTGTGCGCGCGTGCTGACCGTGTCGGGCGAGAACGTCGTCGCGTCGAAGCCGCTCATCAGACCGTGGCGCACGCAGTAGTCGATGCCCTCGTGCGCCCAGTTGGACGGGGCGGGCACGTCGCGGAAACGGAAGCTCGGGCACGCGGCGCCGCCCGGACAGACCGCAGAGCCGGTGGCGGGGATGATCTCGGTTCTGGTCTGGCCGCAGACGGTGCAGGTGTAGGTGCGGACGCCGGGCGTGGTCTCCGTCGGCGCGACGGTCACGGTGCCCTCGTCCCAGACGTGGGTGTGCGGGCCGGTGGCGGGGATGACCTCGGTCTTGGTCGCGCCGCAGACGGTGCAGGTATAGGTCATGGTGCCGGGGTCGGTCTCGGTCGGCTCCGTGGTCACGGTGCCGCTGTCCCACTTATGGCCGAGCGCGGGCTTGACATTGCGCTGTTCGCTCGCGCCGCAGTCTCTGCAGGTGTAGAGGTCATAGCCTGCCTCCGTGCAGCTGGGTGCGACGTTCTTGGTGAAAACGAAAGTGTGCGCACCCGTAGCGGGTATGACCTCGGTCTTGGTCTGGCTGCAGACGGCGCAGGTGAACGTGCGCACGCCGGGGGTGGTCTCGGTCGGCTCGGTGGTCACGGTGCCGTTGTCCCACGTGTGCGCGCCGGTTGCGGGGATGACCTTGGTCGCGATGACCTCGCCGCAGTTGGAGCAGACGGTCTCGATGCAGCCGTCGGCCCCGCAGGTGGGGGGCACGGTGTTTTTCGTCGTGCCGTAGCCGGTGTGCAGACACGCGCCCTTGCTGCTGACCTTGTAGCCCTGCCATGTGCCGTCCGCATCAAACGTCCAGCCGTAGACCGGGTCGGGGTTATAGTGGATGGTGACGATGCCGGGCTCAAAGCTGTGCTCGGCCGCGCCGCCGGGCTGGACCGTCGGGGGCGCGCCGTAGCAGCGCACGTCTTTGAGTGCCTTACAGCCGGTGAAGGCATTGTGGCCGACGCTCGTCACGGTGCCGGGCAGCTTCATATCCGCCAGCGCGGTGCAGTCCTGGAAGCAGGCGTCGGGGACGGCGGTCACGCCGGCAGGCAGCGTCACGTCCGTCAGCGCGATGCAGCCGTTGAAGGCGGAGTTGCCGAGCGCTGTCACGGCCGCGGGGATAGGCGCCTTGGTGAGCGACTTGCAGCCCTCAAACGCGCGCTCGCCGATGGCGGTCACCTCGCCCTTATAGTCGACGGTCAGCAGCTTCGTGCAGTCGTTAAAGCATTTGTCGGGCACGGCGGTAATGGCGGCCGGCAGGGTCATGCCGCTGAGACTCGCGCAGGCGTCAAACGCGCCGCGGCCGAGGGTCTGCAGCCCGTCGGGCAGCGAGATGGAGGTAAAGTTGTTGCCGGCAAGACCGAAGTCGCCGATGCCGGTCACGGCCTTGGGCAGGGAGATGCCCTTGAGCTTCGCGCACAGGGCGATGCCATAGCGGCCGATGCTCGTCACGCTTTCCGGCAGCGTGATCTGCGTGGCGGCCGGCAGGAAGAACAGCGCATAGTTGCTCACGTTCGTGACGCCGTCCTTGATGACGACCTTCTTCAGCTCGCCCTCAAGCTTGAAGTTGCCGAAGCTCGTGAGCATACCCAGCGCCTCATAGTTCCACCACGGGGCGAGGTTGCCCTCGGGGAAGTTGAAGTCGGGCATGGCCCCGGTGCCGGAGATGGTCAGCGTCTTGCCGCTGAGAACACCGGTGGAGACCTCCCAGTGCAGGCAGTTGTTCACACCGAAGTCGCCCGAGGTGGCCGCGGTGCCAAAGCTGCTGAGGATCGCATCCATGTCCAGATCGGGGATCTCAAACTCCTCCTTGAACTGCTCGATCTTCTCTTTGATGAGTTTTTCGGCAATCTCTTTTTTCAGATCGTCGATTTTACCGGCCGATGCGTTCACGGTCAGGCCGGAGAACAGTCCCACGACCAGAACCAGACACAGCGCCAGCGAGAGCAGGCGTTTTTTCATAGTTTCTTCCTCCTTGCGGTAATGTTCCTGTGTACAACGGGAATACTTCTCTGTTGAAAATATAGCATACTTCCGGTAAAGTGTGCAATGGATGGGAGACAAAAACCGACGGATTTGTTACGAAACCACAAATTTGAGCAAGAATTTTACACGTTTTTTTGCCTGTGAACGCTTTCGGGCTGTTGCAATGGCGGGGCGCGTCCTGTATACTTGCTCTGTAGACATGTTTTTTGAAGTGTCGGATCCAGGAGGGAGGAACCATATGAAAAAACGAGTGTTGTCGCTGCTGCTGTGCTTTGTGCTCGCGGCGGGACTGCTGAGCGTGTGTGCTCCGCCGGCGCAGGCGGGCACGATCGCGGACGCGTTTGAACTGTTTATCAAGCAGCCCGGTCAGATCAAAAAGCTCTTCAACCGCGAGGTCGCCCACGGTGACTGCGGCCCCGCCGGGGACGAGGCGAGCGTACATTATAAGATCTACGAAGTCACGAACCCCACCGTTGTGCAGGACAACCCCTTCCTGCAGCAGATCTGGCAGATCCATGATTACCGCGAGGACGCGCAGTATTACGGCGTGTACATCTTCGGCGACGGGAAAATGGCGGACTACGCGGCGACCGGCCAGAAAGCGCCGTGGATGGGCAACGTGGAGGTCACGGAGTATAACGACAAGGGGCAGGTCATCGGCTCGACCGTCGTGGAGGGTCTCGGTGAGGAGTATCTCGCGCTGGCCTACATCGCCGACGGCACCGACGAGGAGTGGGACGGCCGCACCGAGCGCTACTCCGGCGTTACGAATGTCGGCGCGTATGCGTTCAAGGACTGCCGCTATCTCACGTGCATGTTCCTCAATGACGACATCACCACCATCAGCGAGCGCGCATTTTATAAAGACGAGTATCTCTCGGCCATCAATATGCCGCGCAAGCTCGAGCTCATCGACAAGTACGCCTTCTACGGCTGCGACACGCTCACGTTCGTGCGCGCGCGCAACTGCAGCCGCCTGCGCCGCATCGAGGACCACGCGTTTTACAGCTGCACCATGCTTGCCGAGCTGCGCCTGCCGGAAGGCCTGACGTATATCGGCCCGTGGGCGTTCGCGTGGGACCGCATCCTCGGTCAGGAGGACACGACGCTCGGTCTGCCGTCGAGCCTGCAGACGATCAGCACGGGTGCGTTCGCGTTCGTCAACCACCACAAGAACCTCAACATTCCGGCCAATGTCACGAGCATCGGTGACTTTGCGTTCATGTGCGATTACTACATGAACAACCTCACCTTCAGCCCCGGCGACAAGAAGCTCACCATCGGCAAGGCGGCCTTCTTCGGCGACAACCACATGAAGTCCGTCGACCTCTCCAACCGCGTCGCGCAGATCGACCGCTGCGCCTTCGCCGGCTGCGAGATGCTCGAGGAGGCCTACTTCGGCGACAAGATCGACACGATCGAGAGCCGCGCCTTCACGAGTCTGGATAACGCCATGAAGATCGCCGTCGAGGGCGTGCTCAACGGCATCCTCCGCCCGGACGATACCGAGCAGAACGCCGATCAGGCCGGTGATATCAGTACGGCCCTGAACATGATCGCCAAGGTCACGAAGCTCAAGCGCGCCGTCTTCAAGAACGACCCCGCCAAGAGCATCTACGCCGCGGCGGACTCCAACCGCTCCTTCCCGGATGACTGCGTGGTCTATTACCCGCAGGGCAGCTACACGTGGCTTGCCGAGCTCAAGGACGACGGCACATGGCAGGGCTACAAGACCGGCTTCTGGCACGGCGACCACATCGCTGCGTTCACGGACACGGTCGTCGCACCCACCTGCACGGAGCAGGGCTACACGCACCACGTCTGCACGGTGAAGGGCTGCACCTATGCCCCCGTGGACGACACTTATGTCGCCGCCACCGACCACACCTGGGTCAAGACGCAGACGAACCCGCCCACCTGCACCGAAAAGGGCACGCAGTTTTATAAGTGTTCGGTCTGCGGCGCGACCCGCACCGAGAAGATCGCTCCGCTCGGCCATGACCTGAGCCGCTGCGATCTCAAGCCGGCCGCCACCTGCACGCAGCCCGGCCGCGCCGTCGGCACGTGCGCGCGCTGCGACGTGAAGATCGATGAGGTCATCCCCGCCAAGGGCCATGACTACAGCTATAAGTCCGCCTCCAGCACGGAGCCGACCTGCACCGAGTCCGGCCACTATCAGGGCACCTGCCCGCGCTGCTATCAGGATTATAACGATACCATCCCCGCCCTCGGCCACGACTGGGGCGAGTGGGTCACGACGATCGAGCCGACCGTCTCGACCGTCGGCTACCGCTATCACATCTGCAACCGCGACGGCTGCGGCTACCGCGAGGGGGAGGACATCCCGAAGCTGCACACCCACACGTGGGATGCCGGCGTCGTGACGCAAAAGCCCACTGCGGCCGAGCCCGGCGTCAGGACCTATACCTGCACCGTCTGCGGCCAGACCAGGACGGAGGCCATCCCCGCAACCGGCGTGCCGGAGACCTGCAACGGCGGCCCGGCCTGCCCGGGCTACGCCTTCCGCGATATGCCCGCGCCGAGCATCTGGTCGCACGCGGGGCTGGATTACTGTATCGATCATGGCTATATTGCCGGCACGTCGGCAACGACCGTCACGCCGGACGGCGAATGCACGCGCGCCATGATCGTGAGCATCCTCTACCGCGTGCAGGGCGAGCCCGCGAAGGTCAACGGTTATGAGCTCAAAAAGCTCGCGGCGCCGTTTGACGACGTGGAGCGCGGCCGCTGGTATACCGACGCCATCTGGTGGGCAAAGCTCACGGGTGTCGTCTCCGGCATGAGCCCGAGCACCTTTGCGCCCGACGATCCGATCACGCGCGCGCAGCTTGCGGTCATCCTCTATAACTATACCAAGCAGTTTGCGCCCGAGAGCCTAACGGAGACGGGCTCGCTCACCGGCTTCCCGGATGCGGACAGCGTCCCGTCGTGGGCGCGCACGGCGATGGCGTGGGCCGTCGGCAACGGTCTGATCTCCGGCGTCGGTGAAAACGGCGTCTCGTACCTCAGGCCGGAGGGCTGCGCTACGCGCGCGCAGGTCGCGACCATTCTCATGAACTACGACAAGGCGCTGGGCTGAGGCACAGCCAATACCGATAGAAATAAATAGAAACAAAAACAGCTCCGGAAGCGTCTACCGCTTCCGGAGCTGTTTGAGACTGTCAAAAAAGTACTACTTTTTTGACAAAGAGATTTGCGGCCTGACTGCAGCGCACGCGCTGTCCGCCGAGGCGGACGGCGCGCACGTTTGCAGGCCGAGAAGTATTTTCTTCGCCGCACATGTCGCCGAAGAAAATGATGGGACTTTCTTTGCGCCTGCGGGCGCAAACTCTACGAGGTTCTTTAACATGCTGAGCAGCTCCGGAAGCATCAACTGCTTCCGGAGCTGTTTGCCGTCTGTGAAGTTTACATAATTCAAAACCATACAATTTAAGCTGTGTAGATGCTGCGCTTTTCGCTCTTCTGATTTACATAATCATTATCCTTTCCTGCCGCGCAGCATCGCCGCGATCGTCACGGCGCTGTATCCGCTCTGCTGCCAGAGGTCGCCGGGCACCGTGCCGCCGTTGCGCAAAATGAGCGCGATCTGGCGCCGCGCATCGCTGCGCGCTGCCGTCTGCGCCTTGTCGCGCGCAGCCTTTTCCTTTTCGGCTGCGGTCTGCGCGGCCTTGGCTTTCTTGTCGGCGGCGGCCTTGGCGTCGGCGAGGGCCTTCGCCTGCTGCTGCAGCTTGCTGTCCGCGCGGTCGTAGGCGGCGTCGTCCATGTCGAGCAGCGCCGCGATCTGCGCCTTCGTCACGCCGTCACGGCTGTCGGCGGCGTCGAGCATCCGGTCGATGGCACTCAGGCGCGTCTTGCGCTCGCCGCTGTAGCGCTCGTAGGCCAGCTGCGCCAGCTCCGGCAGCTTGCCTGCGAGCATGGCGCGGTAATAGCCGCCCGCCTGCTGCGAGGCCGCCACGGCCGCCGTCGAGGCCTGACCGCCCGTCAGCGCGGCCGCCTTGCCGAGGGCGTTTTCTGCCGCGAGCTCCGCCTGCCGCTCGTATTGCTGCCGGTAGGCGGCGTAGAGCTTGTCCGACGCGGGGTCGTAGTCAAACTGCTCGCCGAGCAGCGCGTCGAGCATCCGGTCGATCTGTTCGCGGCGGTCTGCCGTGCCGCGCCCGGTCAGCAGTGCCTCGGCCTCGCGGCAGTGCGTGTCGTCATAGTCCGGCACGTCTTCGATGGGCAGGTACTGCGCATAGTCACTTGTCTGTTCCTGACCGGCCATGCCCTCGCCGCGGATCTTCGCGTTGCGCTGCTGCTCATAGACGGCGGCAGCCGCGTTGTCACCGCGCCGAGCCGCCTGCTCCATGAGCGCGGCGTAGTCGGTGTCCTTGTCGTATTTGTATTTTGTCGCCATAGGTTCTCCTTTCCTCAGTGCTGCGGTCCGGCGGCGGCCTCCGTGCGCGTGAGCGATAAAAGCCGCCACGCCCCCGTGCCCGTCAGCCGAAGGCGAAAGTGGTCGCACCGGCGCGGCAGTACCGGCAGGGTGAACGTACGCTTTGCACCCGCCGTCACGTTTGCAAGCGTGTGCCACTGTCCGTCGGAGTCATACTGCGCCGCCGCCGTGATGCTTGCGCCCGCCTCGGCCTCCAGCCGCAGCTGCACGCGCAGCAGCCGCTTGCAGTCCGGGCTGCCGCTGATAAAGTCGCCCGTTTCGAGCAGGCTCTCCATTTGTGCCGTGCTGCCCGCGCCGAAGCGCCACACGCCGCGCGTATCCTGCGCATAGAGCGCGCCGCCGCACTGCGCAAAGCCGCGCGCGTCAAAATCGTCCTCACGGCTCCACAGGCCGCTGCGCGTGTCATATACAAACAGGTGCCGGACGCTCCGCTCGTCGCGCGCCGAGAGATACCAGCGCGTCCCGTCCGTGCCGGCGACGCCGTGCGTGAGCGTGCGCCCGAGCGCATCGCCGATGCGTACCGGCCGTCCGCCCGCCGTGCGCGCCGCGCCGACGGGGGAGAGGTAGTAGAGCGTCTCGGCCGCCGTCACGAGCGAGCGGCCGGAGTCCTGCTCCGCGCCGAGCGCGGCCGAGGCCACGAGCTGGAAGTTTGTAGGCCGCGTGCCGTAGAGTCGCCAGAGCCCGCCGGGCTTGAGAAACACCACACCGCTGCCCGTCGCCGCGCAGCCGGAAAAATCCCCCGGTGCGCCGACATCCACGCTCCACGCCGCCGTGGCGACCGCGCCGTTTTCGTCCGCCTCGTACCAGAACCAGCTCAGCGGATCGCCGAGCTTTGTGCACCACACGCTGTCGTGCGCGCACGCCCAGAGGCGGTTGCCGTAGCTGCACGCGTGCTGCGCGTCGGGCACGCGCCGCGTGATCGTGACGCCGTTGACTGCGCCCGCGCGCACGAATGTGTCCGGGTCAAAGCGCAGCCGCGCCCCGTCGATGCCGCGCAGAATGTACGTGCCGTTGTTGCGCACGTCGCCGAAGCCGCTGAGCGTCACGGCATCGCCGGTGCGAAAGTCTGTGCCCGCGCCGTCGGCCACGAGGATGCTCGCGCGCCCGTCGCCGTCCGTGTCTGCGCCCGCAAGCGTCACGCTGCCGCTCCAGCTTGGCTCAGCGCTGCCGAACGTGCCGTCTGCCGGGCGGAACCAGATCTTGTCTGGCCAGATGAGCACCGTACCGCCGAGCGCTGCGAATACCTTCGGCGTGTCCGTGAGCGTGCAGCCAGGCACGGCCTTTCCGTTATAATACAGAGTCGTGCCGGCGCACCAGAGCAGCCCGTCTCCGGCTGCGAACAGGCCGTTCGGCGTGCCGCTGCACGGGTAGATGCACGTGCGGCCGGGGCGTGTCGAGAACAGGGGGCTGTCCGCTGCCGAGCCGTTGGTCATCTCGTAGATGCCGCCCTCGGGGCAGGACGGGCGGTGGTCGTAGCCGCGAAAGTCCGTCTGCACATGGCGGACGGCAGCCATGCGCCGCGGAAATGTGGGTAGATACATGCCTTGCCTCCTTACAGGTTGAGCGGCTCGCCGTTGTGATACAGCTCGCCGCACAGGTCGATCTTCCCGGCCGAGAGCATCAGCTCCGGCAGATCACCGCGCGTTGCGGAGATCACCGCGCCGCTCTTGTGAAAGATGAGATATTTGCGCTCGAGGCTGTTCTCGCTGCCGATGTGCAGCGTGTCGGCCACGGTCGTGATGCCGTTGAGGTCGATCTTGTCGGCCGAGAGCGCGATGCTGCTGTCGCCGTTGTTGATGGCGGCGACGATGGCCGCCGCGTTCACGCCGTCGGCATCGGTCACGAGCGCGATGCGTGCGCCCTGATCGCTCACGGTCTGCTCGAGCGCGGCGACATTGCCCTCGGCCGACGTCAGGCGTGTCTGCAGGGTGCCGGCGTCGAGGCTCAGCTGTGTGATGCTGCCGTCCGCGCCGTCGATGCGCGCGCGGATCGGCGAGAGCAGCCGCGAGAGCGCCGCGGCGTTGAAGTTCTCCGCGCCGAGGTTCGACAGCGTGTACTGCAGCGCCTCCAGCAGCCGCGGCACGGTCTCCTCCAGCGCCGCGAGCCGCTGCTCGACGGTCTCCTGACCGGTGCGCTCCGGCAGGGAAAGCTCCAGCGGGGAATAGTCCGTCATGCGTCGTCATCCCCTCCGCCGTGCTGCGATATGTCTGCGCGCAGCACGGCGATCGCCCGCACGAGAAACTGCGGCAGCGGCGCGCCAAGCGCGCCGGCGTTTTCGACCACACTGCCGAGCTCCGTCAGCAAATACCACGCCGTCACGAGCGGGCACAGCAGCACGTCATAGTGTACGCCCAGCCCCGGCACGCTGCCGAGCAGCGCCCGCAGCGCAAAGTCCAGCAGCGCCGCCACCAGCACGCCCGCTACGCTGCCCGCCTTGTGCCACAGCCCTTCGCGGGCGCAGCGGCTGCTCCATGTGCCTGCGCGCAGGGCGGCAGCGCTGCCGGTGGCATAGTCGAGCAGCATGGCCAGAAACCAGGCGGCCGCAAGCCACCCGGTCCAGCCCCAGAACGCCGTCAGCGCTGCAGCGGCCGCTGAGGCCGCCGCTTTGATCGTTGTGAGTCTGTCCATTTATGTCTCCTTTTGTTCATCTACCATGCGCTGACACACGATCATCGTGCGCAGCATGTCCTCCGACACGTCGAGTTTTCCGTCCGTGTTTCCCTGCAGTGCGCCGCGGTCGATGAGCCGCTGCGCGTCGGCGCGCGCCCATTGCGGCATCTCCGCCACGGAATCATAGCGCGGCATATCCGGCACCTCCTCTCGATCTTCCTTTGCCATCGCCTCGGCGACGTCGCGCCGAAAGCCGTCCATCGTGTAGCCCGCGCCATAGGTGTCCCACAAATATGTCGGGTCTGCGTGGTTGCTCGCCGCGCCGCGCCGGTGTCCCTCGGCGTGCCCGATGAGGACGCCGTCCTGCACCGGATCAAGGCCGTACTGCTTGCACAGTGCGGCGAACAGTGCCACCGCCGTGCGGTACGTGCCTGCGATCTGCTCCGCCGCCTCGTCACGGGTCATGCCCGCGCTCGGCTCGGTCATCTCCACACCGATGTGCGTAGAATTGGCGCTCCCGCCGCAGTGCCAGCCGCGCATCTCCCACGGCAGGAGCTGATACACCGTGCCGTCCGCCTGCGCGACGGCGTGCACGCACACGCTCTGCCCGCCCGGCTGGTACTGATCCATGTAGCGCACCAGCGCCCTTGCCGACGGCTGCGGCGTGCCGACGCTGTGCAGCATGATGCCGCGCGGTGTCAGCGGCGCGCCCGCCTGATAGCACTTGTTTTGCGTCACAAACGCCGGAATGATCTGCATTCCATCGCCTCCTTATTCGATCGGTTCGTCGATCGTGATGATCAGGTTCGCGCCCTTACCCTTTGCGCTCACGCGGAAATACGCCGCGGAGGCGGGCACGTTGCTCGCCGCTTCCGTCACCTGAAACGTCATGGCCGTGGCGCTCTCCGGAATGCTGCTCGGGTAATAGACGCTCGTGTCGATCTTTTTTGCCGGCATGACGTTTCCGAGCAGCTGGAATGTGCTGTCGTACCATCCGACGCGGGAATGCTCTTCCGCCTTTGAGAATATGATCCCGTCGCCGCCGATGCGGTAGATGTGCTTTGTCACGTTCCCGGACAGCGGAATGAAGCCGGTCGTCACAAACCCGTTTTCCTCCTGTACGTCTCCGGACGACGCCAGGTTATAGCCCTCCTGATACGGCAGGGATGCCCCGCTGCTGTCCACGGCTGTGGGCACAACGTTTGTGTATGTCACGGGCTTCGATGCCGTTGCCGTGATGGTGATGTCTCCGGTCACGCGTGCGACGGACACTACGCCGGTCTCGGCATTGTATGCCGTCGCCGTGATGTCCGTGCCGCCCATGCTGACCCTGACGGTGTCGAAGGTGTACCCGTTTTTCGGCGTCAGCGTGGTCGTGTATGCCGCGCCGTCTTCGACGGCGGTCGCGGCGTTGCTGCCGCAGCAGCCGGTGAGCGTTGTCCGGACGGCGCGCATGATCACCGCAAAATCGAACGACAGCGTGCGGTCATAGCCTGCGCCGTAGCAGAATGAGTAGATCTTTTTCTCCGCCGGATCAATGACGTTGACGGTGAACGCCGTATCGGTCGCGCCCGGTGCTTTGCTGTAGGTCGTCTCCTCACCGAATTCGATCCGGTTGCTGTCCGGCAGGTCGTTTTCTCCTACTTCGTTTGTCCGGTAATAGTTGGCGGACGGGCAGCAGATGCGCAGCGCCGCCATCTGCTCCGTCGGCGGGTCGGACTGGGAAACGTTGTCCGGAACAACGTAGATCCTGGATGTCTTGAAGTTGTGCAGATGCCCGTGGAAATTCCCGTAGCAGACAGCGCCGTTTTTCCCCGCAAAGGAGACCGTCTCGCCGCCGATCGTGACGCTGCCGCCGTCCAGATACGCCTTGAGCACCTTGCCGCCCGCCCGCGCGCTGCCCCAGTCCAGCGGGTAGTGCCCGAGGATCACAAAGCCCCACGCCGCGCAGTCCGCCTTGCTGCCGAGGTCGGCAAGCGTCTGCGCGAACCACAGCAGCTGTGCCTCCGAGAGCGCATCGGCCGCGGTTTCTCCGCCGGTGATCTCGCCCTCAACGGTGTTGAGATTGATGATGCGCAGCTTTTTGCCGGAAAGATCCCGGTAGCAGTATCCGGCCTCCGCGCTGCCGTAGACCGCGCCCGTGTTGTAGTCGGAAAAATACTTCCGGATCAGCGCCGCGCCGTACAGATTTGTGAGGCTTCCGGTTTCGGCCGCGAAGTATTCGCCCGTGTCGTGGTTTCCGGGCGTCCAGAACTGCGGGATGCCGCGCAAGCCCTCCTCGATCCAGCGGTGAAACTCCCTGCACTGCGCCTCGAACTGCGCCGCCGTGGTCGTCTTGTACCCGAAGGTGAGGTCCCCCAAAAACGCCGCGAAATCCAGCGGCGTCACGTGCGACAGCGCCTTGATCGCGCGGCAGGCGTCCATGTTTCCGGCCTCGATGTTTGCCTTCCAGCCCGTGGATTCGTCGGTTGCGTGGTGTGCATCAGCGACCGACACAAAGACGATGCTCGACGCAGTTTTCACGGCCTGCACCTTCTGCGCCAGCGCGAGCACGCCGTCCTTGACGTAGTCCGGGATGTCAGCGTGGGCGATCTGATCGCCGCCCGCGATGCTGCGCACCGCCGCGCCCATCTGCGCGAGCCTGTACGTTTCCGCACCGCCTGTTTTCTCGCGGATGGCGTCGGCGATGTCCTGCACGGAAGCTTCTTCGTAGAGTTTTTTCATCAGTAGCTCACCTCCGTGCCGTCGGCGATCGTCACGGTCTGCGCCGTGCTGCCGTCGTACATAACCGTCGTGCCGCCGATGCGGATCGTCAGCGCCTTCGGGTTCGGCAGCGCGGCGGGCGCGATATTCTGCGTCATCAGCTCGATCCTGACCGGGACATCCCAGACATCGCTGGTCGTTTTCGCCTGAAGCTTGACGGCGCAGAACGTGTGCCGCTCGGAATCGGCCACAAGCGACGAGAACGTGAGGATGCCGTTCGTTGCACCCTGATAGAGCATCAGAAAGTGTTCGCCTTGAAACTCGAGCTGCGCATAGACGCGGTGCGTCGGATTTGCGCTGACGTAGGCGTGCAGCTCCGCCGGCGTCATGTCGGCCGTCGTGCCGGACAGATCGCCGCCGACGTGGATGATCCGCGTCTGCTGTGCCATGCCGTCGAGCTTTTTCTTGTCCGCTGCCGACATCAGACCGGCTGCCGCCGGCGTTGCCTCCGCTTGTCCGGATTTTTGGTCCCATGCCGCCGCCCGCTCCGCCGTGATGCCGTCGAGCACGGCCTTGTTTGCGTGCCGGTGGCGCATGGCGGAGTTGATGGCGATCTGATGGCTCTGCCCAGGCGACGGGACGGCGGCGCCGTTCGTGCGCTGGTGCCACTTTGCGTATTCATCGAGTGCGGCGTTGAACAGCGCCATGCTGTCGGCGTAGTGCGCGGTCTCGTGTGCGGCGTAGTCGCACATGGCGATGACGTAGTACACGTACAGGCGGTCAAACGGCGCCGGCACGAGCAGCACGGTGCCGCGTTCGGTGTCCGCGTCATAGGTCACGCACTGCTCGGGTGCCGCGCCGAGGATGCGCGTCTGGATCATGCTCTCGCATTCGTTGAGCCACTGGATCTTTGCCGCGTCGTCCCACGCGTTCGGGCAGATCGCGTCAATGCGCGTGAGTGCCTGCTGAAGCGTCGCCATGCTCAGAGCCCCAGCGCGCCGCTCTCGGCGGCAAAGCGGGCGGTCTCGCGCTCGATGAGCGCGCCGGTGCGCGCGTCCTGCGCCTCACCCTGCGCAAGCACGAGGGCAAAGCGGCGCGCGATCGTCACGTCCTCGCCGCGCGGGATGCGCACGGTCTCGCCGTTGACGGTCACGATCTTATCCTCCTTGTAGCTGCCGTTGTCACGAAACAGGTGCACGGTCACGGGCTCGCTCAGCCAGGCCTCGGCGGCGCGGTCGGTCATTTTTCTGGTTGCCATAGTGTATTCCTCCTTGTGTGAATGCGTGCCTCCCGCCGTAAGGCGGGAGGGTCAACTTGTAAAGAGCCTCGCAGAGTTTCGCCGCCGGAGCGGCGAAAGAAAGCGAAATCATTTTCTCAGGCGACATGTGCGGCTGAGAAAATACTTCTCGGCCTGCAAACGTGCGAGCTGTCCGCCTTCGGTGGACAGCGAGTGCGATGCAGTCAGGCCGCAATCCCTTTCTGTCAAAAAAGCGAAACTTTTTTGACAGCTTCTGCCTCCCGCCGCAAGGCGGGAGGCACGGGGTGGATTTCTTTACTCGGTGTAGGTGCTGCAGGTCTCGATGCGGCGGATGGCGCTGTCATCGAGGCGCACGGCGACCTTCGTGGCCTTCCAGCCGACGCTCGCGCGCTGGTTGAGCGGGTCGCCCGTGCCGGCGGAGCCGAGCTGCTTGACGATGTGCTCAAGCCCGCCGCCGGTGATCTCGGTCGTGCCGTAGCCGTCCGCGCCGAGCACGAGCGTGACGTACACGTCGCGTCCCTGCGCACCGGCCTCGCCGGGGTAGAGGATGGCGTTGTCCTCGACTGTGACCGGGGCGTCGACGGTCATGGAGCTCGCGGTGTTTTCCTTGACGGTCACGCAGGCATTGCCGATGAGCACCTGACGGCCGACGAGTGCGCCGGGCTTGACCGTGCCGCCGTCGAACGCGACGGTAGTCTTGCCGCTCACCGCGCCGTTTGCGAGCAGCGTGCGGCTGTCGGCGGCCAGATCTTCGGCGTGGAAGATCTTTGCCTCCGTGCTCTCAACGAAGCGGCAGCCCTCGATCTTGCCGATCTCGCCCTCGTACATGTGCTCGGTGTCCACGTACTGGTGCGGCGCGAGCCATTTCGGGTCGTTCATGAGGTCGTATGCCACGTCGGGGTGGATGATGACCGGGAACGCGCCGTCGATGCGGCGGCAGTTGGCGTTTTTGAGTGCGCGCACGGCGCGGCGGATGCAGTCGACGGTCAGGTAGTTGTTGTCGGCAGCGCCGGCATTGCCGCCGCGCAGCAGGTAGCGGGCGGACACGGACTCGTCGGCGTACTGCACGTTGTCGCCGCCGACGAGCACCTCGCGCGTGATGGTGTCGAGCGTGCGTCCGGCCTGTGCGCCGAGCAGCTTCGTGGCCATGGTGAGGTTGTTGTCGATGGCGGTCAACAGCAGCAGGTCGCTCATCTGGATGTAGCCGCCGTACTGACGCACGGCCGCCTCGACGGTGCTCATGCTCAGACTCTGCCCGTCGGGGGTCACGCCCTCGGTCAGGGCGGTCAGTGCCTTGCCGAGCGGGGCGAAGCGGCGAAACTGGATCGTCTTGCCGCCGTTTGCGGGGATGGGGTGCTTCTGCGCGAACTGATCGTGCACGAGCTCGGGCTCGGCCGCGTCGATGAGATAGTCCGAATAGAACGTCTTCATCTCCTCGGTCAGGCTCTGCTGGGTGGTCACCTGCGTGTTTGCGTCAAACAGGCGCAGGTCCATGCGGATGTTTTCCATACTCATGTCTCCTTTTTTCTCTGCTGTCCGCTTCCGGGGACAGCGGCGGGGCAGCACCCGGCCACTGTGCTGCCGTTGGGTTCCTCCTGTGCGGGGGTGCGGCCGGAGTCCTCCGCAACGTGACCGGGGTAGGCTTCAGCGAGCTGCCGCAGGCCTGTCACGGCCACGGTAAACGCCGCGCGCACATCGGTCCGGTCGTCGGCTGCGATGGCTGCGTGTCCGGCGCTGAGCGTCCGCTGCACGCCCTGTGCGCCGAGCGTGTCGAGCGCACCCGCCAGCGCACACATGAGTGCGGATGCCCCGGCGCACACGATGTCGCTGCCCGGGCAGTACGCCGCGTGACCGTCCGCGTGCAGCACGCACCGGCCGTTCCGGCAGATGTACGCGAAGCGGGTCACAGGCTCAGCTTCACGCGCTCACCGCGCTCTGCGCGCGCGGCAAGCTCCGCACGGTCGGCGCGGCTCATGCGCGACACGTCCGGCCGCACCACGATGCCCGCGCCGCCGCTGCCCAGCCCGTTTTCGACCGGGCGCAGACCGCGGGCGCGGATGTGCTCGCTCACGCGCTGCTCGGCGCTGCGTCCGGCGCGCAGACAGGCCGTCTCCAGCAGCGCCTGCGCGTGCAGCGCAAACCATGCCGTGCGCACGTCTATGCCCGCGCGCAGCAGCGCGCAAAACCGGTCATCCTTCAGCGCCGCGCCCAGATCAAAGTCCGGGCACTGCGCCGTCAGCTCGTCCGCCTCGTGCGACCAGCGCGCGGCGGTCTGCTCGGCCGCGCGGCGCATGTTCTGCTCCTGCCTGCGCTCGATCGCGCCGCGCAGCGCGCCGATGGTCACGGTCTGCCCGGCGGCTTCCGCCGGCGCTTCGGTCTGTGCCGCAGTGGGGGTGGTCTGCCCGGCTGCGGTCATGTTGTTTTCATCCATGCTCTGCTCTCCCTTCTGCCCTCAGCGGGCGTTTGCTGTGATGATGCGGTTTTTCTCCTCCTGCGCTTTTTGCAGCGCATCCGTGCCCGCGTCCGCTTCCGGTGTCTCCGGCTGCGGCGGCGCGATGCTGCCGCGCACGGCCTCGAGCACCTTGTCGCGCCCGGGAAACTGCATCATCTCCAGCATCGGCACGGCCTGCTGCGCGAACGCGGGGTTAAAGACCCCGAGCTGGTACAGCTGCCGCGCCAGCTCGTTTTGCGATGCGGTCGCATACGGGCTCTCCTTCTGCGCGTGCACGGACACGTCAAAGGCCGGCGCGCGGCAAAGCGCCCCGCCGTCCGTGTCCGTGCCCACGACGCGGGCGCGCAGCCCGGCGTTGGAGTAGGTGCAGAAGGTGTAGCCCTGCGCGCCCGGCGCCGCCACGCGAAACGGGCGCGTCTCGGTGTAATAGGCACGGATGAGCTCGATCACGAGCTCGACCACGCGCTCAAACGCGCGGTAGCTTGCGCGCAGCGTGTCGCGGCTGGATTTGCTTCCGGCCTCCTGCAGCGCGGCAATGGCGCTCGCCGCCGTCACGCCGCCGGACACGCTGCCCTGCGTCACATCGCGGCTGTTGCTCGTCTCCTTGAGCTCGTTGATCTTGAGCTGCAGCATATTCACCCACTGCCCGTCGAGGTTGTAGAGACTGATCTGGCGCAGCCGCTCGTCGTCGATGCTGCCCTCGACCTCAACGAGCGGCTTTGACCAGTCGAGAAATTCCTGCGCATTCACGCCGCAGCCTTTCTTCACCCAGAAGCGCGGCGTGGAGGCCTTCATGCTCATCTCGAGCAGGTTGCCGCTCAGCCGGTCGATATACTGCTGCGGGTCTTTGCTCACGGCGATCATGCCGAAGCCGCACGGCGTCCCGGCCTCGGGGTAGAGTACGTCAAACACGACCGGGTACTGCCCGTGCGGGTAGAAGCCGCCGGCCATGGCGGGGTCGTTCTCACTCGCGTAGAGCAGGTCGCGCCCCGTGAATTTCACGAGGTGCAGCGCCGTTCCGCCGCCGGGCAGCGGCTTTTTGTAGTACCAGTCGACGACGATGCTCTTGTTCGACGTATCCACCGCGTCGTCGTAGAGATACTGCGCCAGCTCCACGCCGCAGCTGCCGGGATGCGCATCCGGCCATGCGGCCGCGATGTCGTCGTTGTCCACGAGCGCGCACACGAAGAGGTTGCGGCTGGCCTGAATGTCGGTGATGCCCGGCTCCCAGAACAGGTTCAGCAGGTCGAGCTGCCGCACGGCCACGTCGCCGAGACCGCCGCTGCCGGCGCTGTCCCAGAACACGCCGTAGGCCGCGCACCCGTGCTTGAGCTTGTACCACCACGCGTCCGACCACACCTGCTCGAAGTGCGTCTTTTCCAGCACCGCCGGCACGATGGCCGACAGCGCCTTTGCATCCGGCTCGTCAGCCTCGCTGCGCGGCAGGATCACCGCTTCCGGAAAGCTGTCCATCGCGTCGGCGTGCTTCGAGACGATGGCGTTGAACAGCCACGCGCTCGTCGGCTCCACCACGTCGGCGCCCTGCTCGCGCCGGCGGTCACGCAGGTACTGCCAGTGCCGCAGGCGGTACCACTGCTCGTCGGCGATGATGCGCGCCTCGAGTGCGCGCTTGCCGTCCTTGTAGCGGCGCAGCAGCTCCGTGCCGCGCGCCACATCGTCGGGCGTGATCACGGGCTCGCGCATCTCCGGCAGCCCTGTCTCTGCCGCCACACGGTAGGGCAGGGGGTTCGTTTTTTCGTTTGTCATAGACACTCCTTTGCTGCCGTTTCCGGCAAGTAGTTTACATAACATTTTGAATTTTGCGATAAAAATAGACTGCTGTCGCAGTCTTTTCCTGTTTACATAATTAGTTGCTCAACGGGTCGAATACCTGCGGCGTCCGCTGCACCGCCGGGCGCGGCGCGATGGGATCGGACTGGCACAGATACCGGATTTCGTCGGCGATGTGGTCCTCCTGCCGTGTGTCCACGTCCTCGGGTGCGTGCGCGTCGTAGCGCAGCAGCGGCAGCGTGCGCCGCGTGTCCCGGCAGTTGCGGAACACGTACAGCATCGGCAGCCCCGCCGCATCGAATGCCAGCCGGTAGTGCACCTGCATCCAGCCGGGCAGGCGCTGGTGGTCGCCGGGCTCGAAGTACACGCCGTACCGGTCGGCGATGTCGGCGATGCTGTCGCCGCGCGATGCGTCCCAGATCGCGGGGTCGGCCACGCCGCGGATGTCCCGTCCGCGCAGATAGGGGTGCGTGGTCTCGGTGGTGCGGATCTGCGTGAAGATCTGCTCCGGCGTCCAGCGCACGCCGGTGTCCGGCTCGCCGGGCACGCAGCCGTAGAGCTCGAGGATGCGGTAGAGCCGGCCGTCAAAATCCACCGCCCACCAGCCTACGGAAAACGGCTTTGCATACCCGAAGTCGAAGCTGCGGTACACCCGCCATGTGTCCGGAATGTCGAATGGCTCGATCACGTGCGTCCATTTCCCGTCGGCGTAGTGTGCGGGGTCGTCGCGCCATTCAGCGAACACCTGCCCCTCGTATACGTTCCAGTCACCCTCAAGATGCGCGCGCCGCTTTGCCGGCGGCAGCGCCTCGAGCCGCTTGAGATAGCCGGGGTCGCGCTGCATCAGCACCTGATTGTCATAGACCTTTGCCGGTATGAACACATAGTCCTGCGGGGACTCTCCGTCCCGGAACGCCCGGTCGATGAACAGACGCTTGATGTACGCATGCCCCGGACCGCCGGGGTTGCAGGTGTAGTAGATGCGCGGCGTGAAATCCGTGCGTGTCGTGCGCAGGCAGGTCGCAATGAAGGTCAGCCAGTCGGGCTCAAAGTTTGTTGCCTCCTCGAAGCCGATCACCTCGTACTCCTGCCCCTGATACTGCGCGCAGTCGCTGTCGTTGTCGCAGTAGCCCATCACGAGCCGCGACCCGTTCGGAAAGCGAAACGCGCGCTCGGTGCTGCTCCACGCGGCGTATCCCTCAAGCTCCCGCTGCAGCGGCAGGATGTGGTTTGCGCGCAGCTCCGGCAGTGTCCGGCGCAGCAGCAGGAGCTTCAGTCCCGGGTAGCGCATGGCGAGCATGACGAGCTTGCGCCGCATGGCCCAGCTCTTGCCGCCTCCGCGCGCCCCGCCGTAGGCGACGTTTGCCGCCTCTGCGCGGAAAAATTCCTGCTGGCGCGGACTCGGCGTCTCGCGCCGCAGCACCTTGTAAATGTAAGGTTCGTTTTTGCGTGCCATTGCGCCACCTCACCGGCTCCACTGCTCGAGCGCGCCCTCAAAGCGCAGCACCTGCGGCTCTGCCTCGCCGGTGTCCTTGTCGCTCGCCTGACCGAGCACCATCCCTGCTGCCTTGAGCCGCAGCTCCGGCTTCACGGTCGTGTCGGCCGCCATCTCGGCCAGCTGCTCGAGGATGCGCGCCTTTTCGTCCTCGAGGTCCATCATGTCCCGCGCTCCCGGTACGAGAGCACGTAGTCCTCGCCCTCGGCCGCCGCCGCGAATTCGTAGCGCGTGAGCGCGTCGTGCACATCCTGCTTCGGCAGGCGCAGCGTGCCGCCGTCGCCCCGGCGCACGCACAGCGCCGCCATGATCGCGCCTGCGAGCCCCAACAGCTCCTCGTAGGCCGCGCGCTGCGTGCGCAGCTTGCGCCGCAGCGCCGCGTTTGTCTCCTGTCCCATGTACCATCCTCCTTTTGCATTTTTTCTGCCAGCCCGACCGTGAGAACCCGCTGACCGCGAGCCCCGCCCAGCCGCCGAGCGTCCGCCATTGCGCTGCCGGCTGCATACACCCATCTGTTGGCCTTGTGCCTCTTCCGGCAAAAGGTTTACATAATGTTTCATACAGCTTTCTTTTGCGGCAGTCGTGCGGTTTTTTGGCGGTCGTATTTGCACCATGCGGTGTGCACCCCTTCTATTTCCATTTTATTATGCATTTGCATATATGTCAAGCGAAACGTTATCTTATTCTAGCTTTTCCGCGGATGCAGATGTCACCGGCTCGCGTCATAAGTCCGGAACTGTCCGGCGTTTTGGTTGACATAACGATAAATTCGGCTTTTGCTTGTTTTCTTTTCGTCCCCACTTTGTGCGTCAAACCCGGTCAAAATTCACTGCTGCGCTCCACAAAAGCTGGAAAGGAAAGCAAAAAAGGTTGCAATCTCGTAACACTTGGTGTAAAATATGCATCTGTGTGTGCGTGTTATGTCAACACTCAGCAAAATCCGGAACAGAGGGTATTATCTATGAAGAAACGAATTGTCAGTCTGGCGCTGACGCTGTGCCTGCTCGCGGGGCTGCTGCCCTGTCTGACGCTGGGCGCCGCGGCGGCCAGCCGGGTGGATGCCGCGCCGTATGCGAGCGTGGAATATGCGAAATACTCCGGCGTGAAAGCGGGCACCGTGCGCTACATCTCGCAGGTGCCGTCCTATACGGATCAGTTCTGCGCCGACTACTGGGGCAGCTATGTCGGGTATGCCAACCATGAGTGCTTCACGGCGTGCATCTCCATGGCGCTGTCCTACCTCGGCATCGATGCCACGCCCGGTGCGCTCGGCGACTATTGGCGCAGCCGCGGGCATTACGGCGCGCCCTTTGCCACCACGCCGGAGGATGTTGCTTTCAGCGGCGCGACGTACAGCAAGACCTCGCTCGCCGAGGCCATCGCGCGCTACGTCGGCGGCGAGGGCAGCTACAGCCCGCCGATCATCCACCTCAACAGCTACTCGGCCAACGGCCACTATGTCATGATCATCGGCCAGGTCTCAGCCACGGAGTACCGTGTGCTTGACCCGGCTTACCAGACGATCTATACCATGACGCTCACGAACGGCAGCACCGTGAACTATTTCAAGGGCAGCGAGCGCGTCACGGAGGCGGTGCAGTATTATTATCCCGTCCACCACTGGAGCGCCTGGACGGCCATCGAGACCGACGACGGTGCCGTGAACATGGAGCGCACCTGCTCCATCTGCGGCAAGACCGAGACGGCCAGGATCCCCGACCCCTGCATCGGCGATAAGTATTGCGCCGGGAGCGCCTTTGACGATATGGTCTCCGCCGACAGCTGGGCGCACAAGGGCATCGACTACTGTGTGCTCTTCGGCCTCATGAGCGGCGTCGGAAACGACCTGTTCGACCCCGACGGCATGACGACGCGCGCCATGCTTGTCTCGATCCTCTACCGTATGGCCGGGGAGCCGGACGTGTCCGAGCTGCCCGAGACGCCATTTGAGGACGTCGGGCCGGATGCGTGGTACGCCGACGCGGTGCGTTGGGCATATGCAAACGAGGTTGCCGCCGGCATGGACGATACGCATTTTGTACCCGATGACCGCCTCACGCGCGCACAGCTCGTCACGATGCTCTACCGTGCCTACGGGCCGGAAAAGGGCGTCCGCCCGCGCCCGATCGGCGGCTATACGGACTGGAATACGGTTCCCGAGTGGGCATACTCTGCTGCGACCTGGGCCGTCTCCATGGGCTTGCTCTACGGCACGAGCAGCTCGCAGCTGAGCCCGAATGCCGGCGCCAACCGTGCGCAGCTGGCCGCCTTCATGATGCG
This sequence comes from uncultured Eubacteriales bacterium, assembly GCA_900543625.1. Classification (GTDB taxonomy): domain Bacteria; phylum Bacillota; class Clostridia; order Oscillospirales; family Oscillospiraceae; genus CAG-103. Next base: position 30,989 of record UQSF01000001.1, read on the forward strand.
CACCTGTGAGCTGCAGAGCGAGCTGGATGCTTGAAAAATCGGACAAACGAGTAGATTAGTTTCGCAAAGTGTGCAAAAATGTTACAAACAGAACATAATGGCCAATGAATTATGGTGACAGGTGGGTTACTATAAGAACATTCAAAACAACGGGCCGGCCTCTGCCGGCAGCGAAACGGAGGCACACTTCATGAAGCAGAATCGGACGCGCATGGCGCTCGCAGACGCCTATCTGCATCTGCTCAACGACTATACGATCGACCGCATCACGGTCAAGATGATCACGGATGCCGTTGGCTGCAGCCGCAAGACGTTCTATTATTATTTCACGGATGTGTACGTGCTCACGCAGTATGTATTCGAGCTGCGCGTGCAGCACTTCCTGAACACGAACGGCAATTTCGAGACCATGCGCGAGGGCTTTCTGACGCTCGCATCGAACCTCTCGAACGACCGTCAGGCCATCCTGAATATCTACCATGGCTACGGCAAGGAAGAGCTGGAGCGCTTCACGTGGGAGACGAGCGATTACTATGCCCGTCAGGTCATCACGCGCTACGCGCAGAACATGGACATCGCCCCCGAGGATCTCGAGGCGATCATCCGTATGTATACGGACATGATGTTCGGTATGCTCATCGACTGGATCAACAACGGCATGGAGGGGGACTATTCCCGCAAGCTGGACATCGCGCTCACGGCGCTCATGCCGGTGCTGCGCGCCAACTGCCGCGGCGCGAAAGCCGCCGCCGTGCAGCCGTGATCCGATAAAAACGTGATAAAACCGCGCAAAAAGCGCTCGGGCATTTTGCCCGAGCGCTTTTTGATTTGTCCGGTTTACTGTTCGCAAAATCCCATCACCACGGTCGCGACCTCTGCGCGCGTGCCGATCTTCTGCGGCGAGAGCGTGATGGGGGACGTGCCGCAGACGATGCCCGTGCTCACGGCCCAGACCATTGCCTCCCGCGCCCAGGCCGACACGTTCGCCTGATCCCGATAGGGGGACAGCGCGCCCGCGTCGCCGGTGAGCTGCTCACTGCGGCTTGCGTAGCCGTAGAGCATCGTCACCATCTGCTCGCGCGTGAGCGGCTCGTTCGGCGCAAACTCCGTTGCCGACACGCCTGCTGCCACGCCCGCATTGTATGCCCAGATGACGGCGTCGGTGTACCAGCTGCCGCCGGCATCCGTCAGCGGGCAGCTCAGACCGCTGACGGACGGCGAGCCCTCCAGCGCGTAGAGCACCTGTACGAACATGGCGCGGGTCATCTGCGCGTCGGGCTGGAACAGGTTATTCCCGGTGCCGTACATCAGCCGGCCGTACTTGACGTAGTCCACGCCCGGCGCGTACCACGCGCTTGCGGCCACGTCGTCAAACAGTCCCGCGTAGCTGACGCGCTGTTTGTTGGTCATATATGTGTCCGACAGGCAGCGCATCCACGCCAGACAGCTCTCGCCGAAATGTGCGCTCATGATCACGAGCAGGTTCGCCAGCAGCGTCATTGTCGTGCCGGGGTACTTGAGCGCCATCTTGGACAGGCGCGGCACGAGCGTTGCAAACGCATCGCGGATGCCGTCAAGGTCGTAGGTCACGATGCCGTTTTCCTTGAGCGCCTCGACCAGATACCCGGTGAGGAGCTTGACGGCGGTGCCGTTTTTGAGCATACCGGGGATGGTCAGCGAGTAGAAGAGCTTCTTGGCGTTGTCCTGCACCTTCTTGGCAAAGCTCTCCGCCACGCCGGAGGTGTCGCGGTCGGCAGCGCCGAAGATGTCGCCGAGCAGTGCGATGAGGTAATCCTGCAGATTGTCGGCATAGTCCTGCCGCGAGGAGACGAGGCACGTCGTGATCGCCTCACACAGGTCGGCGTAGAATTCCGCCTGTGTCATGTTGACCTTGAAGATCTTGCCGAGGTCGCCGCTCGTGATGTCCTTCGGGTCGATGCCCCACGCCTGGAAGTGGTCGGGCCAGTAGATGTTGCCGCCGTTGTTCGGGATGCGGTAGAACTCGTTGAGCATCTTCGCCTTGTAGTTGAGGTAGTTTGCATCGCCTTTTGTCGGCACGACACGGTCGACACCGTAGCGGGCAAAGTCCCAGCTGTCGAACGCGACGTAGGTCACAAGGTCGTTGGTGTTGACGATGTTGTGGATGTTTTCATATACACGCCCCTGCACTTCGTCCTTGGTTGCGCCCATGGGCGGCTCGTAGCAGTAGCAGTACAGGTCGTGCGGGCTGAGACTGACGTGCGCGCCGAGACTGCAGCCGTCGTCGAGCATACCGCCGACCATGTTGGCCACGGACGCGCTGCGGCTGTAGCCGCTGATCCAGAGCTTCACACGGCCGGTGATGCCGGTCTCGGCAATGTATGCGCGCAGGTAGTCAAGCACCTGATCGCGGCCCATGGCGAAGCCTGCGTGCTCGCCGGAGGCACCGAGGCGTGCGTTGCCGCCCCACTCGGCGTGGTAGTTGTTGCCGCGCACGCCGACGGCGATGAGGGTGTATTGGCCGCCGTTGTCGCGGATGGTCTTGCTGGCGCAGTTGATACCGATCGAGTCGGTCTCGGCCGGCTGGGTCATCCACTTGTTGGAGCGGATGTTTTCAAAGCCGCACTGCTCGGCAAACGAGATGAAGTTGCGGTTGCTCGTTGCCAGCTGATCCTCATATTCGGAATCCTTGCTGGAAAATGCCGCGAAGGCGAGGCCCAGCGACATCTCCGCGAGATCCTGCCGGTACGTGTAGCCGCTCTTGGTGAACAGCTCGTCGCTGTAGGTAAAGGCCGCCGCGTAGTCATGGGTATTCACTCCGTGACCGGAGGCGTAGCGCACCGTGACGGTCTTGCTGTCGCTCGTGCTTGCCGCGGCCGCAGCCGGCATGAGCGATACGATCAAAACCAGACACAGCAGCAGGCTGATGATGCGTTTTTTCATGTTTTTTCCTCCCAATTTTGTAGTTTTGTATTCCAAATCCACCAAATCCAATTATACGGAACAAAGCCGCGCTTGGCAAGCGGCACTTTCCGCTGCGCCGCTCAAAAATAGAAGACAGATACAAAAACACCCCGCAGCGTGAGATGCTGCGGGGATGTGGATATCGGTCATGGTCACTGCCGGAACATGGTGTAGGCGCGTCCGTCGCCGACGGCGTCGGCGATCATCATGCGGCTGTTGAGCACAGAGAAGCGGTAGAACGCTGCGGCGCCCTCGTCCGCGCTGTCATAGATGGCGTTGCCGCGGATGGTGCAGTCTTTTTCGCCGAGACCGGGCAGAGAGCAGGTCACGCCCGCGTCGGATACGGTCAGCTCGCCCGCGTCGCTGCTCCAGCTTCCGGTCAGGAATACCTGCGCATAGCTGCCGTTGCTCATGAGGAGCTGGTTCGTGTCGGAAAAGCCGATGAGATCCAGAAGCTTCTGCGCCGCCTGTGCGTTGGTCATGTCGGATGCAAGCGCGAGCTGCTGCAAGCTTTCGCACAGGTGGGCGTTTGTGAGAAACAGGCGCTTTGCGCTGTCGGAATAGTTGCGCTCGGCGAGCACGGTGTACTCGGCCAGCGCGGTCTGATAGTCCTGCGCGCTGTAGTCGTTTGCGGCCGCGGCGTAGATCTGCGGCAGGCTCTTGGCCTCCATGGCATCGAGTACGCCGCTGTAGACCACCAGCTCGCTGTCGGCGTAGTTTTCGTGCAGGTCGTCGATGTACATCAGCGTCTGTGTGTACTGTCCGGCCTGATAGAGCCGTCCGGTGCGGATGATCTCCGTGCGCAGGTCGTTGTCGCCTGCGGGAAAGAGTTTCACGTCGCGCCGCCGGGTCTCGGCGGTGTCGAACTGGAAGTTGCAGATGGCGTCCTTGACGCTGCGGTTGACGGCAGCGTCCTGTGAGGCGACGACGGCGAACCCCGCGCCGACGGCGACAAGCACAATGATGATCCCGATGAACAGTGCGCGCAGACGCTTGTTGTTCCAGATTTTTTCGTGCAGAATCGGTCGCCCGCAGTGCCGGCATCGGTGTGCGCCATGCGGCAGCTCCGCGTTGCACTCGCGGCATTTCATGTGCTTCCCCCCTCGTTATGCGATTGGCTGCGTCCGTTCGTTCCGGAACGAACGTGATGTTTATTATAGCCGATTTATGCCCGGCGCGCAAGTCGGCAAACAGGAAAAGCATAGGAATCCTGTCAGGACTCCGCTAAGAAACCGGCAGGAAACGCGCTTTTCGCCATCGTGCATGCCTTTGGGCGGCTGCGGAAGCTTGACATTGCGTATCATGCGCGTAAAATGTAAATAAACCGGTATTGCCGCCAACCATCCGCCGCCAATGTGTGTGTCGCGACGGAACGTAAAGAAAGGGGTAAAGAACCATGAATGCAAATGCTTTTGTCCACTGGGGGCTTGACCTTGCGTCCGAGATCCTCGACATCTGTCAGGAGGGAAAGGCCAAAGCGATCGTGGATGCGATCAACGACTGGTATCCCGAGCTCTTGTAAGCTGAAGCAAACGCAGGAATCCCGTCCCCGGAGCTCGTCTCCGGGGACTTTCTGTTTTCAGAAGCAAAGCACCTTCGGGAAAGAAACGTATGCCGCGGGGGAGCTCGAGGGGGCAAGGCCCACCTCGAATCCGATCGATAGCCGCCGGGCGGCGGCGACGCGCAGTCCAAAAGTCCGTCCCGGATTTTTGGACAAGCAGTCGTCCCCGGAGCTCGTCTCCGGGGACTTTTTCGTGTCGAACCGTGCCGATTGGGTGAATAACCACGCACGCAAAGGTTGAAATCCGGCGCGCGGCGCGCTATACTATCGCCAGGCCAGACTCCGGCTGGTCACTGTTTTTCATAAGGAGATTGACCCATGCAAAGGTTTGAAAAGCACAGCCCGGTCGTCGTGACTGAGGTCACGACCAGGCACGAGCTGCGCCAGTTTATGCAGTATCCCAACCGACTCTATGCCGACAACCCGAACTATATCCCCTCGTTTTACGGTGACGACCTCGATGACTGGACCCCGGGCAAGAACCCCGCATTTGACTATTGCGAGGCGCGCTGCTGGCTGGCCCGGCGCGATGGGGAGATCGTCGGCCGCATCGGCGCGATCCTCAGCCACAAGGCCAATGAAAAGTTCGGCACGCACTGCATGCGCTTCAGTCAGGTGGACTTCGTGGATGATTCCGAGGTCTCGGCGGCGCTCTTCGGCACGGTCGAGCGCTGGGCGCGCGAGAAGGGGTGCGATCAGGTGCACGGCCCGCTCGGCTTCACGGACTGTGACCGCGAGGGCATGCTCGTCGACGGCTTTGACCGCCGCAGCCTGTTTTTCACGAACTACAACGCGCCGTACTATCCCGAGCATCTGACCCGCCTCGGCTACCGCAAGGACGTCGACTGGATTGAGTACCGCATTGCCGTGCCCGAACCGGGCGGAACGGAGGCCGAGCGTCTGCACAAGCTCTCGCAGTACATTCTCAAGCGCAAGAACCTGCACGTGGCCACGCTGCATCACAAGAGCGAGTACGGGCCCTATGTCCGTCAGGTCTTTGAACTCATCAATGCGGCCTATGCGCCGCTCTACGGCGTCGTGGAGCTCTCGGACGCGCAGATCGAGCGCTATGCCAAGAAATTCATTCCGCTCGTCGATCCGGAGTTTGTGTGCTTCGTGCTCGATGAGCAGGAAAACCTCGTCGCCTTCGGCGTCACGACGCTCGACCCCTCGGTCGCGCTCAAGCACTCCGACGGCCGCCTGTTCCCGTTCGGCTGGGCGGGCGTGCTCAATGACCTGCACCACGGCGACACGCTCATCATGCTGCTCACGGCCGTGCGGCCGGACCTGCAGACCGAGGGCATCAATGCCGTCATGATGGATCATGTCTGCCAGAGCTGCAACCGCCACGGCGTGCAGTTTGCCGAGACCGGTCCCATGCTCGAGAAGAACGACCACATCCTCGCGCAGTGGAAGCGCCTCGACAAGGAGCAGCACAAGCGCCGCCGCTGCTTCATCAAGGATCTGGATCACGATGTGAACGCGGCCAACGCCGCTGCTGCCGCCGCCGCGGAAGCGGAGAGCGCGCAGTAAAAACGGACAGCAACGCGCAGCGCGCCGGCTCTTACGAGCCGGCGCGCTGCGCATATCAACGGACGGAGCGCCTGAGCGCCTCGCGGAGCTTGCGCACACTGGCGGAAACCGTGTCCGTGCGCTGCAGTCAGGACGCAAACCCCTTTGTCAAAAAGGAATACTTTTTGACAGTCTAAAAAAAGACGCTGCCGGAAGCAGCGTCTTTTTTATGCATGCTTTTCTCAGCCCTTCGCGCGCTCGAGGTACTCACCCACGCGGGTGTCGACGCGGATACGGTCGCCGGGGTTGATGAACAGCGGCACCTTGATCTCGGCGCCGGTCTCCAGCGTGGCGGGCTTGGTGGCGTTGGTGGCGGTGTTGCCGGCAAAGCCCGGATCGGTCTCGGCCACTTCGAGCTCGACGAACATGGGCGGCTCGACCTGGAACACCTTGCCCTTGTAGGAGCTGATGGTGCACTCCATGTTCTCCTTCACGAAGCGGAAGTTGCTGCCGAGGGCGCTCTCATCGATGGGGATGAGCTCATAGGTCTCGGGATCCATGAAGTAATAGAGGTTGCCGTCGTTGTAGCTGTATTCCATCGTCTTGCGGTCGATGGTGGCGCTCTCGAACTTGGCGGTGGGGTTGAAGGACGTTTCGGTCACGGCGCCGGTGATGACGTTTTTCATCTTCGTGCGCACAAAGGCCGCGCCCTTGCCGGGCTTGACGTGCTGGAACTCGACGACCTGCATGACCTGGCCGTCCATCTCGAACGTAACACCGTTGCGGAAATCACCTGCTGTAATCATATAGGAATCCTCCTCAAGAATGATCAGAATCAAAAATCTTATATAGTTTACACGATTTTGTATGGTTTGACAAGCGGATATTTACAGAATGATCAGATTTTTCGGGCTTCGTGTGAGAATTTCCGCCCCATCGGCCGTCAGATGCAGCACATCCTCGATGCGCACGCCGAATTTGCCGGGCAGATAGATGCCGGGCTCTGCGGAAATGACGGTGTGCTCCGGCAGCTTTGCGTGCGCGCCGGGCGCGGCGATGGGGTGCTCGTGGATGTCGAGCCCGAGGCTGTGTCCGAAGCTGTGACCGAAGCAGTCCCCGTAGCCCGCATCGGTGATGACCTTGCGCGCGGCGGCGTCCACACGCTCGCCGGTCACGCCGGCCTTTGCCGCGGCAATGCCGGCCAGCTGCGCGTCGAGCACGGTCTGGTATACGGTGCGCATCTCGTCGCTCGGCATGCCGACGGCGACGGTGCGCGTCATGTCCGAGCAGTAGCCGTTTTTGCGGCAGCCGAAGTCCATCGTCACAAAGTCGCCCTCGGCCACGCGCCGGTCGCCGGGCACGCCGTGCGGCATGCTCGTGTCCGGTCCGGTGAGCACGATGGGGTCAAAGCTCGTGCCCTCCGCGCCGAGGCGCAGCATGCGGTAAATGAGCTCGGCTGCAATCTCCCGCTCGGTCATGCCGGGGCGGATGACGGTGCAGATCTGCGCAAACGTCTCGTCCGTGATCTGCTGCGCCTGATACATCATCGCCAGCTCCTCCGGCTGCTTGGATGCGCGCAGGGTGCGCAGGATGCTCTGCGCCGGCTGGAGCCTGAGCCCGAGCAGCTGCTCATAGGCCGTGAATTCGGCGTAACTCGTCGTCTGCTCCTCACCGCCGAGCAGCTGCACGTTTGCCTCGCGCAAAATGCCCTGCACGAGTGTGCGCATCGGCGCCTCGTGCGAACACAGCAGCACCTGTGCAATACCGGCCAGCGCGGCACGTGCGGCCTCGATGTAGCGGGAGTCGGTGATGAAAAATGCCTGATGCACCGTCACGATCACCGTGCCGTCCGAGGACGGGAAGCCGGTGGCGAACCGGCGGTCGTTTTCGTTGGTGAGCAGGATGGCGTCCAGATGCGCCTGTCTCAGCGCGCGCTGGATGCGGGCAATGTTGTTGAGCATGGGATATCCACCTCCATGGAATGTCGGTTATGGTGTGTCTGTGGCGGGGTCTGTCAGGGCAAGCTCGTCGGCGGTCGTCGGCGCGTGCAGCACGTCGCCGTCCGCTTCGGCAAGGCCGACGGCCGTCACGCCGTCGAGCGCCGTGCACGTCAGCACCAGACAGGCCAGCGCCTGTGTGCGCGTGATGCCGCTCACCGTCTCCGTTGCCGTTACCGTCAGCCAGAGCGTGCCGTCATCGTCTACGCGGCTGCCGTCGATCGTCAGCCAGTCGCGCACGGGGTTCGTGCACGTGCTGTCGCCCGGTTTTGCGCCGAGCGCATCGAGCGCGACCTGCACCGGGTCTGTGCCGCCGGGCACGGTGACCGTTTCCGGGTGCAGCAGAGCTGTTCCGCCGGTCTCAATGCGGTATACCGTCACGGTCTGCCGTTTTGTGCAGCCCGCGCAGCCGAGCGCAAGCAGGCCTGCCAGCAGCAGGGGGAGCCATCGCCTCATGTCTCCGGCACCTCCTTTTGCACCTCGGGCGCGTTGTCCGCCTTCGCGCGCGGAAACGTCACGGTAAAGCGCGTGCCGTGCGGCTCCACGCCGTCCACGGTCACGGTGCCGCCGTAGAGCGCGGCCGCGTCGTGTACGATCGACAGGCCGAGGCCGCTGCCGCCGTGCTCGCGCGAGCGCGCCTTGTCCACGCGGTAAAAGCGGTTGAAGATGTTCGGCCGGTCGGCCTCCGGGATACCGATGCCGGTATCGGCCACGGACAGGATGCTCTGCTCGCCGCGCGCCTCGACGCGCACGGTCACGCTTCCGCCCGGAAGGTTATACTTGATGGCGTTTTCCACGAGGTTAAAGACGATGTGGTAAATGTCGTCCTCCGATGCGCACACGGTCACGCCGTCGCTCATGAGACACGTGAGCGTCACGTCGCTCTTGGCCGCCAGCGGGCGCAGCAGATGCAGCGTCCCGTGCACGGCCTGCTGCAGGTCGACGACCGTTACGTCCGACTGCACGCCGTCGTCGCGGCGCGACAGGTCGAGCAGCTTCTCGGTCGTGCGCTGCAGGCGCTCGGCCTCACTGCCGATGTCGGTCACGAATTCGCGCATCGTCTCGCTGTCCATGTCCGCGCTCTGTGAGATGCTGTCCGACAGCAGACGGATCGACGCCAGCGGCGTCTTGAGCTCGTGCGATGCGTCGGATACGAACCGGCGGCGCTGCGCCTCGGTCGTCTCGAGGCGCTCGGTGAGGTTATTGAATTCGCGCCCGAGCTCGGTCAGCTCGTCGTCGCCCGCGAGCGTCAGACGAAAACTGTAGTCGCCGCGCTGCACGGTGCGCACGCCGTCGGCAAGCTGCGTGATGCGCCGCGTGAGCATCTTGATCGAAAACCACAGCACCACGAGCGCGGCCGCGCCGATGCCGATCGTGATGGTGGCGAGGCGGCGCTGGATGCTGCCGATGAGCGCCGCGCGCTCGCTGTCGCTCTCGCACACGTACACCGCGCCGACGGTCTTGCCACTGCTCATGACGGGCATGGCCGCGCGGCTGAGAAATGCTTCGTTCGTGTAGTGCGAGTAGAATACGGCCTGTCCGTCGAGCGCGCGCACGAGCTCGGGATAGAGCGTGTACTTGCCGCGGATGTTGTTTTCGGCCGCAGAGTCATACACGGCCAGCCCCGTGCTGTCGGTCACGACGATGCGCGTCAGGTCGCGCAGATCGAGCAGCGCGAGCACCTGCCGGGTGTTGTCCGGCGTGAGGTTGTCGAGCAGCGACAGGGAGGAGGACACGACGGCGGCGCGGTTGGTGAGCGCGCTCTGCTTTTCGGCGAACACGATGTCGCGCGAGGCGCGCGTGGGGTAGGTGTTGATGAGCGTGAGCAGGATCGCCACGAGCACCGTGAACGTCACGGCGAAGCGAAACTGCACGCTCGATACCAGCTTGCGCGGCAGCCGGATGCGAAACGGATGCCCTTTCATCCGTCAGGCCTCGGCGAAGTAGTAGCCCACGCCCCACTTCGTGATGATGTATTCGGGGGCGGCGGGGTTGCGCTCGAGCTTTTCGCGCAGGCGGCGGATGTGCACGTCCACGGTGCGGATATCGCCCTGATAGTCGTAGCCCCACACGAGGTCGAGCAGCTGCTCGCGCGAGTAGACCTTGCCGGGGTTGCGCATGAGCAGCTCGATGAGGTCAAACTCCTTGAGCGTCAGCTCCACGTTCTGGCCGAAGCGGTGTGCGCTGCGGCGCTCGGGGTCGATCTCGATGTGGCCGCGCACGAGCTTGCCGCTGTCCGGCTCGGCGGGCGCTGCGGGCGCCATGCTCGAGCGGCGGATGAGCGCGCGGATGCGCGCCTTGAGCTCGAGAATGTTGAAGGGCTTGGTGATGTAGTCGTCCGCGCCGGATTCAAAGCCGATGAGCTTGTCCGCATCCTCGCTGCGGGCGGTGAGCATGATGATCGGCACGGTGGAAAACTGCCGGATCTGCTGGCACGCGCCGAGTCCGTCGAGCTTCGGCATCATGAGATCGAGCAGGATCACGGCGTATTCGCCGTGGCGCGCCATGTCCACGGCGGTCTCGCCGTCGTAGCACACGTCGACCTGATAGCCCTCGTTTTCGAGGTTGAATTTGATGCCCTTGACGATGGTCTTTTCGTCGTCCACAACCAGAATTTTCATCGCAGCTCCTCCGTTTCGAGTCTTTTCGCGGAAATGGTTTGCTTTTCGCCGCCGGAATTATTATAATGAATCCAGATATCGCTTTTGTTCCGGACGTGCGGCTGTGCCGTCTCCGGCCGGATGTTTCATTATATCATAGTTCTATGGAGAAAGATATGAAAAAATATCGCATTTTGCCGCTGCTGCTCATCGTCTGCCTGCTGCTGACGGCGGCCTTTCCGGCGTTTGCCGCCAACAGCTCCGCTTCGACTGCGGAGCAATCCCCCGAACCCACTGCAAACGCCGCGTCCGACGGCGTGCCGCAGAGCATGGTGCAGGCGCAGGAGGGCAGCTATGTCCTCGGCAGCGATGCGGTCAAGACCGCGCTCGATGAAAAGCTGCAGGCCAACTGTGTCATGCTCGTCGACGAGGACAGCGGCCAGTATTACTATACCCGCAACATTGATGCCAAGGCTTATCCCGCGAGCCTGACGAAGATCATGACGCTCCTGCTCGCGGTCGAGGCTGTGGAGCGCGGCGATGTGCATTTGGATGACACCGTCACCGCCTATGCCGACTGCAATGCCGACATGGTCGATGGCGCGAGCAATGCCGACATCAAGGTCGGCGAGACCATGACGTTTGAGGACTTTCTCTACTGCGCCATGATCTCCTCGGCGAACGAGGCGTGCAACGTCGTCGCGGAGTATGTCTGCGGCAGCATCTCGGCGTTCGTGGAGCGCATGAACACGCGCGCGCAGGAGCTCGGCTGCACCGGCACGCACTTTGCCAATCCCCATGGCCTGCCGAAGGACGATCACTATACCACGGCGCACGATCTTTACCGCATCACGAAGGAAGCGCTCAGCCATGAGCTCTTTGCCACGATCTGCAACACGGTCAAGCATACCGTCCCGGCCACGAATATGTCCGAGGAGCGCACGCTCTCGAACACGAACGGCCTCATCAATCCCGATTCCCCGATGTACCGCGGCTATTACTATGAATATGCCAAGGGCGTCAAGACCGGCCACACGGATGCCGCGGGCTACTGCCTCATTTCCACGGCGGAGAAGGACGGCGTGCGTCTGCTGTGCATCGTGCTCGGCGGCAAGGGCACGGCCCGCGCCAACGGCACGACGGATTTCGGCAGCTTTTCCGATACGCTCACGGCCTACCGCTGGGTGTTCTCCCACTATGGCTGGCGGGCGATCGTGAGCGCGAGCGATCTGATCTGTGAAGTGCCCGTGCGCTACGGGCGCGACGGCGACAGCGTCACCGTCCGTCCGGCGCAGACCGTCTCGGCCGTGCTGCCCGCCGCCGACAGTGACGGCGCGCCGCAGTTTGAGCAGCAGGTCACGATCTACTCCGAGCGCGACGGCAAGCCGCTCGAAGCGCCAATCAAGGCAGGGGACGAGGTCGGCGAGCTCACGGTGAGCTATCACGGCACGGTCTACGGCACGGTCAAGCTCGTCGCCGCGGTCGATGTCGCCGTGTCCAAGGGCGCGTATATCGCGGGGCATGTGGCCGCGTTTTTCACCAATCCCATCGTGCTCGTCATCCTGCTGGCGATCGTGCTGGCACTGGTCGGCTACGTTCTGTGGCTGGTGCGCCGCCGCAAGCAGATCGAGGCCGAGCGCCGTCGTCGCCGCCGCGCGCAGATGGAGGCGGAGGAGGCGCGCCGCCGTGCGCTGGCGCACGAGACCCTGCGCGAATTTGACCGCGATCCTGCCGGCAGCCGCCGGCGCTGAGCGCGCACGCGCTCTCAAACGAGACCCGCTGCGCTGGGCTCTCGTTTGAAAAAGATGCGGCTCGCTGCAGCGCACGCATTGGACACCAGAGGTGCCCAATGCGCACGTTTGCGAGCTGAGCGGTATTTTCTCCGCCGTACATGCCGCCGGAGAAAATGATTGGGCTTTCTTTGCGCCTGCGGGCGCAAACTCTGCGAGGCTTTTTTGCATTTGCCCGTCTGAATCGCCTGCCGGTGTACCGGTGGGCGATTCTTTATCATTTGTTTACAATTGCACCCCTCAGGGCGCTCCGGACACATTGACCATTGCGGCACTTGATGCTATAATACACTGTCTAAGTATCACCATTCCGGCGCACACTGGAACTGCGCGTTCCCGCCGCCGGACAAGAGGAGCAGCTATGTGGATTTCGGATTCTTGGCAGGACTTTGAGGTGCTCGACTGTTCGCGCGGCGAAAAGCTCGAGCGCTGGGGCAAGTATACCCTTGTGCGCCCGGACCCCCAGGCCATCTGGGACACGCCGCGCACCGACCCGCGCTGGCGCACGGCCGACGGGCGTTACAGCCGCAGCCATACCGGCGGCGGCAGCTGGGACAAACGTACCCTCCCGCAGAGCTGGGACATCCGTTATCGGGAACTGACCTTCCGCGTCAAGCCCATGAACTTCAAGCACACGGGCATCTTTCCCGAGCAGGCCGCCAACTGGGACTACGCCATGGCGAAGATCCGTGCGGCCGGCCGCCCGGTCTCGGTGCTCAACCTCTTCGGCTACACGGGCGCGGCCACGGTCGCGTGCGCGGCCGCCGGGGCGAGCGTGTGCCATGTGGACGCGGCGAAGGGCATGGTCGCCTGGGGCAAGGAAAATGCCGCCGCCTCCGGCGTGGCCGACCGGCCGATCCGCTGGATCGTGGACGACTGCGCCAAATTCGTCGAGCGGGAGATCCGCCGCGGCCGCCGCTATGACGCCATCATCATGGACCCGCCGAGCTATGGGCGCGGTCCGGGCGGTGAGGTCTGGAAGCTTGAGACGAACCTCTGGCCGTTTGTGGAGCTGGTGTCCGGCGTGCTGTCGGACGATCCGCTCTTTGTCATCATCAATTCCTACACCACGGGCCTGAGCCCGTCGGTGCTCACGTATCTCTCAGAAAGTATCTTCACCCGGCGCTTCGGCGGCCGCAGCGCCTCGCAGGAGCTGGGCCTGCCGGTCACGGCGTCCGGTCTCGCGCTGCCGTGCGGGGCGACCTGCCGCTGGGAGCGCTGAGCGGAAAGGAACACCATGGAACCGATCTTACGAACCGAACATCTGACCTTTACCTATCCCGGCGAGGAGCATCCCTCGCTCGGCGACCTCTCGCTCGAGATCGCGCGCGGCTCGTTCGTGGCCATCCTCGGGCACAACGGCTCGGGCAAGAGCACACTGGCCAAGCTCTTCAATGCCATCCTGCTGCCGACCGGCGGCAAGGTGTATGTTGACGGCATGGACACGGCGGACGAAAATAACCTTCTGTCCGTGCGCGCCACGGTGGGCATGGTCTTTCAAAACCCCGATAACCAGATCGTCGCAAACGTCGTCGAGGACGATGTGGCCTTCGCGCCGGAGAACCTCGGCGTGCCGCCGCAGGAGATCCGCGCGCGCGTGGACGCGGCCCTCAGGCAGGTCGGCATGTATGACTTCCGCCTGCACGCGCCGCACCTGCTCTCCGGCGGACAAAAGCAGCGCGTCGCCATCGCGGGCGTCATCGCCATGCAGCCCAAGTGCATCGTGCTCGACGAGCCGACGGCCATGCTCGACCCGTCCGGACGGCGCGAGGTGATCGACACGGCGACAAAGCTCTGCCGTGAGCAGGGCATCACGGTCGTGCTCATCACACACCATATGGAGGAGTGCGTCGGCGCCGACCGCGTGATCGTGCTCTCGGGCGGCGCCGTCGTTGCCGACGGTGCGCCGAAGCAGGTCTTCCCGCAGGTCGGCCTGCTGCAAAAAGAGGGACTCACCGCGCCGGTCACGGTGCGGCTGCTCGATGCGCTGCGCGCCCACGGCATGGACGTGCCGATCGATGCGCTCACGGTCTCCGACTGTGCCGACGCCGTCGCCGCCGCCCTGAAAAAGTAACTACCGATCTTCACCGATAAAGGAAACAAAATTATGACGCCAATCATCCGGGTGGATCACCTCCGGCACGTTTACAGTGCCGGGACACCTTTTGAAAAAGTCGCTATCGACGATATTGATCTCGCCATCCCCGCCGGACAGTTCGTGGGCATCATCGGCCACACGGGCTCCGGCAAAAGCACGTTCATCCAGCACCTCAACGGGCTGCTCGCGCCGACATCCGGCACCGTGTTTTTCGACGGGGAGGACATTCACCGCAGCAAGGAGGCCACGCGCGACGTGCGCTTTCAAGTCGGGCTCGTCTTTCAGTATCCCGAGCACCAGCTCTTTGAGGAGACGGTGTACCGGGACATCGCCTTCGGCCCGAAAAACGCCCGCCTCTCCGCCGAGGAAGTCGATGCGCGCGTGCGTGAGGCGGCGCGCTTTGTGGGCGTCGACGAGTCGCTGTTTGAGCGCTCGCCGCTCGAGCTCTCCGGCGGGCAAAAGCGCCGCATCGCCATCGCGGGCGTTATCGCCATGCGTCCCAAGGTGCTCATTCTTGACGAGCCCACCGCAGGCCTCGATCCCGCAGGCTGCCGCGGCGTGCTCGAAAACATCGCGGCCTACCGGCGCGAGACCGGCTCGGCCGTGCTGCTCGTCACGCACAGCATGGACGATGCCGCGCGCATCGCCGACCGCCTCATCGTCTTTCACGACGGGCACGTCGCCTTTGACGGCACACCGGCGGAGGTCTTTGCCCATACGCAGGCGCTGCTCGACATCGGCCTTGACGTGCCGCAGAGCGCGCGCATCGCGCAGGCGCTGCGCGACCGGGGCATCGCGCTCCCGCCGTCGATCTACACGCTCGAGCAGCTCACAGATGCGCTGCTCGCCGTCGGGAAGGAGGCGGGCGTATGCTGAAAGACGTCACACTCGGTCAGTTTTTCCCCGGCACGAGCATCGTGCACCGGCTCGACCCGCGCTGCAAGCTGCTGATGACGGTCGTGTATATCGCGGCGCTGTTCACGGCCGAGAACTATGTGTCCTACGCCGCCATGCTCGTCGTCACGGGCGTGTGCATCGCGCTCTCGCGCATCCCGCTCAAGGTCATCCTCCGCGGTCTCAAGCCGCTGTGGATCATCATTGCGCTCACGGCTGTGCTCAATATGTTCTTCACCCCCGGCCGGGAGCTCGTGTCCTTCTGGAAGATCACGATCACCTACGAGGGGCTCGTGCGCGCCGTGTTCATGGTGCTGCGCATCACGATGCTCATCGCGGGCACGTTCCTGCTGACTTATACCACATCGCCCATCGCCCTCACGGACGCGATGGAGATCCTCTTCGGACCGCTCAAAAAGCTCAAAGTGCCCGTGCACGAGATGAGCATGATGATGTCCATGGCGCTGCGCTTTATCCCCACGCTCATCGAGGAGACGGACAAGATCATGTCCGCGCAGAAAGCGCGCGGCGCGGATTTTGAGACCGGCAACCTCATCCAGCGCGCCAAAGCGCTGCTGCCGCTGCTCGTGCCGCTGTTCGTGTCGGCGTTCCGCCGCGCGGACGAGCTGGCCGTGGCCATGGAGTGCCGCTGCTATCACGGCGATCAGGGGCGCACGCGCATGAAGCAGCTTGAGTGGCGCATGCGCGATACGCTCGCCCTGCTCTGGGGCGCGCTCGTGCTCGCCGGCATGATCGTGCTCTCGAGGTTCGGGCTGTGAGGCGCAACATTGCCCTGCGTCTGCAGTATGATGGCACGGCCTATCACGGCTGGCAGGTGCAGAAGACGGACGTCACCGTCGCCGAAACACTCGAGCGCGCGCTCACGAAGGTCTGCGGCGAGCCGATCAAGGTCGTCGGCTGCGGCCGCACGGACGCGGGCGTGCACGCTAAGCGCTACTGTGCCAATTTCCGCACCAATTGCACGATCCCGATCGACCGTGTACCGCTCGCGGTCAATGCCCGCCTCCCGGCGGACATCGCCGTGGTCGCCGCCGTCGAAGCGCCGGAGGACTTCAATGCCATCGGCTCGTGCATTCAGAAAGAGTACGTCTATCAGATCTACAATTCCCGCATCCGCGATGCGTTTCTGGAGCACCGCGTCTGCTTTTATCCTCAGCCGCTGGACTTTGCGCGGCTCGAGCGCGCCGGCCGCGCCTTTGAGGGCACGCACGACTTTGCCGCCGTGCGCTCCGTCGGCACCGAGACGCGCACGACCGTGCGCACGGTGCACTGGTGCCGTGCCGAGCGTGACGGGGCGATGATCTCCATCGCCGTGTGCGCCGACGGCTTTTTGTACAACATGGTGCGTGCCATCGTCGGCACGATGGTCTATGCGTCCTACGGCAAGATCGAGCCGGAGGATATCCCGGCGCTGCTGGCCACGCGCGACCGGCGGCTCACCGGGCCGACCATGCCCCCGCAGGGGCTGTATCTCAACCGCGTGTGGTACGACGGCGTCGTCGGCGATATGATGAATCAGGCCTGACGCTGCGTCCGCCGCGCGCGGACAGGGGAGGAATGTCCATGAACGACCGTGCAAAACCAAATCCCAGACTGCGCCAGACCCTCATCGTTGCGGTGTGCGTGCTGGCCGTGCTGCTGTTTTTGTACCTGCTGCTGCGCGACCGGCCGGGCTCGGCGAACGACTATCTGGACGACAGCACGCCCTATACCTTTGACTCCAGCGCCAACCGCACCTTCCGCACGGTGGACAGCCGCCTTGCGGTCGTATCCTCCAGCGGCCTGCAGCTGCTCGATGACAGCGGCAAGACCGTCCTGCACGAGATCTTCACGCTCGCGCAGCCGGGTATCTCCGTCGGCGGTGAGCGCGTGTGCGCCTATGACATCGGCGGCACGACGCTGTGCGTGGCGGACTTCAAGGGCAACAAGACCGACATCACCCCCTCCGGGGAGATCATCAGCGCCGATCTGAGCGAAAGCGGCTATCTCGCCGTCTGCACGGAGGCCGCGGGCTATAAGGGCGCCGTCACGGTGTATGACGCCTCCGGCAAGGCCGTCTACGTCTGGTATTCCGGCACGGGCTACCTTGTGCGCGCCGCCGTGAGCCCGGATGGGAAGTATCTTGCCGTGCTCTGCCTGCAGGATACCGGCAGCGCCGTGCATACCTTCACTCTCACGAGTGCCGACGAGCGCGGCAGCGCCGTATGCGCCGATGAGCTCTTTGCCGATCTCTTCTGGCGCGGCGGCAGGATCTGCTGCGTGTCGCAGTCGCGCCTCGCGTTTTTTGACGACAGCGCCAAGCTCGCCGACGAGTATCCGTTCGGCGACCTGTATCTGTATGACTACGCCGCCGAGGGCGACGGGTTTGTCACCCTTGCGCTCAGCCGCTACCGTTCGGGCAGCGCGGCGCAGCTCGTCACGGTCAATTCCGGCGGCAATGTCCTCGGCGAGTGCACACCCACCGGCAGCGTCACGAGCCTGTCTGTCAACGGCAAGCAGGTGCTCGTGCAGTACAGTGACCGGCTCACGCTCTATAACCAGCAGCTTGATGAGATCAAGTCCGTCGAGCAGAACCTGCTCGGCGTCCGCCGCTCGGTGCTGCTGCGCCGGGGTGCGGCGCTGCTCGTGAGCGGCTCGAGCGCCGCGGTGCTCGCCTTCTGACCCCCGCAGCTTAGAGAGAAAGAACAGGGATACGCTATGAAGATCGTCTTGACAGTGGTGCTCGCCGCCATCATTCTGGCCGCCGTCTGGGGCGGCTACCGCCGCGGCCTGATCCTCAGCGCCGCGCAGCTTGCCGCCATCGTCGTCGCGTTTTACGGCGCGGCGCTGCTCGCGGGTCAGTTTTCCGACCGCCTCCTGCCGGTGGCGGAGCCGTTTGCCGGCGGATATTTTGAGGGACAGCTCGACGTTGTCGCAGCCGGTCTCCCGGATAACGACGCCGGCCTCTCGGGGGAGGACTGGGTGGCCGCGCACCCCGACACCGCGCAGGAATACGCTGAGCAGTGCTTCGCCGCCGCCGGCGTTTCCGGCCGGGCGGGGCAGCGCATGGCGCGGCAGGCGCTCGCGCTGCGCGACGCGCAGGAGCTGCCGCTGCGCACAGCCATGACGCAGCTTTACTGTGCGCGGTTGTGCTACGTGCTCGTCACGGCGGTCGGCTTTCTGCTTTTGATGCTGATCCTTTCCGCGATCGGAAATTTACCGAATCTCACCTTCCGCATCCCGAACCGGGAGCGGCTCAACGACTTTGGCGGCGCCGCCATCGGCGCGGTCAACGGCGTGTGCTTTGGCATCCTGCTGTGCTGGGCATTGCAGTTTGCCGGGCCCGTCATCGGCTGCGACACGCTTGCGCACACCGCTCTGGCAAAAGCGCTGCAGGTCATCGACGTGCTCACGCTCGGCGCGAGCGTGTGACCTGTGCGCACGGAATCTATCGAACAGGAGAACCAGTCTATGCAGCCTACACTCTGCTCCCGCTGCAAGAAAAATGTAGCGGTGATCTTTATCACACGAATCGAAAACGGCGAGTCCCACAATGAGGGGCTGTGCCTGCGCTGCGCGCGCGAGCTGCACATCAAGCCCGTCGATGAGATGATGGAAAAGCTCGGCATCTCGGACGCCGACCTCGACAACCTCACCGGCGACGTGGCGGAGATGCTCGGCAGCATGGGCATGCTCGGCGCCGACGCGGACACGGACTCCGACGCCCCTGACGCCGACACGGACGAGGACGACGGCAAGACCGCGACGTTCCCGTTTTTGAACCGCCTCTTTAACCAGAACCCGCCCGCTGCGCCCGACGCGGAGACGCCGGAGCAGCCGCGGCAGGATGCCGCCGCTGCCGACAAGCGCGGCAGTGCCCCACGCAAGCTGAAGTTTCTCACGAACTACTGCATCGATCTCACGCAGCGCGCCCGCGACGGCAAGCTCGATGCCATGATCGGCAGGGCGGAGGAGCTGGAGCGCGTCATCCAGATCCTCAACCGCCGCCAGAAGAACAATCCCTGTCTCATCGGCGAGCCCGGCGTCGGCAAGACGGCTATCGCCGAGGGGCTTGCCCAGCGCATCGCCGAGGGGAACGTGCCCTATAAGCTGCGCGACAAGCAGGTCTACCTGCTCGACCTCACGGCGCTCGTGGCGGGCACGCAGTTCCGCGGCCAGTTCGAGAGCCGCATGAAGGGGCTCATCGAGGAGATCCGCCGCGTCGGCAACATCATCCTCGTTATCGACGAGGTGCACAACATCGTCGGCGCGGGCGACGCCGAGGGCAGTATGAACGCCGCCAACATCCTCAAGCCCGCCCTCTCGCGCGGTGAGATCCAGGTCATCGGCGCGACGACGTTTGCCGAGTACCGCAAGCACATCGAAAAAGACGCGGCGCTCGAGCGCCGCTTCCAGCCCGTCACGGTGGCCGAGCCGGGCATCGACGACAGCGTCGAGATCCTCAAGGGCGTGCGCCGCTATTATGAGGACTTTCACGGCGTCGTCATCCCGGACGCCATGTGCCGCCTTGCCGTCGTGCTCAGCGAGCGCTATATCACCGACCGCTTCCTGCCCGACAAGGCCATCGACCTCATCGACGAGGCCTGCTCGGACGTGAACCTGAAAAATGCCGACCTCATCCGTGCCGACGAGGTCGAAAAGGAGATCGGTGACTATGCGCGCGAGCGCGAGCTGCTGGCCTCCGCGCCGCCGAAGAGCGGCGACGCGTATGACGATCAGGAGCTCGAGCACCGCTATGCGCGCATTGCCGAGCTGCGCAGCCGCGAGATGCAGCTGCAGACTGAACTCGACGCCCTGCGCGCCAAGGGCCGCCCGGAGCTCACGGCGGATAACCTCGCGCGCATCATCGAGCTCTGGACGAAGATCCCAGCCGCGAGCATCCGCGCCGATGAGTTCGAGCAGCTTGCCGGTCTCGGCGACCGCCTGCGCGCACACATCGTCGGGCAGGACGCGGCGATCGATACTGTCTGCGCCGCCATCCGCCGCAATCGTGTCGGTCTGCAGGCCAAGCGCAAGCCCGTGAGTTTCCTGTTCGTCGGCGGCACCGGCGTCGGCAAGACGGAGCTTGTCAAGCGCCTCGCCGACGAGCTCTTCCACGCGCCCGAGTCGCTCATCCGGCTCGATATGTCGGAGTTTATGGAGAAGTTTTCCGTCTCGCGCATGATCGGCTCGCCTCCGGGCTATGTCGGCTATGACGAGGCCGGCCAGCTCACGGAGAAGATCCGCCGCCGGCCGTACTCCGTCGTCCTCTTCGACGAGATCGAAAAGGCGCACCCGGACGTCATGAACCTGCTGCTGCAGATCCTGGACGACGGCCGCATCACGGACGCGCAGGGGCGCACCGTGAACTTTGAGAACACCGTCATCATCCTGACCACGAACGCCGGCAGCAACACGCGCACCGGCACGCTCGGCTTCGGCCTGAGCGCGGACGATCAGAGCCGCGAGCGTGCGCAGCGCGCCCTCAATGAGTTCCTGCGGCCGGAGTTTCTCAACCGCCTCGACGAGATCGTCTACTTCAACCACCTCACGGAGGAGAACTTCCGTGCCATCGCATCCCTCATGCTCGGCGAGGTGCGCACCGCCATGGCCGAGCGCGGCATGACCCTGCACTGGACGCCTGCCGTCGTGGACTATCTGGTCGCCAAGGGCTACAGCGAGACGTATGGCGCACGCAACCTGCGCCGCACCATCCAGCGCGACGTGGAGGACGCCATCGCCTCTGCCGTCGTCGCGCAGCGCAAGGCCGCCGGAGACGTCGCCATCGACGCGCAGAACGACCGCATCGTTGTCACCATCGACGGTAAGGAGGTAACTGCATGAACCGTTTCGAGATTATTCAGGGCGACATCACGAAGTCTGATGTCGATGCCATCGTCAACGCCGCCAACTGCTCGCTGCTCGGCGGCGGCGGGGTAGACGGCGCCATCCACATGGCCGCCGGCACCGGTCTGCTCAATGAGTGCCGCGGTCTTAACGGCTGCCGTACCGGCGAGGCGAAGATCACCCGCGGCTATCGCCTGCCGGCGCGCCACGTCATCCACACGCCCGGTCCGCGCTGGCGCGACGGGCAGCACGGCGAGCCGGAGCTGCTGGCCAATTGCTACCGCAACAGCCTGCGCCTTGCGAGCGAAAACGACTGTCATACGGTCGATTTCCCGTCCATCAGCACGGGTGTCTACCGCTTCCCGCTCGATCAGGCGGCACAGATCGCCGTGCGCGAGATCACGCGCTATCTTGCCGACCATCCCGAGATCACGCGCGTGCGCATGGTCTGCTTTGACAGCCGCACCCGCGCCGCATACGAGGCCGCGCTGGCCGCGCAGGAATGCGCCGGCTGACGCTCACCGTCACGCCGGAGCAGGCAGGCCGCACGGTCAAGAGCCTGCTCCGGCGTGAGCTGCATATGGCCGACGGTGCGGTCGCCCGCGTCAAGACCGTGCCGGACGGCATCTGTCTCAACGGCGTGCACGCCCGCACCGTTGACCGCGTCGCCGCGGGGGATGTGCTCACCGTGCGTATCGACGATAAGCGCTCCGGCGGCAAGTTCACACCCGTGGCCGTGCCGCTGGACATTTTGTATGAAGATGCCGACCTGCTCGCGCTCAACAAGCCCGCGGGCATGGCCGTGCACGGCGGATATGACCGCGGCGAACCCACGGTTGCAAACGCCCTTGCTGCCTATCTCGGGCCGGACGCTGTGTTTCACCCCGTCAACCGGCTCGACCGCGGCACGTCGGGCGTCATGCTCGTCGCCCGCAGCGGTTACGTGCACGACCGGCTGCGCCGCGTGCTGCACACCGGTGATTTCCGGCGCACCTATCTCGCCGTCGCCTGCGGCACGGGGCTGCCGCCGCGCGGCACGATCGACCTGCCCATCGCCCGCGCGGACGACGGTTCGACCCGGCGCATCCCTGCACCCGGCGGTCAGCCGTCCGTCACGGACTATACCGTGCTCGCCGAGCGGGACGGCTGCACGCTCCTGCGCGTCGCGCCGCGCACCGGGCGCACGCATCAGATCCGCGTGCACTTTGCCGCCCTCGGCCATCCGCTGCTCGGCGATGCGTTCTACGGCGGCGATACGTCCCGGCTCGCGCGCCCCGCGCTGCACTCCGCCGCGGCCGACTTTGCGCAGCCCGTCACCGGGCAGAGCCTGCATATTACCGCGCCGGTCCCGGAAGACCTGCGCGCGTTTGATTTTGAGAGGTACTTATGAAGAAACGCTCCATCACGATCCTGTATAATTCGCCCGTCATCCTCACATTTGCGCTGCTGAGCCTGCTCGCGCTCGGCCTCGGCAAGCTCACCGACGGCTGGACGACGCAAAACCTTTTTTGCGTCTACCGCTCGTCGCTGACGGATTGGCTGACCTACCCGCGCTTTTTCCTGCACGTGCTCGGCCATCCGGACTTCGCCGCCTATTGCAGCAACATCGTGATCCTGCTCGTCGTCGGCCCGATGGCGGAGGAGCGCTTCGGCGGCAAGCGCATTCTGCTTGCCATCGCGCTCACGGCGCTCGTGACGGGGCTGGTGCTCTGGTTCTTTTTCCCGAACGGCGCGCTCATGGGCGCTTCCGGCGTCGTGTTCATGCTCATCGTGCTCGCGTCCTTTGCCGGCATGCGCACCGGCACCATCCCGCTCACGCTCATCCTCGTGCTCATCCTCTACCTCGGCGGTGAGATCTTTCAGGCCGTCACCGGCTCTGCCGGTCTTGCGCAGCTCACGCACATCGCAGGCGGCGTGCTCGGTATGATCTTCGGCTTCACGTGGAGCCGCGGAAAGCGCGGTGGGCGATGAAACTGCTCGTCAGTGCATGCCTGCTCGGCGTCGCCTGCCGGTACGATGGCGCGTCCAAGGGGCTCTCTGAGGATGTTCTGCGCGCGCTGATGGCGCGGCACACGCTCGTGCCCGTCTGCCCGGAGCAGCTCGGCGGACTGCCGACGCCGCGCGACGCGTCCGAGCGGCAGGGCAGCCGCGTCGTCATGCGTTCCGGCCGGGACGTTACAGACGCCTATGCGCGCGGCGCGCAGCAGGCGCTCGCCCTTGCGCAGCGCTTCGGCTGCACGGCTGCCCTGCTCAAGCAGCGCAGTCCCTCGTGCGGCCACGGGGAGATCTATGACGGCACGTTTACCGGCACGCGCGTTGCCGGCGACGGCGTCACCGCAGCGCTCCTCGGCGCGCACGGCATCCGCGTCTATGGGGAGGACGACATCGCGGAGCTCTTGAACGAATAATTATGTAAACCAAAAGCCCGAAAACAGAATCCTTTTCCGGCAGTCTTAAGCGCAGCCTTTCGCGGCTGCGCTGCTTTTTTTGCGCCGATGACACAAAAGACTTAAAAAAATTGAAATCTCTGCGAAAACCGTTGAAAAATCACAGCCTTCCGTTATAATGAAAACAGTCGAAATCCGCAGAAAACAATGGAGGAGAAAACCATGCGCAAACGCTTTTTGTCCCTGCTGCTCGTGCTTGTCTGCGTGCTGACGCTGGCCGCCGCGCCGGTCGCCGCTGCAGAACCGGACGCTGTGCAGTCCCCGACATCTACGACAGAGCCTGCCGTCCCCACGACGGAGCCGACAGCCCCGGTCGAACCCAGCACCGAACCCAGCCCCGAGCCCAGCCCCGAGCCTACACCTACCGGCCCGTGGTATCAGGCGGCGATGGAATTTACCTGTGCGCACGGCATCCTGCTCGGTGACGAGCACGGTGATCTGCTGCCGATGGGCAATGCCTCGCGCGCGCAGATGGCCGCCATGCTCGTGCGCGTGTTCGGCTGCACGGCAGGGAAGGACATTGCGTTCTTTTCCGATGTGAACCGGGATGCCTGGTACTATCCGGAGCTGAGCACCGCCGTACAGATGAATATCCTCAGCGGCTACGGTGACGGCACGATCGGCCCGAACCGCAGCATCACGCGCCAGGAGGCGATGTCCGTCTTCGCGCGCGCCTTTGCAGTCTCTGACGGCACGGCTGCAGACCTTCAGTCTTTCCCGGACGCCTCCGGTGTCAGCGGCTGGGCGGTCGCCTCCGTGGCCGGTCTGGTCAGGGCCGGCATCGTCAACGGCGATGATACCGGCCACCTGAACCCAACGGCCAGCATCACCCGCGCCGAGATCGCGCAGATGCTCTATGAGCTCGGCCTGCAGTTTTGCAGCGATGCCGACGCGCTGCCCGATTCCGGCCGCGTGATCTATACCGGCGCCGCGCCCCTGACGGCGGACGCCTTTACCGGCATGCTCTACCTCGGCGGTGCCGCCGGGCGCGACCTCGGCGCTCTGAACATCACCGGTACGCTGGTCGTGCGCACCGATCCGAACGGCACGGTCACCGTCGGCGGCGCGGTCGATGCGCTCACCGTTGCAGCCGAGGGCACGACGGTCGCGGGCAGCGGTCATGCCGGCCTTGTGCGCGTGCTTATGCGCGGCTGCACGGTCACGCTCGCAGCCGATCAGACCAGTCAGGAGTATGACATCATGCTTCAGGGTGTCGGCACGGTCGTGACCGATCCCGTGCCCGCGCTCTCGCCGGAGTGCCGCGCCATCGACCTGTACGTGACCTATCGCTATTTCCCCGCGGAATACAAAGCCGCCCCCGGCAAGGCGACGCTCGTCTGGTATGTTGACGGCGTGCAGCAGCCGACGCGCAGCTACACGCTCGACGGCAGCTCCATTACGCCGGGCTTCCACATTGCCGAGTCGGTCTGGAAGCGCGATATGCCCACGCAGCACACGGTGGAGATCCTGTTCTTGTGCGGCACGGATGCGATCCGCACGACGTTTGTCGTCCCGGTCAACAACTATTCGGACGCGGAGTATCAAAGCCTGCAGAGCGCGCAGTACCCGTATCAGCTCGAGGTTGTGCGCAACCAGTGCACGGTGCTGGTCTATGGTCTGGATAAGAGCGGAGAATACTCCATCCTCCATCACGCCTTCGTCTGCGGCCCCGGCCAGACCACGCCGATCGGCACGTTCCGCACGCCGTTCAAGGCGGCCTGGCATCCGCTGCAGGGCTGCTGGGGGCAGTACTGCA
This sequence comes from uncultured Eubacteriales bacterium, assembly GCA_900543625.1. Classification (GTDB taxonomy): domain Bacteria; phylum Bacillota; class Clostridia; order Oscillospirales; family Oscillospiraceae; genus CAG-103. The sequence continues at coordinate 56,434 of UQSF01000001.1, forward strand.
CGCAGATCGTCGGCAACTATCTCTTCCACTCCTCGCCGTATAACAGCCCGAACAAGAATGACCTGTCCTACCGGCTGTATAACCAGCTTGGCACAGTCTGCTCGCACGGCTGCGTGCGCCTGACGGTGGCGGATGCGAAGTGGATCTATGACAATTGCCCGCTCGGTACGACGGTGAAGATCTACAATGCCTCGTCCCTGCCCGTGCCGAAGCCGTCGGCTCCGTGGCTGGACATCACGAGCCCGAACCGCGGCTGGGATCCGACCGATCCCGACCCGGCGAACCCGTGGAGACAATAAAACGATTCCCCGGAGCGATCAGCTCCGGGGAATTTCTGTTCAGGTCTCAAAGCGGACGATCGTGCACAGCGTGTCCGCACTGTACAGACACACAAACGCGCCGTCGTCTGCGGCGGTATACTTGAGCGTGACGGTCTTCGTGTCCTTGACCGCCTTCGGATAGACGATGCGAAAGCCGCGAAATGCGTCGCAGCGCATGGTTTCCGGCAGCGCCTCAAGCGCGAACTCGAGATATCTCGTGTTGTGCACATGACCGTTAAAATCGATGTCGCAGCGTCGCAGCGGCAGCACCGTCTGCGTGTCAAAGACATCGGGCGCGCGCAGCCGCGGCGCAGTGTCGGGGAAGACGCTGCGTGCCTCCGGCCGGTAGGACGCGAAGCGTTCGCGGTCGATGCGCACGATCTTTTCCGTGCGCAGGTCGAACAGGATCAGCCGCGATTCGGCGCGCACGAGCTCCGTTCCGCTCGTGTCCGTGATCGTGTAATCGCGGAAAACGCGTCCCACGGGGGCATTGTCGCGCACCCAAGTCGCGACCTGCAGGGGGGCTTTGCTCTGCGGCCGGCGCACGATCTCGACGCGCCAGTCGGTCAGCACCCATGTGATGCCGCGGCGGCTGCCGTCGATCACATCGTCGCCGGAGGAATCGGAGTGGCGGCTTGCGGTGTTTTCCAGAATGCGCAGGATCGCCTCATAGGCGAGCTTGCCGTCGCGGTCAAAATCGGCGACGCCGGGGCAGTAGGTCTCGGTGTAAAACATGGCGCACCTCCCTCAGACTTCCGGAAGACAGCCGTTTGCGAACATCCAGCTGTATGCCAGCGCCCACGAGCCGAACAGGTCCGTCTCGTGCAGGGCGCGCACCTGTGCGCGCGTGTACCAGCCGGATTCGATCTCCTCCATGGGGTCGCTGCTCGGGCGGAACGTTCCCTCGGCGATGCCGAACAGGCACACCGTGCGCTCGTCGCCGATGCCGACCGTGCACGCCGCCGGCGGCAGCACGTGCGTGATGGCGACCAGCCGCAGCCCCGTTTCCTCGCCCAGCTCGCGGCGCGCGGCCTCCTCGGGCGTTTCGCCCGGCTCGATGAGTCCGCCGGGCAGCCCGTAGATGCGCTGGCCGAGCTCCATGCGAAACTCGTGGTTGAGCGCCATGTGCTCGCGCTTTGCGTCTGTGAGCACCATGACGACCGCGTCCGTGCGGTGCTGCTGCAGGTGCGCGAGCGAGTCGATGTTCCGGTCACGGCTGACCATCTCATAGGTGCGCGGGCAGCCGGTGCGGTCAATATAATGCAGGTCATAGCGGTGCAGGTATGCGCCGCCGTCTTTTTTTTCAATGTCAACGAATTGCATGGGCTTCTCCTCTTTGCAGGTGATAGTCTAGCATACCACGTTTTGCGCCGCCCGACAACAAAAAAGATTAGAGCGGCGCCGGAAGCAGCGGCTGCTCTGATCTTTTTGGGGGGGGAAAGAAAGAAGGGGCATCTCTGACGCGAACGGTCATCACGTCCCAATGACTGTAGCACAGCTTTCTTAAAATATTGTGAGAGATCAGCCGCTTTCCGGCATGTCCACAATGCCGTGCGCGAGCTTGAGCTGCAAAATACGCAGCACGCTCTCGTCGAGTGCCGCGCGCGAGAGCGTCCCGTCGGCGAGCGCCTTTTCGATGGCCGCGACCGTGCCGGGTACGTCGCTGATCTCGAGCAGCATATCGTTTCCGGCGGCAAGGGCGAGCACGGCCTTCTCCCCGTCGGTGTACTGCGCGAGCGCCTGCATCTGCAGCCCGTCCGTGACGATCACGCCGCGAAAGCCGAGGTCGTAGCGCAGCAGATTCGTGACGATCTTGTGCGACACGGAGGCGGGCACATCGTCCATCGTCGGCACGGTCAGATGCCCGACCATGACCATGTCCGCTCTGGCGGCGATGCCGGAGACGAACGGCTTGAGATCCTCCTGCCGCAGCTGCGGCAGCGTCTTGTCGACCGTGGCGGCGCCGTCATGTGAGTCGGTTTTTGTGCTCCCGTGGCCGGGGAAGTGCTTCAGGCAGCAGATGACGCCCCCGTCGTGAAAGCCCTTGACGGCGGCGGCGACAAGCTCTGCCGCCTCGTCATAGTCGTCGCTGTAGGCGCGGTCGCCGATGGCGTTGCTGCGCTTGTTCGTCCAGACGTCGGCCACGGGCGCAAAGTCCGTGTTGAAGCCGTAGGCCGCGATGTCGCGCGCGATGGTCTGCGCATTGTCGTGCGCGCCCTGCGTACCCTGTGCGCGGTAGCTGTACATGCTGCCGAGCTTCGTCGTGCCGACGGTGTTCATCAGCCGCGCGACGCGGCCGCCCTCCTCGTCGACCGAGATGAGCGGCGCCGTTTTGCACCCGTTCGAAAGCGCAGCGGTGAGCGCTGCAAGCTGTTCGCCGGAGGTCATGTTCCCCGCCGAGAGCAGCAGACCGCCGACGGGGTAGGCACGCAGCGCAGCGGCGAGTTCGTCCGTCATGCCCGTGACGGCGCTGCCGCCGGTGAGCGCCTCCGGGTGTACGATCAGCAGCTGGCAGATCTTCTCCTGCGTGGTCATGCCGTCGAGCAGCGTCTGCGCCGCATCCTTGCGCACCTCGGCCGAGGTACGCGGCGTGGGCGAGGGCTGCGCGGCATCCTGTCCGCGCCGGACGCATATGACCACGAGCACGACCGCCAGCACCGTGAGCACGAGCAGGTATGCGAGTGCGCGCCAATTTTGTTTTGCAATTGTCCAAAAATCATTTCGGTTCATGCCTCCATTTTACCGCACCGGCGGCAAAAACGCAACGCCGTCTCCTCGACGCGCCGGACTTGTTTCGTTCACAAATATGTGCTATAATAATGGACAAAATTTTGGGGTGTGACCCCAGACAGGAAGTGTTCGATTCTTATGACAAAAATTGATATTTTCTCCGGTTTTCTCGGCGCCGGCAAGACCACGCTGATCAAAAAGCTGATCGCCGAGGCGTACACGGGTGAAAAGATTGTGCTGATCGAAAACGAGTTCGGCGAGATCGCCATCGACGGCGGCTTTCTCAAGGACTCCGGCGTGCAGATCAACGAGATGAACTCCGGCTGCATCTGCTGCAGCCTCGTGGGTGACTTTGCCGACGCGCTGCAGAAGGTGCTGGCACAGTTTCACCCAGACCGCATCCTCATCGAGCCCTCGGGCGTCGGCAAGCTCAGCGACGTCATCCGCGCGGTGCAGGGCGTGCAGTCCGATGAGCTGGTGCTCAACGGCTTCACGACTGTGGTCGATGCCAACAAGTGCAGGATGTATATGAAAAACTTCGGTGAGTTCTTCAACAACCAGGTCGAGAACGCGAGCGCCATCATCCTCTCGCGCACCGAGGGCATCCGCCCCGAGAAGCTCGACGCCGCCGTGGCGCTGCTGCGTGAGAAAAACCCGACCGCGACCATCGTGACAACGCCCTGGACAGAGCTCGACGGCAAGCAGATCCTCCAGACGATGGAGCGCCGCGATACGCTCTCGGCCGAGCTCGAGCACCTCAAGGCCGAGGCCGCCGAGGAGGATGAGGACGAGCACGAGCACCATCACCATCATCACGACGATGATGACGATCACGCCTGCTGCTGCGGCCATCATCATGACCATGACGAAGATGATGACGATGAGCATGAGCATCATCATGACCACGATGACCATGACCACGACCACTGCTGCGATCACGACCATGATCATCACGACCATGACCACGACCACTGCTGCGGCCACGATCATGACCACCATCATCACCACGCCGACGAGGTGTTCACGAGCTGGGGCACGGAGACGCCGCGCAAGTACACCGACGACGAGATCCGCACCGCGCTCGACGCGCTCATCAACGAGCACCGCTACGGCATCGTTCTGCGCGCCAAGGGCATCGTGCCCGCGACCGACGGCGGCTGGATCCACTTTGACTATGTGCCCGGCGAGTCCGATGTCCGCCGCGGCAGCGCGCAGGTCACCGGCCGCGTGTGCGTGATCGGTTCGCATCTGGCGGAGGATGCGCTGAAGGAGCTGTTCCACATTGGCTGATAAAAAACAGCAGGCGCCGGACGTTCCGGTCTATCTCTTCACCGGCTTCCTCGAGGCCGGTAAAACGAAGTTCATTCAGGAGACCCTCGAGGACGACCGCTTCCACAAGGGTGAGCGCACGCTGCTGCTGCTGTGCGAAGAGGGCGAGGAGGTCTATGAGCCGGACAGATTCTGCGCCGGAAATGTCTATGTGCGCAATGTCGACGAGGAGTCTGAGCTCACGCGCGACTATCTGCTCGCGCTGCAGGATGAGCTGCACCCCGAGCGCGTGCTCGTGGAGTACAACGGTATGTGGATGCTCGACTCGCTCTATGGCAACCTGCCGGAAAACTGGGCGGTCGCGCAGGAGTTTCTCTTCTGCGATGCGACGACGTTCGTGAGCTACAATGCGAATATGCGCCAGCTCACGGTCGACAAGCTCAAGAGCGCCGAGCTTGTCGTGCTCAACCGCTACAACGACAGCATGGATCGCATGGAGATGCACCGCATCATCCGCGCCATCTCCCGCCGCTGCGACATCGCGTATGAGTACACCGACGGCAAGGTCGTCTATGACGACATCGAAGACCCGCTGCCGTTTGACGTCGATGCGCCGGTCATCGAGATCGAGGACCGCGACTTCGCCCTCTGGTACCGCGACATGTCCGAGGAGCCAAAGAAATACGACGGCAAGACCATCGAGGTCAAGTGCCGCTGCCTCGTGCGCAAGAACGTGCCGAAGGGCTGCTTCATCGCCGGGCGGCACATCATGACCTGCTGCGTGCAGGACATTCAGTTCGCGGGCGTCGTGTGCGTGTGGGAGCACGCCGATGAGATCCGCAACGACGAGTGGGCCATCATCACGGCCCGGCTGGACTACAAGTTCCACCGCGCCTACGGCCGCAAGGGCCCCGTGTTCACGGTGCAGTCCGTGCAGGAGGTCGAAAAGCCGGAGGAACCGGTGGCCACGTTCTATTAAGTGCATAAACACAAAAAATCAGCCGCCCGCAGGGCGGCTGATTTTTCTTTTCCGGAATTCAGTTTTCCGTGCCCTCTGCCGTGGACAGCAGGACGCGGTCGTTGTCAAACGCCGTGCCCGCCTGAGCGGCAAAGGCATCGAGCAGGCCCTGCACGGTCATGCCCGCGCGCTGCGCCCCGGAGACGTCGAGCACGATGCGCCCGGCGTCCATCATGAGCGTGCGCGAGCCGAGCTCGAGCGCCTGGTGCATATTGTGCGTGATCATGAGGCAGGAGATGCTGCGCTCGGAGACGATGCTGCGCGTGAGCGCGAGCACCTTGTCGGCCGTCACGGGGTCGAGCGCTGCCGTGTGCTCGTCGAGCAGCAGCAGCTCGGGCGTGACCATGGTGGCCATGAGCAGCGTCAGCGCCTGCCGCTGACCGCCGGAGAGCAGGCCGACGGGCGTGTTCATGCGCTCCTCGAGCCCCATGTCGAGCTGGGCGAGCGCATCGCGGAAGAATTCCCGGTCCTTGCGGCTGACGCGGCGCAGCTGTTTGTGCTTTTCCGGCGCGCGCAGATACGCCACGGCGAGATTTTCCTCAATGGTCATGTGCGGCGCGGTGCCCTTGAGCGGGTCCTGAAACAGGTGGCCGATGCGGCGGCTGCGCTTGTGCGGCGGCAGGAACGTGATGTCCCGCCCGTCGAGCCGGAGGATGCCGTCATCGACGTAGAACATACCGGCGATGGCGTTGAAGAGCGTGCTCTTGCCCGCGCCGTTCGAGCCGACGATGGTGGCAAATTCTCCGTCGGCGAGCGTGAGCGACAGGTCGCACAGGGCGCGCTTTTCGTTCACCGTTCCGGCGTTGAATGTCTTGCTGACGTGGGAAAGCTCAAGCATCGTTCTCATCCCCCTTTCCGGACAGGGCGCGCAGCTTGCGCGCGTTGGAGCGGATCTTTGCCAGATGGACATAGTCCTTCATATTCGGTGCGGCAATGGCGACGGCGACGATGACGGCGGAGACGAGCTTGAAGTACTCGGCCGAGATGTTCAGCCGCAGCGCCAGCGCGATGATCAGGCGGTAGACGATGCTGCCGAGCACGACGCAGACGACGCGCTTGCCGATCCCGCCGCGGCGGCCGGCAAAGACCTCGCCGATGATCAGACTCGCCAGCGCGATCGTGACCATGCCGGTGCCGAGGTTGATGTCGCAGAACTTGTTGTACTCACCGATCAGGCAGCCGGAGAGCGCCGTGAGGGCGTTGGCGAGGCACAGGCCGATCGTGATGGTGACCTTGGGGTTGATGGAGGAGGCGCTGACCATGTCGAGACTGTCGCCCGTCGCGCGGATGGAAAGTCCGAGCGACGTGCCGAAAAACCGGATGAGCACGACTGCGATCACGACCAGCAACAGCGCGAGCAGCACCAGCGTGCTCCACTGGCTGCCGCCGGTGAGTGCCTTAAAGAGCGAAAAGACCGTATCGCGCCCCGTGATGGACACGTTGGATGAAAAGCCCATGACCGCGAGGTTGATCGTGTACAGGCCGGTGTTCGAGATGATGCCGGCGAGGATGCTCTCCACGCCGAGGCGCGTCTGCAAAAAGGCGGTGATGAAGCCCGAGAGCACACCCGCGGCCATGGCCGCAGGCAGCGCCAGAAGCGGATGCCCCGCGATGGTGAGCATCGCGCCCACGGCACAGCCGAGCGTAAAGCAGCCGTCGGTCGACAGGTCTGCAATGTTCAGGATGGAAAAGCTGATGAACAGCGCCAGCGCGACGAGGCCGTAAATCAGGCCGACCTCAAGCGCGGTCTTCAACACTGTCAGCATAAACGCCCCTCCTTCGGAATGTCAGATATCAGTCAAAATTCTGCTGCGTGGTCGTCTCGAGCACGGAGCTGCACTTGCCGTCAAACGCCTGCTTGACAGCCGCAAGGTCGTAGCCGAGCGCGGTGCAGCTGTCCGTATTGATCATGGCGATGCCGTTATCGAAGGTCGCGACCGGCAGCGTGGCGGGGCTCTTGCCGTCGACCAGCACCTGCACGACCATGTCGGCCGTCATCTTGCCGAGCGCGGTGTAATCCACACCGTAGCCGACGAACGCGCCGTTGAGTGCGAAGGAGTCAGCGCCGCAGTACTGCGGGATCTTGGCGTTGAGGAACTTCTCGTAGATGGCAAGCTCTGCGGTCATGACGGTGTTGTCGGTCGGAGTAAAGACGGCGTCGACCTTTTCGGCGATGAGCGCGTCAACGGCGGAGGTGATCTCGTCGGTGGTCGTGCCGGTCTTCTCTACGCAGCGGATGCCCTTGCCCTCAAGGTAGGCCTTCGCGTCCGCGATCGGCTGCTTGGACGAGTCCTCGCTCTTGGAGTAGAGCAGGCCGACGGTCTTGGTGTCCGGGTTCTGGGCGAGCATCAGATCGAGCAGGCCCTTGGTGTTGAGCGCGTCGCTCGTGCCGGTGATGCGGCCGCCGGGCGCGTCGAGCGCATCGACGATGCCGCTGCCGACGGGGTCAGACACGGCGGAGAACACGATGGGGATCTCGGTGTCCTCGGTGGCGGACTGCATGATCTTCACGGCCGGGGTCGCGATCGGCACGATCAGATCCACGCCCTTGCCGACGAGCTCTGCGCCGATCTGGTTGAGGGTCGTGGCGTCGCCCTGACCGTTGTAGAGCGTGTAATCGAAGGTCACGCCCAGCTCCTTGGCCTTGGCGTCGAGCTCAGCCTCGATGGCCGCCTCGATCTGGTTGAGGGACGCATCGTCCACAAACTGCACGATGCCGACCTTGTAGGTCTTACCCTCGGCCTTGTCGCCTTCGGTCTTGCTGCCGCAGGCAGCCAGGCCCATGAGTGCGGTGACGGCGAGCGCGCCGCCGACGATCTTTCGGAACGTTTTATTCATAGCAAATTCTCCTTATATTTTATGAAACGGTTGGTTTGTGATGTCCGGATACGGTCTGACGCGGCAAAAATTCTCCGGCCGCCACGCCATCGCCTGTTCCTCCGTGTCATATGCATCCCTCCTGCGTAATTTTATGCAATAAAAAAAGCCTCGTCCACAAAACGGTTTCTTCCGTTTTATGGGACAAGACTGTAACTCCTGCGGTGCCACCCATATTGGCGCTCATGCGCCCGCTTTGCACGTACGATCATACGCTCCGCCGGATAACGGCCGCGGCCACCGTCGCCCCTCATGCTGCTGCAATCGGTTTGCCCTCGCGAGTCCATTCGCCATTCGTCCGCTGCAGCGCTTCCACCGTCCGCTGCTCTCTGAAAGCTTCGTAAATGGGTACTCCTCTCGGTCATCGGTTTGTCGATGCTGTTACTCTACCACGTCCGGGAGCGGATTGCAAGCCCCATTTTCACGAAACTGCGCGGCCACGGCAAAAAAAGATTTGTGCAAGGCAAACAAACGTCCCTGACCGGCGGTCAGGGACGTTTCGGATTCCGTTAATTTCCGGCGTAGACAAAGGCGTTCGGCAGCGTCCGCCCGGCGGTGAGCGCGGGGTTGGAGCTGCGCATGATGTACTTGCCCTTGTACCAGATCATGGCGCTGGTGCCGCCGTCAAGGTTCATGGCCTGCATACAGTCGTGCTTGGCCATGATGGCCGCGCAGTCCGGCACGCTGATGCCGACCGACGTCGTGAGCCGGCCCTCGACAAGCAGAGCGATGATCTCGCCGTACTTCGACTGCCCGAGACAGGCGCGCGGCTGCAGGTCGGAGAAGCCGCTGCGGGCATTGACGACCGTCTCCCCGTCGATGATCATGGCGGGGGAGAACTCGACCGCGTCCGTCGTGTCGGACGAGACGGGGGAGGTGCTGTCGCGGATGTAGATGCGGTTGTCCGCATGCAGCTCGAGCCGCTTGTAGCCATAGCCCATGTGATCACCGTAGGCCCTGCCGTTGCACATGGCGTAGCCTGCGAGCGTGCCGCCGTTGCCGGTGCCGCCCGGATCGATGAAGCCAGAGCCGGTCATGCCGATGACGCCGCCGTGCGCCTGCGCGATCTGGCCGCAGTACTGGCCGATGCTGCCGAGCGTGGTCGCAGCGTGCAGACTCAGGCGCGACGGATCCTTCATCACGACAAGTACGCCGCGATAGGTGCTACCCTTTTCGCGCACGATGAGGATCTCGTTTTGCGCATCGATCGCGAGCACCTGCTCGCCCTGGATGGTGCGGATGCTGGTGCCGTTATCCGTGAGCGCGGAGTGGTCGATGTTGATGCGGCTCCACCCGGCGGCGAGCGCGTCGGGGTGCTCCTTGACATACGCCTGCATGCTCGGCACGTCTACCTCCCAGAAGAGGTTGTAAAACGTGATCTCTTCCTTGCTCATGCCCTTGGTGTCGGTGAGCGTCGGGTTGCGGGACTCGATCTCTCCCTCGTCCCACTCACTGTTGACGCCGATCTGCGCCTCTCGCGCGGCCTCCATTTCGGCGACAACCTTGTCGATGACGCTGCGCGGTATGAAAGCCGTTGCCAGCCACTGGTGGCTGAGCGTGTTCATAGCCGTCTGGATATAGGCCGTGCGCCACTTGGCGATGAACGGAATGTCAGAATAGACCGCCGTCAGGTACAGGCCGGCGAGAATGGCCAGCACGAGAAAGAGAATGAGCAGCCTGCGGCCTACGCTTTTTTTCTTCTTCGGCTTTTTGGCTTTTTTGGCCTTGCGGCCGTGCTTGCCGGTCGGGGACGGGGCAGTCTGCTGCACACGCCGGCGGTCGTCCGGCGCGCTGCGGCGCGGCTGCGCGGCGGCATTCTCCGTCCACATGTCGGCGCTCTGCGGCTTCCGCTGCCGGGCAGGCCGCTGCTGAGCGGGCTGCTGCCGGGTGGGTTGCTGCTGCACCGGCTGTTGCCGGGCGGGTTGCTGCTGCGCCGGCCGCTGCTGAGCGGGTTGCTGCTGCGCCGGCCGCTGTTGAGCCGGCCGCTGCTGAGCGGGTCGCTGCTGAGCGGGTCGCTGCTGCATGTTATCGGTAGCTGGCCGCTGGGCACCCGTTGGACGCGGCGGCGAGGAAAACAGCTTCAAGGGGCAATTCCTCCTTTATGTGCGGGAGATTACGAAGGGCTTGACGTCCGGGCGCGGAAAAAGTTCCGCATCTGCCGGAAAAACGGGAAGGCTCGTACTGCGAGCCTTCCCGAACGTGTGCGGGATCGCTCAGCAGAGCTGTGCGCCGGCGGGCACACTGTCATCGAGCATGAGCAGATGCGGCTTGCCGTCCTTCTCTGCCGAGAGAAGCATGCCGTTGGAGGGCATACCCATCATCTTGCGCGGCGGCAGGTTCAGGATGGCGACGACCGTCTTGCCCACGAGCTCCTCGGGGCGGTAGTACTTGGCGATGCCGGAGAGGATCTGCCGCTCGGTGCCGCTGCCGTCGTCGAGCGTGAAGCACAGGAGCTTGTCGGACTTTTTCACCGGCTCGCACTTGAGCACCTTGCACACGCGCATATCGCACTTGGCAAACTCGTCGATCGTCACATCCGGCAGCACGGGCGCGGACTTCGGCGCGGCGGCCGCTTTTTTTGCCGCCTTGAGCGCCTCGAGCTCGGCGATCTCCTTGGCCATGTCGATGCGCGGGAAGAGCGTCTCGCCCTTGTGCACGGTGACATCTGCCGGCAGCACGCCCCAGACGGCGGCGTTGTCCCATGTGGTCTGCTCCGGAGCGGCGCCGATCTGCGCGAAGGCCTTCTCGCAGCTGTCGGGAATGAACGGCAGCAGGAGCGTCACGGTGATGCGCAGCGCCTCAAGCAGGTTATACAGCACCGTGCCCAGGCGTGCGCGCTTGCTCTCATCCTTGGCGAGCACCCAGGGGGCGGTCTCGTCGATATACTTGTTGGCGCGGGAGATGACCTTGAACACCTCAATGAGCGCCTGCTGCGTGCCGAAGTTATCCATATAGCCGGCATATGTCTCGCGCAGAGAGGATGCCATGGCGATGAGCTCGTCATCGAGCGCATCATGCTCGCGCTCTGCCGGCAGCGTGCCGCCGAAGTACTTGATGACCATGGCGACGGTGCGGCTCAGGAGGTTGCCGAGGTCGTTGGCAAGGTCGGTGTTGATGCGGGAGATGAGCAGCTCATTGGAGAAGTTGCCGTCGCTGCCGAGCGGGAACTCGCGCAGCAGGTAGTAGCGCAGCGCGTCCACACCGTAGCGCTCGGCGAGCACGACGGGGTCGACGACGTTGCCCTTCGACTTCGACATCTTGCCGCCGCCGAGCAGCAGCCAGCCGTGACCGAAGACCTTCTTCGGCAGGGGCATACCCATGCTCATGAGCATGGCCGGCCAGATGATGGAGTGGAAGCGCACGATCTCCTTGCCGACCATGTGCACGTCTGCGGGCCAGAACTGGTCGTAATCGTTGTACTTGTCGTTCAGGAAGCCGAGCGCCGTGCAGTAGTTGAACAGCGCGTCGACCCAGACGTAGACGACGTGACCGGGGTCAAAATCGACCGGGATGCCCCAGGTGAAGCTCGTGCGCGACACGCACAGATCCTCCAGACCGGGGTCAATGAAGTTTTTGATCATCTCGTTGACGCGGCTGGCCGGCTCCAGGAACGTGCCGCTGAGCAGCAGCTCGCGCACCGGCTCGGCATACTTTGACAGGCGGAAGAAGTACGCTTCCTCCTCGGCGTAGTGCACCTCGCGGCCGCAGTCCGGGCACTTGCCGTCGACGAGCTGGCTCTCGGTCCAGAAGCTCTCGCACGGCGTGCAGTACATGCCGGAGTACTTGCCCTTGTAGATGTCGCCCTTATCGTACATCTTCTTGAAGATGCGCTGCACGGCCTCGACATGGTAGTCGTCCGTCGTGCGGATGAAGCGGTCGTTGGAGATGTTCATCAGCTTCCACAGCGCGCGCACGCCGCCGGGACCCTCGACGATGTTGTCCACGAACTGCTTGGGCGTGACGCCGGCGGCCTCCGCCTTTTCTTCGATCTTCTGGCCGTGCTCGTCCGTGCCGGTCAGGAACATGACGTCATAGCCGCACAGACGCTTATAGCGCGCGATCGCATCGGTCGCGACCGTGCAGTAGGTGTGGCCGATGTGCAGTTTGTCCGAAGGGTAATAGATCGGCGTTGTGATATAAAACTTTCCTTTGCTCATACTGCATTCTCCTCTGTATTAGTCTTCACCGGCGTCACCGGGGTCGTAGACCGACGGGTAGGGCGTCGGCTGCGGCTTCGGCGTGGGGGTGGGGGTTGGCGTCGCGCTGGGCGTCGGGGTGGGCTTCGGCGTGGTGTCGTGGGAGTGATAGGTGCTGTTGGCCTCGACGGTGCGGCTGATCTCGTTGCCGTCCTTGTCATAGACGGTGCGGTAGGTCGTGGCGCGCAGGCCGTTGGCGGTGTAGCTCATCTTGACGTAGCTGCCGTCCACATCCGTGCCCCAGATCTCGACCGTGATGCTGTTCTTTTCCACATAGGCCTTGATCTCGATGGGGTATTCGCGGCTGTTGGTGAACTTGAATTCCGGGCCGCCCCAGCTGACCGTGGCGTCCATGCCGGGCTCGATATAGGCCACGGGGAAGTAGTGGCAGGTGCGGGTGTTGATCTTGAGGTTGGAGACCATGGCGCAGTAGTACAGCGTGGACGACACCTGGCAGATGCCGCCGCCGACCTCCTGCACGACCTGGCCGCCGGAGTAAGCCCCGGCTTCCTTGAAGCCGTTGGCCTTTGTGCGCTGGCCGAGCACGTCGTTATAAGAAAACGTCTGACCGGGCTGGAGAATCACGCCGTTGATCTTCTCGGCGGCGAGCTTGACGTTCGTGATGCGGTTGCTGCTGCTGCCGGAGAGGGAAGTGGTCTTGGTGGCGAGCTTGTCGGCCAGCAGATGCTTTTGCAGGCGCTCCTGCGTCATCTCCGGCTGTGTGAGCGTGGCCGGGATGGTGACGGTGTCGCCGGTAGAGGCCGCGTCCCACAGGGGCTGCGCCTCGGCCACGTCAAACGCGATGCCGACCTTGCTCTCCGTGGCGGACTGGGTCTCCGGGTCATAGCCCGCGTTGACCGGGTCGCCGCAGATGGCGTCGTGCAGTTCCTGCAGCGTCATCTTATCGTCGCCGCTCATATCGACCGGGTAGGCCGACGTGCCGAACTTGCCACTGCGGATGTCGCTGAGCACCCGATCGGCGACGGCGGCGGGGTCGAGCGTGATCATGCTCGCACCCTTGACGACGCGGATGGTACTGTGCTCCTCGTCGATCTCGACACTGCCGCCCGAGAGCTTGACATTGATCTCGGCGGCCTCGCGCTCGATGCGTGTGCGCAGGGCGTCGGTGTCCATGTCGGCGAGGTTATCGGCCGCCACATCGTGCCCCTTGAGCGCGCAGCGCAGCCACGTGAAGAAGTTTGTGAACGCATTTCCGCTGCGGCCGTAGGCGTAAGCTGCCTCGGCTGCGGCGTCGGGCGTCGCCTCAAAGCCGATCTCCGTCGCGGTGACGGTGATGGACCGGTCGCCCGGGAAGGTCATCGTGAGCACCGGCGCGCTCGTATCGTCCCAACCGGCGGCGCGGATGGCCTCTGCCGCCTCGATCTGCGTCATGCCGCCGACGTCGGTGCCGCAGACGGAGACGTTCGGGAAGATGGCATCCTTTTTCGCCACGAGTACCATGCCGACGGCGCCGGCCGCGATGATGACGGCCAGCACGATGAGTGCAGCGCGCAGGGCGATCTTGCCGCCGCGGCCGCGGGGTTTTCTGGCTTTCGGCTGCGGCGTGCCCTGTGCGGGGTCTACCTGCCGGGATACGGGCTGGCGCTGCGCCGTCTGCTTCGGCGCGGCGGCGCGGCGGGCGGCCGCCTCACTCTGTGCCGAGCGGTTGGAGGCGCTGCGGTGCGCCGAGCGCTCCTGCGCGGTGAAGTCCGCCGCCTCGCGCTTTGCGGCTGCGCTGCGTTTGGAAGTGTTGCCGTTAAGTTTCATGATTTTGGCTCCTGTCTGTCCGCGTCAAAATCGGATTATTTAAATAAGTATCGCGGAAAGCCTCCGCCTCACCGGGCGGGAGCTTGGTGCGCGGCTGCTTTTCGATCTGCGGCTTCATCCACGGATTGTGCTCGGCCTTGCGGTCGGTCTGTGCCTCGAGCAGCTTGCCGATGAGCACGTTCGATAAGAGGAAACCCGAGGGCGTGAAGTGCCAGCGCTCGCCGTCCGCGACGGCCCAGCCGCGGCGGACGAACTCTTCGAGCTGCTGCGCGATGCCGGAAAAATCACTGCGGTAGAGCCGCTCATACTCCGCGCGCGACACACCGTGTACGGTGCGCATGCCGAGCATGAGATATTCGGCCGCGCGCTCAAAGTCGCCGATCGTCTCGTATTCGTCGATCATGTCCTCACCGTGGAGGACGCCCGCAAGATAGCGGTCAAGGTCGCGCACATAGCTGTAGCGCGTGCGGCCGATGCACGAGTGCGCGCCCGGGCCGAAGCCCATATAGTCATCGAGCTGCCAATACTTCAGGTTGTGCCGGGACTCATAGCCCGGGATGCTGAAGTTGGAGATCTCGTACTGTTCGTAGCCATAGTGCCGCAGCTCCTCGACCATGCACAGGTACATATCCGCCTGCTCGTCGTCCGACGGGATGAGGGGCGAGTCCTTCAGGGCGTACATGGGCGTGCCCTCCTCGAGCTTGAGCCCGTAGCCGGAGATGTGCTCCGGACGCAGGGCAAGCGCCTTGGCGAGCGTGTCCGCCCAGTCGCTGCGGGTCTGGCTGGGAAGACCGTAAATGAGGTCGAGGCTGATGTTGTCAAACCCGGCGGTGCGGGCATTTTCAACGGCCATCTCCACCTGCCGGTAGCTGTGGCGGCGGCCGATCATTTTCAGGATATCGTTGTTGGCCGACTGCATACCGATGCTCAGACGGTTGAAGCCCGCCTTACGCAGGGCGCGCAGGTCGTGCAGACGGACGCTGTCCGGGTTGACCTCGACGGTCACCTCCGCGCGCTTGAGCAGGCGGCCGGTGGCCTTGACGGCGTCGAGCAGCTCAATGAGCCGCGCCGCACCGTAAAAGCTCGGCGTGCCGCCGCCGAAATAGACCGTGTCGATGTACGCCGGCGCGATGCGCCCGGCGCTCTCTTCAATGTGCTCGAGCAGCGCCTGCTGATACTCCGCCATGCGCTCGGCAGCGCCGGCGCAGGAATAGAAGTCACAGTAGCCGCACTTGCTCGCGCAAAACGGGATGTGGATATAGATACCGAGACGCGGTTGCATAGACAGCTCCTTACTTGGGGTGCCCTGACCGCCGGGATGCGGCGGTCAGGGTTCAGATCAGATCGGTTCTCAGATAAGCGTGCACACGAGCTCCGAATACGCAGCCGGATCCTCGAGCGGCTCGCCCGCGATGAGCAGCGCCTGCGCGTGCAGGATCTTGGCGATGCGCGCGGCCTTGTCCTTGTCGCCGGCGGTGAAGGCTTCCTTCATGGTCTGGTAGGCGTGGTGGTTGGCGTTGAGCTCCAGCACGCGCACGGCGCGGATGTCGGTCGGTGCGCCGGGCATGCTACGGAAGTAGCGCTCCATCTCGAGCGTGACGCCGCCCTCGGTGCTCAGGCACACGGCGCTGGACACGAGCTTATTGGACAGGCGCACGGATGCGACCTGCTCGCCGAGCGTCTCCTTGACGAAGTCGAGCAGCTCCTTGTCCTCGGCCTGCTTTGCCTCGGTCTCCTTCTTCTCTTCCTCGCTCTCGAGGCCGAGATCGTCGGTCGCAATGTTGCAAAACGGCTTGTCGTCGTAGCTCTTCATGGTGTCGACGAAATACTCGTCGATCTGCGAGGTCATGCACAGGACGTCAAAGCCCTTATCGCGCAGCTGCTCTGCCTGCGGCAGGCTCAGCAGACGCTTGACGTTGTCGCCGCACGCGAAGTAGATCTTCGCCTGCTCGGCGGGCATGGCGTCGACGTATTCCTTGAGGGAGACGAGTTTGGTCTCGCTCGTGTGGTAGAGCAGCAGGTCCTTGATCTCGTCGACCTTATCGCCCGTCTCGGTGACGGCGCCGGCGCGCAGCACCATGCCGAAGGCGGCGTGGAACTGCTCGTACTTCTCGCGGTCGTTGGTCATGAGCTTCGTGAGCTCGGACTTGATCTTCTTGCCGAGGTTTGCGGCGATGAGCTTGAGCTGGCGGTCATGCTGCAGCATCTCACGCGAGATGTTCAGCGACAGGTCGGGGGAGTCGACCACGCCGCGCGCGAACGCGTAGCACGGCGGCAGAAGATCGGTGCATCTGTCCATGATCATGACGCCGGAGCTGTAGAGCTCGAGACCGGGATCGGCGTCGCGCGTGTACATATTTGCCGGGATCTTGGACGGGATGAACAGCAGCGCGCGGTAGGAGATCAGACCCTCGGCGTTGACGCGGATGACGGCCAGCGGGTCGTCATTGTCGTGGAACTTTTCCTTGTAAAACGCGATGCACTCCTCATCGGTCGCCTCTTTGCGGCTGCGCTGCCAGATGGGGATCATGCTGTTGACGGTCTGCTCCTCGGTCTTGGTGACCATCTCCATCTTCGGCTCGCCGTTTTCGTCCTTCTCGCCGGAGTCGACCCAGTCGCTCTGCTCGACGTCCATGACGATCGGCCAGCGGACATAGTCGGAGTACTTGCGGATGAGCATCATGAGCTTCCAGTTTTCGAGGTAGGTGGAGTATTTCTCGCCCGTCTCGTCGGCCTTGATGTGCATGATGACGTCGGTGCCGACGGTATCCTTCTGCGCCTCGGTGATGGTGTAGCCGTCCGCGCCGGTGCTGACCCACTGATAGGCGGTGTCGCTGCCGTAGGCGCGGGTGATGACCGTGACCTTATCGGCGACCATGAACGCGGAGTAGAAGCCGACGCCGAACTGACCGATGATGTCGATGGCGGCATCCTCCTGCGCGCTCTCGCCGAGATCGTCCTTGAACTTCAGCGAGCCGCTGCGCGCGATGACGCCGAGGTTGCTGTCGAGCTCCTCCTTGGTCATGCCGATGCCGTTGTCGGACACGGTGATCGTGCGCGCTTCCTTGTCGGGGATGACGCGGATCTTGAAGTCGCCGCGCGCCATGCCCACGTTTTCATCCGTGAGCGACTGGTAGCAGAGCTTGTCGATCGCGTCCGAGGCGTTCGAGATGATCTCGCGCAGGAAGATCTCCTTGTGCGTGTAGATCGAATTGATCATCATGTCGAGCAGCTTTTTGGATTCTGCTTTGAACTGTTTCTTTGCCATATCTATGCCTCCAAAATTTTAATTACACCTTTGGGTCCGTACCCGGCCTGCACGCAATAGCGGCCCACGGTACAGATTTTAATATTATAGCACATCGACCGTTTTTTTCAACACCCGCCGCCGGAATAATTGGGTTGTGCGGCGCGTTTTTTGTGGTATAATGAGACGTTAAGAAAAAAATAAGATTCTGTGAGGTGGCACCCATGAACGATCTGAAAGACCTGCTCCATGCGCGCCTGTTCCTGCTGGATATGGACGGCACGCTCTACCTCGGGGACGATGTGTTTCCCGGCGCAGTCGACTTCATCCACACACTGGCCGATACCGGACGGCAGTACATTTATCTGACCAACAACTCCTCGCGCGCCGGCACGGACTACATCACGCGCCTGCGGCGCCTCGGCTTCCCGTGCGAGGCGGAGAACGTGTTCACGTCCGGCATGGCGACGGCGCTGTATCTCAACCAGCACTATGCGGGCAAGCCCGTGTATCTCGTCGGCACGCAGGCGTTTCGCCGCGAGCTGCTCAGCTACGGCATCCCGCTCGTCGAAGAGGGCGCGGAGATCGTCGTCGTCGGCTTTGACACCGAGCTCGTGTATGAGAAGCTCGACCGCGCCGTGCACTATCTGCGCCGCGGCGCGACTTTCATCGCCGCCAACCCCGACTGGGTCTGCCCCATGCCGGCCGGCGAGGTGCTGCCCGACTGCGGGAGCATCTGCGCGCTGCTGACTGCCGCCTCCGGCGTCAAGCCGACCTACATCGGCAAGCCGAACCGCAACATGGTCGATGTCATCTCGGCGCAGACCGGCGTGCCGAACGAGCAGATCTGCTGCGTGGGCGACCGGCTGTATACCGACATTGCCGTGGCTGTGAATGCGGGCGCGCAGAGCGTGCTCGTCATGTCCGGGGAGACGGACGAGGCGATGCTCAGGGCGTCCGACGTGCAGCCGAAATACGTCCTGCGTGACGTGGCCGAGCTTGCGCAGATCCTGCGCGACGGCACTGTGTGAGAAAAAATCCAGAATTTTTTAAAAAGCGCTTGACAAACACGGACACAACTGTTAGGATATGTTCAGTAAGCATCGTTTTGTGTGAATGATGTTTACGCCCCCCTCGTTTGTGTTCTCTCTTCCATTTCAGCGTCCGGGTCTGCATCCGCCGCGGACGCGCAAGCACAGCAATCAACAGCCAACAGCCGAGCCGGCATTTGCCGGCTCGGCTGTTGGCTGTTTTTCACGGTATGTAGGCTTGCCCTGCACTCAGATGTCCGCGCGGAACCACGCGCCGGGACGGTAGTGCTCGAAGATGACGATGTCGTAGTCGCGCTCGTGCGTCCAGGCGCGGCTCGTCCAGCCGGCGCGCACGGCGCCCATGGCCTCGCACAGGCGCACGCTCAGCGGCTTCGGGCCGATCTTGTAGGCGATGAACTGCGGGCGCGCGATCACGTTCGTGAGCACATTGCCGACGATGGCGGCGGCGGGCTTGCTCAGCGCCGTGCCGTATTCCTTCGGCGGCTGGCTGAGCTGGCCGCGCAGGATGTCGGGCGCGTTGCGCCGGAACCATGCGACGATCGTGGGGTCGAAGCTCTCGACGCAGTAGGGCCCGGTGTAGGTGCGCAGCGCCTCGAGCGTCAGCGCGCACAGGCGGCGGTTATCGTGCCCGCGCTTGACCTCGAGCAGCAGCGGCACGCGTCCGCCGAGCGCCTCGAGCGCCTCGGCAAACGTCGGGATGACGCACTCGGTCTTTCCGAGACGCAGTGCGCGCAGCTCGGCGAGGGTGAAATCATCAATGACGCCCTGCACGCCGCACATGCGCTCGAGCGTGTCGTCGTGAAATACGACGAGCCGGTCGTCGGCCGTCAGGTGCACGTCCATCTCGACGGCATAGCCCGCCTCGGCCGCGGCGCGAAACGCCGGCAGCGAGTTTTCCGGCACGGAGCCGTCCTCGGTGTGCAGGCCGCGATGCGCGTAGTTGCGGCATAAAAACGGCGCCTTCTGCGCGCGCGTTGCGCGGCCCGGCGCGACAAGAAATGCAAACGCACCCGCGCAGGCTGCGGCCGGTGCGGCGATCTTACAAGCGGTTTTCCAATTCATAATGTGTCCTCCTTTTGGCGGCGGGAGCCGCCGGTCTGCCTGCTCATATTAAACAACAATTTCTGCATTTCGTCAAATGCCTGTTGAATTGCACGGCGAGGTATTGTAGAATGGTACGGATTTGAAACAAACTTGGAGGTAACCCTGTGAAGCTCAACTACAAACGCACCATCTGCGTTGGCTTTGCCTTTTTCCTGATCTGCGCGTTCTGGCAGGCCTACGACAACACCGTCCCGCTGATCCTGACCAACAAATTCGGTATGTCGCAGGCATGGTCCGGTGTCATCATGGCGCTCGACAACATCCTGGCGCTGTTTCTGCTGCCGCTGTTCGGCGCGATCTCGGATAAGCACACCGGCAAGCGCGGCCGCCGCACACCGTTTATCCTCATCGGCACGATCGTCGCCGCCATCGCCTTCATCAGCCTGTCGCTCGTTGACGACGCGCAGCTGAAGAATCTCGACGGCGCTGCTGCGATCGACGATCCCGCCGCTCTGCGCATCGTCTATCAGAAGGAGGCGGACCGCACGCTCAAGACGCCCGACGGCGAGACCTTCGTGCTCGAGGATACCTTTACGGAGGACGAGTTTGCCGCCATTACGAGCCAGGTCACCAATGCCGAGGGCAAGACCGTCACGAACCACGACTACACGAATTATGTCGTGCCCGCGCGTCAGGCCTACGCCCACCAGACGACGCTGCAGCGTCCGGGCGCGCTCATCGGCTTCATCGCGCTGCTGCTGGTCGTGCTCGTCGCCATGGCCACGTTCCGCTCTCCGGCCGTTGCGCTCATGCCTGATGTTACCATCAAGCCGCTGCGCAGTAAGGCGAATGCTGTCATCAACCTCATGGGCACCGGCGGCGGCATCCTCGTGCTGGCCATCGGCATGGGCTTCGCCACGAGCTCTGTGCGCAACTCGCTCATGAGCTACACTGCCTACTTCTCCGTGATCGCGGGGCTCATGGTGCTTGCGCTGCTGATCTTCCGCCTGACGGTCAACGAGCCGAAGTTTGTCGCCGAGATGCAGGCCGACAGCAAGCGCTTCGGCATCGACAACGGGGACGACGGCGACACGCCCGCCGCCTCCGGCAAGCTCGGCAAGGCCGAGCGCCGCTCGCTCATTTTCCTGCTGCTGTCGATCGTGCTGTGGTTCTTCGGCTACAACGCCGTGACGTCGAAATACTCCGTCTACGCGAGCAACATCCTGCACAAGGACTATAACCTCACGCTCATGCTCGCGCAGGCCGCCGCGATCGTGGCCTACCTGCCCGTCGGCATCGTCGCGTCCAAGATCGGCCGCAAAAAGACCATTCTCGGCGGCGTCGTGATGCTGGCCATCGCGTTCGGCGTGGCTGCGTTCCTCAATTCCGAGAGCCCCACGATGCTCATGAACGCGATGTTCTGCCTCGCCGGTATCGGCTGGGCGACCATCAACGTCAACTCCTTCCCGATGGTCGTCGAGATGTGCTCCGGCAGCGATGTCGGCCGCTACACCGGCTTCTACTACACGGCCAGCATGGCCGCGCAGGTCATCACGCCGATGTTCTCCGGCTTCCTGATGGACAAGGTCGGCATGACCGTGCTCTTCCCGTATGCCGCCATTTTCGTGGCCGGCGCGTTTGTGACCATGCTCTTCGTCCGCCATGGCGACAGCCGTCCCATTGCCGCCAAGGGTCTGGAAGCACTCGACGTGGACGATTGATCAAGAATTCTATTTGGAGGTTGCTACTATGGAACGTCTGACCCGTAAACTCAAAAAGGGCGGCTACTCCGCCAACCGCCATCCCGCGGCACAGATCGATGAGCGCCTGAGCCAGCTCAAGGGCGTGCACAAGCAGTGGGTCGGGGATGTGTCGGACATGATCACCGGCATGAAGCAGAGCGAGGCCGCCGGACAGGCCGGCGCGCTCACGCTGGCGATGCTGCAGGCGAGCTATGCCGCGATCGTGCGCATCGGCCGCCGCTTTGAGGCCGTCTGCCCCGCTGAGGGCAACACCGACGACGCCATCACGGCGCTCGGTAAGCTCGAGGATCTGTACGAGCAGTGCCTCTCCGAGCTCGAGGACGCCAAGGCGGGTCTGGATGAGTGCCGCGAAAACGGCTTCCAGGATGATCTCGCCTACGGTGAGCTCATGGTGACGAAGCTCGGTCTCACGCAGCTGACCAAGCAGTTCGACATCGCCACCGGCTATGCCGAACCCGATCCGGAGCCGTACCAGTACCGGCCGAAGACGGACGAACCGGCGCAGTAAGCCGCTGTCATATTTCAAAAGAGAGAATAGGAGATCTTCGTATGAAACGCACATTTATGACCATTGTCTGTGCGCTGCTTCTTGTGGCCGTGCTCGCCGGCTGCGGCAGCACCGGCAGCGCCAACCCCTTTGACGCCAAAGCCAAGACCTTCTCCGACGATGGCATGCAGATCACGCTCACGACCGCCTTCAGCGAGGAAGACCTCGAGGGCTACACCGTTGGCTACGCTGCGGACACGGCGATCGTGCTCGCCCTCCATGAGACGAAGGCGGAGTTTGCCGAAGCCGGCGCGGAAGACGTGACATTCGAGCAGTATGTCGAGTTCGTCCGGCAGGCCAACAGCGACAAAGCGATCGTCGACGGTGAGCCCATCGACGGCAACCCGACGCTGCTGTATGACTTCCACAACGAGGAGCAGAACGTCACCTACCGCTACCTCACCGTTCTCTACGAGTCTGACGATGGGTTCTGGATGGTGCAGTTCGCGTCCCAGAAGAGCAACTTTGACGCCTATGAGCCGAGCTTCATCGAAGCCGCCAAGAGCGTCAGCTTCAGCGCCTGAGCGCGGGGATATCAAAGCCCCCGTCCGGCAGACCGCCGGACGGGGGCTCCTTTTCTGCGGTGCGCTGTGAGTGCTCTGCCGCAGCGACGCAAAAAACCTCCGCGCCGGATGGCGCGGAGGTTTTTGCATCAGTATATAAGACCGAATTACTTGAGTTCGACAGAAGCGCCGACTTCCTCGAGCTTCTTCTTGAGCTCCTCGGCCTCGTCCTTGGAGACCTGCTCCTTGATGGCGCAGGGGATGCCCTCGACCTTCGCCTTGGCTTCCGCCAGGCCCAGGTTGGTGATCTCACGGACGGCCTTGATGACCTTGATCTTCTGATCGCCGAAGCCGGTCAGAACGACGTCAAACTCGGTCTTCTCCTCGGCGGCAGCAGCAGCGCCGGCCACCGGAGCGGCGGCAACAGCAGCAGCGGCGGAAACGCCGAACACATCTTCGATCTCGTGCACGAGCTCGGACAGCTCGAGGACGGACATAGCCTTGATCTCTTCGATCATAGCAGTGACTTTTTCGCTAGCCATGGTAATTTTCCTCCTAAATAGTTAAGTGAAGTGGTCGCCTTATTCGGCGGCGGGAGCTTCGGCCTCGGCAGCCGGTGCGGCAGCACCGCCCATCTGCTCGACGACCTGGTTCAGGCAAACGGCCAGACCCGTGATGGGTGCCAGCATCGTGCCCAGGACCTTGGAGTACAGCGCGTCCTTGTTCTGGAGCTGCGCAATCTCCGCGATCTCAGCGTCATTGAGGACCTTGCCCTCAAGGAACGCGCCCTTGACGATGAACTTATTGTCCTTCGCCATCTTCTCGCTCATGTCGTGGATCATGCGGATCGGGACGATCGGGTCTGCCGTGCTGGTAGCGAGCGAAGTCGTACCGTTGAGCAGATCGCTCATCGCCTCGAGGCCGGCGTCCTTGAGCGCAAAGCGGGTCAGGGTGTTTTTGACGACGGAATACTCCACGTCATTCTGACGCAGCTCGGTGCGCAGCTTGGTGTCTTCATCGACGGTGATGCCCTTGTAGTCGACGAACACGCCGGCGCTGGCGCTGTTGAGCCGTTCAGCCAGAGCGGCGACGATCGCCTGCTTCTCACTGAGAACTTTTGCGTTCGGCATAGTGTGTTTTCACCTCCGTGTGAAAGATACACG
Source organism: uncultured Eubacteriales bacterium (assembly GCA_900543625.1). Classification (GTDB taxonomy): domain Bacteria; phylum Bacillota; class Clostridia; order Oscillospirales; family Oscillospiraceae; genus CAG-103. The sequence continues at coordinate 79,930 of UQSF01000001.1, forward strand.
CCCAAAAAAAATTCCCGCGGCCAAAGCCCCGGAAACAGAATAGAAACATCGTGATAGATGCATCCTCGGCAGGATTTCCGCGGTCAAGCCACCTGCTGTCTTTGGAGCGCTCCAATATAATACCAGACGTCTGCGCGCGTGTCAAGCATTTTTGCGGGCAAAAATGCATTTTCTCCTGCCGTGTGTGCGCTTTTTAAAAAGCGAGATGCCCCCCGGAGGAGCACCGGAGACCATCTCAAAAATCCCACAAAAAACTTTTACCCTAAACTGCTATGGTCAGTCTAACAAATATTCTCACAAAAGTCAAGCCTCACTTGTGACAAAGCGAGGCGTCTGCGCATTTTGCACACAGGCGTGTAAGTCTGCTGCATATGCCGCAAAACCGCACGTTTTTTTCACCAGCGGATATCAGCAAGCCCCTCACCGAGGGTCATACCGCAGCGGCCGTGGCCGGGATAGAGCGTCAGCTCGGGCGGCAGCGTGCGCAGAAACGGCACGGTCTGCTCGCCGAGCACGGCGGCGTCGCCGCCGCGCAGCCGCGTGATGACCGCGCAGCCCGGCACGATCGTGTCGCCGCTGAAAAATGCCTGCGCGCCGATGCGGTAGCATGCGCTGCCGCGCGAGTGCCCGGGCGTGGCGTAGCCCTCGATGTGCAGCGCGCCCCAGTCGAGCGAGACGCGCTCGGCAAAGGTCATGTCGGGCTCATAGGTTTCGGTCTTGAGGTGCAGCTCGCGCAGAAAATCGCGCGCCGGCGCGCCGCGCGACACGCTCAGCGCCGCGAGCAGTACGGGCGTCGTGTTGCCGGGATTGCGCAGCCAGGCGGTGCAGTGATCCTGCCAGAGGGTGCGCGCCGAGAGCGCGCGCTGCATCCGGCCGAGGCCGGAGGTGTGGTCGACGTGCTCGTGTGTGAGCACCAGCAGCACCCGATAGCCCTGCAGCCGCACCATCGTCTCGGCGTCCGGCCACGGGTCGAGCACGATCGCGTCGCGCCCCTGCGTGACGATGTACATGTTCGAGCCGATCGGCGGGAAGGGGATACGTTGGATCTGCATACGGCTCAGTCCTCCGCAGGCAGGTCGAGCAGCCTGCGGCTGAGCGGCAGCTCCGACGGGAGACTGTTTTCGAGCGTGACGGTGCCGTGCGTGCCGCCGCGGATCCAGCCGCGGCGCACGAGCTGGCGCTGCGTCTCACGCGCCGTGCCGTCGCTGCCGTCGTAGAGCGCGACGCCGCCGAGGGCGGCGCGGATCGCGCGGCGGGCAAACGGGAAGTGTGTGCAGCCGAGCACGACCGCGTCCACATGCCCGGCGTAGGGGCCGAGCTGCCGCGCCAGATATGCCGTGAGCGCGGGGGAGTCGAGCTCGCCGCGCTCGACAAACTCGACCAGTTCCGGACACGGCAGCGGCAGGATCTCGGCGCTGGCGGCGCAGCGCTGCATGAGCGCCGCGAATTTCTCCTCCCGCAGCGTCAGCGGTGTCGCCAGCACGAGCACGTGCCGGTGCTGCGCCGCGGCGGGCTTGAGCGCCGGCTCGATGCCGATGACCGGGATGTCCGAAAAAGCGGCGCGCAGCGTGCCGATGGCAGCGCTTGTGGCTGTGTTGCAGGCGATGACGGCGGCCTTGATGCCGCGCGCATACAGCCGGGCGATGACGCTCTGCGTCAGCTCGCGCACCTCCGCGGCCGGGCGCACGCCGTAGGGCGCGTTTGCCGAGTCGCCGAAGTACAAAAAGTCCTCTCCCGGCATCCGCTGCACGAGTGCGCGCAGAACGCTGATGCCGCCGAGGCCGGAGTCAAATACCGCCACGGGGAGCTCCGTTCGCTCCATCACGCGCACCTCCTTTCAAAAATCAGCACAGAATGCCACCATTGTACCACAAACGGGATGATTATCAAGTCAGACCAGCGACAGTACCTGCCGCGCGGCATAGCCCTCGCTGCGCAGCGCACCGTCGAGCAGCTCGTAGCGCGTGATGTCCAGACGCACCGCGTGCAGCATTGCGGGCATCTGCTGCAGCTGCTGCAGCTGTACGCCGCGCGCCTCGATCACGCTGCGGTACTCGTCGCTCAGCGGATCGATGTAGACGGCCTTGCCCGTCATCTGCAGCCCGGCGAGCGAGTCCATGCCGTCGTAGCTGTCGTACACGGCGGCGGAGATCGCGCCGTTCCACCAGATGCCCTTGAATTTCAGACCACCCTCGGTGAGGATGTAGAGCGCGCCGTTCACGCGCAGATATTCCAGCGGGGTGCACCGCACCCAGTTGCCGCAGCCGGTCGCGAGCGCGAGCGTGTTGTGTGCGGCCAGAAAGTCGTCGATGCGCGCCCTGAGCGCGTCCGTCGGCATGGGCGCTTCCGGCGGGCAGAAGGCCTTGGCGATCAGCTCGGCGGCGGCGACGGTCTCGTCCTCGCCCTTCGGACGGAAGGTCACGCGCTTTTGCACGCCGGCGGTCACGACCGGGCCGCCGGCACCGGCGGCGACGGTGATGACATTTGCGTATCCGCTCCAGTCGCGCGGCGCGCGCTCGGCCGGGAAGAGCTTGCAGTTGCCGATGACCGTGCCGAGGATGTAGGCCGTTTTGCGCACGGCGGCGTCATAGATGATGGCGGTGATGTTCATATGCTTTGCCTCCAGAAAAAGAATCCTGCCAAGAGTATACCACGCAAAGAATGGATTGTAAAATTGAAAGGCGGATGTTACAATGAGTATATCCAAATACAGATAGAGAAAAGAGGTCTTGCCATGATCTGTCCAAAATGCGGCGCGCAGCTCTCTGACAGTGCCGTCATCTGCCGCGCCTGCGGTGCGATGCTTCCCGAGCATGCGCTCCCCTCGCAGCAGCCCTGCCGGCCGACGCAGCAGCCTGCGGGCAATGCCGCGCAGAATGTCTCCGATACTCCGCGCACGTGCGCGCAATGCGGCGCTCCGCTTGAAGACGGTATGCGTTTTTGCACCAACTGCGGCGCGCCCGTTCCCGAGCGGCCCGACCCGGCGCAGTCCGCGCCGCCCCGGCAGGACACGGCCGCTTCCTTTATTCCGGGCGTCTGCCCGCATTGCGGCAGCCGCCTGAACCCCGGTGCGCGTTTTTGCACCGTCTGCGGCACGCGCGTACCCGAAGCGCCACAGGGCCAGACCGGCTGGTATGCGTCCGCGCCCGGCGGTGCGGTCTCCTCGCCGGAGATCGGCGCCAAGCACAAGCCGAAAAAGCTGCTCATCGGTCTGCTGTGCGGCTTTGCCGCACTGGTCGTGATCGCGGCGGTCCTCATCGGCCTCTTTGCCGCGCACGGCGGCAGCCACGGTACGACCGGAAACACGGAGGTGGACCAGCTCATCGAGCGCTACTTCACGTATTTTGAAAACGACGATATCAGCGGCATGAACAAGATCTTCCTGCCGGAGGCGGTCGCCTTCATGCGGGATGATGACGACGGTCTGCTCACCGTTGAGGAGGCGATCGAAGAGCTCGACGACTGGTACAGCGACTATGGGCGAACGATCGATGACTATGATATCTATGATTCCGACCGGCTCGATGAAGAGGATCTGACCCAGCTGGAGTGGGCGCTGGATGTGCGCATCGACGACAACCTTGTCGTCGCCTGTGACGTGACGTATGCAGGCGGCGCCGACGAGGATTTCTACTTTGAGTTCGTGCAGGTCAGCGGTCAGTGGTATCTGCTGTTTGCCATGGACTGACCCCCAAAATAACACCGCCCCCGGCAGCTTCGGCTGCCGGGGGCGGTGTTAGACTGTCAAAAAGTATTACTTTTTGACACGGGGATTTGCGGCCTGACTGCAGCGCACGCGCCGCTCGCCAAAAGCGAACGGCGCGCACGTTTGCAGGCCGAGCAGTATTTTCTCAGCCGCACATGTCGCCTGAGAAAATGATCGGACTTTCTTTCGCCGCTGCGGCGGCGAAACTCTACGAGGTTTTTGACAAGCTGATACGTCCCCGGCAGCTTCGGCTGCCGGGGACGTTTTTTTGCGTCGTTATGCCTGCACCTGCACACGGCTGCCGCCGCTGCGGTCTTTGGTAACGATGATCTGCCGGTCGATGCGCTCCTTGAGCTCCGCAACGTGGGAGATGATGCCCACGATCCGGCAGCCGCCCGACACGCCCACGAGCGCGGTCAGCGCCTGCTGCAGCGCCTCGCTGTCGAGCGAGCCGAAGCCCTCGTCGACGAACATCGCCTCAAGCTGTACGCCGCCGGCGCTCGACTGCACCTCGTCTGACAGACCGAGCGCCAGCGACAGGGAGGCGGCAAACGTCTCGCCGCCGGAGAGCGTCTTGACGCTGCGCGCCGTGCCGTTGTAGTGGTCGACGACCTCGAGCTCCAGCCCGGTCTGACTGCGATTGTCGCCCGCACGCTCGCAGCGGCGCAGCTCGTACTGCCCGCCGGACATGATGAGCAGGCGCGTGTTCGCGCGCCCGAGAATGCGGTCGAAATACGCGGCCTGCAAAAACGCCTCGAGCGTAATCTTCTCCTGTCCGGGGATGGCGCCGTTCGCGGTCGCCGCCAGCGCGTGCACCCATTGCCAGCGCTCGTGCGCAGCGTCGTATTCCTGCCGCTGCGTGTCGAGCTTGGCGCGCGCCGTGCGGTTTTGCTGCAGCCGCGTGTCGAGGGCGTTCATCTGCGCCTGCAGCGCGTCGATGCGCGCGCTGAGTGCATCACACTGCGCTTGCAGCGCGGCGATGTCCGCCGCCGGCGCGGCGTCTGTCTGCGTGTGCAGCGTGGCGATCTTTCCGCGCAGCTGCGCGCACTTGGCCTGCGCCGCAGCGTGCTGCTTTTGCGCCGTGTCAAGTGCCTGCCGCAGCGCCTCATGCTGCGTCTGTGCCTGTGTGAGCGCGGCCTTTGCCGCATTGCTGTCCGCGTGCGGCAGCTCGGCTGCACGGTTGGCTGCGGCGGCATCCAGTTCGTCGCAGCGCGCGGCACGCGCGGCGCAGTCGGTCTCACCGGCCTGGATCGCATCGCGCTGCTGCTGCAGCTTCGTCTCCTGTTCAGACAGCCCGTCTGCAAGCGTCTGCAGCTTATCGAGCTGCGCTCTCTGCTCCGCCAGCCGTCCGGCACAGCCGCGCGCGTCCTGCGCGGCTTTTTCCTGCAGCGCGGGGAGCGTTTGCGCCAGCGTCTTCGGGTCGAGCGGCGGCGTCAGCGCCGCGCACGCCGTTTCCAGAGCTTCACGCACGGCCGTGAGCTGCCCGCGCAGAGCAGCGGCCTTCGCGCTGCGTTCCTCGGCGTCTCGCTGTGCCCGCTCGCTGTCGGCTTTTGCGCGCTTGCGCGCGGCAGCGTCCGGCGTTTGCTCCGGCGCGGCGGCAGGGCAGGGGTGTTCCGTCGCACCGCAGACCGGGCAGGGCTGCCCGGGCGTGAGCGTGCGTGCAAGGATGCCCGCCTGTGCGTCGAGATAGGCGCGGTCGAGCGCGCTGTAGTATGCCGATGCCGCCTGTGCCGCCCCGGCCGCCTGCGTGTACTTCTCCTGCGCGGCTTCGAGCTTTTTCTGCAGCTCGGCGCACCGTTTGCGCTGCCGGTCGAGTTCGGTCAGCGCCTTGCATCGCTGCTCGGCCGCCTTCTGCTCCTGCGCGGTCTGCTCGGCGGCCACGGCCAGCTTCGGCTGCTCGGCGAGCTGCTCACGTGCGCTTTTGCACGTCTGCTCCGTCGCCTGTGCCTGTGCGCGCGCCTGCTCCAGCGCTGCGGTTTTCTCCTCCAGCGCTTCGCGCGCGGCCTTGGCCTGTGCGCGCTGCTTGTCCAGCTGCTCGTATTGGCCGAGCGCGTCCTGAAGCCGCGCGATGTCCTGCAGCAGCTGCTCCATGTCCGGCTGCTTCGCTTCGGCGGTGTCGAGCGCCGTCCGCGCAGACGCCTGCTCGTGCTGCGCCTGTTGGAGGTCCGCCTCCGCCGTTTTCAGCTCTGCGCGCGCCTGTTCGACCGCCTGCGCCTTGCCGAGATCGGTGAGCAGGCGTGCGTGCTGCGCCTTTGCCTGCTCGTGCTTTGTGCCCGTCTGCGTCCGGACGTCTGCGTCTGCATCGATCAGTGCGTCGAGCGCCGTCAGCAGCGCGTCCGTGTCCTCTGCGTCCGGCAGCGCATCCGGGTCGTCGCAGCCGATGGCCTCCGCCGTCGAACGCAGTGCCGCGACCAGCTCGCCGCACCTCTTTTCGAGCGCGGCGGCATCGTCCTTGAGCCGGTTTTGCAGCGCCAGATACTTTCCCGTGCGGAAGATCTGGCGGAAGATCGCCTTGCGCTCGTCCGTCTGGGCGAGCAGCAGACGGCGAAACTCTCCCTGCGCGATCATGGCAATGCGCGAAAACTGCGCCCGGTCCACGCCGATGACCTCCGTCACGGCGGCGGTCACCTCGCGCGTTTTCGTGATCACGCGCCCGTCCGGCATCGTCAGCTCGGCGTCCGCCTTCTGCACGGTCGTGCCGGTGCCGCGGGTTTTCGGGCGCGTATATTCGGGGTTGCGGCGCACGGTGTAGCGCTCGCCGCCGTTTGCAAATGTCAGCTCCACGAACGTCGGCGTCTCGGGCTCGGCATACTTGCTGCGCAGCATGGAGCTCTCGCGGGTCTCGCCGCTCGCCTCGCCGTAGAGCGCGTAGGCGATCGCATCAAAGATCGTCGTCTTTCCGGCGCCGGTGTCGCCGGTGATGAGGTAGAGCCCGGTCGTGCCGAGCGCGTCAAAGTCCACGGTCGTCTGTCCGGCATACGGTCCGAAGGCGGACATGGTCAGCTTCAGCGGTCTCATCCCTGCACCTCCATGATCTGCTCCATGAGCTGCGCGATGTATTCACGCTGCACCTCGCTCATGGGCTGGTGGTTCTGGCGCTGATACAGCGCCTCAAACAGCTCCAGCGGCGTGCGCCGCTCCGTCTCCGCCGGTACGGACATACCGCCGGCTGCGCGTGTGCGCGCGTTGTCGTAGTCAAGCGTCATCAGGTACGGGTAGATCGTGCGCAGGCGGCTCATGGCGTCAAACACGTCCTGCTCGTCCGTGAGGATCAGGTGCAGGTAGTCGCTGCGGTAGGTCGTGTGCTCGTAAAAGCTCCGCGCGGTCAGCTCGTCATAGCTCCCGCGGATCTCGCGCAGCTCCCGCAGCGGCGTGAGCGCGACGGTGCGCACCTGCACGTCGCCCTTTTCGCCCAGCGTCACGACGGTGACGGATTTGTGCTGCCTTGCCTCGGAAAACGAGTATTTGAGCGGCGAGCCGGCATAGCGGATCGTCTCGCGCCCGATGTGCTGCGCGCCGTGCAGGTGGCCGAGCGCCACGTAGTCAAACGGCGCAAAGACGCCGCTGTCGACATTGTCCGTCCCGCCGACGGACAGCTCTTCCGAGCCGCTGCGCGTGCCGCCGGTGACGAACTGGTGCGTCACGAGCACGTTGCGCGCGGCGGTGTCGATGGCCATGTGCGCGACGGCCTCGGCCATGGCATCGGTGTAGCTCTCAATGTCCGCGTCCGGAAACCAGCGGCGCACGTGCGCGGGCTTCACAAACGGCAGCAGCCAGACGTGCACCGGCCCGAACGCATCCTGCAGCGTGACCGGCGCGAGCGCGCCGTCATACACGGGCGAGATGTGGATGCCGCAGCTGTCCATGACGCGCCCGCCGAAGGCGAGCCGCTCCGGCGAGTCGTGGTTGCCGCTGATGAGCAGCACGGGCACGCCGCGTGCGCGCAGCTCGGTGAGAAAGCCGTCGAGCAGCTCGACCGCCTCGACCGACGGCACGGACTTGTCGTACACGTCGCCCGCGATGAGCACGCCGTCCGGCTGCTCGTCGTCCAGAATGGCGAGGATCTGCCGCAGGATGTGCGCCTGATCCTCAAGCATGGAAAATCCGTTGACACGCTTGCCGAGATGCAGGTCGGCGAGGTGGAGAAATTTCATCGTATCGTTCCGCTCCTTGCGCGGCCGGGCCGCGGTGTGATGCTTCCATTATAATCCGAACCGCACCGCGGCACAACGGCGATTTTCGCGCCGGCGCGGCAAAAACCGGAAACCGTTCTGCGCCGGTCTCCGGTTTTTTGCTCACCAGCCGATCAGCCGCGCCAGCGCCGTGAACGCCGCGCACAGCGCCATGCCCAGCGCCGTCGGCAGCAGCGCCGCCAGCAGCGTCCATTTTGCGCTGCCGGTCTCGCGCCGGATCGTCCAGAGCGTCGTCGAGCACGGCCAGTGCAGCAGGAAAAACAGCACGGCGCTCACGGCGGTCGTCCACGTCCAGCCGTTTGCGGTCAGCAGCGCGTGCATCTGCGCCAGCCCCGGCACGTCGCCCAGACTGCCCTGCGCCAGATAGCCCATCACGGCGATCGGCAGCACGATCTCGTTGGCCGGAAAGCCGAGCACGAACGCCAGCAGCAGCACGCCGTCCATACCCATTGCCTGCCCGAGCGGGTCGAGCGCAGCCGCGCAGCGCGTCAGCAGGCTCACACCGCCAGGGTGCACGTTTGCCAGCGCCCACAGAACCATGCCCGCCGGCGCTGCCACGGCGGCGGCGCGCCCGAGCACGAACAGCGTCCGGTCGAAAACGGAGCGCACGAGCACCTGACCGACCTGCGGCGCGCGGTACGGCGGCAGCTCCAGCACGAAGGCCGACGGCTTGCCGCGCAGCACGGTCGCGCTCAGCAGCCACGTTGCGCTGAACGTCATCCCCACGCACAGCGTGAGCGCCGCCGTGAGCAGCAGCGCGGCGGTGAGCGTGCTGCCGCTGAGGGAAAAGAACATGGTCATGAGCGCGATGAGCGCCGGAAAGCGGCCGTTGCACGGCATGAGGCTGTTGGTGAGCACGGCGAGCAGCCGTTCGCGCTCGGAGTCGATGATCCGGCAGCCGACCACACCCGCCGCGTTGCAGCCGAGCCCCATGCACATCGTCAGCGCCTGCTTGCCGCAGGCGCGGCACACCTGAAACGGCCGGTCGAGGTTGTACGCCACGCGCGGCAGATATCCCGCGTCCTCGAGCAGCGTGAACAGCGGGAAAAAGATCGCCATCGGCGGCAGCATCACGGCCACGACCCAAGCCAGCGTCCGGAACATGCCGTCCACCAGCAGCCCCTGCAGCCATGGCGGTGCGTGCAGGAATATCAGCAGCGCGGAAAACCGTCCCTGCACCCAGCCAAAAAAATGCGCCAGCCACTCCGACGGCGCGTTTGCGCCCGCGATCGTCAGCCACAGCACGGCCGCCAGCCCCAGCAGCATGATGGGGTAGCCGGTCGCGCGGCTCGTGAGCAGCCGGTCGAGCCGCCGGTCACGCGCGGCATATTCCGGCGTCTCCCGCCGGACGGCTGCACGGCAGATGGCCTCTGCGCGGCGAACATCGTCCGCTGGGTCTCCGGCCTCCGGCGCACCGTCCGGGCGCGGCTGCGGCGCGGCCATAACGGCGTCGAGCGCATCGAGCAGGGCGCGGAGCGTTTTCTTTTTCCGCGCCGTTACGCCCACGACCGGCATACCGAGCTGCGCCTGCAGCGCGGGCAGGTCGATGTGGATGCGTTTGTGCCGCGCCTCGTCGAGCAGATTCACGCACACGATCGTGTTCGGCGTTACGCTGTGCATCTGCAGCGCGAGCACGAGCGTGCGCTCGAGACACGTCGCGTCGCACACGACGACCACGGCGTCCGCTTTACCGCCGCGCACAAAGTCGCACGCGACAGCCTCCTCCGCCGAGTGCGGCTGCAGCGAGTAGGTGCCCGGGAGGTCGACGAGCAGATACTGCTCCCGCGCCGAGCGGCAGCGTCCGCACGCGCAGCCGACGGTTTTCCCGGCCCAGTTTCCGGTGTGCTGGCGCATCCCGGTCAGGGCGTTGAAGACGGTGCTCTTGCCGACGTTCGGGTTGCCTGCCAGCGCCACGATGCGCTCGCCCGCGCGCCGTGTGCCGCCGAATGCGGCCGCGTGCGTGCCGACAGAGCGGTGTGTCAGTCCCATGTGCACACCTCCTCTACAGCACGGCCACGCGGATGGCGCGGCAGTCGCACCGGCGCAGCGCGATCACACTGCCGCGGATGAGATAGGCGCTCGGGTCGCCCATGGGGCTGCGGCCGAGACAGACCACGCGCGTCTGCTCGATCAGCCCGAGGTCGCGCAGCCGCCGCTGCATCCCGTCGGGCGCGCACACACTGCGCACGGTCGCGCTTTGACCGGGCTGCAGGTCGCTGAGCGTTTGGATTCGTGTCATTGCAGCTTCCCCCTCCTGCGGAGGCGAGCGCCTCCCATACCCATGGTATTCGACCGGGCGCTTTTGCGTGCCGGAGGATTGCGCGCGGGCGCCGGGTGTAGTATACTACAGGAAAATACCTGTATCAGGAGTGACCGATATGGCAGAGAAGCCGAAAACGAATGTGGACAAATTCTTTGAGATCTATGATGCCGACCCCGCGCTGCAGGCGCGCGTGCAGCAGGCGATGGACAGCTATCCCGGCAGTCTGGAGATCCGCGATGTCATGACCGAGCACGTGCTGCTGCCGGTGGCGGAGGAGCTCGGCCTGCCGTTCACGCTCAAGGAGCTGCGCAATTATGAGCTGCTCAAGTGGGGACGCCAGCATCAGGACCGGGAGCTGACGGACGAGGACATGGCGGTCGACTATGAGACGACCTATTGGCTGCTCGATCGCGGCTGGTCGAACGATGAGGCTGCCTTCTGTGGCGGCGAGCATTGAGGTATGCAAAAAAGGCGCGCACCGGCTGGCGCGCGCCTTTGCCATATCCAAATCTTCTTTACAGCCGGCTGCGGATGTCCTCCACATCGCGCTTCACGCTCTGAATGAACAGCGCGGCGTCGAGGCTGTAGGCCATGGCGTCAAAGCCCTTGCGGAAGCCGTCGACCACGCCATCAGCCGTGCCGGTGAAGAACATGCAGTACTTTCCGGCTGCGCGGCAGGCGGCGACGATGCGCGTGACGGCCGCCTGAAACTCGGGCGCGTCGAACTGTCCCGGCATGCCCATCGAGATCGACAGGTCGAACGGTCCGACGAAGATGCCGTCCACGCCGTCCACGGCGCAGATGTCCTCGATGATGGCGAGCGCTTCGGCGGTCTCGCACTGCGGGAAGAGCAGGGTCTCGCCGTTGAAGTGGCGCATGGTCTCCGGCACGGAGCCGAGCCCGTCAAAGCCCCAGCCGTCCTTGCGCGACGGGCAGAAGCCCCGCTGACCGATGGGGTAATATTTCGCGTAGTTCACGAGCTCCTGCACCTGCGCAAGCGTCTTGACGTTCGGCACGATCAGGCCCTGAACACCGACGTCGAGCAGCTTGAGCACGGCGGGGCGGCTGATCTCGCGCACGCGCGCGAGCGGGCAGATGCCGCTCAGCTCGGAGGCACGCACGAGCGCGGCGGTGGTCTCTGCCTCGATGGGGGAGTGCTCGTTGTCGATGATGGCAAAGTCGAGCCCCGTGCGGCCGAGACACTCCATAAGGCTCACGCTGGCTGTGTCAAAAAAGGTGCCGATAGGCCGCGCGCCGGCGGCGAGCTTCTGTTTGAGTGTGTTTTCCATGCGGATTCCTCCTTGTCTTGTCTCAATGGCCCGATTATACGTGCATTTTGGCGGGATGGCAAGTGCCGCGCCGCGCACATTTGCGCCCGCCGCATAGGGAATAGCGGGACAGGAGGTGAGGGCATGGAACTCGGCATTGCATCCGTGGCGGCGATCACGGCCATTGCGTACCTGGTTGGCATGGCGGTCAAGACGACCGGTGCACGATTGGCTCAACACTGCCGCTGTCGGCATCGCGTCCGGCTGGGCCGCGACTGGCGTGCACCAGAGCGTGAAGCAGCTGACAAAACAGGAGCAGCTGCGCCAACACGCCGGGGGGTGCGCGCGTCGGCGTGTTGCTGCATGTGCGGATGTGTGTTATGATAGGGCCATCGAATGGATTTGGAGAGGTGACAAATGCGCGTGGAAGAATACGATCTCTGCTTTTCGCCGCCGCTGCCGCCTACGGTCTGGGGCGAGCTCAGTCTTTGCTTTGATGTGGATTTCCCGATCGACACGGTTTCTTCCATCCTTGGTGTGCAGCCGACAGAGGCCAAACGGCAGCGGGCGTGCCGGTGGAATGCATATGCGGGCACGCAGAACCCGGGATACTGGACGATCACGTTTGACAAGACCGACACGTTTGATGGTGACGTTGTCCAGCGGACGATACATACTTTTATCGCAGAACACGAACGGGCGCTGCATCAGGTCCTGGAGCGGTTTCAGCCGTGCACGATGTTCTTGACGATTTATGCCGCAGTGCATCAGGACGGAGAATATCCGTCCATTCGGCTAAACCCGTATTTTCTGCAGGATGCCTGCCGGTTTAGCGCGAGCGTGGATATCATTGTAGATAATGATTATGTGCGCGCAGAGCCGGATGGCGGCAATCATGCGGAGCGGTGAAATAAACGATGGCCATGCGCCAGCACATTTTACAGTGAAGTGAATAGTGAAGAGTGAAGAACGAAAAAGTAAAAATCTGCAAGCGCGCTGCGATGCTTGCAGATTTTTGGTGCTCCAGCGGGGATTTCCCCTGACGGGGATAAACTTCGACTCCCCGGGAGCGACCAGAAAAAATATCCCCCGCCGAAAGGCGAGGGATATTTTTTTGGTGCTCCAGCGGGGATTCGAACCCCGGACACCCTGCTTAAAAGGCAGGTGCTCTGCCTACTGAGCTACTGGGGCATATCGGTGTGAAAAGTTATCCGCTATCCAAAATATCAGACGCACCCAACAAATACTCAGACGCGAATCCAGCGAGAAATCCGCACCCAACAGATACTCAGACGCGAATCCAGCGAAGCGATTCGCGGCTGAAGAAGGAGCTGGTGTTCGGAAACGGATGCTTTCTGCTTGCAGGAAGCAGGAGTTGGAAGAACATCAGCGACGTGGCTGGGATGGCGGGATTCGAACCCACGATATCAGAGTCAAAGTCTGGTGTGTTACCATTACACTACATCCCAATATCGGGGCAAAAATCATCGGGGATCGGGATCACTCCCAATCCCCGATTTCGTGGGGTGGGTAAAGGGGTTCGAACCCTCGACACCCGGAACCACAATCCGGTGCTCTCCCGACTGAGCTATACCCACCATAGGTCTGAAATGGTACGCCAAGAGGGATTCGAACCCCCGGCCTACTGCTTAGAAGGCAGTTGCTCTATCCAACTGAGCTATTGGCGCGCATGCAATATTTGGCTGCCCGCCCAGAAGGTATGGAGCGGGTGATGGGAATCGAACCCACGTATCCAGCTTGGAAGGCTGGTGTTCTACCATTGAACTACACCCGCAGAGGTCGTCCCACAATCAGCTTTACGAATATATCATCTCCGGATGGGGTTTGTCAAGCATAACCTTTCCAAAATTCGAAAATTTCGAAAAAAAGCGGGGACAGCGCCGGCTGTCCCCGTTTTTTTCAGTGATGAAAGAGCTTTTTGGTCTGGAAATGCGGCTCAAACGTGATGTTGACCTCGAGCTTCTTGAACACATTCTCGTCCACGTGCGAGAGAATGACGGACGAGTGCGCCTCACAGTGCGCGAGCTTTGCCAGCTGCTGCATGGCGATCTCGGCGGTCGGGTCGCTTGCGGCGCAGATGCTCAGCGCGACGAGCACCTCGTCGGTGTGCAGGCGCGGGTTGTGATTGCCGAGGTGTTCGACCTTCAGATGCTGGATCGGCTCGATGATGTCGGGCGAGATGAGCGTGACGTCCTTCGGGATGCCGCCAAGGTACTTGAGCGCATTGAGCAGGCAGGCGGAGCTCGCGCCGAGCAGGGAGGAGGTCTTGCCGGTGATGATCGTGCCGTCGGGCATCTCGATAGCGACGGCGGGGGCACCGGTCTCCTCGGCGCGTTTGAGCGCCGCGCCCACGACCGGGCGGTCATCCGCCGTCAGACCGAGCTGGTTGAGCAGCAGCTCCTGCCGCTGCGTCTCGACCGGGGCGCACAGACCGCGCAGCTGCGCGCAGGCGGTGGCGTAGTAGCGGCGCAGAATTTCCTGTTTGGCGGCGGCGCAGCAGACATCGTCGTCGCTGATGCAGTAGCCCGCCATGTTCACGCCCATGTCCGTGGGGCTCTTATAGGGCGAGCTGCCGTAGATGCGCTGGAACATGGCGTTGAGCACGGGGAAGATCTCCACGTCACGGTTGTAGTTGACGGTCGTCACGCCGTAGGCCTCGAGATGGAAGGGGTCGATCATGTTCACGTCGTCCAGATCGACGGTCGCGGCCTCGTAGGCGAGGTTCACGGGGTGGCGCAGCGGCAGATTCCAGATCGGGAACGTCTCGAACTTGGCGTAGCCCGCGCGCACGCCGCGCTTGTGCTCGTGGTAGAGCTGGCTCAGGCAGGTGGCCATCTTGCCGCTGCCGGGGCCGGGCGCAGTCACGACAATGAGGCTGCGTGTCGTCTCGATGTAGTCGTTGCGGCCGAAGCCGTCGTCGCTGACGATGCGCGCGATGTCGGACGGGTAGTCCGGGATGATGTAGTGGCGGTATACGCGGATGCCGAGCATCTCGAGCCGGTGCTGGAATTTCTCCGCCGCCGTCTGCCCGCGGTAGTGCGTGATGACGATGCTGCCGACATAGAGCCCGCAGCCCTGAAAGGCGTCGATCAGGCGCAGCGTGTCGTCGTCATAGGTGATGCCGAGGTCGCCGCGGCGCTTGCTGCGCTCGATGTCGTCGGCCGAGATGGCGATGATGATCTCCGCCTCGTCGCGCATCTCCATGAGCATGCGCACCTTGCTGTCCGGTGCAAAGCCCGGCAGCACGCGCGACGCGTGGTAGTCGTCGAAGAGCTTGCCGCCGAACTCCAGATACAGCTTGCCGCCGAACTGACTGATGCGCTCGCGGATCTTTTCCGACTGCATCCGGAGGTATTTATTGTTGTCAAAGCCGATTGCCTGCATAGATGTTCCTCTCCTCTGCTTCATGCTATCAAACAAACAACTTATTCTACAACATTCGGCGCATTCCGGCAACGGGAAAATACCGAATCCGGTAAAATTTTATTGCCGCGCCGATTCGCCCTTTCTTTATTCATAAATATATGATATAATCCGGAATTACACTGGACAAGGAGTGTCAACAAATGGGTTTTCTCAAAAAAATATTTGGTTCTCACAGCGACCATGAGCTCAAGCGGCTCTATCCGCTTGCTGATAAGATCGATGCCCTGTCGGACGAATACGCCGCGCTCACGGATGAGCAGCTGCGCGCCAAGACCGACGAATTCAAGCAGCGCTACGCCGAAGGCGCGTCGCTCGACGACCTGCTGCCGGAGGCGTTTGCCACGGCACGCGAGGCCTCGTGGCGCGTGCTCGGCATGAAGCCGTTTCGCGTGCAGCTCATCGGCGGCATCGTGCTGCATCAGGGCCGCATCGCGGAGATGAAGACCGGCGAGGGCAAGACCCTCGTCGCCGTTCTGCCGGCCTACCTCAACGCGCTCACCGGTGAGGGCGTGCACATCGTCACCGTCAACGACTACCTCGCCCGCCGCGACAGTGAGTGGATGGGCAAGGTCTACCGCTTCCTCGGGCTGAGCGTCGGCCTGATCGTGCACGATATGTCGAGCGCCGAGCGCCAGCAGGCGTATGCCGCCGACATCACCTACGGCACGAACAACGAGATGGGCTTTGACTACCTGCGTGACAACATGGCCATCTACAAATCCCAGATGGTGCAGCGCGGCCACGCGTTCGCCATCGTTGACGAGGTGGACTCCATCCTCATCGACGAGGCGCGCACGCCGCTCATCATCTCCGGTCAGGGTGATGAGAGCACCGACCTCTACCGTCAGGCGGAGAACTTTGCCGCCCGCCTCAAATGCAAGGCCTACGCCTCCATCGACGACAAGGAAGAGGAGGACGAGGATCTTGACGCCGACTATGTCGTCGACGAGAAGGCGCGCACCGCGACGCTCACCGCCCGCGGCATCGCCAAGGCGGAGGCGGCCTTCGGACTGGAAAACCTCGCCGACATCGAAAATGCCACCCTCGTGCACCACATCGATCAGGCCATCCGCGCCCACGGCATCATGAAGCGCGACATTGACTACGTCGTCAAGGACGGCGAGGTCATCATCGTCGATGAATTCACTGGCCGCCTCATGCTCGGCCGCCGCTACAGCGACGGTCTGCATCAGGCCATCGAGGCCAAGGAGCACGTGCGTGTGCAGAGCGAGAACAAGACGCTCGCGACCATCACGTTCCAGAACTACTTCCGCCTCTATGGCAAGCTCTCCGGCATGACCGGCACGGCCATGACCGAGGAGGAGGAGTTTGCCGCCATCTACAATCTCGACATCATCGAGATCCCGACGAACAAGCCCGTCATCCGCATCGACAACCCCGACGTCGTGTATAAAAACGAGGCCGGCAAGCTGCGCGCCATCATCGAGCAGATCCGCGTCTGCCACGAGAAGGGGCAGCCGGTGCTGGTCGGTACGGTGTCGATCGAAAAGAGCGAGCAGCTGTCAAAGCTGCTGCGTAAGGCGGGCATCCCGCACAACGTCCTCAACGCCAAGCACCACGAGAAGGAGGCCGAGATCGTCGCGCAGGCCGGTAAGTTCGGCGCCGTCACGATCGCGACGAACATGGCCGGCCGCGGCACGGATATCATGCTCGGCGGCAACGCGGAGTATCTGGCCAAGGCGGACCTGCGCAAGGCGGGCTTCACCGAGGAGGTCATTGCCGAGGCCACCGGCTATGCCGAGACTGAGGATGAGGAGATCCTCAAGGCCCGCGCCCTGTTCGCCGAGCGCATGGCCGAGCACAAAAAGAGCATCGACGCCGAGGCCGACCGCGTGCGCGAGGCCGGCGGCCTGTATATCATCGGCACCGAGCGGCACGAGTCCCGCCGCATCGACAACCAGCTGCGCGGCCGTTCCGGCCGCCAGGGCGACCCCGGCGAGAGCCGCTTTTACATCGCGCTCACGGACGACGTCATGCGTCTGTTCGGCTCCGAGCGGATGCAGAGCATGATGGAGACGCTGCGCGTCGACGAGGACACGCCGCTCGACCACAAGATGCTCTCCAACGCCATCGAGCAGGCACAGCGCACGGTCGAGAGCCGCAACTTCCAGGCACGTAAGAACGTGCTCGAATACGACGATGTCATGAACGTGCAGCGCAACGTCATCTATGAAGAGCGCCGCAAGGTGCTCGACGGCGAGGATCTGCAGGAGCATGTCCAGCACATGATCCGCACCGTTGTCACCGGCGAGATCGCCGCCGGCATGGCTGAGCATCACCCCGAAAACGACAAGGATCTGCAGGAGATCCTTGCGCCCATGGCAAAGCTCTTCCCGTGCGAGCTGCACTACACGGCGGATGAGCTGCGCAAGCTCACGCCCGACGCGCTCGCGGATGCGGTCTATGACTGCGCCATGAAAGCCTATGCCGCGCGCGAGGAGACCTTCGGCCTGCAGCCGGACGGAACGCCGCTCATGCGCGAGCTTGAGCGCGTGGTCATGCTGCGCGTGGTCGACGAATACTGGATGGATCACCTCGAGGCCATGGATGACCTGCGTCAGGGCATCGGCCTGCGCGCCTACGGCAACGTCAAACCGGTCGATGAGTATAAGCGCGCCGGCTTTGATATGTTCGATGAGATGGTCAACGGCATCCAGACCGAGACGGTGCGCCGCCTGTTCACGGTGCGCGTGCGCCGCGAGCAGAAGCTCGAGCGCAAGACCGTTGCCCGCGGCGCCGTGGCCAATGCCGGCGGGGACGACAGCGAGAAGAAGCGCCCCGTCCGCCGTACCAAGAAGCCCGGCCGCAACGACCCGTGCCCGTGCGGCAAGCTGCGTCCGAACGGTCTGCCCATGAAGTATAAAGACTGCTGCGGCAAGGATCAGTGATGCACGCAGAGATCACATTCCCGCTGCACGCACAGCGCGGCGCAGCGTATCTGACCGCGCCGAACATCCCGGCGCGCCATGCCTTTTCCACCCGCCTCGGCGGCGTGAGCACCGGCGTGCTCGAGAGCCTGAATCTCAGCGTCCGGCGCGGCGACACGCCGGAAAACGTGCGCGAAAACTGGCGGCGGCTCGGCGCTGCCGCCGGGCTTGAGCTCACGCGCGTAGTGTATGCGCAGCAGGTCCACAGCGCGGACGTGCGCATCGCGCACGCTGCCGACGCGCAGCCGCCGGAGCATGAGCCGCGCTTTACCTGCGACGGTTTTGTCACGAACGAGCCGGACGTCACGCTTGCGGTTTTTATGGCCGACTGCCTGCCCGCGCTGCTGCACGATCCCGCTGCCGGGGTCATCGGCGCGGTGCACTGCGGCTGGCGCGGCTCGGTGGCGGATATCCTCGGCGCTGCCGTCGCGCAGATGTGCGCCCTCGGCGCGCACCCGGAGGACATCCGCGCCGCCATCGGTCCGGGCATCGGCGCCTGCTGCTTCGAGGTCGGACCTGAGGTCGTCGCCGCGGCGGAAGCCCTGCTGCATGAGCCGCTCGGCGCGCTCGTGCGCCCGCGCGCGGACGGCAAGGCCCTGCTCGATCTCAAGGGCGTCAACGCCCGGAGACTTGCGCAGCTCGGCGTCCCGGCGGAGCAGATCGCCGTGTCGGACGCCTGCACCATGTGCCGGCCGGATGTGTTCTGGTCGCACCGCGCGACCGACGGCCGCCGCGGCGTGCAGGCCGCCGTCATCACCCTGTGACCCAAGGGGGTAACCCATGAAACATCTTCATCTGACCCGACTGCTGGCGTTCGCACTGGCGCTCACGCTGCTGCTCGGCTGCGCCGCCTGCGGCAAGGACGACGCGGACGATACCGGCGAGACCGTCGGCAAAAAGGACACGCAGACCGCCGTCGAGCTTGACGGAAAGTTCACGCTCAACTACAGTGCGTCCGCCGGCATGAACCCGTACAAAACACAAAATACCGATAACCTCGCCATCTGCGGTCTCGTGTATGAGACGCTCACGCAGCTGTCCGACGCTTTTGAGGCCGAGCCCGGCCTGTTTACGGAGTGGAGCAGTGACGACGGCGAGACATGGACGTTCACCGTCGATACCGAGCGCGCCTTTCACGACGGGCACAAGCTCACCGCACAGGACGCGGCCTATTCCATTCGCACCGCCATGTCCTCGAGCCTCTATGCCGGCCGCCTGAGTGCGGTCAAGGAGGTCAAGGACAATGACGACGGTACGGTCACTGTTACGCTCTCGCGCGCGAATACGCAGTTTCCGGCGCTGCTGAACATCCCTGTCATTGAAAACGACGCCGGCGACAGCGCCTATCCGTGCGGCACGGGGCTGTACACGTATGCCGCCGACCATCAGAGCCTCACCGTGGCGGCCGACCATCCGGATGCCGACAAGGCGCCGGTCGAGGCGTTTTACCTCGCCGAGTACAAGTCGGTCGAGGAGATCACCTCTGCGTTTGACAACGGAGAGCTCGACCTTGCGCTCAGCGACCCGAGCTCCGGCACGGACCTGACCTTTTCGACCCAGAGCGACCAGCGCCAGTATGCCACGACGAACCTGCAGTACATTGGCTTCAACACCAACAGCAGCTTTTTCATGACCGCGCGCTACCGCCAGCCGTTCAACTATGTGGTCGACCGTGCGTTTGCCGTCGCGCTGCTGCATGACTGCGCCGTTGCGAGCGCGCTGCCCATCCACCCGGCGAGCACGCTCTTTGACAGCTCCCTCAACGAATCGCTGGCCTACGATCTGGACAAGGCAAAAAAGATGCTCGACGACCTGAAGATCGTCGACTATGACGGCGACGGCGAGCGTGAGTATATGCCAGACGGCTCGTCGCCGCTCGACATCAGCCTCTCGCTCATCGTCTATGCCGACAGCACGTTCAAGGTCAGCATGGCCAACAAGATCGCGGCTGACCTCACGAGCATCGGCATCCCCGTAAAGGTGCGCGAAATGAGCTGGGACAACTATCAGGCTGCGCTCAAGGGCGGCAAATATGATCTGTACTACGGTGAGGTCGCGCTCCCGGCGGACTTCGATCTCTCGGCGCTGCTCAAATCCGGCGGCGCGCTCAACTACGGCGGCATCTCGACCGGCACGTATGCCGATGTCATCAGCGCCTATCTCGCCGCCCCGGACACCGGCCGTGCCGCGGCCTGCCGCACCATGCTGCAGACGATCTCGGACACGGCACCCATCGTGCCCATCTGCTTTGAAAAGCACTGCCTGTATGTGCATCGCGGTGCCGTCGGCGGCTTTTCTCCCACAAAGTACAACATTTTCCGCAACATCACGGATTGGAAGATCAGTCAGGCATGAAACACGAGTGGATCGCACGCGCCAAGCGCTTTGCTACCTATGCGCTTGTCGGCTGCTTCGACACGGGCATGGACTGGGTGGCGTTTACGACCGCACATGAGCTGCTGCATTTCACGCCCATGCTCTGTCAGGCGATCGGCTATGCCGTCGGCACGGTCTGCAGCTATTTTCTCAACGGGCGCATCACCTTCCGCGACGGGCACATCGCCCGCTGGCGGCAGTGTGCGCGCTTTGTGGCGTGGAACGTGGTGTCCCTCGTGCTCAGCGAGGTGATGATCGGCCTGCTGACGCATTTCGGCATCAATCCGTACCTTGCCAAGGTCGGCGTCACGCTCGAGGTCGCGCTGCTGAATTACTTCGGCTATAAGTATATTGTGTTCGCAGTCCCAAAAGAAACGGAAGGAGAGCAGGATCATGACAGATCGTCAGTTGATTAATCTGGCCGTGCAGGCCTCCCGCAATGCCTATGTCCCGTATTCCCATTTTGCCGTCGGCGCCGCGCTCGAGTGCCGCGACGGTACGGTCTTTACCGGATGCAACGTGGAAAATGCCGCCCTCGGCAGCACCATCTGCGCCGAGCGCACTGCCGCGTGCAAGGCCGTCAGCGAGGGACACCGCGACTTCGTGCGCATCGCTGTCTACGGTGACGGGGAGCACTACTGCTACCCCTGCGGCGCGTGCCGGCAGTTTCTGGCGGAGTTCGCGCCCGATATGGAGGTGCTGTCCGTCATGGGCGGCGGACGCTATGTCAGCAACCGCCTGAGCGAGCTCATGCCCTATACCTTTAATTATTAAAGGGTGCGCCATGGAACTGGAACAACTGCGCATCTTTTGCGCCGTCGCTGCCTGCCGCAGCTTCACACGCGCGGCCAAGGAGCTCTTTGTCAGCCACTCGACGACCAGCCGCGCCGTGACTGCCCTCGAGCGGGAGCTCGGCGTGCCGCTGCTCACGCGCGACCGGCACACCGTTGCGCTCACGGGCGCAGGCGCGGTGCTTCTGACCGGTGCGGAGGCGCTTTTGCGCGACGCGGACGCGCTCGCGGACGCCGTGCGCGCAGCGGCGGAGCCGTCGGAAACGGCGGAAAAATGAATTGGTCGGACTGCACAAACTTTTTTGTGAATTTTCTACATTTCGGTGAAAAACCCTCTTGACATACGAGAGGGTTTTTGCTATTCTTAGGGAGCGCCTGTGCGGAAACAGGTGCATTCTGCGATGAAGCGGGAGATTGCGGAGCTGATCTCCGGTAACTTCCGTGGAGTATGTCCGCTGCCGCGCCTTTGCACGGCAGACAATCGGGCGGTTGAGTCAGCCAGCACCAGCGTATATCACCTGCACGGCTGCATACCGGCGAGAGCCGGTTTGTTTTTCGGGCAGGGTTTGATACGCACGGAACGGTGTATGGCGATCTCATCCGTGCGAACCGGCGGAGCCAATGCCGCCCAAAAAATTCGTAACGGAGGAAACAACATGGCAACCACGAGCAACAAGAAAATGATCCGTATCCGCCTCAAGGCCTACGATCACCAGCTGATCGACAAGGCGGCGGAGAAGATCGTCGAAACCGCGAAGCGCACTGACGCGAAGGTCTCCGGCCCCATTCCGCTGCCGACCAAGACTGAGATCGTCACCATCCTGCGTGCTGTTCATAAGTATAAGGACAGCCGTGAGCAGTTTGAGCGCCGCACCCACAAGCGCCTGATCGACATCATGAACCCGACCCAGAAGACGGTCGAGGCTCTGATGAATCTGGAGCTGCCGGCCGGTGTCGAGATCGACATCAAGCTGTAAGCACACCCCGTTAACCCTGCGCGAGAGCGCATATTTACAAACCCGAAGTCCGCAGCTTGCGTGTGCGGACGGGTCAAGTCAGCAGCCTCTGGCCATGAGCTAAGCGAGCTGACCAATAACCTGAAGGAGGAACATGTATGAAAACAGCCATCATCGGTAAAAAGGTCGGCATGACGCAGATCTTCGATGAAGCAGGCAAGGTCGTCCCCGTCACCGTGATCGAGGCAGGCCCCTGCACGGTCACCGGCAAGATGACCAAGGAAAAGGAAGGCTATGAAGCCGTCCAGCTCGGCTACGAGGACGTCGCCGAGAAGAAGCTGACCAAGCCCGAGAAGGGCCACCTGGACAAGGCGGGCGTCGGCTATAAGAAGCACCTCAAAGAGTTCCGTCTCGAGGACTGCGCCTCTGTCAATGTGGGCGATGTCATCAAGGCCGACACCTTCAAGGAAGGCGACAAGGTCGACATCACCGGCATCAGCAAGGGCCACGGCTACGCCGGCGTCATCAAGCGCTTCGGCCAGGGCCGTACCCCGACCTCCCACGGCGGCGGCCCTGTGCACCGTCACGCCGGCTCCATGGGCTCGAGCACCGATCCTTCCCGTATCTTCCCGGGCAAGAAGCAGGCCGGCCACATGGGCGTGGATCAGGTCACCGTCCAGAACCTCGACGTGGTCAAGGTCGATCCCGAGCTCAACATGATCGTTGTGCGCGGCGCGATCCCCGGCCCGAAGGGCGGCATTGTCTATATCAAGAGCACCGTTAAGAAGCTGGTCGTCAAGAAGGGCGAAGCCGGCGTCAGCACCAACCCGCAGAAGGCCTCCGGTCGTAACCCGCAGAAGGCTTCTGCAAGAAAGTAAGGAAGGGAGAGAGCGAATATGCCTACTGCTAAGTTGTTTAATATGGCCGGCGATCAGGTCGGCGAAGTGGCGCTCTCCGAAGCCGTTTTCGGTGTTGAGCCCAACGAGTCCGTTCTGCACGACTCCGTGAAGAACCACCTGGCCAACTGCCGTCAGGGCACGCAGAGTGCGCTGACCAAGGGCGAGGTTTCCTACACCACCGCAAAGCCCTGGCGCCAGAAGGGCACCGGCCGTGCACGCGCCGGCTACAAGGGCAGCCCGGTGTGGACCCACGGCGGCGTCGCGTTTGCGCCGAAGCCGCGTGATTACAGCTACGTGCTCAACAAGAAGGTCAAGAGACTGGCCCTCAAGAGCGCGCTGAGCGCCAAGGCCGCCGCCGGCGAGATCCTCGTCGTGGACGGTCTGGCTGTTGAGGAGATCAAGACCGCCCCTGTCAAGGCGTTCCTGACCAAGATCGGCGCCGAAGGCAAGGCTCTGCTCGTGACCGAGCAGGTTGACGAGAAGGTCGTCAAGAGCTCTCGCAACATCCCCGGCGTGAGCAGCACCATCGCCACCATCCTCAGCCCCTACATGATCCTGACGCACCGCGTCCTGGTCGTTGACAAGGCTGCGCTCCAGAAAATCGAGGAGGTGTACGCATAATGAGAACCGCTTACGATGTCATTATCCGTCCCATCATCACCGAGCAGTCCATGGAAGACCTCGACATCAAAAAGTACGTGTTTGAAGTCGCCAAGGACGCCGGCAAGGTCGAGATCAAAAAGGCCATCGAGGAGATCTTCGACGTGAAGGTCATCAAGGTCACCACCACGACGATCCACGCCAAGGAGAAGCGCGTCGGCGCCAATCCGTCCGGCATGACTGCCACCCGCAAGAAGGCCGTTGTGAAACTGTCCGCTGATTCGAAGAACATCGAGATCTTCGAGGGCATGGTGTAAGGGAGGAATTGAACAATGTCGATTAAAACCTATAAACCCACCACGCCTTCCCGCAGACATATGTCCGTTTCCGGCTTCGACGGTGTCGACAAGCACGCCAAGCCGCAGAAGGAGCTCGTGGAGGTCCTCAAAAAGCACGCCGGCCGCAACAGCTACGGCCGCATCACCGTCCGCCATCAGGGCGGCGGCAACCGCAAAAAGTACCGCGTCATCGACTTCAAGCGCGACAAGATGGACGTCACCGCGACCGTCCTGCGCCTGGAGTACGATCCGAACCGCAGCGCGAACATCGCTCTGGTCGAGTACGCTGACGGCGAGCGCCGCTACATTCTGGCTCCTGTCGGCCTGAACGTGGGCGACGTGATCGTGTCCTCCGCCTCGGCGGATATCAAGCCGGGCAACGCCCTGCCGCTGGCCAACATCCCGGTCGGCACCGTGATCCACAACATCGAGCTCTACCCGGGCAAGGGTGCGCAGCTGGTCCGCTCCGCGGGCGTCGCCGCGCAGCTCATGGCGAAGGAGAACGGTATGGCTACCGTCCGTCTTCCCTCCGGCGAGTACCGCAAGGTCCGCCTGACCTGCATCGCCTGCATCGGCCAGGTCGGCAACGTCGACCACGCCAACATCTCCATCGGCAAGGCCGGCCGCAAACGCCACATGGGCGTTCGCCCGACCGTCCGCGGTTCCGTCATGAACCCGTGTGACCACCCGCACGGCGGCGGCGAAGGCAAATCGCCTGTCGGCCGTCCCGGCCCGGTCACCCCGTGGGGCAAGCCGGCGCTGGGTTACAAGACCCGTAAGAAGAAGAACGCGACCGACAAGTTCATTGTCAAGCGCCGCAACGCCAAGTAAGGAGGGAATAGGTAATGAGCAGAAGTGTTAAGAAAGGCCCGTTTGCCGCTCCCGAGCTGCTGAAGCGGGTCGATGAAATGAACAAGGCCGGCGAGAAGAAGGTTGTCAAGACCTGGAGCCGTTCCTCCACGATCTTCCCGTCCTTTGTCGGCCACACCATCGCTGTCCATGACGGCCGCCGTCACGTCCCGGTCTATGTGACCGAGGATATGGTCGGACACAAGCTGGGCGAGTTTGCGCCCACGCGTACGTTCCGCGGCCACGCCGGCAGCAAGACTGTTGGAAAGTAAGGGGGAGAGAACATGGAAGAACTGAAAACTGCACGTGCCCAGCTGGTGCACGCCCGTATCGCTCCCCGTAAGGTCCAGATCGTCTGCGACATGATCCGCGGCAAGGACACCAAGATCGCTGAGGCTTACATGGCCAACACGCCGAAGGCCGGCTGCGAGCTCATGCTCAAGCTGCTCAAGAGCGCTTGCGCCAACGCGGAGAACAACTTCGAGATGGATCCGGATAACCTCTATGTTGCCGAGGCCTATGCCACGGCCGGCCCGATCCTCAAGCGCGGCCGCCCGAGAGCTCAGGGCCGTATGTACCGCATCAACAAGCGCACCAGCCACATCACCATCGTCGTGGCTGAGAAGGCATAAGGGAGGAGGCAGAAGATATGGGACAGAAAGTTAATCCGCACGGCCTGCGTGTCGGCGTCATCAAAGATTGGGATTCCCGCTGGTATGCCCGTGACGAGAAGGTCGGTGACCTGATCGTTGAGGACTACAAGATCCGTGAGTACCTGAAGAAGACTCTGTATTCTGCAGGCATCCCGAACATCGAGATCGAGCGCGACAGCGCGAAGGTTCGCATCTATATCCACTGCTCTCGTCCGGGCGTTGTCATCGGCAAGGGCGGCGCGGAGATCGAGCGCATCCGCCTGAACGTTGAGAAGATGATCGGCAAGCCGGTCGCCCTCTCCATCGTTGAGGTCCGCACGCCGGATACGAACGCACAGCTCGTCGCCGAGAACATCGCCGCGCAGCTCGAGAAGCGCATCGGCTTCCGCCGCGCGATGAAAAACGCCATGGGCCGCGCCATGAGAATGGGCGCCCGCGGCATCAAGATCATGTGCTCCGGCCGTCTGGGCGGCGCCGAGATCGCCCGCACCGAGTGCTATCACGAGGGTACCATTCCGCTGCAGACCATCCGCGCGGACATCGAGTACGGCTTTGCTGAGGCTGCCACGACCTACGGCCGTGTCGGCGTCAAGGTCTGGATCTACAAAGGCGAGATCCTCTCCCAGAGCCTGCGCACCACCCCGCGCACCATGGATCTGAACAAGCGCGACGACCGTCGTCGTGACCGCCGTGACGGCGATCGCAGAGGCCGCGGCGGCTACAACCGCGACCGTCGCGACGGCAACCGTCAGGGTGGCCGTCCGGGCTACCAGGGCGGCGGACGTCCGCAGGGCGGCAACCGTCCGCAGGGCGGCTTCAACCGCGGCCCGCGTCCGGCAGCTCCCGCTGCTCCGAAGGAAGGAGGCAACAACTAATGCTGATGCCGAAAAGAGTGAAGTACCGCAGAGTGCAGCGCGGTCGTATGACCGGCAAGGCCCTGCGCGGCAATAAGGTGACCTATGGCGATTTCGGCCTGCAGGCGCAGGAGCCGGCCTGGATCACCTCCAACCAGATCGAGGCGGCCCGTGTCGCCATGACCCGTTACACCAAGCGCGGCGGTCAGGTCTGGATCAAGATCTTCCCCGACAAGCCGGTCACGCAGAAGCCGGCCGAGACCCGCATGGGTTCCGGTAAAGGTTCTCCTGAGTACTGGGTTGCCGTCGTGAAGCCCGGCAGAGTTCTGTTTGAGATTGCTGGCGTGTCGGAAGAGGCTGCCCGTGAGGCGCTGCGTCTGGCCAGCCACAAGCTTCCCTGCAAGACGAAGATCGTCAAGAAGGAAGAGACTGAGATTGGTGGTGAATAAGATGAAAGCTAGTGAAATTCGCTCCATGTCCGCCGCTGAGCTGGAAAGCAAGCTGGTCGAACTGAAGAAGGACCTGTTCATGCTCCGTATGCAGCACGCTACCAATCATCTTGACAACCCCGTTAAGATTTCTGCTGTGCGTCGCGACATTGCCCGAGTCAAAACCGTGCTCCGCGAAAAGCAGCTCGAGCAGTGAGGAGGTAAGTGAGAATGAACGAAATGAGAACGACTTCCCGCAAGACCCGCGTCGGCAAAGTGGTGTCCGACAAAATGGACAAGACCATCGTCGTCATCGTGGAGGACCACGTTGCGCACAAGGTTTATAAAAAGATCATCGGCCAGACCTATCGCCTGAAGGCACACGACGAGAACAACGAGTGCCATGTCGGTGATATCGTCCGCGTGATGGAGACCCGCCCCCTGTCCAAGGACAAGAGATGGCGCGTGGTCGAGATCGTTGAAAAGGCGAAGTAAGGAGGCAACAACATGATTCAGCAGGAAAGTTATCTGAAGGTTGCCGACAATACCGGCGCCAAGGAAATCAAGTGCATCCGCGTTCTCGGCGGATCCAAGCGTAAATACGCCAGCATCGGCGACGTGATCGTCGCTTCCGTGCGCAAGGCAGCTCCGGGCGGCTCCGTCAAGAAGGGCGACGTCGTCAAGGCTGTTGTTGTCCGCACCGCGAAGCCGGTCCGCCGCGCGGACGGCACCTATGTGCGTTTCGATGAGAACGCCGCCGTCCTGATCAACGGCGAGGATAAGAACCCCCGCGGCACCCGTATCTTTGGGCCCGTCGCCCGTGAGCTCCGCGACAGTGACTTCACGAAGATCCTGTCTCTGGCTCCCGAAGTTATTTGAGGAGGGCGCAGAACATGAACATCAAAAAAGACGATAAAGTCGTTGTCCTGTCCGGTAAGAACAAGGGCAAGGAAGGCAAAGTCCTGTCTGCTGACCCGAAGGGCGGCAAGGTCATCGTGGAGGGCGTGAACGTCGCCACGAAGCACCAGAAGCCGAAAAACCAGCAGGATCAGGGCGGCATCATCAAGACCGAAACCCCGATCTATGCCTGCAAGGTCATGGTCGTCTGCCCGAAGTGCGGCAAGCCGACCCGCGTTGCGCACAAGATCACGGACGGCAAGAAGGCCCGCATCTGCAAGAAGTGCGGCGCCGAACTGTAAAGGAGGGAGCAACGAACTATGGCAACAATGCCTTCTATGAAGAAGAAGTATGTGGAGGAAGTCGCTCCCGCTCTGATGACGAAGTTCCAGTACGAGAGCGTTATGCAGATCCCGAAGATCGAGAAGATCGTCGTCAGCGTCGGCTGCGGCGACTGCAAGGATAACGCCAAGGCGCTCGACGCCGTCATCAAGGACATCACCGCGATCACCGGTCAGAAGGCCGTCGCGACCGTCGCCAAGAAGAGCGTCGCGAACTTCAAGCTGCGTGAGGGTATGCACGTCGGCGTGAAGGTCACGCTGCGTCAGGACCGTATGTGGGAGTTCCTGGACCGCCTGTTTAACATCGCGCTGCCCCGTGTCCGCGACTTCCGCGGCATTTCGGCCGACGCGTTTGACGGCCGCGGCAACTACAGCCTCGGCCTCAAGGAGCAGATCATCTTCCCCGAGATCGAGTACGATAAGATCGAGAAGCTCCGCGGCATGAATATCGCCATCATCACCACCGCCAAGACCGACGAGGAAGCACGCGAGCTGCTCAAGCTCATGGGCGCCCCGTTCGTCACCAAAGCATAAGGGAGGAGCGACACAATGGCTAAGAAATCTATGATCCTCAAGCAGCAGGCGCCTGCGAAGTTCTCCACCCGCCAGTACAACCGCTGCAAGATCTGCGGCCGTCCCCACGCTTACCTGCGCAACTACGGCATCTGCCGTATCTGCTTCCGTGAGCTGGCGTACAAGGGCCAGATCCCCGGCGTCCGCAAAGCCAGCTGGTAAAATTCTGCCGTTTGGCATTGTGAGCTGTGCTTGCTGTATACCAGATACAGCTGCGCACAGCGCCCTTCGCCAACCAAAAGAATTTCGCCCGGGGCGGGATAACGGCTGCGCGGTGCACACCGCCTGACGAAAAATGCTCGCCCAGCGCTGAACATTCCGTTCAGCCCTAACTTCCGTAAGTTCGCCCCTGCAGCCGCAGCTGGATCTGCGGCTGTCGGTGCGCACTGAAATACGGTGCCGGTGCTTATGATCTGAGTTCCGGTGCCGCACCCCACACTGCCTGTGCGTTTGACCCGGCGCGCAGGTATGCAGTCACCGCTTTTGTGCCGTCCGGCACCGCGGCCGTGCCGCTGCCATCCGGCGGCGACATGAAAATGGACCGCGCGTCACAAAAGCAAGCTTTTGCCCTTCGCTGAAAGGGCAGGGATGACGAAAGGCCGCAGGGAATCATGTATTCATGCGGAACCTCGCCGCCCAAACCGTATCATCGGTAACTTCTAACTAAGGAGGAAACAAACAATGCAGATCACCGATCCCATCGCCGATATGCTGACCCGCATCCGCAACGCTGGCAGCGCTCGGCACGAAACCGTGGACATCCCGAATTCCAAGATGAAGAAGGCCATCGCCGAAATTCTTCTCGAGGAAGGCTACATCAAGAGCTTCCAGCTCATTGATGACGGCACGCAGGGCGTCATCCGCGTCACCCTGAAGTATCTCCCCGGCAAAGAGAAGGCCATCCAGGGCCTCCGCAGAGTCTCCAAGCCCGGCCTGCGTGTGTACGCCGGCGCTGACGAGCTGCCGCAGGTCCTGCGCGGCCTCGGCATCGCGATCATCTCCACCTCGAAGGGCATCATGACCGACAAGAAGGCGCGTGCGCAGCACGTCGGCGGCGAAGTCCTCGCGTTTGTGTGGTAA
Organism: uncultured Eubacteriales bacterium; assembly: GCA_900543625.1. Lineage (GTDB taxonomy): Bacteria > Bacillota > Clostridia > Oscillospirales > Oscillospiraceae > CAG-103. Next base: position 109,390 of record UQSF01000001.1, read on the forward strand.
GGGAGGTACAGAACGATGTCTAGAATTGGTAGAGCTCCCATCGAGATCCCCGCAGGTGTTGAAGTCGCCTGCAACGGCACGCTCGTCACCGTCAAGGGCCCGAAGGGCACCCTGACGCACAACGTGCACCCGGACATGACCGTCACGGTCGAAGGCAACACCATCCATGTCACCCGTCCGAGCGATGACAAACTGCACCGCTCTCTGCACGGCCTGACCCGCACGCTGATCCACAACATGGTCATCGGCGTGACCGAGGGCTTCAGCAAGACGCTGGAGATCAACGGTGTCGGCTACAGAGCCACAAAGGAAGGACAGAACCTTGTCATGCACCTGGGCTTCTCGCACACGATCACCATGTCCGAGAATGCGGACATCCAGATCGATGTTCCGAACCCGAACCAGGTCATCATCAAGGGTATCGACAAGGAAAAGGTCGGCCAGTTTGCAGCAGAAGTGCGCGCCAAGCGTCCGCCCGAGCCGTACAAGGGCAAGGGCATCAAGTACGACTATGAGCACGTCCGCCGCAAAGAAGGCAAGACCGGCGCGAAGTAATTGGAGGTGTGCCTGAATGATTAAGAGACCGAATACGAAAGCGCAGCGCGTTCGCCGTCACCAGAGAGTGCGCGGCAAGGTTTCCGGCACGGCCGAGAGACCGCGTTTGAGCGTGTTCCGCAGCGAAAACAACATTTATGCCCAGATCATCGACGATGTCGCCGGTAAGACGCTCTGCAGCGCCTCCACCGTGGAAAAGGGCTTTGAAGGCAATGGCGGCAACTGCGAAGCGGCAGCCAAGATCGGCAAGCTCGTCGGCGAGCGCGCCGTGGCTGCCGGCATCACCGAGGTCGTGTTCGACCGCGGCGGCAACGTGTACCATGGCCGTGTCAAGGCTCTGGCAGAAGGCGCCCGTGAGGGCGGCCTGAAGTTCTAACGGGAGGAGGAAACGAAATGGCATATAACAATGACAGACGGGACAATCGCCGCAACCGCAGCGATGAGCCCCAGGAATTCACCGAAAAAGTCGTTGCCCTCAACCGCGTTTCCAAGACCGTTAAGGGCGGCCGCGTCGCAAAGTTCTCCGCACTCGTCGTCGTGGGTGACGGCAAGGGCCGCGTGGGCTTCGGCCTCGGCAAAGCAGCCGAAGTCTCCGAAGCGATCCGCAAGGGCCTGGAGGACGCTAAGAAGAACCTGACCACCGTGACCCTGCAGGGCACGACGATCCCGCACGAGGTCATCGGCGCGTTCGGTGCCGGCCGCGTGCTGCTCAAGCCCGCTGCTCCCGGTACCGGCGTGATCGCCGGCGGCGCTGTGCGTGCTGTGGTCGAGGCTGCCGGCATCAAGGACATCCGTACCAAGTGCCTGCGTTCGAACAACCCGGCAAACGTCGTCGCTGCGACGATGGAAGGTCTGAAATCTCTGCGCAACGCCCAGCAGGTCGCTGCTTACAGAGGCAAGACCGCCGAAGAGATTCTGGGTTAAGGAGGGGCTGAGACATGGCAAATCTGAAGATCAAGCTCGTCAAGAGCCTCAGCGGCCGCAATGTCAAGCACATTGCCACCGCCAACTCCCTCGGCCTGCACAAGATCGGCAACGAGACCGTGCAGCCCGATAACCCGCAGACCCGCGGCAAGATCGCCAAGATCGGCTATCTCGTCGCCGTCACCGAAGAAGAATAAGGAGGGCCCCAGAAATGAATATCCACGAACTTTCTCCCGTTGTGGGCTCCACCCATGTCGGCAAGCGCAAGGGCCGCGGCCACGCGACCGGCAACGGCAAGACCGCAGGCCGCGGTCATAAGGGTCAGAAGGCCCGCAGCGGCGGCGGCGTCCGCATCGGCTTCGAAGGCGGCCAGATGCCTCTGGCGCGCCGCATCCCGAAGCGCGGTTTCCACAACATCTTCGCCAAACCGCTCGAGAGCGTGAACGTCTCCGCTCTGGAGAAGTTTGAAGACGGCGCAGTCGTCGACGCGAAGGTTCTGCTTGACGCCGGTGTGCTGAGCAAGTGCACCTACGGCGTGAAGATTCTCGGCAACGGCGAAATCACCAAGAAGCTGACTGTGAAGGCTTCTGCGTTCTCCGAATCCGCGAAAGCGAAGATCGAGGCAGCAGGAGGAAAGGCAGAGGTGGTGTAAGGTGCTCCAGACATTTCGTAACGCATGGCGGATCGAAGAGCTGCGCAAGAAAATTCTTTTCACGCTGCTGATTGTCCTGCTTTACCGTCTCGGCAATGCCGTACCCGTACCTTTCGTCGATACCAAAGCGCTTGCGGAGTATTTCCAGTCAAGCGGCCTGCAGAACACGATCCTCGGACTGTTCAACGTTATGTCCGGCGGCGCGTTCTCTCAGGCAACGATCTTCGCGCTGTCCATCCAGCCGTACATCAACGCTTCCATCATCATTCAGCTCCTGTGCATCGCGATCCCCGCGCTGGAGCGTCTGCAGAAGGAAGGCGGCGAGGAAGGCAAGAAGAAGATCGCCAGCATCACCCGCTACAGCACGGTCGCCATCGGTCTGCTGCAGGGCTTTGCTTACTATATGATGATGCGCAACTACGGCCTCATGAACGCCGACTTTGCCGGCAACATCTGGGCTGCCATCGTCATCATCCTGACCTTTACGTCCGGTTCCGCCCTCATCATGTGGCTTGGTGAGCAGATCACCGAGTTCGGCATCGGCAACGGTATCTCGATCATCCTGTTCGTGAGCATCGTCGCCCGTTTCCCGAACTCCATCATCCGCCAGATCAACAACGTCGCCAACGGCGACCTCGCCTGGTGGGTGCTGGTGCTGATGTACGTCGGCGCTCTGCTGCTGATCGTCATGATCGTGCTCGTCAACGATGCCGAGCGCCGTCTGCCGGTGCAGTACTCCAAGCGCGTCGTCGGCCGCAAGATGTACGGCGGCCAGAGCACGCACCTGCCGATGAAGGTGAACATGAGCGGCGTCCTGCCGATCATCTTTGCCCAGTCGATCGCGTCTCTGCCGGCCACCATCTGCGCCTTCGTTCCGAAGTGGCAGAGCAGCTGGATCATGAAGCATGTCTTTGATACGACCACCTGGCCGTATATCGTCCTCTACTTCCTGCTCATCATCTTCTTCAGCTATTTCTACTCCACGATCCAGTTCAACCCGATCGAGGTCGCGAACAACCTGAAGAAGAACGGCGGATTCATCCCGGGCTTCCGTGCAGGCAAGCCGACGAGCGAATTCATCCAGAAGGTGCTCAACAAGATCACGCTCTTCGGCGCGATCTATCTGAGCGTCATCGCGATCACGCCGCTGATCATCAGTGCGTGCTCGCAGGCGGAGCAGCTCACCGGCATCTCCCTGGGCGGCACGTCCATCATCATCGTTGTCGGTGTTGCACTTGAGACCGTCCGCGCACTCGAGGCGCAGATGCTCATGCGCAACTATAAGGGTTTCCTGAGCTGATAGGAGGATTCATAGTATGAAACTCGTTTTGTTAGGTGCCCCCGGTGCAGGCAAGGGAACGCAGGCTGAGATCCTCAGCCGCAAGCTGAACATTCCCACCATTTCCACCGGCAACATCCTGCGTGCAGCCATGAAAAACGGCACGCCCGTGGGTCTGAAAGCAAAATCCTATGTGGAAAGCGGCAAGCTCGTTCCGGACGACGTCATCATCGGCATCGTCTGCGAGCGTCTGGCCGAGCCCGACTGTGCCAATGGTTATATCCTCGACGGCATGCCGCGCACCATCCCCCAGGCGGAAGCGCTGGAGCAGCACGGCATCGACGTCGACACCGCCCTCTCGATCGAGATCGCGGATGAGACCATCATCGAGCGCATGTCCGGCCGCCGGACCTGCAAGGACTGCAGCGCCACGTTCCACATCGTCTCCAACCCTCCCAAGGTGGAAGGCAAGTGCGACTTGTGCGGCGGCGAGCTGACCATCCGCAAGGATGACGCTCCCGAAACCGTCAAGGCGCGTCTGGATGTCTACCATGCCGAGACCGAGCCGCTCAAGGACTTCTACGCCCAGCGCGACAAGCTCGTCTCTGTGGACAACCAGCCGACCATCGAGGCCACGACCGCTGCGATCGAGAAAGCTCTGGGTCTGGAATGATCATCATCAAATCCGATCCTGAGATCGATATCATGCGGCAGGCCGGCCGGATCACCGCTGGCGCGCGTACCATCGCGCGTCAGATGGTGGCCCCGGGCGTGACTACCCGCCAGATCAACCGCGAAGTGCACAAGTTCATCACGAAGTCCGGCGCGACGCCGTGCTTCATGACCGACGGCGGCTTTCCGACGGCGGCGTGCATCTCCGTCAATGACGAGATCATCCATGGCATTCCAGGCGACCGCGTCCTGCATGAGGGCGATATCGTCAGTGTCGACGTCGGCGCCCGCTACCGCGGCTTCAACGGCGACTGTGCGGGCACGTTCCCGTGCGGCCAGTGCTCGGATGAGGCGCTGCGCCTGATCCGCATCACACGGCAGAGCTTTTTTGAGGGCATCCGGTTTGCCCGTGTCGGCTACCGCATCTCCGATATCGGCCACGCCATTCAGGATTATGCCGAGAGCTATGGCTATTCACTCGTGCGCGAGTATGTCGGCCACGGCGTCGGCGCCGGCCTGCATGAAGCGCCGGAGATCCCGAACTACGGCAAGCCCGGCCACGGCCCGCGTCTGCAGAAGAACATGACGATCGCCGTGGAGCCGATGGTCAACGCCGGAGACTACGAAGTCCGCGTTCTTGACAACGGCTGGACCGTGGTCACGGCGGACGGCAGTCTGTCGGCGCACTACGAAAACTCTCTGCTCGTCACGGATGGCGAGCCGGAGATCCTGACGTTTGCAGACGACATGTGACGGGCGCGTCCCGAAAAACCTTAGGAGGTTCAAACACCTTGGCAAAAGACGATGTAATCGAACTGGAGGGCACGGTTGTTGAATCCCTGCCCAACACGACGTTCCGGGTTGACATTGGCAACGGCCACGTCATCCTGGCGCACATCTCCGGAAAGCTCCGGATGAACTTTATCAGAATCCTCCCCGGTGACAAGGTTACGGTTCAGATGTCTCCGTACGATCTGACGCGCGGCCGCATCACCTGGAGAAGCAAGTAGGAGGTTAACTACAATGAAAGTCAGACCGAGTGTCAAGCCCATGTGCGAAAAGTGCAAGGTCATCAAGCGCAAGGGCAAAGTCATGGTTATCTGCGAAAACCCGAAGCACAAACAGAGACAGGGCTGATCTGACCCTGTAAGTCCTAACACATCCGCGCCAGAAGGTCGGCTCCCTCCGGCGGGAGTAAGTCGCCTCCCTTTTTGCGCGCGGAACCAAAATTTCGAAAGGAATGATCGAATAAGATGGCACGTATCGCCGGCGTTGACCTGCCCAAGGACAAGCGAATTGAAATTGGCCTGACCTATGTTTATGGTATCGGCAGAACCAGCGCAAAAAAGATTCTTGAGATGACCGGCATCAATCCGGACACCCGTGTGAAAGACCTCACCGACGAGGACGAAGCGAAGATCCGTGAGTGCATCGACCACCACTTCATCGTGGAGGGCGACCTGCGCCGCAGCGTGGCGCTCGATATCAAGCGCCTGACCGAGATCGGCTGCTACCGCGGCCAGCGTCACAGACGCGGCCTGCCCGTGCGCGGCCAGCGCAGCAAGACCAATGCGCGTACCCGCAAGGGCCCGAAACGCACGATCGCCAATAAGAAGAAGTAAGGGAGGGATATGTAATGGCAAACGCAGCAAAAGGCAAGAAGGTTCGCACGCGCCGCAAGGAGCGTAAGAACATTGAAAAGGGAGCCGTGCATATCAGCTCTTCCTTCAACAACACCATGGTCACCATCACGGACACCCAGGGCAATGCGCTCTCTTGGGCTTCTGCCGGTGGCATGGGCTTCCGCGGAAGCAAGAAATCCACCCCCTTCGCCGCGCAGACCGCCGCTGAGACGGCTGCCAAGGCGGCTATGGAGCACGGCCTGAAGACGGTCGAAGTCTTCGTCAAGGGCCCCGGCTCCGGACGTGAGGCTGCGATCCGCGCCCTGCAGACTGCAGGACTCGAGGTCACCATGATCAAGGACGTCACCCCCATTCCGCACAATGGCTGCCGTCCTCCGAAACGCCGCCGCGTCTGATTGAAGGAGGGAAATGAATTATGGCTAGATATACCGAAGCTGTCTGCCGTCAGTGCCGCAGAGAGGGCCAGAAGCTCTTCCTCAAGGGCGACAGATGCTACACCCAGAAGTGCGCGCTCGAGTGCAGAGGCTACGCCCCCGGTCAGCACGGCCAGGGCCGCAGCAAGACCTCTGAGTACGGCTCCCAGCTGCGCGAGAAGCAGAAGGTTCGCCGCTACTACGGCGTGCTCGAGAAGCAGTTCCGCAGCTACTTCGCCATGGCGGAGAAGCGTCAGGGCATCACGGGCGAGAACCTGCTCGCGATCCTCGAGACCCGCCTGGACAACGTCGTCTACCGTCTCGGCTTTGCGATGAGCCGCGCCGAGGCGCGCCAGCTCGTGACGCACGGCCACTTCACCGTGGATGGCCGCAAAGTCAACATCCCCAGCTTCCTGGTCAAGCCGGGCATGGTTATTACACTCAAGGACTCCAGCAAGAGTCTCGACAAGATCAAGGCCAACGTCGAAGCCAACGCTTCCCGTCCGGCGCCGAAGTGGCTGGATTACGACGCCAACAGCATGGTTGGCAAGGTCGTGGCCATCCCCGCGCGCGATGACATTGATCTGCCTGTCGAGGAACACCTCATCGTCGAGCTGTATTCCAAGTAATAAAGAGACCCTCAAATTGGTAAGCTGACATCCGCAGCGCCGCAGTGGCGCAACAATACAGTAAGGAGGGTTAAGTCTAAATGATTGAAATTGAAAAGCCGCGCATCGAATGCCTGGAATCCCCGGACGACATTTCCTACGGAAAGTTCGTCGTCGAGCCTTTGGAGCGTGGCTACGGCACGACCCTGGGTAACTCTCTGCGCAGAGTGCTGCTCTCTTCACTGCCCGGTTATGCCCCGACGTCCATCCGGATCGCCGGTGTGCAGCACGAGTTTTCGACGATCCCCGGTGTCAAGGAAGACGTCACCGAGATCGTGCTGAATGTGAAGGGTATCATTGCACGCCTGCATTGCGACGGCCCGAAGACCGTCTATATCGAAGCGGCAGGCGAGTGTGAAGTCACCGCCGGTGACATCAAGGCAGATGCCGAGGTTGAGATCCTCAACCCCGAACTGCACATCGCCAGCCTCGGTCCGGACGGCGCGCTCTCCATGGAGATCACGCTTGACCACGGCAGAGGCTATATCCCGGCGGACAAGAACAAGAGCGCGCAGCAGGTCATCGGGACCATCCCGGTGGACAGCATCTATGCGCCGGTCCTGAAGGTCAACTACGCTGTTGAGAACACCCGTGTGGGCAACCAGACGGACTTCGACAAGCTGACCGTTGAGGTCTGGACCGATAAGACCATCTCGGCGCGCGACGCGCTGAGCCTCGGCGCCAAGATCCTGTGCGATCACTTTACGCTCTTCACCGATCTGTCTGACACGATCGGCAACAGCTGCACGGTGGTGGAAAAAGAGCCGGAGCGCCCCGATACCGTCATGAAGATGACCATCGAGGAGCTGGATCTCTCCGTGCGCAGCTTCAACTGCCTCAAGCGCGCGAACATCAACACCGTCGAAGACCTCACCAACAAGACCGAGGAAGAGATGATCAAGGTGCGCAACCTTGGCCGCAAGTCCCTCGAAGAGGTCGAGCACAAGCTCGCTATGATGGGCCTGAGCCTGGCGAGCGACGACAATCAGTAATAACCAGCTACTCTTATCAAGGAGGAAACCGATATGCCCGGAACAAGGAAACTCGGTAAGACCACCGATCAGCGCAAGGCGATGCTCCGTCAGCAGGTCACGGATCTGCTCGACATGGGCCGCATGGAGACGACCGTCTTCCGCGCAAAAGAGATCGCGCCTCTGGCCGAGAAAATGATTACCCTTGGCAAGAAGAAGGACATGGCTGCCTATCGTCAGGCGCTGGCCTTCATCACCCGCGAGGATGTTGCCAAGAAGGTGTTCGAGGAAGTCGCCCCGAAGTATGCCGACCGCAACGGCGGCTACACCCGCATCACCCGCATCGGCACCCGCCGCGGCGATGCGGCCGAGATGGCTGTCATCGAGCTCGTGTAAGGTTTGCCCGAACACAAATCCAAATGCACCGACCGCTCTGCGGCCGGTGCATTTTCAGCTTGTCCAAAAACCTCGTAGAGTTTCGCTGCCGCCGCGGCGAAAGAAAGCCCAACCATTTTCTCCGGCGACATGTGCGGCGGAGAAAATACTTCTCGGCCTGCAAACGTGCGCGTTGTCCGCCTCCGGCGGACAGCGCGTGCGCTGCAGTCAGGCCGCAAATCCATTTGTCAAAAAAGTAGTACTTTTTTGACAGCCCCGAATGCACCGACCGCTTTGCGGCCGGTGCATTTTCTTGTTTTACACACAGGCATGCCCTGTGGTATAATAATCAATCGACAGACAGACAACAAGGAGGGACGTGTATGCGTATTCTGGTCGTGGAGGACGAACAGGACCTCAACCGCATCCTCGCCAAAACACTCAAAGCCGAGGGCTACAGCGTCGACAGCTGCTTTGACGGTGTGGAGGCGCTCGACTACCTCAAGGGCGCGGAGTATGACGCCGTTGTGCTCGACGTGATGATGCCGCGCATGGACGGGTTTTCGGTGCTGGCGCAGATGCGCGCCGACGGCAACGAGACGCCGGTGCTGTTTCTCACGGCGAAGGACAGCGTGCCCGACCGCGTGCACGGGCTGGATACCGGCGCGGACGACTATCTCGTCAAGCCGTTTTCGTTTGATGAGCTTCTTGCGCGGCTGCGTGTCATCACTCGCAAGCACGGCGGCAGCGCGACCAATGTCTTCACCGTGGCAGATCTCACGGTCGACACCGCTTCGCACCATGTCGCGCGCGGCGGGCGCACGATCTCGCTCTCGGCCAAGGAATTTGCGCTGCTGGAATATATGATCCGCAACCGCGGCGTCGTGCTCTCGCGCGAGCGCATTGAAAACCATCTCTGGAACTATGACTACAGCGGCGGCTCGAACGTCGTGGATGTGTACGTGAGCTACTTGCGCCGCAAGATCGACGCGGACTATCCCACCAAGCTCATCCATACCGTCTGGGGCGTCGGCTGGGTGCTGCGGGAGGAAGTATGAGAAGACCGTCACTCAAGATCCGCATCACGGCGTGGTTTGCGCTCATGATGTTCGTCATCGAGGCGCTGGTGCTCTCGTTCCTGCTTGCCGTCAACGGCACGATCGTCACAAACGACCCCGAGTCGCGTCTCGTGCGCGTGCTCGAGCATAACGCCGACCGCGTCAAGTATAAAAACCGGCAGTTTCGCTATGACCACATCCACTATTACCGCAGCGGCGTGTACACGGTGCTCTACGACGCGGACGGCAATCCCCTGCAGGGCACGTTCCCGGCGGAGTTTTCGCCCGCGCAGCCGCTGCCGCTCAGCGGGGACGCGGTGCGTACCGTCACCTGCGGCGAGCAGACGTTTTATGTCTATGATGTGCACGTCGACATGATGGTCGGCAGCGTCTGGCTGCGCGGCGTCATCGACGCGAACGCAAAAGGCGGCGTCATGCGCGTGATCCTGCCGCTGGCGTGGTCACTGCTGCCGGTGCTGCTGGTGCTGTCGGTCATCGGCGGGTATTTCATCGCCAGCCGCGCCCTGCGCCCCGTGCGCCAGCTCACGGCCGCGGCCAATGCCATCTCCGACGGGCAGGATCTCAAGGCGCGCATCGGTCTGCCGCACACAAAGGGCAGCGACGAGATCTATCAGCTCTCGGCGTCGTTTGACAATATGTTCGACCGGCTCGAGCGCTCGTTCGAGGCTGAGCAGCGCTTCACGTCCGACGCTTCGCACGAGCTGCGCACGCCGACGACCGTCATCCTCGCTGCCTGCGAGGACGCGCGCAAAAACGCCCGCACCCCGGCGGACTATCAGGCCGCGCTCGACGTCGTCGACCGGCAGGCGCACAAGATGTCGCAGCTCATCGCCAGCATGCTCGAGATCACGCGCCTCGATCAGGGCACGCAGAAGGTCAACTGGGAGTATGCAGACCTGTCCGATCTTGTCACCGTCATCTGCGACGAGCAGACCATGGTCGCGCGCCGCGGTATCCGCATCGGCTGCGCGGCAGAACCGGACATTTTCATCGACATGGATGTGTTTCTCATGTCGCGCGTCGTGCAGAACCTGCTCGACAATGCCTTCAAGTTCGGCATCGACGGCGGCTGGATCCATGTAGCGCTCCGGCGCACGGATACCGGCGCGCAGCTGACCGTGCAGGACAACGGCGTCGGTATCTCGCAGGAAGATCTGGACAGAATATGGCAGAGGTTTTATCAGGCCGACCCCAGCCGGCAGGAAAGCGCGGGACTGGGTCTGGGCCTGTCGATGGTGCAGCAGATCGTGGCGCTGCACGGCGGCACGGTTGCCGTCGCAAGCGTGAAGGGCCGCGGCACGACGTTCACGGTCACGCTGCCGGAACACCACGGAAAAGAGGAGAAGTAATATGAAGAAAACCGTTTTGCGTGCCTATGCCCGCCTCATTGCCGAGGTCGGCGCGCGTGTTCAAAAGGGGCAGGATGTCGTCATCGAGGCCGAGCTCGACCAGCCGGAGTTCGTGACCATGGTCGCCGATGCGTGCTACCATGCCGGTGCGCGCAAGGTCACCGTCACGTGGAAGCATCAGGCGCTCGAGAAGCTCGCCATCCGGCGTGAGAGCGTCAAGACGCTCCAGACTGTCGCCGACTGGGAGCGCGCGAAGCTTCAGCACTATGTCGACACGCTCCCGTGCCGCATCTACCTGCTCAGCGAAGATCCGGACGGGCTGCGCGGCGTCAGCCCCGCAAAGATGGCCAGCGCCCGCCAGGGGCGCTACAGCGTCATCAAGCCCTACCGTGACCGGATGGAGGGGCGCTACCAGTGGTGCATTGCGGCCGTGCCCGGTGTGGCATGGGCGAAGAAGGTGTTCCCGCACGAGACGAAATCGCGCGCCGTCGAAAAGCTCTGGGAGGCGATTTTGCACACCTGCCGTGTGCACGATGATCCCGTCGCCGCGTGGGACGCGCACAACGCAGACCTGCAGGCGCGCTGCGATTATCTCAACAGCCTCGGCATCGAGACGCTCGAGTACCGCGCGTCCAACGGCACGCACCTGACCGTCGGCATGATCCCCGAGGCACAGTTTTGCGGCGGTGGGGAGTACACGATCGGCGGCAGCTACTTCAACCCCAACCTCCCGACGGAGGAGTGCTTCATCTCGCCGAAGCGCGGCGAGGCCGAGGGCATCGTCTACTCGTCGAAGCCGCTGTCGTATCAGGGGCAGCTCATTGAGGACTTTTCCATCCGCTTTGAGCACGGCCGCGCCGTGGAGGTGCATGCCCGCACGAACGAGGCGCTGCTGCAAAAGCTCATCGCCATGGATGACGGCGCCGCCTACCTCGGCGAGTGCGCGCTCGTGCCGTATGACAGCCCCATCAACCAGACGGGTATCCTGTTTTATAACACCCTCTTTGATGAAAATGCCTGCTGCCATCTCGCGCTCGGCATGGGCTTTATCGACACCATCCGTGACTACCCGAACCGCTCGCTCGAGGAGATGCGCGCGCTCGGTGTGAACGACTCCATGATCCACGAGGATTTCATGATCGGCACGCCGGACCTTGCGATCACGGCGCACTGCCGCGACGGCCGCTCGGTTCCGGTGTTCCGGGACGGGACATGGGCATTTTGACCGAAATCCCACTATTACGTCGAAAAACCGCGAATTGTGGTGCGTTCTGATTTCAGAACGCACCATTTTTCATGAAAAGTGGGGAATTAGTGAAGCAACCCGTTGCATTTTTCCGGCGCGTATGGTAAGATACGCCTACGCGGAACGAACACCGCAGATCGAAACAAAACGGGAGGTGACCGGCATGAAGCGTGCGCTTTTGTGTGTCCTGCTCGCGGCGCTGCTGCTCTGCGGCTGCACGCGCGCTCCGGCGAGTACCGTGCGCGCCCCGGATGCCGGGGAGCCGCTGACGCTCTGCCTCGGCGCAGAGCCTGCGACGCTCGACCCCGCGCGCACGGAAAACGGTGTCGGCGCAACATATGTGGTCAACCTCTTTTCCGGCCTGACCGGCTATCGCGCCGGCGGTGACGGCAGCCGGGAGCTGACGCCCGAGCTGTGCGCGGAGCTGCCCGTGCCGGAGTCTTTGCCCGACGGGCGCGTACAGTATGTGTTTACGCTGCGCGGCGGGCTCAAGTGGTCAGACGGCACGCCGCTCACGGCGGCGGACTTTGTCTATGCGTGGAACCGGGCGTGCACACTTGAGGATGCGGCGGCGCCGTATCTCTTTGCCTGTATCGACGGGTATGGTACCGGCCGCCTGAACGTCACGGCGTCGCCCGACGGACGCACGCTCACCGTTGTGCTCGCGGAGGCCATGCCGACCTTCCTGCAGCTTTGCGCCCAGCCGGCGTATGCGCCCGTGCCCTCCGGCGCAGCAGATACGATGCGCCGGACGGCGGACGGCGCTGGCTTTGCCGTCAGCGGACCGTATACGGTCTCGGCGTGGACGGACGAGGGCCTGACCTATGTGAAAAACCCCGCCTACTGGGACGCGGACAACGTCACGGCCGAGACGGTGCGCTTTGCGTTCGACCCTGACCCCGACGCTGCAAGCGCCGCCTTTCTTGCGCGCGACTATGCGCTCGTCTGGCCGGTCTCGGATGCCGCTCTGGACGATCTGCGCACGAACCACGCGCCTGAGCTGCGCACCGTGAGCCGGCTTGCGACCTACAGCCTCTGCTTTCCCATGAACGATCCGGCGCTGAGCGCCTTTACGCAGCCGGAGCGCGCGCAGATCCGCACGGCGCTCGCCCTGCTCATCGACCGCAGCGACCTCTGCGCGCAGATCACACCCGGCGCGCAGCAGAGCGCGAACGCCCCCATCCCGCCCGGCATCTCGGATGCCGACGGCAGCGACTTTGCCGCGCACAACGGCGCCGACGGCAAGGGGGAGGGGTACTACAGCGCCGACTATGCCGCCAACTGCCAGCAGGCCGTCGCGCTGCTGCGGCAGGCGGCGGAGTCGTCCGGCCGCTTCACGGTCAACGCGCAGGGCGTCTGCGCCGGCTTCCCGGAGCTTACATACCTGACGTCCGACGCAGCCGGTCATGTCGCCATCGCGGAGTATCTCCGGGCGCTCTACGCGCGCTACGGCATCACGCTCACCGTCACGGCGCAGGATATGCAGACCTTTCTCACCAGCCGCGCCGCCGGGGGCTACTCCGTCACGCGCTGCAGCTTCAGCGCCGATCTGGACGACCCCATGCCGTTTCTCTCCCTCTGGGCGAGCGGCGCGGGCAGCAACTTTGTCGCGCTCGGCCGCGGCGCGCACATGGACTACGCGGGCTATACCGTCACGATCGACGGACGCACGAAAGCTGACTGCACATGGGCGGAGTCGTATGATGCGCTGCTGTACCGCATTGCGAGCAGCAGCGATACCGCCGAGCGCTACGCGCTCATGCATCAGGCCGAGACCCTGCTCATGCAGACGGGCGCCGTGTGCCCGCTCTACTGGTATACGGACCAGTACCTGTGCAATGCGCACGTGCAGGGGCTGCTGTCCGGTCCGCTCGGCGCGCAGTATCTGATGGGCGCGCAGGTGCAAAAGTGAATATAAAGCAGCCCCGCTGCCGGGAAACCGGCAGCGGGGCTGACAGCTTGTCAAAAGCCTCGCAGAGTTTCGCCGCCGGAGCGGCGAAAGAAAGACCAATCATTTTCTTCGGCGACATGCGCGTCGAAGAAAATACTTCTCGGCCTGCAAACGTGCGCGCCGTCCGCCTTGAGCGGACGGCGCGTGCGATGCAGTCAGGCCGCAAACCCCTTTGTCAAAAAGTAATACTTTTTGACAGTCACAGAAAAACGAAAAACAGCATCACGATCAGGTACGCGAACGCGAGCGTCATCGGCGCGAGTGCGAGTGCGGCGGTCAGCCGCCAGTCGTCCTCGCGCTCGACCGTGCCTTCATAGACCGGCTCCGCCATGGCGGCGAGTGAGCCGTGCAGATAGCTGCGGTAGAGCTTCAAAAACCGCTTTCCGTCGCGGCGGCCGGTGCTGTAGGCCGACTGCTCCGGTGTGCGGGGCTGCAGGGCGTGGTGTGTGCGCATCCGGTGTTCCTCCTCATGCTCGAAAGGTGTCGAATCGTTCAAAAGCTATTATACGCATTATGCCGCCGCGCGTCAACCGGGGAAGCGCTCGGGTGCAGACGTTGCCTCCGGCGACGGTGTTGGCGTCGGCTCCGCGCTCGGCTCGGGCGTGGGCTCCGGCTCCGGTTCGGGCGTCGGCATCGGGGGCAGGATCACCTGCGGCGGGGCGTTCGGCGTGGGTCTCGGCGTGGGCGTGACCGTCTGCACCGGTGTGGGCGCAGGAGCGGGGGGCTTGCGCGGGATGCTGCCGACTGCGATCCACAGCGCGGCGACTACGGCACAGAGCACCGCCAGGATCACGGAGACGGTGAGTACCCACTCGCGGCGGCGCGCACGCGCCTGCTTTTTGCGCTGCGTCTCCTGCTCGGCGATGCGCTCGGCCGAGACTTCGAACCGCCGCGTCTGCGACAGTTCCTCGACCGGCGGCTGCGGCAGGGGAACGGCGGTCTCGGGGTCGAGCGCCGTGACCTCGATGAGCACGAGTGTGATGTTGTCGCCCGGCCCGGCGTCGAGCGCCTGCGCCATGAGTGCCTGCCCCAGCTCCGGCAGCGGCATATCCGCGCCGAGCACCGCCTGCAGGCGGCTGTCGCTGAGCTTTCCGGTCAGCCCGTCGGTGCACAGCAGCAGCCGGTCGCCGACGGCGAGCGGCACACCGGCCGCAAAGTATGGCATGAGCCGCTGGCGCGCGCCGAGCATGCCCAGATACTGCGTGAGCACGTGCCGGTCCGGACTGTCGTCCGCGTCATCCGCGTCGCCGGCGGCACCGGCATCGAGCCGCTCCTGATACTTGGTGTGGTCGCGCGAGATGCGCTGCAGCGCGCCGCCGCGCTGCAGATAGATGCGGCTGTCGCCGACGTTGCAGCAATAGGCGTGGTTTCCGGTCAGGTGCACGGTCGCAGCGGTCGAGCCGCTGACCTGACCGCTGGCCGCGATCATGTCGCACACGGCGACGTTTGCGCGCCGGAAGAAATCGAGCGCGTCAAACGGCTCATCGCTGCTGCATCGGTGCAGTGTCTGCGCGCACAAAAGCGCTGCCTGCTCACCGTTTGCCTCGCCGCCCATGCCGTCGAACACGCCGTAGATCAGCCGCTTGCCCTCCTGCTCGGCGGCCGCCTCGGCCACGGGGACGGCGGCATCGCGCTTGAACGTGCCGTTGCAGTAGTAGTTGTCCTCATTATTATCCCGGCCGGAGCCGATGTTTGTCTGCGCGTAACACAGCACACGCATCGCGCATTCCTCCCATGATGGTCTTCTTCCGCTATCGTATCGTTCGGCGGCCGGTTTGTCAACGTGTTGTCGGGGCGAAGAACGGAAAAAATGCAGCGGTGCGCCCATTTTTGCCCGACTGGGGATTCCATCGGCGGCGGATTTGTGCTATGCTGAAAGCAAAAGGGCGCTGCCACGCGTGCGGCGGCGATGGGGGAACGGATATGAACGAACGATTGGATGCGGCGCTCGAGCAGCTGCCATTCTGGCCGAACCTGACCGAGCCGCAGCGCGAGCTTGCGCGCCGCGGCGCACGGCTGACACAGTATGAGCGCGGTGCACTCGTGCACGGGTGCGACGGGCAGTGCCTCGGCATGATCCGGGTGCAGAGCGGACGTCTGCGTGCGTGCATGCTCTCGGATGACGGGCGCGAGATCACGCTCTACCGCCTCACGGACGGGGATGCCTGCGTGCTCGCGGCGGCGTGCGTCATCCGGCAGATCACGTTCGAGGTGCAGCTCGTGGCCGATGCGCCGACGGAGCTGCTGATCCTCGGCGCGCACGTGTTCCAGCAGCTCACGGCGGAGAATATCTATGTCGAGTGCTGCATGTACCGGCTTGCCACCGAGCGCTTTTCCGACGTCATGTGGGCGATGCAGCAGCTGCTGTTCACAAGCTTTGATAAGCGCCTTGCGCAGTACCTCTGGGACGAATCCGGCCATGCCCGTGCCCCCGTGCGCGCCACGCATGAACAGATCGCGCGCGACACCGGCGCCGTGCGTGAGACGGTCACGCGCATGCTGCGCCACTTTGCCGACGACGGCGTCGTGTCGCTCGGCCGCGGCACGGTCACGGTCACGGACGCGCAGAAGCTGCGCAGCCTCGCCGGAATGTGACTTTGCCACAGAACGCAGGTGTAAAATCTGTTAAAATCCAATCAATAGATCCAAGATACCGATTCGGAAAGGAAGATCCCTATGTTGACACTCACGAAAGAAAACTTTGCGCAGGAGGTCCTGCAGTCTGACAGACCCGTGCTCGTGGATTTCTGGGCAACGTGGTGCGGCCCCTGCCGCATGATGGCGCCCGTGGTCGAGGAGCTCGCCGCCGAGCATCCGGAATACAAATTCGGCAAGATCAATGTCGATGAGCAGCCGGAGCTCGCAGGTGAGTACCGCATCATGAGCATCCCGACGCTCATGGTTTTCCGCGGCGGTCAGGCCACGGCCGTAAAGGTCGGCGTGACGCCGAAGGAAGAACTGCTCAACCTCCTCGGCTGAGACCGGGGAAAACCAGAGACATTTGAAGGAGGAGACAACGTATGCACTGCACTGTGAAAATGACCGAGGACCTGTACTGGGTCGGTGCGTCCGACCGCCGTCTGGCGCTGTTTGAGAGCGTGTATCCCATCCCGCGCGGCGTGTCGTACAACGCCTATGTCCTGCTCGACGAGAAGACCGTCCTGCTCGACACGGTGGATCAGTCCGTCGCCGGTCAGTTCTTTGAAAATCTCACCCATGTGCTCGGCGGCCGTCCGCTGGACTACATCGTCGTGCACCACATGGAGCCGGACCACGCCAAGACGCTCGAGGAGACCGTGCGCCGTTATCCCGAGGCGAAGATCATCTGCAACGCGAAGATCCGCGACATGATCCGCAACTACTTCACCTTTGACATCGACAGCCGCGCCATCCTCATGGCCGAGGGCGGCACCTACTGCTTCGGCAAGCACACGTTTGCCTACGTCATGGCGCCGATGGTGCACTGGCCGGAGGTCATGGTCAGCTTTGACACCACGACCGGCACGCTCTTTTCCGCCGACGCCTTCGGCACGTTCGGCGCGCTCAATGGCAACCTCTATGCCGATGAGTATGACTTTGAGCACGACTGGCTGCCCGATGCCCGCCGCTACTACACGAACATCGTCGGCAAGTACGGCACGCAGGTGCAGGCGCTGCTCAAGAAGGCAGCCACGCTGGATATCCGCATGATCTGCCCGCTGCACGGTCCGGTCTGGCGCAAGAACATCGGCTGGTTCGTCGATAAGTACAGCAAGTGGAGCTCCTACACGCCCGAGCAGGACGGCAGCGTGCTCATCGCTTACTCCTCCGTCTACGGTCACACCGAAAACGCGGCGCAGGTGCTCGCGACCATGCTGGCCGAGCGCGGCGTGCGCAACATCGCCATGTACGACGTCTCCGTCACGCACCCGAGCTATGTCGTGGCCGAGGCCTTCCGCTGCAGCCACCTCGTGTTCGCGTCCACGACGTATAACGCCGGCATCTTCTGCAACATGGAGACGGCGCTGCTCGACATCGCGGCGCACAACCTCCAGAACCGCACCATCGCCCTGATCGAAAACGGCTCCTGGGCGCCGACCGCCGGCAAGCTCATGCGCGGCATCCTCTCCAAGCTCAAGGACGTGACCATCCTCAATGAGACGCTCACCATCAAGTCCTCGCTCAAGGACGATCAGCTCGCAGCGCTCGCCGAGATCGCGGACGCGCTCGTGGCCTCCATGCCGAAGCCGCGCCCGATCGTCAACGAAGGCAAGCAGAATCCCGCCGCGCTCTTCAAGTTCCAGTACGGCCTGTTTGCACTCTCCGCCCGCGAGGGTGACAAGGACAACGCCTGCATCATCAACACCGCCATCCAGATGGCCAACAAGCCCGAGCGCATCTCCATCTCGGTCATCAAGGCCAACCACACCTGCGGCATGATCGAGCGCACCGGCGTCTTTAACCTCTCGCTGCTGACGAAGGAAGTGCCGTTTGCCTTCTTCCAGCACTTCGGCTTCCAGTCCGGCGCGGAGGTGGACAAGTTCGCAGACTGGAGCGACTGCGCCCGCAGCGACAACGGTCTGTATTACATCAACCGCTACACGAACGCCATGTTCTCCTGCCGCGTCGTCGAGAGCTATGATCAGGGCAGCCACCGGCTGTTCATCGCCGAGATCACGGAGTCCAAGCTCTTCAGCAACGACGAGACCGTGACCTACGACTACTACCGCAGCCACATCAAGCCCGCTCCGCCGAAGCTCGCCCCCGCCGAGAAGGCGACCTGGGTCTGCTCCGTGTGCGGCTATGTGTACGAGGGCGAGACGCTCCCGGCCGATTTCATCTGCCCGCTGTGCAAGCACCCGGCGTCCGACTTCGTCAAGCACGAGGCCAAGCCCGCGGAAAAGCGCGTCGGCTTTGTGTGCACCGTCTGCGGCTACGTGTACGAGGGCGCGGACATGCCGGATGACTTCATCTGCCCGCTGTGCCACCACCCGAAGTCCGATTTCAAACCGCTTACGTAAGTTCCCCGATATTGCAAAAACGACGTGACCGTCTTGGCCACGTCGTTTTTTGCTGTCCTTCGGCGCTCAGCGCTTGTCGATCACGTCGATGATCTCGCCCACGAACGCGAGATGTGGCTGCCAGCCGCCGTGAAAGTCGGGGTAGACCTGCGGCATCGAGGCGTAGTATGCCTGCACCTCCGGCGCGAGATCCTCTGTGGTGAACTGGTGCTGGTAGAGCTTTTTGCACAGGAAGGTCAGGTTCGCCTCCGCGTAGGTCACGCCCTGCCCGAAGGCCACCGGCGTCAGTCCGGCTGCGGCGGTGTGTGTTATTCCTTCGGCAGCACGCGCAGCCAGTTGTCGGCAAAGAGCGCGCTGAGCAGCGGCTCGTCATAGCCGCGCGCCGCGAGCGCCGCGTAGAGCTTCGGGTAATCCTGAATACCGGTGACGCCGCCGCCGAGCGTGTCGCACCCATCGAGATCACCGCCGAGCGCGAGCGTTTTGTCTCCGCCGAGGTCGAGCAGGTGCTCGATGTGGCGCACGACGGCGTCCATATCCGCGCCGCCGAGAAACGCCGTGTAGAGGTTGAGCCCGACCACGCCGCCGCTGTCGCGGATGGCGCAGAAGAGGTCGTCCGAGAGGTTGCGCGTGTGCGCACAGACGGCGCGGCTGTTCGCGTGTGAGGCGATCACCGGGCCGAGCCCGAGACGCACCGTGTCCCATGCCGCAGCCTCCGATAGGTGCGACACGTCCGGCAGCATCCGGTGGGCATACAGCGCGCGCACAAAGTCGCGTCCCTGTGCCGTGAGTCCCTGCATTGGTGCGTCGCAGTGCGAGCCTGCGAGGGCGTTTGCATGGTTCCATGTCAGCGTCACATACACGCACTCCCACGCCGCCGCCTCATCCAGCCCTTTGGGGTCGCAGTCGAGCAGCTCCGCCCCCTCGATGCCGAGCAGCGCAGCCGTTTTCCCGGCTGCCCATGCTGCGCGCACGTCCCGCGCCGTGCGGCAGCGGCGCACGAGGTCGGCGTTGCGCGCACATTCGCGCTCGAGCAGGGCGTGCTGCCGCCGCGCGACGGTATGGAGCGGCTCGCTTGCCGCGGCACTGTCGGCAAAGATCGCGAAGATCTGCGCGTGCTGCCCAAGCGCCGCGCAGCGCGTGAGGTCGACGTGGCCGGTGTTTTGCCGCAGCGCACTGCCGCGCTCGAGGCAGCGCGCGAGCGTGTCGCAGTGCCCGTCAAAGCTGCGCATCATGCGTCCTCCCTCCGGGTCACGGCCTCGAGATAGTCGTAGTACGGCAGCAGGAAGCCGAACCCGCGCACGAGCTCGTCTGTCAGCGCGGGGGAGAAGAGCAGGTCGTCGTGCGCGCGCACGCACGAGAGATCGAGCACGCGCTTGTTGTACCACGGAGAGAGCAGCGCGCCGGGGTTGCCCTTCGGCCGGACATAGTCCTGCCCCGCGAGCACGAAGGTGCTCTGCGCGTTCAGGCGCTCCGCCAGCGCCGTCAGCGGCAGGGGGTCTGCGTCGATCGCACGGCGGAAGCACGCCATCGTGTTTGCCTTTGCCCAGTAGCAGCCCATGCCGTAGCTGTAGTTGTGCGGGGTGATCTCAAAGTAAAACGCAGGGATCTCCGGCCCGCGGCTGCTGTCGCAGCGCAGCGTGAACCAGAGGCTTTCCTTATACGGTCCATTGCCGTGCAGCCGCCGCGCATCGCGGTAGATGCGCGCCACGTGCAGATACCACTTCCGCTGTGGGTATGCCTGCTCGAGCGCGGTGGTCACGTCGGCGGCCAGCGCCTTCATCGGGCGGTCGAGCGTGTCGACAAAGACCTGCTTATGCTCCAGAAACCATGGGCGCTCGTTGTGAAAGCGCAGCTCCCAGAGAAAGTCGATCGTTGCGTCGGAAAAGCCAGTGAACATATGCGTTGCTCCTTGTCATGCCTTGAAAGTACCCTCATCTTACTCCGAAAGGTGCGCGCTTGCAAGAGCACGCACACAGTGCAAATTGCCGAATCATGGTTGCTTTTTTATCAAATCTTTTGTATACTGTTTTTTGCGTGCCTTAGCACGCAGAGAAAAAGAAAACTGTAGAGGAGACAAAACATGATTGAATCAATTGACAGAGTTGTCAATGCGATCGGCGGTTTTTTGTACCGGCCGTACATCGTGCCTCTGTTTCTGCTCGCCGCGGGTCTGTATTTCACGATCCGTACCGGGCTGATCCAGTTCCGGCTGTTCGGTGAGTCGATCCGCGTTGTCAAGGAAAAGCCGAAAGAGAAGGGCAGCATTTCGTCCTTCGGTGCGCTCATGGTGTCCACGGCGTCGCGCGTCGGCACGGGCAACATCGTCGGCGTGTCTACGGCCATCTGCCTCGGCGGCTTCGGCGCCGTGTTCTGGATGTGGGTCGTGGCGCTGGTCGGCGGTGCGAGCGCATTTATCGAGTCTGCGCTCGCGCAGGTCTATAAAAAGCGCGATGCGGACGGCAGCAGCTACGGCGGCCCGTCGTACTACATGGAGCAGGCGCTGCACCAGCGCTGGCTCGGCATCGTGTTCGCGGTCGTGCTGATCCTGACCTATGTCGTGGGCTTTAATATGCTCGCGGCCTACAACCTGCAGGATGCGTTCGGCGGCTTCAGCTTCTATGTCAAGGGCCGCACGCCGTACATCATCGGCGCGATCCTTGCGGTGCTGTTCGCCCTGTGCGTGCTCGGCGGCGGCAAGCGCCTGACCAACGTCACGGGCGTGCTCGTGCCGGTCATGGGCCTGCTGTACATCGTGATGTCGCTCGTCGTCGTGTTTATGAACATCAGGATCTTCCCGAGCGTCATCGCCAACATCTTCCGCGATGCGTTCAACTTCAAGGCGGCGTTCAGCGGCTTCACCGGCTCTTGCATCATGTGGGGCATCAAGCGCGGCCTGTACTCCAACGAGGCCGGTATGGGCTCGGCACCGAACGCGGCCGCCACGGCCGATGTCTCGCACCCGGCCAAGCAGGGCCTTGTGCAGATGCTGTCCGTGTTCATCGACACGCTGCTCATCTGCTCCGCCACGGCGTTCATGTGCCTGTGCTCGGGCGTTGTCCCGACGCCCGAGGCCGCCGGCGCTGCTTACGTGCAGGCGTCCGTGCAGCAGTCGCTCGGCAGCTTCGGCCCGATCTTCATCGCTATCTCCATGTGCCTGTTCGCGTTCACGACGCTCATCGGCAACTACTATTACTGCGAGGGCTGCCTGAAGTACATCCTCAAGCGCGACCCGAGCAAGGCGGGCATGACGGTGTTCCGCGTGCTTGCGTCCCTGATCGTGTTCGTCGGCGCGACGGTCAGCGCCGGCCTCGCGTGGGATACGGCCGACATGCTCCAGGCCACGATGGTCATCATCAATGTCCCCGTCATCCTGATCCTCGGCAACAAGGGCGTTGCCGTGCTCAAGGACTATATGCGTCAGCGCAGCGAGGGCAAGGATCCGCAGTTCCACGCCGCCGACATCGGCATCACCGGAACGGATTTCTGGAACTAAACCGCATTTTATAACGAAAAAGAGAGCTTGTCACGAATCGTGACAAGCTCTCTTTTCAGTTTACCAAAGAACCTCGTAGCCTTTCGCCGCCGCAGCGGCGAAAGAAAGTCCGATCATTTTCTTCGGCGACATGTGCGGCGAAGAAAATACCGCTCAGGCTGCAAGTGTGGAATTTGTGCGCGCAGCAGACTGCAATCCCTTTGTCAAAAAGTATTACTTTTTGACAGTCTCAAGAGAGCTTGTGACAAGCTCTCTTTTTTGCGCCCTGCGCTCAGGCCGGGCACGATTTCCGGTAGATGATCGTCGGGTGCAGCGAGATCTCCTGCGGATAGCTCGCCCGCCCGGTCGCAATGTCCATGCCGAGGCGCATGGCCATGTAGCACAGGTCGCGGAACTTCAGGTCCACCACGGTGATCGGCGGGTTGCTGTAGGCGAGCAGATCATCGTCGCTCGAGCTGGTGGTGAGGATCTCCACGTCCTTGCCGACGACGATGTTCTCCTCCGACAGGGCGGTGGTGAGGCCGAGCGCCGTCATGTCATACGTGCAGCAGATGACCTTCTTGAGCCGGTTGCTGTGCACGAGCGCCTTGCCAAGCTCATAGCCGGCGCGGATGCTCGTGTCGGCGCTGATGGTGCTGTGCTCAAGATTTACGCCGTGCTGCAGGCAGTAGTCGGAAAAGGCGCTGCTGCGCCACGACGTGCCGAACAGGGTCGGCGATGAGACGAGCAGGATGCTGTCTCCGCCGCGCTTGAGGGCGTGCTCGGCGGCGAGACGGCCGGACTCAAGCTGGTCGAAGCCGACGTAGGAGTAGTTCGGCAGCGTGCGGTTGAGCAGGATGACCGGCACGAGCGTCTGCTTCTCGGCGAGGTTTGCCAGATCCGTTCCGCCGGGGGAGATGACGATGGCGGAAGAGCCCTTGCGCTCGGCCCAAAGCTCCCGCTGGAGGTGGAGCTGGTTTTGCGTGTACGGCCGCAGGAGAATGTCGATGTTCGAGGTCTCGGCGTCGACGATGCGGTTGAAGGCGTCAAGAAACGTCGGCAGCAGCATCTTGAGCCCCGAGAGCGGGAAGTAGACCGTGACGCGGTACTTGAGCACTGCCTTGTTGCGGCCTTTATATTCATAGTCGAGGCTCTCTGCCGCTTTTCGGATCTCCTGCTGCGTCTGCTCGGTGATGCGCTTTTCCGTGCCGCGGCCGGACAGGACATAGGAGACGGTCGCTGTGGAGACGCCGCAGATGTCCGCGATGTCTTTGAGTGTAGCCATAACGGAAAACTTCCTTTGTGTCATAATGGTTGCGCGGGTGAACCGCTGCTGCTTAACATTATACTAAACAGTCGTTAAAAAAGCAATACATGCTTAACTTATTTTAAATTAATTTTGCTTATCTTTAAATAATTTAAGCAGAGATGCGCCGAAATGCTATAGAATTCCGGCCGTTAAATGGGCGAAATGATGATAATTTCGCGTTTTCGCAATTTCAGATTGACAAATTTCAAGGAAAGTGCAAAATATAAGTAACGATTGACAAGGTTTTTGTCTCAGGTTATTAAGCTTACTTGTTAAGCAAAATGATGTCACGGTAACACAAGGTAGTCACGAAATAAAAACGGAATGTCAGGAGGAATCTATCATGGCAAACAAGATCAATGTTCTGGAATGCGGCCCGCGCGACGGTTGGCAGAATCTTAAGCAGATGCTGACCTTTGAGCAGAAGCTCGACCTAATCGACAGACTGTTCGACGCCGGTGTGACGCAGATGGAGGTCACGTCCTTCGTCAGCCCCAAGGCGATCCCGCAGATGGCGGACGCGGCGGATCTGGCCAAGGCCTGCATCGAGAAGTATCCGAACGCGGTGCTGTATGCGCTCGCGCCGAACTTCCGCGGCGTGGAAAACGCCTTCAACGCCGGCATCCGCAACATCTCTTACGTGATCTCGGTCAGCGAGAGCCACAACAAGGCCAACATCCGCAGAACGCATGAGGAGTCTCTGGAAGAGCTGCAGAAGATCATGGACACCTACCCGCAGATGAACATCTGCGTGGCGCTGGCAACGTCGTTCGGCTGCCCGTTTGAGGGCATCCCGCCGATCCAGAAGGTGGTCGACTTCACCAAGCGCGTCTACGACATGGGCATCCGTTCCATCTGCCTGGCCGACACGATCGGCATCGCCGACCCGCGTCAGGTGCGTGATACGATCCACGCCGTGACCGAGGTCATGCCCGACTGCGAGTTCCAGATCCACATCCACGACACCCGCGGCATGGGTCAGGCCAATACGCTCGCCGCCATCGAGTGCGGCATCAAGACGGTGCAGTCCACGCTCGGCGGCCTCGGCGGCTGCCCGTTCGCACCGGGCGCCTCCGGCAACACCGCCACGGAGGATCTCGTGTACATGCTCCAGCGCATGGGCTACGACACCGGCATCGACTTCGAAAAGCTGCTGGCTGCCGCGAAGTATCAGAAGAGCTTCATCGACGGCATCTACAGCGGCCATCAGCAGAACATCAACACTAAGACCCCGCCCTGCTGCTGAGAGCGGCACGCATCCACAAATCTGAACCATATTAGAGAGGGAATCATTTATGGAAACTGCATTTGACATTATCTCGTTGGTGCTGTTCATCGTCGTGATCCTGCTGGCTTTCTTCCGCAAGGTCAACGTCGGTGTTGTGGCAGTCACATTCGGCGTTATCATGGTGCGTATCTTCGGCCTGACCGATAAAGATCTGATCGGCGGCTTCAGCACCTCAATGTTTACCACGCTCGTCGGCATCACGCTGCTGTTCGCGGCCATCACGCAGACCGGCGCGCTGGATCTGCTGGCCAGAAAGATCATCGCGCTGGCCGGAAACAAGATGTGGGTCCTGCCCATCATGGTCTACATTGCCGGCTTCGTCATTGCCGGCGTCGGTCCCGGCGCTGTGCCTGCGCTGGCGATCATCCCCGCACTCGCGGCGATCATCGCCGTGGAGGTCGGCTTCAACCCGCTGATGCTCGTCCTGATCGGCGAGCAGGGCCTGATGGCCGGACGTATGACGCCCATCACGCCTGAGGCTGCCATCATCACCGGCGCCGCAGCCGAGGCCAACATTGCAAACGTTATGCCCACCATTCTGGTCTGCCAGACGCTCGTGACGATCGTGTCCTCGCTCGTGTTCTGGTTCATCTTCAAGGGCCACAAGGTCAAGCAGCCGCTCAACCCGATCGAGCGCGGCACGCTTGAGAAGTTCAACGCAAAGCAGATCATCTCTCTGCTGAGCATCGTGCTCATGCTCGTGCTGCTGATCTTCGTCAAGGTCAACATCGGCGTCGCCGCCTTCGCGGTTGCCGGCCTGCTGTTCCTGTTCGGCGTTGCCGACGACGGCAAGGCGCTCAAGTCCCTGCCCTGGGGCACCATCGTGATGGTTCTCGCGGTCGGCTCCCTGCTCAACATCGTCAACAAGATGGGCGGCATCGATCTGATGAGCAACGCGCTCGCCAAGATCATGACCAAGGGCACTGCAACCCCGTTCATGGGCATCTCCGCTGCACTGCTGAGCCTTGTCAGCTCCGCGCTCGGCGTGGTGTACCCGACGATGATGCCGATGTGCGCAGACATCGCTGCCCAGGTCGGCGGCGTGAACCCGGTCGCACTGATGGCGGCTGTCGGCGCCGGCGGCTCTCTGTCCGGCATCTCCCCGCTGTCCACCGGCGGCGCGCTGGCTATGGCGGCGCTCGCAACTGCGCTCCCCAACCGCACCAAGGAGGACGAGAACAAGACGTTCGTGCAGCTGTTCATCTACGCCGGCCTTGCGATCCTGATCCTGATCGTGCTTTGCTCGACCATCTACGTCCCGCTGGCAAACCTGCTGCATGGCGCCTGATCCCCGGAAACGTTTGACTGCAATCTGATTATCTGATAAAGGAGATATTTCCATGGAAAAAGCATTGAGCAATATTACCGTTCTGGACCTGACCCGCGTTCTGGCCGGTCCGTACTGCACGATGATGCTGGCCGACTACGGCGCCAACGTCATCAAGATCGAGATGCCGGGCAAGGGCGACGATACCCGCGCCATGGGCCCGAAGAAGAACGACTACAGCATGTACTATGCCTACGTCAACCGCGGCAAGAAGGGCATCACCCTGAACCTGAAGTCTGAGGAGGGCAAAAAGCTCTTCCTCGAGATGGTCAAGAAGGCCGACGTCGTCGTCGAGAACTACCGCCCCGGCGTTATGGACAAGCTGGGTGTCGGCTATGACGTGCTCAAGGAGGTCAACGACCAGATCATCTACGCCGCCGTCTCCGGCTTCGGCTGCTACGGCCCGAAGCACCAGCGCCCCGGCTATGACATCATCGCACAGGCCACCTCCGGCCTCATGAGCATCACCGGCGAGGCCGGCGGTCAGCCGCTGCGTGTCGGCAATGCCATGGGCGACGTGCTCGGCGGCATGAACCTCACCATCGGCATCCTCATGGCGCTCAACGCCCGCACCGTCACCGGCCGCGGCCAGCGCGTGGACGTCGCGCTCGTTGACTCCGTCGTCTCCAGCCTTGAGGTCGGCTGGCAGCGCTTCTTCGCCTCCGGCAAGCAGCCCGAGCTGATCGGCAACCGCTACGCCTCCGCCTTCCCGTATGACTCCTTCCAGGCCAGCGACGGACGCTTCGTCATCGGCTGCGGCAACGACAAGCTCTTCACGCTCCTGTGCACCAAGGCGCTCGACCGCGCCGACCTGCTCGAGGATCCGCGCTTTGACACCAACATCCACCGCTGCGAGAACTACGCCGCGCTCAAGCCCGAGATCGAGAAGTGGAGCTCCCAGCACACCATCGCCGATTGCGTGGCCATCATCGATGCGGCCGGTGTCCCGGTTGCGCCGATCAATATGCTCGCCGACGTCGTCAACGACGACCACATCGCCAACGCCCGCGAGATGTTTGTGCACCTGCAGCACCCGGTCATCGGCGATATGATCGTCCCCGGCAACCCGGTCAAGCTCATGGATACCAAGCCGGAGATCACCAAGTGCGCGCCCGACCTCGGTCAGGACAACAAGGAGATCTACGAGGGTGTGCTCGGCCTGTCCGACGCAGACCTTGCCAGACTGAAAGAAGAAAAAGTGATCTGAGTTTTTCGCTTTCGTTTCTCTCCCCCCATAACTCCCTTCAAACATCCTCTCAAATCCTTTTTCTTTTCTCTCATAAAAAACGCTCATGGCTTTTGCCATGAGCGTTTTTTCAGCCTGCCGGAAAATCTTTTGGGTGTTCCGGCAAAAGGCTTTCCGCCGCTTATGCGGGGATGCGTCGGTACAACCGCGCGCGCAGCAGCGTCGCCAGGGCGAGCTTGATCGCGTCCGGCAGCAGAAACGGCAGCACGCACTTTGCCAGCACCACGCCGAGCGTGATCGCGCCCGTGCGGGTGTAGACGATGAGAAACCACGCCGTGCCGAATGCGTAGCACACGAGCAGTCCCACGGCAGCCGACAGCACGAACACCCACTGCCCGAGCCCCCAGCGCGCCTGCGCGAGGGTGATGATGAGCGCCAGCAGGATGAAGCCGACGAGGTATCCGCCGGTCGTGCCGATCAGGGACGCGAACCCGCCGCGAAAGCCCGCGAACACCGGCGCACCCACCGCGCCCAGCAGCAGATACACCAGCACGCTCACCGTGCCGCGTTTGCCGCCGAGCAGCCCGCACACGGCGAAGATCGCAAAGGTCTGCAGCGTGAACGGCACGTCCGCCGGGATGCTGATCCATGCGCACACGGCGATGAGCGCCGCGCCGATCGCGCAAAAGCAAAGGTCTCTTGTGGAAAATTTCATAGCATTGCCTCCGATTGTAAAGTAAAGCGTGAACGAACTTAACAATCGGACGATAGCACACACGCGCTCGATTGTCAACCAAAAGTGAAAATATCTTTACAATCTGCGCGCCGTGGTTTACACTATAGGAAAAGAAACCGCACGACAAGGGGTGTGATCGGATGCTGCGGGATGATGTTTTGCTCCTGCTCACGGAGGCAGAGGGCTATGTATCCGGCGAGGAGATGCGCGAGAAGCTGGGCGTGACGCGCGCGGCGGTCAGTCAGGCGGTGCGTGCACTGCGCGCCGCGGGCTATGACATTGACGCCGTCACGAACCGGGGCTATTGTCTGCGCGCGCGGCCGGATACGCTCACGGCCGGGGACGTGCTGCCCTATCTGCCGCAGGCGCGGCGGGCTCTGGTGCAGTGCTTTGCGCAGATCGACTCCACCAACAGCTACCTGAAGGCGGAGGCCATGGACGGCGCGCCGGACGGCCTGTGCGCCATTGCCGACCGGCAGACGGCGGGGCGCGGCCGCGCTGGGCGGTCGTTTCGCTCGGACGCGGGGCAGGGGGTCTACCTGTCGATGCTCCTGCGCCCGGCGTGCGCGCCGACGGCGGCCATGACTGTGACGGCGCACGTCGCGGTGGCTGTTTGCCGCGCGCTTGAGCGCTGCGGCGTGCAGCCGGGCATCAAGTGGACCAACGACCTTGTCCTCGGCACGAAAAAGATCTGCGGCATCCTCACGGAGCTCACCGTCGAGGCCGAGTCCGGCACGGTCGACTCCATTGTGGCCGGCATCGGCGTGAACGTGCGCCAGCGGCCGGAGGATTTCCCGGAAGAGCTGCGCGCCATCGCGGGCTCGGTGTATTCCGAGACCGGGCTCGAGCTCTCCCGCGCGCGCCTGGCCGCGGAGATGGTGCGTGCGCTCGATGAGATGTATCTCGACTGGCAGCGCGATCCGCGCGCATATCTCAGCGACTACCGTGCGCGCTGCGTCACGGTCGGTCGGCCTGTGCGCGTCGTTCGCGGTGAAAATGTCCGCACCGGCTTTGCCGAGGCGGTGGACGATGATTTCGCGCTCGTCGTCCGCTGGGAGGACGGCACGCGCGAGACCGTCACCGGCGGGGATGTGTCCGTGCGCGGGCTGTTCGGCTATCTGAACTGATCGCCCGACCGGAGAGAACTTCCGCACGGAGCCGGACGGCAGAGATGGGCATGTACATCCTAATGCGACAGGCGATTTTCGCTATTTCGATACGCTTTTTAAGGTTGGAAACGAATACTATACCGGCGTTATTAACATAATGCCGGTGAACAAGGGGCTGCTCCTGAAAGACATCACCAAAATATGAAACGTCACAAAGGACATAACCGGCTCATACGGGGAAAACCCGCAGTCCAGATTCCTTCGTGACGCTTCTATGAACAGTATACGCTCCTCTGGCGGAAATAGTCAAGAGAAAAGTGGCGAGAGCGCGCTGTACCAGCGGCGTGACGACACGCGGACAGACCGCGACGTGCTTTCCGATGCTGCGGACGGCGACGCGGCCAATGTGCGCGAGACCGTCACCGGCGCGGGCTGTTCGGCTATCTGGACTGAATACAAAAGCAGCGGCTGCATCGCTTGGATGCAGCCGCTGCTTTTCTGCGCGGGTTTCAGTAGGCGCTGATGGGCAGAGAATCGTCGTCCTGCCCCTTTTCGACCGAGCGGATGACGATGTCATAGCCGACATTCTCATTGACCTGCACGTGCACGGTCTCGCCCGCGCGATGCCCCATCACGGCCTTGCCCACGGGGGATTCCTTGCTGATGAGCCCCTCGAGCGCATTTTGCCGCAGCGTCGTCACGAGGCGGATGGTCTGCTCCTCGTCGTCGTCCGGAATATAAATGACCACCGAGTCGAACAGACCCACCGTGTCGCCGGTCGAGTGGTCGGTGATGACCTTTGCCGTGTCGACCATGCGCTGCAGGTAGCGGATGCGGCTGTCGTTGCGGTTTTTCTCGCGCTTGGCGGCCTTGTATTCAAAGTTTTCGCTCAGGTCGCCGAAGGCGCGCGCCGTCTTGACCTCCTCGATCAGCTTCGGCCGCAGCTCGCGCGTGCGGTAGTCGATTTCGTCGCGCATCTTCTGGATGTCGACCTGCGTCAGTTCGTCGTACATGATAACACCTCGATTTCTCAGACGCCCATCTTATCACATCCCGCGCCGGAAGAAAAGGGGATGCTGCCGTTTTGCGCGCCGGGCTTGACAGAAAACGGCCGCCACGCTATAATTGCTTCAAATAATTTAACTAATTACAATGGGAGGCGATCCGCATGGACCATATGGAGCTGCGGCGCACGGGGAAGTTTCTGCTCTTCTCGTGCTCGGCCGGGCTGATCGAGCTCGGCAGCTTTGCGCTCTTCAACGAGGTGTTTCACTGGCCGCACTGGGCGGCGTATCTGACGGCGCTGGTGCTGTCGGTGCTGTGGAACTTCACCTGCAACCGGCGCTATACCTTCCGCTCGTCGGAAAAGGTGGCGCGGGCCATGGCGCTCGTGTTTTTGTACTACTGCGCGTTCACGCCGCTGTCCACGCTGCTCGAGCACCGGCTCGCGGACGTGCAGGGCTGGAACGGCTATCTGGTTACGTTTTTGAACATGGTGCTGAATTTTGTGACGGAGTTTCTCTTCCAGCGCTTCGTGGTCTACCGCAACTCGCTGGACACGAACAAACTTGCGCACACCTCTCCCTGATCATATCCGTTTCCCGGGCGCAGCGGGCGCTCTGCTTTTCGGCAGAGCGCCCGCTGCGCCGTCTTGTATTTTCTGCACAGGTTTGGTATTATAAGAGGCACAAGATCGACAGCTCCGCGCCGGGAGCGGGAGGGAACGGACATGAAAACAGCCATCGTGACAGACGGGAAATACCGGTCGTCCATCGCGGCGGTGCGTGCACTGCACCGTGCGGGCTATCAGGTGATCGTGACGCAGACGCGTGCCGACGTGCACGCTGTGCCGGCGGTCGCGGCCTCACGCTGCTGTGCTGCCTTTCGGTGGATCGACGGGGCTGCGGCCGACGACAGCTATGCAGATCGGCTTGCGGCGCTGCTGGAGACGTATGACCGTCCGGTGCTGTTTTGCGTCGGTGCGGTCACGCTCAACACGGTCGCCGCGCAGCGGGAGCGGTTTGCCCGGGTCGCAGACTTTCTCATCGCGCCCCGGCCCGTGCTCGATGCACTCAACGACAAGGAGACGGTGCATGCGCGCGCGCAGAGCCTCGGCATCCCGGTGCCGCGGCAATATGACGGCGTCCCGCCGGAGCGCTATCCCGTTGTCATCAAGCCGCACTGCGGTGAGAAATTCGGCCTCAAGGCCGCCGACCGGTACGCCGTTGCCGACACGCCGGAGGCATATGCACAGATCCTTGCGCGCATGCAGCGCTACGACCCGGCGCCAATCGTGCAGGACAGGATCACCGGCCCCGGTATTGGCGTGAGCTTGCTGCTTGGCCGGGATGGCTGCCTGATCTGCGCGCTGTGCCACCGCCGCATCCGCGAATATCCGGTCACCGGCGGCCCTTCGACCTGCTGCGAAAGCTTTTACGACGCCGCGTTCATTGACCGCGCGTACCGGCTGCTGCACTCGTTCGGCTTCACGGGCATGGCCATGGTGGAGTTCAAGGGTGACTGTCTGCTGGAGGTCAATCCCCGCGTCTGGGGCAGCTTCCCGATGACGGAGGCGGCCCAAAGTCCGTTCACGGCGTACTATGCCCGCGCTGCGGCGGGGGAACGGGTGCGCTATACTGCGCAGGATTATCGCTCCGGCGTGCGTATGCGCTTTCTGCTCAATGATACGCTCGCTGCGCTGCATTATCTGCGCGCCGGGCGCGTCGGCATATTTCTGCGCAGCATTGCCGACCTGTTCACGGCGAAGGAGGCCCTGCGCTGCCGCGGTGATAACCGCGTGTTCTGGGTCTATCTGAAAAACAGCCTGTTTGCGCGCGGGTGATTTCCGCGCAGAGAGGAGCTTTGCCCATGGAGGTCAGATTTGACCTGCACATTCATTCCGAGCACTCGCCGGACGGGCGTATGTCCCTTGACGAGATCGTCTCGTGCGCGCGTGCACGGGGCTTGCAGGGCGTCGCCGTGTGCGATCATGACCGCGCCCTGACCGAGACGTGGGACACGCCGGATTTTCTGCTCATCCCCGGCGTTGAGCTCTCGACGGATCAGGGGCATCTGCTGGGCCTGTTCGTCACCGAGCAGATCGAGGCGCGGGAGCTGGGCGCCGCGATCGACGCTGTGCACGCCTGCGGCGGTCTTGCCGTGATGGCGCACCCGTTCGAGCGCAGCAGCGATGCACAGCGGCTCGACGCCTACCTCGACCGGCTCGATGGCATCGAGGTCTGGAACGGCCGGGCCGATCGCAAGAACCCGCAGGCCAACGCCATGGCGTGCGCGCTTGCGCAGCGTGCGCAAAAGCCGGTCACGGCCGGCAGCGATGCGCACCTGCCTGAGGAGATCGGCAACGGCGTCGTGACGCTGGAGGTCGATGCACTGACGCTGCCGTCCGTCCGTGCGGCGCTGCTGCGCGGGGCGACGGCTGTGGACGGGCGGCGCGGAAAGGCGCGCTATGTTGCCGAGAGCCAGCTGACCAAGCGCAGACGCACCCATGCCGGTGCGGCCGCAGAAAAGCACTATGTCGGCTATACCCGGCGCATCGAGCGCGTGCAGACGACCCGGCGCATCTGCGCCATGACGTTTGACGACGGGCCGATGGGGCTGCCCGCGTCGCCGGATCGGTTTGACGGCCGGACGCTCACGGACGTGCTGCTCGACACGCTGGCGCAGTACGGCGCGCGCGGCAGCTTTGACGTCATCGGCGATACGAGCGCCAACTACCCCGACGAGGCCGGCAAGCTCGGCAGCGCCGCGTGGGGCGGCGTGCGCTTTGACCATTACCCGGACATTCACTGCGACGAGCAGGGCGGCGCGGAGCACAATGACCGCCTCATCCGCCGTATGCTCGCCGAGGGCCACCAGATCACGAATCACGGCTACCGGCACATCCTTTTCGGCAAGAAACCGTTTGTATACGGCGCGCGCGAATACCTTCCCGGCTTTGATGCCGCGGTGGAGGATCTCGGCCGCCTGCACGCGCTCATGCAGACGCGCTATGGCTATACGATGACGCTTGCACGCCCGCCGCACTATGTGGACAAGATGACCGGCGGCTTTACCAGCTACGATGTCTATGACCGTATGGGCTATCAGTACATGGCGGCGTCGTTTGACGGCGCGGGCTGGCTCCCGTCTACGGATCCGGATCCGGAGGCGGCGCTGCAGGCGGAGATCCGTGCCATGGTCGAGCCGATGCGCAAGGCGCTGGAAAAAGACCCGGACTTTTTCTGCGGGCAGATCATTTTCCAGAAGGACGGCTACAACATGGCCAAGCGCACACCGGTGGCCTTTGCACTCGGCCAGCAGCTGGCGCTGCTGCAGGAATACGGCTATCAGGTCGTGCCCGTGGGCGAGCTGTTGGCGGAGAGCCCCTTTGCGGATGTCGGCCGCGAGGAACCGCTGTTTGACCGCCTGACGGCGCTTGCGGAGCAGCGGGCGATCGTCTTTTCCGATAACCGCCTGCGGCTCGACGATCCCATGACGGTGGGCGAGCTGGCGATGCTGCTGACGCCGAAGGCGGACGCAATCGCGCGCCGCGTCGCGCAGCTGCACCGGACCGGCCGCGCCGGCGCCTATGACGGCGCCATGGCCTGGTGCCGGGAAAACGGCCTTGTCTCTGCGGCGGCGCACCCGGCGGATCACGTGACCGCGCTGCCGGAGGCATGGTTTGTCCCCACGGACGGCTTCACCCGCCGGGACGTCTATGCAGCCTTCCGCATGGAACGGCTCTGAGTGATGCGAAAACATACGGCGCCGGACGGAGATCCCGTCCGGCGCCGTGGAGACTGTCAAAAAGTAATACTTTTTGACAAAGGAGTTTGCGGCCTGACTGCAGCGCACGCGCCGTCCGCCCAAGGCAGACGGCGCGCACGTTTGCAGGCCGAGAAGTATTTTCTTCGCCGCACATGTCGCCGAAGAAAATGATCGGACTTTCTTTCGCCGCTCCGGCGGCGAAACTCTACGAGGTTTTTGGACAAGCTGTACGGCGCCGGACGGAGATCCCGTCCGGCGCCGTGCGTTTATGGAATTTGAAAGCCCGGGAAATACTTCTCCGCGAAGGCCACCTGCTGCACCTGAAACGTTTTTCCGCGCAGGTATTCCAGGATGCCCGCGTCCGTTGGCAGGGTGAAGGTGAGCTTGTAGGAGTAGAGCATCTGCCCCGTCTCGCCGTAGGTGCGGTTGATGCGCTCGCGGCCGTACTTCCCGTCGCCGAGCAGGGGACAGCCGGCGGCGGCCATCTGTGCGCGGATCTGGTGCGTGCGCCCGGTCAGCAGCCGGCACTCGACGAGCGAGAGCCCCTTGCGGCTTTGCAGCGTGCGGTATTCCGTCGCGGCGGATTTCGCCCCCGGCTGTGGCTTTTTCGTCACGTAGACCTGGTTTTTTACCGCGTCCTTGAACAAATACCCCTCCAGCCGTCCTTCGGCGGGCTTCGGCCGCCCGCAGACGACGCAGAGATAGGCCTTGTCGATCTCACGGTCGCGGATCTTATCGTTCAGGATGCGCAGCGCCTCGGCGTTTTTCGCCGCGATGACGATGCCGCCGGTGTTGCGGTCGATGCGGTTGCAGAGCGCGGGGGTGAAGGCGTTTTCGGCCTTCGGGTTCCATTCGCCGCTCTGACGCAGGTAGGCCTGAATGTTCGAGATGAGCGTGTCCCAGCTCCATTCGCCCGCACTGTGGCACAGCACGCCGGGCTTTTTGTCCGCCAGCAGGATGTTCTCGTCCTCATAGACGATGTCCAGCCGCGGCGTCGCAATTTTCAGCCAGGCATTTTCCTCCGTAGGTCTTTCAAAAAACTCGTCATTGATGTATAATTGCAGCACGTCCCCCTCGACGAGGCGCACGTCGCGCTTTGTGCCCTTGCCGTTGCGCTTGATGCGCTTGAGGCGGATATATTTTTGCAGCAGCGATTCCGGCAGCAGGGGAACGGCCTTTCCGACGAAGCGGTCGAGCCGCTGGCCGGCGTCATTTTTGCGTATTTGGATCTCTTTCATAGCATGTACCATCTCCACGCAACGATTATCGCGGATTTTCAGCGCATTGTCAACACAAATTCCTGTTGACAACAGGGGTGGATATCATCTATAATACTAAAGCGATTGTGCGAGGTGCGCTATGAGACTGAATTTGAGAGAAATCATAGAAATTCCCGGCGGGAGCGTTCCGTTTTCGCAGGAGCTGGACACGGCTCTGCTGGACTTTCCCTCTGTCCGGGCGTACACCGCACCGATCACGGCCGAGGGCAAGGTGGTCAATACGGCCGGCATCCTCACGCTGCAGGGAAGGCTGCATGCGCAGATGCTGTGCGTGTGCGACCGCTGCGGCGCGGAGTTTCCGCGCACGGTCGACCTCGACCTGCACGCCGACATCACGGCGGATGCGCAGGACGACGATCCCGAGGTGTTTACGCTCGACGGAGACTGGCTCGATGTGGACGAGGTGCTCTCCACCTGCTTTATCCTCAGCATGGATACCAAGTGCCTGTGCAAGCCCGACTGTGCCGGACTGTGCGACCGCTGCGGCGCGAATTTGAACCTCGGGCCGTGCCGGTGTCAAAAACCCCGCGATCCAAGAATGGCTGTATTAGAGCAGCTTTTGGATAATAAAACTGACGAAGAAGAGGAAGCTGCTCATAACAGCGACTGACGAGGAGGTGTCATCATGGCAGTCCCGAAAGGAAAAGTGTCTCGACAGAGACGTGATAAGCGTCGTTCGTCCCACTGGAAGCTCACCGCTCCGGCGATCGTGAAGTGCCCGAACTGCGGCGCATTCGTCATGCCCCATCACGCCTGCAAGACCTGCGGCAAGTACAACGGACGCGACGTCATCAAGGTTGACGACTAAAAGAAGCTGAGAAGAGGAGCGTTTGCCCCTCTTCTTTTGCTATATGCCGGAGTTTTCCGGCATATAGCAAAAGAATTCCTGCAAAGGAGGCGCGGCGCATGCATCGCTGCACGATCAGTCACATCGATCCCGACAGTCCGCTGCGCCACGCAGCCCACCCCGGCGACCGGCTGGTGTCCATCAACGGCAACCCGATCACCGATGTGCTGGACTATAAATACTACGCCTATGACCCGCAGCTTGCGGTGTGCCTGCGCCGTCCGGACGGGTCGGAGCACACCGTGCACATCGTAAAGCCGCTCGGCGGCGAGCTGGGGCTGGATTTTGAGACCTACCTCATGGACAATGCCCACTCGTGCGCCAACCACTGCGTGTTCTGCTTCATCGACCAGATGCCGCCGGGTATGCGTCCGACGCTGTATTTCAAGGACGATGACGCGCGTCTGAGCTTTCTCATGGGCAACTACATGACGCTCACAAACCTCTCCGAGCGCGAGGTGCAGCGCATCATCCACCTGCACATCAGCCCCATCAACGTCTCCGTGCACGCCACGGACCCGGAGCTGCGCTCGTTTCTGCTCGGCAATCCGCGCGCGGGCAAGACGCTCGAGATCATGCGCCGCTTTTCCGACGGCGGCATCACCATGAACTGCCAGATCGTCTGCTGCCCCGGCCTGAATGACGGCGCGCAGCTGCAGCGCACGATGCGTGACCTCGCGGCGCTCTATCCGCAGGTGCACAGCGTGTCGATCGTGCCGGTCGGTCTGACGAAGTTTCGTGAGGGGCTCTACCCGCTCACGCCGTTCACGCCTGAGCACGCGGCCGAGACGCTCGATCTGGTCAATGCCTTCGGCGACGAATGCGTTGAAAAATTCGGCACGCGCATCTTCTTCTGCGCCGACGAGCTGTATCTCAAGGCGGGGCGCGCGCTGCCGCCGGAGGAATTCTACGAGGAATTCACGCAGCTGGAAAACGGCGTCGGCATGCTGCGCCTGCAGCAGACGGAGTTCCGCTCGGCGCTGAGCCTGTCCGACCCGCCGGACGGCGTGCCGTTTTCCATGGCGGCCGGCGTTTCGGCAGCGCCGTTTCTGGAAAAACTTTTGTGTACGGCGCGCGAAAAGTATGCTACAATACAAGGACACGTCTATGCGATCGAAAATGACTTTTTCGGCCGCAGCATCAATGTCTCCGGCCTCATCACCGGGCAGGACCTCATCGCGCAGCTGCGCGGGAAGGACCTCGGCGAGCGGCTGCTGATCTCGAACAACATGGTGCGCCACGACGAGCTGGACTTTCTCGACGATATCACGCTCGAGCAGGCCAGCGCCGCGCTCGGCGTGCCCATCTACCCCGTGGACGCCGACGGCTTTGCCCTCTGCGACGCCATGTTCGGCATCCTGCCGGAGGTGCACCTGCCCGACCGCGGCAGCGGCAGCACCGACGGCGCGGAGTACTACAAATACAATCCCCATAAGGAGGGGTGATCATGTCCAAACCACTGGTTGCGATCGTGGGCCGGCCGAATGTCGGCAAGTCCATGCTCTTCAATAAGCTCTGCGGACGCCGCCTGTCCATCGTTGAGGACACGCCCGGCGTCACGCGCGACCGGCTCTATGCCGAGTGCGAGTGGTGCGGCCGCGCGTTCGACATCGTCGACACCGGCGGCATCGAGCCGAGCACCGACAATGAGATCCTGCTGTTCATGCGCGAGCAGGCGCAGCTTGCCATCGACGCGGCCGACGTCGTCGTGCTCGTCACCGAGATCGGCACCGGCGTCACCGCCGCCGATCAGGAGGTGGCCAATATGCTCCTGCGCTCGAAAAAGCCTGTTGTGCTGGCCGTCAACAAGATGGACTCCACCGGCGCGGTCGACCCCGGCATCTATGAGTTTTACTCCCTCGGCCTCGGCGACCCGATCGCCGTCTCCGCTGTGCACGGTCACGGCACGGGCGACCTGCTCGATGCCTGTCTGGAGCATTTTCCGCCCGAGGACGCCTCCGACGCGGACGCGGACTATACCCGCGTCGCCGTCATCGGCAAGCCGAACGTCGGCAAATCCTCGCTCGTGAACCTCATCCTCGGCGAAAAGCGCGTCATCGTCAGCAATGTCGCCGGCACGACGCGCGACAGCGTCGACAGCCGCTTTGAAAACAAATACGGCAAGTATATCTTTGTCGACACCGCCGGTATCCGGCGCAAGTCCCGTGTGGACGACCGCATTGAGAAATTCTCCGTCATGCGCGCAAAGCTCGCCATCGAGCGCGCGGATGTGTGCCTGATCATGATCGACGCGCGCGACGGCGTCACGGAGCAGGACACGAAGATCGCCGGTCTCGCGCATGAGGCGGGCAAGGCGTCCATCATCGTCGTCAACAAGTGGGATCTGGTCGACAAGGAGACCGGCACCATGGAGAAGATGCGCAAGGACGTCCTGCGCGACCTGAGCTTCATGTCCTATGCGCCGGTGCTGTTCATCTCGGCGCTCACCGGCCAGCGCACCGAGCGCCTGTTCGAGCTCATCAACTTCGTCAACGATCAGAGCGCCATGCGCATCACC
The DNA here is from genome assembly GCA_900543625.1 of uncultured Eubacteriales bacterium. GTDB lineage: Bacteria > Bacillota > Clostridia > Oscillospirales > Oscillospiraceae > CAG-103. Next base: position 148,006 of record UQSF01000001.1, read on the forward strand.
ACCGGTATGCTCAACAACGTCCTCGCCGACGCGCAGGCGCGCGTCCAGCCGCCGACGGATAAAGGCCGCCGCCTGAAGATCTATTACATGACGCAGACGGGCGTCAAGCCGCCCTGCTTCGTCGTGTTCTGCAACAGCCGGGAGCTGTTCCATTTTTCCTATCAGCGCTATCTGGAAAATCAGATCCGCGCCGTGTTCGGCCTGGAGGGTACGCCGATCCGCATGGTTATCCGGCAGAAGGGAGAGCAGGAATGATCCCAGGACTGCTCGCGGCCATCGCCGTTTTTTCCTACCTGCTCGGCGGGCTCAACGGAGCGATCATCGCCTCAAAATACGTCTTTCACCGTGACGTGCGCGATTACGGCAGCGGCAACGCCGGCCTGACGAATTTCTACCGCACGTTCGGCGTGCCCGGTCTCGCCATCGTCATCGGCACGGATGTACTCAAGACCGTCATCGCGGTCGTGGCCGGCGGCCTCATCATGGGTACGCAGGGCGCGGCGGCCACGGGTCAGGTGTTTGCGGGCTTTTGTGTCATGCTCGGCCATATCTACCCGGTGTTTTACGGCTTTCGCGGCGGCAAGGGCGTGCTCTGCGCCGAGACCATGCTGCTGATCGTAAGCTTTCCGACCGGGCTCGTCTCGCTGCTGATCTTCGTGGGCATCGTCTGGGCCACGCGCTACGTGTCGCTCGGCAGCGTCTGCGGAGCGCTCATCGCGCCCATCGGCGTACTTGCCGCCTGCGGCAAACTGCCTGCACTGCTGAGCCTGTTTTGCGTGATCCTGCTCGTTGCCAAGCACCGCAGCAACATCCGCCGGCTCATTGAGCACAAGGAGTCGAAGCTGTCTTTTCAGAAAGATCTGTCCGATAAATTTGACGACGAAGATTTTTGATCCAAAGATTTGAAACAAAGAGAAGAGGGAACCAACCAATGCTTGAACTCAAACACCTTTGCTTTGAGGCTGAGACGGACGAGGGAGTCCGCCAGATCCTCAAGGACGTGAGCCTCACGGTCGATGAACGCATGGTCGTCATCACCGGCCCGAACGGCAGCGGCAAGTCCACCATGGCCAAGCTCATCGCCGGCATCGAGCAGCCGACCTCCGGTCAGATCCTGCTCGACGGCGAGGACATTACCCATATGTCCATCACCGAACGCGCCCGCCGCGGCATCAGCTTTGCCTTCCAGCAGCCGGTGCGCTTTAAGGGCATCACCGTTTTTGACCTCATCAGCATCGCCTCCGGCAAGAAGCTCTCGACCAACGAGGCCTGCACCTACCTGTCCGAGGTCGGTCTGTGCGCAAGAGATTATGTCAACCGCGAAGTAAACGACAGCCTCTCCGGCGGTGAGCTCAAGCGCATCGAGATCGCGACCATGCTCGCCCGCGGCACGAAGATGTCCATCTTCGACGAGCCCGAGGCCGGCATCGACCTCTGGAGCTTCCAGAACCTCATCAGCGTGTTTGAGAAGATGCATGAGACGATCCACGGCAGCATCCTCATCATCTCGCACCAGGAGCGCATCCTCGAGACGGCGGACAAGATCGTCGTGCTTGTCGACGGTGAGATCCGCACCATCGGCACCAAGGACGAGATCATGCCCGTGCTTATGGAGGCGTCGAGTGTGTGCAGCCGTCTGGCTGACAAGGTCTGAGGGAGGGAAACGCCATGGATGCGATTGAGAAAAAACTGCTTGAGGAGGTCGCAGACCTCCACGGCATCCCCGAGGGTGCCTATAATATCCGCGCCGACGGCAAGCTCGCCGGCCGCAACACGACCGCGCACATCAACATCGTTACGAAGGAAGACAAGCCCGGCATCGACATCTACATTGCCCCCGGTACGAAAAACGAGAGCGTGCACATCCCGGTCATTATTTCTCAGACCGGTCTCAAGGATATGGTCTACAACGACTTTTTCATCGGCGAGGACTGTGATGTGACCATCGTCGCCGGCTGCGGCATCCACAACTGCGGCACGCAGGAGTCCCGCCACGACGGGATCCACAGCTTCTTCGTCGGCAAGAATGCCCGCGTGCGCTACATTGAAAAGCACTACGGTGAGGGCGACGGCAACGGTGAGAACGTCATGAACCCGACGACGATTGTTGACCTCGGCGAGAACGCCTACATGGAGATGGAGACGACCCAGATCAAGGGCATCGACTCCACCATCCGCGATACGAAGGCACATCTGACCGACGGTGCGACGCTCATCATCAAGGAAAAGATCATGACCCACGGCCATCAGCACGCGGAGACGAACTTCTCCGTCGATCTCGACGGCTATGAGTCGAGCACGAACGTCATCTCGCGCTCGGTCGCCAAGGATCACTCCACCCAGATGTTCAACTCCAACATCCGCGGCAACAACAAGTGCGCCGGCCACTCGGAGTGCGATGCCATCATCATGGACAACGGTGTCGTCGGCGCGCGCCCGGAGATCACGGCCAACTCCGTCGATGCCAGCCTCATCCACGAGGCGGCCATCGGCAAGATCGCCGGTGAGCAGCTCAACAAGCTCATGACCCTCGGCCTGACCGAGAAGGAGGCCGAGGAGCAGATCATCAGCGGCTTCCTGAAGTGAGGTGCGCGGCATGATCGAGATCCTCTGCTTCGGCGACAGCAATACATACGGCTTCACGCCCGACTGGAAGCACCGCTACGGGCGCGATATTCGCTATCCCGGCGCGCTTCAGGCGCTGCTGGGTGACGGGTATTACGTCGCGGAGGACGGGCTCATCGGCCGCACAGCGGCCTTTCCGGACAGCAACCGCGACGGGCGCTCCGCGCTCGATACGCTGCCGCTGAGCATCGAGAGTCACGGCCCGGTGCAGTACATCGTGCTCATGCTCGGCACGAACGACTGCAAGGCGGACAAGACCCGCTCCGCTGAGGAGGTCGGCATCGGCATGGACAAGCTCATCCGGCTCGTCATCGGTATGCTGCCCGCGTGGACGAAGATCCTGCTCGTGTGCCCGCCGCCGCTCGGTGCGTCCGCGCCGCAGCGCGACCCGGAGTATGACGCGCAGTCGCTCACCGTGTCGCAGGGCGTGGCAGAGCAGTACCGCATGATCGCCGAGGCGTACGGTCTGCGCTTTCTTGACGCCGGAACGCTCACGCAGATGAGCGCGCTCGATGGCGAGCATCTCGACCCGGACGGCCACAAAAAGCTGGCCGCCGCCATTGCCGGGATCATCCGCAGCGACTGTGAGGCGTGAGCGCAGCAGACGAAAAAAACCGGTCTGCGCAGGGGGCAAAACCGCTGCGCAGATTTTTTTCGCAGAATCGAAAAAACGTTCTTGACATTCGTGCTGTTTTCTGATAAGATACACCTTGCCTGTGGGGGTATAGCTCAGCTGGGAGAGCGCTTGAATGGCATTCAAGAGGTCAGCGGTTCGATCCCGCTTATCTCCACCACGAAGAATCCTGCATCCGTAAGGACGCAGGATTTTTTCTTTTTCCCCGTTGTTTTTAAACCACCGGGGTGTCAACAAATCATCTCGCCGGATGCTGCATCGCAGCGTCCGGCGTTTTGTATGCCTTGCCTGCCGCCGCCCGGATTTTTCACGGATGCCGGACAACTCTCCGCACAGTCCTGTTTATGGGACTTGCGATGTGATAGGGTAAAACCACAGAGGAAAAACCGGCTTCGGGAAAGGGGAAACGATATGTTTGCGTTGTTTTTGGTGATCGTTTATTACATTGTTGGCCTTCTGCGCGAGAGCTATCTGGAGTTTGTCGCTGCTGAGTACTATTGCGATCAATGCAGATGGATGGCGGAGAGCAAGCGCAGCGGACAGCTGCCTGAAGATCGTAAATACTGGGAGCACTAACACATGACGGCGCCCGAGCTGCGGGCGTGGATCGACAGCCTGACGCAGGACATCGACTTTGCCTATCACGGAAAATTCGGGTCGATCTGCCCGTTTCATCGTGAGGATATTGCCCTGTGCTATGACGGCTATGCGGTGGATGCGCACTCCGTGGACGAGGCGATGGCGCTGCCGTTTATCTGCGGTCACTCGCTCGCGGAGCTTTGTGAGGAGCTGGATATTTGACCGCCGTGCTGCGCGGCGGAGAAAGGAGCGGAGGAATGGAATTGGAACGCGCGAGGACGCTGCTGACCGAACTGGCGGACGGCGTCGATCCGTTGACGGGGGAGTGTCTGCCGTCCGACAGCGTCTGCAACCGGCCGGAGATCATCCGCGCGCTGCACTGCGTGCTGCAGCACACAGCCGGCGGGCGAAAGCGCCCGTCGCCGCCCAATGCGGGCAAGCCGTGGACGGAGGCGGACGACAGTGCCCTGCTGCAGATGTATGACGCGGGCAGCGATGTGGGGGAGCTCAAGACGCATTTTCAGCGCTCCCGCACCGCGATCATACGGCGCCTGGAGCGCCTCGGCAGGGTGCAGCCCGGGGAGCTGCAGCGATGAAAAGCACCCGGCTCGCGGCAAAAGCCGCGAGCCGGGTGCTTTGACCGTGGGCTCATTTGAAAACGGTGCGCGCTTTGCCCGGCTGCGGCCAGGCGCGGCGTATATAGAAGTGCTGCAGCTCCTCGAGCGTGTAGTCCGTGCCGAATTTGCGGTTGATGAGGCTATGTACAATGCCCCAATTCCAACCGTAATCCTGAATGTAGCGGCGCAGCGCTTCAAGCATTTTCGACTCCATCTCGCCCCTTCCTTTCTGTCGGCGGCGCAGCGCGCATGGTGACGCTCAGCGGCCGCTTACCAAAAAGATAGCACATTTTTGAAGAAAATACAAGTAAATAGCAGCGCTTTGCGCGCGGCGGGGATTCAGAACCCGCAAAGATCCCCCCCTCAGTCGTGAATGGCTGCGATCCAGCGGTCGACGTCCGCGTCCGGTGTGCGCTGCGTTGTGTCGTCAAAGTGCACGTCCAGCCCCGGCCGGAACGCCGCGCCCGGGCACAGCGCCCGCATGTCCCGGATCGAGCGGCCGAGCCAGCCGCCATTCGTGGCAAAGGGGTAGACGGTCTTGCCGCTGAGGTCATGCGCAGTCAGAAAGGCACGCATGGCGGGGGAGCAGGTGTACCACCAGACGGGCGTGCCGAGCACGACCGTGTCGTAGCGGTCGAGGTCGATGTCCATCGGCTTGAGCGGCGGCAGGTAGCCCCGCTTGACCTCGCGCTCGCCCTGCGCGACCACGTCGTCATAGTCGCCGGTGTAGGGCGCGACGGTGTCGATGCGCGCAATGTCGCCGCCGATGGCCGCGTGGATGCGCTCGGCGATGCGCTGCGTGTTGCCGTGGTAGGTGTAGTAAAGGATGAGAGAACGCATATCGCTTACCTCCGATTGGATGCTTTGTAATCATCATACTCCCTGAAGCTGGCTTGAGGTCAAGTGGTGAAGTGTAAATTTTTCTTGAATAGGCGAAAGAGCGTAAAAAGCCCCGCACCGGCGCGGTGCGGGGCTTTGTCCTTATTGCAGCTGGTCGAGCTCTGCCTGCCACACGGCGGCACAGGCGTCGCTTGGCATGCGCCAGTCGCCGCGGGGGCTGAGCGTGACTGAGCCGATCTTCGGTCCGTCGGGCAGGCAGCTGCGCTTGAACTGCTGGGCAAAGAAGCGGCGGTAGAAATTCTTCAGCCAGTGCAGCAGCACATCGTCCGGATAGCGGTCGCCGAGCGCGTGGCGCGCGAGCCGGTAGATCTTTGCCGGCCCGAAGCCGAAGCGCAGCACGTAGTACAGATAAAAATCGTGCAGCTCGTAGGGGCCGACGAGCGATTCCGTCTGCTGGGCGATCTCACCGTTTTCCTTTGCCGGCAGCAGCTCGGGGCTGACGGGGGTGTCGAGAATGTCGAGCAGCACAGCACGCAGGGCTTCGTTTTCCGCCGCGTCGGCCGCGTAGCGCACGATGTGGCGCACGAGTGTTTTCGGCACGTCAGCATTCACGCCGTACATGCTCATGTGGTCGCCGTTGTAGGTGGCCCAGCCGAGGGCCAGCTCGCTCAGATCGCCGGTGCCGACGACGAGCCCGCCCGTGCGGTTGGCGAGATCCATGAGCTCGAGCGTGCGCACGCGCGCCTGACAGTTTTCATACGTCACGTCAAGCACGGCTTCGTCCTGCCCGATGTCGGAAAAGTGGCTGTGGACGGTGCGCGCGATCGGGATCTCCTGAAACGTCACGCCCAGCTCCTCACAGAGGATCTCGGCGTTGGAACGCGTGCGGTGCGTTGTGCCGAAGCACGGCATCGTCACGGCCAGCACATCCTTTGCCGGACGGCCGAGCTGCTGCATTGCGCGCACGGCCACGAGCAGGGCGAGACTGCTGTCCAGCCCGCCCGAGATGCCGATGACGGCGGTCTTTGCGTGCGCGTGGGCGATGCGCTTGGCCAGACCGTCCGCCTGCATGGCAAGAATGAGCTCGCAGCGCTCGGCGCGGGCGGCATCATCCGCCGGGACGAACGGCGTCGGCGAGACATACCGCGTGAGCGGTACCTCTTTGAGCGGCAGGTGAAACTCAACCGTTGCATAGCCTGTATTTTCGAGCCGGAACGTTGTGCTGCGGCAGCGCTCGCTGACCATGCGTCCGAGGTCGAGCTCCGTACAGGCGTACCCTGCACCGAAGGGCTTTGCCTCCGAGAGCAGCGTACCGTTTTCACAGATGAGGTCATGCGCGGCAAAGACCATGTCGGTCGTCGACTCGCCGTGCCCGGCGTCGGCGTAGAGGTACGCGCACAGCAGCCGCGCCGACTGCTGGCTCACGAGCGCGCGGCGGTAATCGGCCTTGCCGATGGTCTCGTCACTGGCCGAGAGATTCGCGATCACGGTCGCGCCCGCGAGCGCGTGGTGCGTGCTCGGCGGCAGCGGCGCCCACAGATCCTCGCACACCTCGACGCCGAGGCAAAACTCCGGCATCTCCGCGCAGCGGAACAGCAGCTGCGTGCCGAACGGCACCTCCTGCCCGGCAAAATGCAGCGTGCGCACGCCGGCGGGCGCGGGATTGAATTGCCGCCGTTCGTAAAACTCGCCGTAGTTCGGCAGGTATGTTTTCGGCACCAGACCCAGCAGCTTCCCGTGGCAGACGACGGCGGCACAGTTGTAGAGCTTTCCGTCCACTGTGACCGGCAGTCCCACGAGGGCCACGAGGTCAAGGTCCGCGCTCGCCTCGAGCACGGCGGCGAGCCCTCTTGCTGCGGCACGCTGGAGCGGCTGCTGGAAAAACAGGTCGCCGCAGGTATAGCCGGTCAGCCCCAGCTCAGGAAAGACCGCCAGCTGCACGCCGTCCGCCGCTGCGCGCTGCATGGCGGCGATGGTCTGCTGCGTGTTAAATGCACAGTCGGCCACGCGCAGCGCGGGTGAGACGGTGCAGGCTTTGAGAAAACCGTGGATCATGATATTATCACCCTTTCAAAAGACAGACGGCGCAGCAATCCTTGCCTGCGCCGCAGATCGGAATCGAGGCGGGCCTTGCCCCCTCGAGCACCCCCGCTGCTCAGGAATCTGCACAGCGGGAAGCCGCCTGTTCTGCAATCGTGATCGGCAAAACCCGGAGCGCAAAGCGCTCCGGGCGGCGCGGCAAGCATTGCCTGCGCCACAGATTGGAATCGAGGCGGGCCTTGCCCCCTCGAGCACCCCCGCTGCTCAGAGATCTGCACAGGGGGAAGCCGCCTTTTCTGCAATCGTAATCGGCAAAACCCGGAGCGCAAAGCGCTCCGGGTTTTGCGGATGCTATATCATACCACGGTTGTAGGGGGAAGAACAAGTGGCGGTATGCAGAAAATGTGTGCCGGGAAGCCGTAATTCACGGGTTTTGTGCACAGTCGGCGTCGAGCGCTGCGTATTCCGCGTCCGTGACGGGCTCCAGCCACTCATTGCTCGTCTCCTCGCCGGGGCACTCGATGGCGATGTGGCTGAACCAGCAGTCCTTCTGCGCGCCGTGCCAGTGCTTGACCTCAGCCGGGATGGTCACCACGTCGCCGGGGTGCAGGGCCTGTGCGCGCTTGCCCGCCTCCTGATACCAGCCCAGACCGTCTGTGCACAGCAGCAGCTGGCCGCCGCCGGACTTCGCGTGGTGGATGTGCCAGTTGTTGCGGCAGGCGGGGGAGAAGGTGACGTTTGCGAGGAAAACGGTCTTCGTCGGGTCGGTCAGCGGGTTGAGGAAGCTTTCACCGGTGAAATACTGCGCATAGGCCGTGTTCGGCTTACCGAGGCCGAAGAGGCCGCCGTTTGCGTCCGTGCCGTCGTCGGCGTAGACCTCCTTTGCCTGCCGGAAGGCGGCCCAGGCGTTCGGCCAGCCGGCGTAGAAGGCGAGGTGCGTGAGGAGCTCGGCCATTTCGGTTTTGGTCACGCCGTTTTGCTTCGCAGTCGTGAGGTGGTAGGTGAGGGAGCTGTCCGTGATGCCCTTGCTGATGAGCGCCGTGATCGTGACGATCGAGCGCAGCTTGAGCGGCAGCTGCCCCTCGCGCGACCAGACTTCGCCGAAGAGCACGTCGTCGTTGAGCTCAGCGAATTTGGGTGCAAAATCATTCAGGGCGTCTCTGCCCGCAGTCTGTTTAACCATGATGGTGCCTCCTTATTTCAGATACTGATGATAGAATGCTTCGATGCGGTCGAACGGGATGATATCCATTCGGTCATAGAGATCGGTGTGTACGGCGCCGGGGATGAGCAGCAGCTCCTTGTTGTCGCCCTGCAGCTTGGCGAAGGCGTCGCGGCTGAAGTAGCACGAGTGTGCCTTGTCGCCATGGATCATGAGCACGGCGCTGCGGATCTCACCGGCATAGGCGAGCAGCTTTGCGTTGAGCAGCGACAGCGGGGACGTGACGTTCCAGCCGCCGGTGGAGTTGAGCGAGCGCGGGTGGTAGCCGCGCGGCGTCTTGTAGTAGTCGTGGTAGTCCTTGACGAAAAACGGAGCGTCGGCCGGCACGGGGTCGACCACGCCGCCCGCGCGCTGGTATGTGCCGGCTTTGTAGTCGGCTGTGCGCTGCGTGTTGAGCGCCTGACGCAGGGCGTAGCGGGCATCCGGATTGTCGTCGGTGTCAAAGTAGCCGTTGGCGGTCACGCGGGTCATGTCGTACATCGTGGATGTGACGGTGGCCTTGATGCGCGTGTCAATGGCGGCGGCGTTGAGCGCCATGCCGCCCCAGCCGCAGATGCCGAGGATGCCGATGCGCTCCGGGTTCACATCGTCACGCACGGACAGGAAATCGACCGCGGCGGAGAAGTCCTCAGTGTTGATGTCGGGCGATGCGACATAGCGCGGTGTGCCGCCGCTCTCGCCGGTGTACGACGGGTCAAAGGCGACGGTCAGAAAGCCGCGCGCGGCGAGCTCCTGCGCGTACAGGCCGGAGCACTGCTCCTTCACGGCGCCGAACGGGCCGCTCACGGCCACGGCGGCGAGCTTTCCGGTGGCATTTTTCGGCTTGTAGAGATCGGCGGCAAGCTCGATGCCGAAGCGGTTGTGAAACGTGACCTTGCAGTGGTCAACGGCGTCGTTTTGCGGGAACGTCTTGTCCCATTCCTGCGTGAGGGTCAGGGTGCTGTTCATGATTACATACCTCCTGTGTTGGTTTTATGCGATGGCCGCACCCATGGCGCGAGCGGTCTCGAGTGCGGGGTGGCCGGCGATGGCGCCCGGCTCCGTCACGCCGCCGGCGAACACTGTCCCGGCGAGGCGGCACTTTTCGTAGCATGCGATCCAGCCCTCGAGCCCGTGGATGGCACGCTCGTCCGTGTCCGGCTCGTCCTCGGTCGCCGAGGCGAGCAGGTAAATGTCCCGGAACGCGTAGTCCGACGGGAAGAGCGCGTTGGCGCGGTCGAGCAGGGTCTTGAGCTGGCCGCTCATCTCATAATAGTAAATGGGTGTTGCGAACGCGATCACGTCCGCGTGCTGCATCTTTTCCGTGATGGCGACGGCGTCGTCGTCGATCACGCACCTGCCCAGCGTCTGGCAGGCGAGGCAGCCGCGGCAGAATGCGATGTTCTTGCCGCGCAGCGAGATGACCTCCACCGCGTGTCCGGCGGCGCGCGCCCCGTCGGCGAAGGCGTTTGCCAGCGTCTCGGAGTTGCTGCCCGCGCGCAGGCTCGCGCTGAGGATAAGAATGCTTTTGGCCATATCGGTCCTCTCCTTTTTGAGCGGCTTGACACCGCCGCTGGGATCTGATATCCTGAGCATACAACCTGAAGCTGGCTTTAGGTCAAGCACTTTTTTGCGATTTTTTTTCGAGGTGATCCCATGTATACGATCGGACAGGTGTCGGAGCGGTTTGATCTGCCGGTCTCCACGCTGCGGTACTATGACAAGGAGGGGCTGTTCCCGAACCTGACGCGCACATCGGGTGCCCGCCGCTTCGGCGAGCAGGAGCTCGAGACGCTGCGCGTGATCGAGTGCCTCAAGCGCTCCGGACTGGAGATCCGGGAGATCCGGCAATTCATGGAGTGGTGCGCGCAGGGCAGCGACACGTATCCCCAGCGGCACGCGCTCTTTGTGCGGCAGGCCGAGCGGGTGGAGGCAGAGATTGAGCGCCTGCAGAAGTCGCTGGACATGATCCGCTTCAAGTGCTGGTTCTATGAACAGCTCATGCGCGACGGTGACGAGGCGCGCGTGCGCGCCATGCTGCCGGACCATCTGCCGGCGGATATCCAGAAGATCTATGACCATGCGCACGAAACGTAAGCATACAATCACGATTCAGAAAGGATGGCGACCCATGAAACAGCGATCGATCCTCGTGACGCTTCTGCTCTGTGTGCTGCTGCTGACCGGCTGCGGTACGGCGGCACCGGCCCCGGACGCGACGCCCACCCCCATGCAGGAGGCGGCGGCTGCGCCGACGCCGACGCCCGACCCGCTGAGCACCCTGCCGTATGAGGACGGCCAGCTCTATGCCGCGGCCTATCTCGGCTATCTGGAGCCGAAGGATCTGGACTTTTTCCGCCAGACGTATTTCGGCGGGCGGGAGCTGCCGGTGCACCACATCTCGGACGGGGATTTTTATCTTATCATCCCGCGTGACCCGAACGCGACCGTGCGCCTGCTGCGCAACGATATGCTCACGCAGACCAGCTCGATCTTTTATGAGCAGCCGGACGGGAGCCCGTTCGTGATTGGCTGCAACGTCAGCGATATTTTTCCGGACGTGACGGTCGAGATCACGGCCTCCGACGGGGAGAAGGTGTCGTTTTCGCCCTTCATCTCGCTCGAGGACGGCAGTGTGGAGGTCGGCGAGCGCGGCCTGAACATCACACGCATCTCGACTGCGCCCTGACCGATCGGGAGCGCAGCCCCGGATACAGAACAGATCCCCCTTTGTGCAGCCGTTATCCTGCACAAAGGGGGATCTTGTTTTTCGCCCGGCTTTACCGGCCGCTGCTTTCCGCGAGCGGGAGCTCCGTGCTCGCGCAGACGGCGGCGCCCACGCGCTGCATATCGGCGAGGTTCGCCGCCTGCACGGCATCCGTGACAGACGAGGTGCAGTCCGAGAGCACTACGGCGTCATAGTCGAGCGAGATCGCATCGTAGCACGTCGTGCGGATGCAATTGGGCGTGGTCGTTCCGGCGAGCAGGACGGTCTGCACGCCGAGCCGCCGCAAAATAAGGTCGAGCCCGGTGTGGAAAAACGCCGAGAACCGCGGCTTTACGAGCACATAGTCCTGCGGCAGAACGGTGAACGCAGACGGAAACGCGTCCGACAGGTGCGCGGCGCAGTCCTCCGAGAGCGGCTTGCCGCCGGCTGCCCACGCGGCCGCGCGCGGCTTTTCCACATCCGAGCCGTCGCTGCGGTAATGGCGCACGGCATAGATGACCGGGACGCCGGCTGCGTGACAGCGGTCGATGAGCGCCGCGCACGCGGGCACGGTCGCCTCTGCCGACGGGATGCACAGCGGGGACGCGCTGTCAAGAAAGCCCCGCTGCATATCGATCATGATCAGTGCCTGTTTGGGCATGGTGTTTGCCTCCTGACAAAGTAGATGCCTCTATGATAGCGCCGCTCGCCGGATTTGGCAAGCGCGGCTTGCCATCCGCGCCCCGACGTGGTATCCTACCGGGTAGCCCCAAAAGGGAGGGGCACTCTTTACAAGCGGGAGCGATCAACATGAGCAGACAACTCGAACCCTATCAGCAGATCGAGCGCAGCATCCAGAAGACCTATCACAAGCGGCTCTGGACGCCGTTCATCACGGCCGTCAAGCAGTATGACCTCATTGCGCCCGGCGACCGCATCGCCGCGTGCATCTCCGGCGGCAAGGACTCCATGCTCATGGCAAAGCTCCTGCAGCTGCTGCAGCGCCACAGCGACGTGCCGTTCGAGCTCGTCTATCTTGTCATGGACCCCGGCTATAACGCCGCCAACCGGCAGAGGATCGAATACAATGCAGCGCTGCTGCACATCCCGGTCACGATTTTCTCCACGGACATTTTCGAGATCACGAGTACCGCCGGGCAGTCGCCGTGCTATCTCTGCGCGCGGATGCGCCGCGGCTATCTCTACAGCAAGGCGCGCGATCTCGGCTGCAACAAGATCGCCCTCGGCCACCATTTCAGCGACGTGGTCGAGACGACCGTCATGAGTATGTTCTACGGCTCGCAGCTGCAGGCCATGCCGCCGAAGCTGCGCAGCCGCAATTTCCCAGGCATGGAGCTCATCCGCCCCATGTACTGCATCCACGAGGATGACATCATCGCCTGGCAGCACCACAACGGTCTGGAATTCATCCAGTGCGCCTGCCGCTTTACCGAGCGCGCGGCCGAGACCGGCAACGACGGCAGCAGCTCCAAGCGGCAGGAGGTCAAGCTGCTGCTGCGCGAGCTGCGGCGGACGAATCCGGGCGTGGAAAAGAGCATTTTCCACAGCATCCATTCCGTCTGCCTTGACACCATGGTCGGCTACAAGACCGGCGGCGTGGAGCACACCTTCGCCGACTGCTACCGGGAGCGCGGCGAGATGACACAGGAGGACGAGACATGAACATAGAACGGATGCAGCCGGCGGACTTCGACGCGGTCTACCGTCTGCTGACACAGAGCTTTCCGGCAACGGAGCGGCGCGGCGCGGCCGGGCAGCGCGCGCTGTTTTCCGACAGCGCGTACCGTGTTGACATCCTGCGCGCGCCGGACGGAGGCGTGCAGGCACTCATCGCGTCGTGGGATTTTGACGACTTTGTCTTTCTCGAGCACTTTGCCGTCGACCCCGCCTGCCGCAGCGGCGGCATCGGCGGGCAGATGCTCGATGCGATGCTGGCGCGCTGCGGCAAGCGTGCCTGTCTGGAGGCCGAGCTGCCGGAGACGGAGCTGGCGGCGCGGCGCATCGGCTTTTACGAGCGGCACGGCTTCACGGTCAATGCGGATTATGCCTACTTCCAGCCGGCACTCGCGCCGGGCGGTGACCCGCTGCCGATGCACCTGCTCACGACCGGCGGCGCATGCACGGCCTGCGAGCTGCGCGCAATAGAGACACTCGTGCACACGCGCGTGTACGGGCAAGCGCCCGCAGCGGAGCAATAAAGGAACAAGCGCCCGAAGCTGCGTGTCCGTGCAGCTTCGGGCGCTTTTGCGTTATGTCAGCGTGATGCACCCACCCGCCGAGCCGTCCATCGCGAAGTGAGAAAAGATGCGCTTGCTCACGGCGGCAAACCGATCGCTCGCAGCAAACGCCTCCTCGTGCTCCTCGCGGAGGAAGTCGACCGTCTCGCGCAGCTGCAGCAGCAGCGCCGCACCGTGCTTGCACAGCCCCGTCTCATAACAGGTGCACGTGAGCGCGCTGACCGTGCCGCCCGTGTAGGTGAACGTGAGCTCATGCGGCACCGTGCCCTGCACGATGGCGTGCCCCTGCGTGCCGTCGACCGACAGGTAGACCACCCGCCCCTCGGCATAACAGGCGTGTCCCTTGCCGGCGGTCTCGCCCGGCAGGGGCATCTGATCGAGAAAGTCCAGCGTGTACGTCGGTCCGGGGCCGTGGCCGGTGACTAACTCCCCGTCCGCCTCCGGCGGGAAAAACCAGCTGCGCACCTGTGCATACGGCAGCGCGCCGTGATCGAGCGTGAGCATGTGCGTGCCGAACACGTAAAACGTGCCGCGCACATTCCTGTCCGCCGCACCGATCACGCGCTCATAATCGGCGAGCCGGATGCGGAAATTGTAGTCCACCGCCGCCACGCGCCCCAAAAGCCCCGCAAGCTTTCCGCTGACGTAGACGACGTCGCCCTCGTGCAGGTCAAAGCGGTCGTTATAGTAGCTGAAGGCGCGGCTACGCTCGGGAAAGTACACGCGCACGACCGACGGCACAGCCGCCGCCTCCGACTGCACAGCCGGGGTTGGAGACGCCGCCTCGGGCGCTTTGGGCTGCACGCAGAAACCGATCGGATGCTTCATAAAAACCCCTCCTCAAATCAAAACTTCTGTTCTTTGATCTCAGGATAGCACAAGAGCTGTCCCATAAACCGCCCAATGCGCCCCTGCACATTTCGTGCAGGGGCGCACCCAGCTTGCAAAAAACCTCGTAGAGTTTCGCCGCCGGCGCGGCGAAAGAAAGTCTAATCATTTTCTCAGGCGACATGTGCGGCTGAGAAAATACTTCTCGGCCTGCAAACGTGCGCGCCGCCCGCCTTTGGCGGACGGCGCGTGCGCTGCAGTCAGGCCGCAAACCCCTTTGTCAAAAAAGTAATACTTTTTTGACAGTCTCAGTGCGCCCCTGCACATTTCGTGCAGGGGCGCACCTTTGTCTATTTTGGAGGGAGAAAGGAAACTTGTTTATTGTCCGGGACGGCCGCCTTTGCCGCCGTTTCCGTCGGGGGGCGTGCCCATGCCGCCGCCGTTCCCGTCGGGCGGCATGCCCATATTGCCGCCACCGGGCTGACCGCCCATGCCGCCGCCCGTGCCGCCGGTGCCGTAGATGAGGCTCTCGAGCGTGACGTCGGTGCTCTCACCGCCCATGGTGACGGTATATGTGCCGCCCTGTTTGAGCGCCGGAGTGCTCACGATGACACAGCTGTAAGCCTTCGCGGGCGCAAACTCCGCGAGCACGCTGCCGCTCGCGTCCGTGACGCGGATGGTCTCGGTCGAGGTGCTCCGGCTTGTGAGCAGGATGCTGCCCTGTGTAGAGTCCGTGCCGAAGTTCTGCGCCATGCCGCTGTATCCCGCCGCGATGACGGTGCCGCCCGTGACGGTGGCCGAGCCGTCATGGTCGATGGCGCTGTCGCCGTCGCTTGTCGGGCCGGAGACGTAGATCTCGCCGCCGGAGACGGTCAGAGCGCCGTTGGAGTCGATGCCGTCGCCGCTCGCGTCGATGCGCAATGTGCCGCCGGAGATCGCGATGCTGCTGTCGGAGCTGCCGCTGAAGCGGTCCGGCCCGCGGCCGCCGAAGCCGCTCTGATCCGCGCCGCCCGCGGCATTGAGCCCGTCGTCGCTCGAGACGATGTCGATCGTGCCGCCGGAGATGGTGATCGTTTGCCCCTCGATGCCCTCGTAGCATTTCGGGATGTCGATCGTCCCGTCCGTGATCGTGACGGCGTTGTCCGCGTGCACGCCGTCGTCTCCGGTCGTGACGGTGAACGTGCCGCCGGAGACGGTCACATTGCCATTTGCGTGCACGGCATCGTCCGCGCAGTCGAGCGTGTAGCTGCCGCTGCGGACGGTGATGTCCGTGCCGGCCTTGATGCCCTTGGCGCTCACATCATCGGCGAGCGCAGCACCGCTGCCGCCGCCGGAGGTGACGGTGCCGGTGGTGTCAAAGAGCGTGAGCGTCGTCTCGGCCTGAATGCCGTCCTCGTCCGCCGTGAGCGTGAGCGCGGATGCGCCGATGAGGACGCAGCCAAGCGCCGTGTCGCTGTCGTTGGTCGAGCGCAGCGCGTCGCCGCCGCTTGCCACGGTCACATCCGCCTGCTTGAGCACGAGGCAGTCCTTGCCGTTGATGCCGTGGTTCGCTGCCGTGACGGACACGGCCGTGTCCTCGATCTTCAGGGTGTCCTTGCCGGTGATGCCGTTGCCGGCATTGCCCGTCACGGTGAGCGTGCCGCCGCCTGCGATGATGAGGTCGCTCTTCGCGTACAGGCAGGCGTTCGGCTCTTCGTCGGCGGCGGAGGAAACACCGTCGCTGTAGTCGTAGCTGCTGTCGTCCGTAAGTGTGCTGGCCGTGCCGTCCGGGAGATAGAGGAGCACGTTCGCCGCCTTATAAATGTAGAGCGCGCTGCTGTCGGAGCAGGTGATATCCGCATCCTGCAGCACGAGTGTCACGTCCGCGTCCGGCGCGTTGACGAGCACGCGCCCGTCCGTGAGCGTGCCTGTGAGCACGTACACGCCGCCGCTCGTGATGGTCACGTCGTCCGTTCCCGAGAGCGTGATCGTCGCTGCGTTCGTGAGATCCGGCGCGGCCACGGGCGTGTCGTAGAGCTGCTGCGCGACGGAGTTTTCGGTATTTGTATCGGTACCTGCGTCCGTGCCGGCGGTGCTTGTGCAGGCGCACAGGCTGCCGAGCAGAAGTGCCGCGCCGAGCAGCACGGCCAAAATGCGTCTGGCTGGTTTCATGCCGTTTGCCTCCTTGTTCGTTTCTGGCGTCAGCATATCGCGGCAAGCTAAAGGCTGCCTAAAGGAAAAGCGGAAATGTTCTTTAGGTTCTCTTTAGGCGGCGGGGGTATTCTGCCGGCAGAAAGGGGGCCGCCGACATGGCCGATACCACACAGTACAGCTTTGCACGCTATGAGCAGAAGTATTTTCTCACGCCGCAGCAGCAGGCGGCTCTGCTCGAGCGCATCGCACCTCACATCCGGCGCGACGTGTACGGCCGCTACACGATCTGCAGCCTCTATTATGATACGGACGACTGGCGGCTCATCCGCGCGTCGCTCGAAAAGCCTGCGTATAAGGAAAAGCTGCGCGTGCGCAGCTACGGTGTCCCGACGGATGGCGGACGCGTCTTTGTCGAGATCAAGAAAAAGTATGACGGCGTGGTCTATAAGCGCCGCATCACGGCGTCTCCCGCGGACGCGGCAGCATTCCTGCGCACCGGGAAAAGCACACAGCCGCTCGGCCAGATCGGCCGCGAGATCGCATGGTTTCAGCATACCTACCACGCCGGGCCAAAGGTGTTTCTCGCCTATGACCGCGCGGCGTTTTCCGGCGCGGACGATCCCGCCGTGCGCATCACGTTCGACACGGACATCCGCTGGCGCACCACGGCGCTCGACCTGCGCTGCGGCGACTATGGCGCGCCGCTGCTGCCGCCGGAACAGATCCTCATGGAGCTCAAGCTCCCCGGCGCGTGCCCGCTGTGGCTCAGCCGCGCACTGACGGATATCGATGCGCGCCAGACGTCGTTTTCCAAGTACGGCGCGTGCTATAAGACCTATATTCTCCCCAACGAATCGTTTTCAAAGGAGGCGCTTTGCAGTGCTTGATTCCATCCTCGCATCCGGGCTTACGCTCCCGGTTTTCCTCGTCTGCACGGCGGTGTCGCTCGTGCTCGGCATCGCCACAGCTTTCCTCAGTATGTACCGCTCGAAGTGCAGTCAGGGCTTTGCCGTCACGGTCGCGGTGCTGCCCGCGATCGTGCAGATCGTCATCCTGCTCGTCAACGGCAACGTCGGCGCGGGCGTCGCCGTCGCCGGGGCGTTCAGCCTCGTGCGCTTTCGCTCCGTGCCCGGCACGGCGCGGGAGATCGGCGTGATCTTCCTCGCCATGGCGCTCGGTCTTGCGACCGGCATGGGCTATGTCGCGCTCGCAGCGGTGTTTTTCGTCATCATCGCGGCGGTGCTCCTGCTGCTGACGCGGCTGGACTTCGGCACGCGGCGCACCGATGAGCGCCTGCTGAAGATCACCATTCCGGAAAACCTCGACTACGACGGACTGTTTGACGATCTGCTTGACACCTACACCACCGCGCACACGCTCGAGCGCGTCAAGACCGCCAACATGGGCACGCTCTACGAGCTGCAGTACCGCGTCACGCTGCGTGACGCGCAGGTGCCCAAGGCCTTTCTCGATGCCCTGCGCTGCCGCAACGGCAACCTGAACATCACCTGCGGGCGCGAGCAGACGGGTGAGGCGCTGTGAAAATGCTTGCGTTCCGGGCAGAAAACTTTTAAAATAAGGCCGGGTGATGCACCATGCGACTGCTGATCGCAGAGGACGAGCGCGACCTCGCCGAGGCGCTGAGCGTCTTTTTTGAGAAAAATCAATTCACGGTCGATACCGTCTGCAACGGTTTCGACGCCTACGAATACGCCGTCACGGGCGACTATGACGCCATCGTGCTCGATGTCATGATGCCGAAGCTGAGTGGTGTCGAGATGCTCGAGCGGCTGCGCGCCGAAGGGGTGCGCACGCCGGTCATGATGCTCACGGCCAAGGCCGAGAAGGACGACCGCATCACGGGCTTCAACGCCGGGGCGGACGATTACCTGCCCAAGCCCTTCGCGCCCGATGAGCTCATCTGCCGCGTGCGCGCCATGCTGCGCCGCGGCGGCGAGTACCGCCCGACGGTGCTCACCTTCGGCGACGCGGCGCTCGATTGCAGCACGGGTATGCTCTCGTGCGCGGGGCAGAGCGTGCGCCTGAGCGGGCGCGAGTTTCAGGTTATGGAGCTGTTTCTGCGCGCGCCGAAGGTCGTGCTCTCGGCAGAGCGCATTCTCGAGCGCGTCTGGGGCTGGGACAGCGACGCGGAGATCAACGTCGTCTGGGTGCACATCTCGAACCTGCGCAAGAAGCTCAAGGGCATCGGCTCGTGCGTGACCATCCGCGCCAACCGCGGGCTCGGCTACGTACTGGAGGCCGGCGATGATTGAACGGCTGCGCAAACGCTTCATCCGCATCGCAACGCTGGCCGTTGCGGGCGTTTTGCTGCTGCTGTGCGTGACGGTAAACGCGGCGAACTACATCTCTGCCGACCGGCAGCTGACGCAGATGCTGCGCATGATCTGCGACAATCAGGGCACGGTGTCGCACTTCCCGCCCGACGGCGGCAAGCCCGGAAAAAAGCCCGACGGTCCGTTCACGCCCGAGACACCGTACTCCACGCGTTACTTCGTGCTGCGCTATGATGGCGACGGCGATCTCGAGCAGGCGGATCTGACGCATATCGCCGCCGTGTCCGAGGGCGACACGGCGCAGTATCTCACTGCCGCGCTGCGCCACGGCGCGGGCTTCGGCTACACGGCGGGGTATAAATACTACGTCGTCCATACGGATACTGACCGCTGGATGGCCGTCTTTCTCGACTGCTATCAGCAGATGCACGCGGTCGTGACGTTTGCGTGGATGTCGCTGGCGGCGATGGCCGTGTGCGTGGTGCTGGTGTATGGCATCGTCGTGCTCTGCTCGCGCCGGGCCATCGCGCCGGTCGTGCAGGCGTCCGAGCGGCAAAAGCAGTTCATCACCGACGCCTCGCACGAGCTCAAAACGCCCATTACCGTCATCGCCACGAGCCTGAAGGTGCTGGAGATGGAGGTCGGGCAGCAAAAATGGATCGACAAGGCGGAAAGCCAGACCGAAAAGCTCACGGAGCTTGTAAACGAGCTTGTCACGCTCTCGCGCATGGATGAGGAAGCCTCGCCTCTGCAGATGGCGGACTTTCCGGTCAGTGATGCGCTCACGGAGACGGCGGAGTCGTTTCGCGATTTTGCGGCGTCCGCCGGTCACACGCTCGACGTGCGCGTGACGCCGGGGCTGACCTACTGCGGCGACGAGTACGCCATCCGGCAGCTCGTGTCGATCCTGCTCGACAACGCCGTCAAGTATGCTGCGCCGGAGGCGCCCATCGTCTTTTCTCTGGAAAAGGGGCGGCACGGTGTCGTCATCCGCACGGAAAACCCGTGCGGCACACTCGACACGGCCGCGCTCGGGCGGCTCTTTGACCGCTTTTACCGCGCAGATCCCGCCCGCAGCGGTGAGACCGGCGGTTTTGGCATCGGTCTCGCCATTGCGCGCAGCATTGCCGAGGGGCATCACGGCGCGATCCGCGCCGAGAGCCCCGACGGCTGCACAGTCATATTTACGGCGGAATTGAGGTGAAAACTGCGATGAAGCATATGCGTATCCTGATTTTTGTCCTTGCGCTCGCGCTGCTGTGCGCGGGCTGCGCATCCGGCGGCACGGCGGAGGCAACACCTGCCCCGGATATGAGCGATCTCCCGCTTGACGGCGGCTATGCCTACCTGCGCGTGGAGGTCCTCTCGTGCGACAAGGACGCCAAGACGCTGGAGGTGCGCGTGCTCGATTTCGGTGACGCCGACGGCGTGAACGTCGGCGCGGTTCCGGTGGGCACACAGGGCACGGCCGACTGCGCCGACCTGCTGTCGATGGCCATGATGATCGGCTCCGGCGAGTGGATCATCACCTACGCAGACCTCGGGCAGCAGACGTTCCCGCTGCGGCTGACATCGATCGAGAACCCGGAGCACTTCGCCGAGCGCGCGGGAAAATAAAAAAAGGCCGGCTGAGGTTTTTCCTCAGCCGGTCTTTCGTATTACCAGAATTTCTTTCGCTTGCACACCCACAGGCTGATGCCCACGATCACGATGCTCACGACGACGATGACCGGGTAGCCGTACTTCCACGTCAGCTCCGGCATACCGGCAAAGTTCATGCCGTACCAGCCGACGAGCAGCGTCAGCGGCAGGAAAATGGTCGTCACGATCGTCAGGATCTGCATGATGCGGTTTTGCCGGATGTCGATCTCCGCCTGAAAGAGGCTCTGCACCTGCGTGCACGATTCGCGCAGCAGCTGCGATTCCTCGCGCAGACGGATCACCCGGTCTTCGAGCATGCGAAACAGCAGCTGCTCGCCGTCGGAGAAGAAGCCGTTTTCGTTCTCGCGCAGCTCACAGGCCACGTCGTCGAGCTGCGAGTAGTAGCGAAACCAGGCGCTGGTCTCCTTGCGCAGCGCGGTCATCGGCGCGGAAAAGCCGTCGAGCTCGTCCGCCAGTACCCGGTCCTCGAGCGCCTCGATGCGGTCCTCCAGCTTTTCGAGCCGGTGCAGGTCGCGGGCGATGAGCTGCTCAAAAAAGTCGTAGAGAAACCGGCCGACACTGCCGTCGGTCCAGCGCTTTTCCCGGGCGATGCGGCGCAGCACCCCCTGCAGCGCGTTCTCATCGTCCACGAGCACGACGCGCGCCGACGTGACGAGATAGCCGCAGGCGAGCGGCTTGCCGTCCTTGCCCTGACACGGCAGCATGAGCGTGCCGGACAGGCAGTCCGAGCGCACCTCGGCCTTGCACACGCGCGCATCGCGCGCCGGCGGTGTGTGGTGCAGTGTCCGCTCCAGGCCGGGCAGCGCCGGCTGGTGCGACAGCTCTTCGGACGTCAGCAGCACGACGGCGGGCTGCTCGGGCGCAGGCTGCCGCTCCTGCTGTGTGAGCTTCTGCCCGATGGTATACCAATACAAAAGAGACCCCTCCTCTGAAAACGCGGTGTTGCTTTTATTGTAGCACGCCGCGCGCGCACACACAACGTCCGGCTGGAATTTTCCATATGAATGTGCTATACTGGGAAAAATCAAATGTTTGGGGGAAACTGCATGGTCGTCTATTATACCGGCACGGGCAACAGCCGCTATGTTGCTCAGCGCTTCGCCGCCGCGCTCGGCGACGATCTGATCACCGCGAATGAATACATCAAAAATGACACGCCTGCCGCACTGCACTCCGACCGGCCGTGGGTGTTCGTCTCGCCGACCTACGGCTGGCAGATTCCGCACATCTTTGCCGATTTTCTGCGCCGCGGCAGCTTCACCGGCAGCCGGGAGGCTTACTTTGTCATGACCTGCGGCACCGAGATCTGCAACGCCGGCAGCCGCATCGCGGCGCTGTGCGCGGACATCGGACTCGATTACCGGGGCGTGCTGGAGGTCGTCATGCCGGAAAACTACGTCGCCATGTTCTACGTGCCGGGCGCGGAGGAGGCAGCGCAGATCATCGCGGCGGCACAGCCGTCGATCGACCGCGGCATTGCCTGCGTGCAGCGCGGGGAAGCGTTCCCGGCGCCGAAGGTCGGCCTGCTCGATCGATTCAAGACCGGCCCGGTGAACACGGTCTTTTATAAGTGGTTTGTCAAGTCCGGACCGTTCACGGTCTCGGATGCGTGCATCGGCTGCGGCAAGTGCGCGCTGAGCTGCCCGGTCAACGGCATCGACATCGTCGAGCGCCGCCCGCGCTGGAACGGCGCGTGCACGCACTGCATGGCCTGCATCTGCGGCTGCCCGGTCAACGCCATCGAGTACGGACGCAAGAGTCGGGGCAAGCCACGCTATCAGTGCCCGGAGTATAAATGAATACAGCGAAAAGCGAATCCCGCACCAGACAGCCGGTGCGGGGTTCGCTTTGTTTACAGATAGCATTCCGGCCGCCGCTGCCTGAGGTACGGGCGCTTGCGCTCGCGCCAGAGCCGCGCCTCGGCGAGGTCGAGCTCCTGCACGATGAGCCGCTCGCGGTCGTCGGCCTTGCAGAGCACGTCGCCGCTCGGGTGCACGATGAGCGACTCACCGGAAAAGTCCATCCCGTCCTCGCGCCCCACGCGGTTGCACATGGCGACGAAGATCTGGTTCTGCATCGCCTGCACGCGGATCTCCCACTCGAAGAGCTCCATGGGTTCGCTCTTCGTGTTCGCCGTCGGGATGATGACAAGATCCGCGCCCTTGAGCGCGCACGTGCGGATGCTCTCCGGCAGGTGCCGGTCGAAGCAGATCACGATGCCGACGCAGCCCCACGGCGTGTCGAACACGAGAAAGCCGTCCTCGGACGGGGTGTAATAGTCGCGCTCGTAAAACTGCGCCGCCTGCATGATGTGCACCATCTTGGCCACGCCCGCGCAAGTTCCCTCCGGCGTCAGCCAGAGGGAGGCATCATAGCGCTTTCCGTCCTGCTCGAGGTACATATTCGGCGAGAGATAGAGCCCGTGCGCCCGCGCCTTGTCCGCGAAGGCCTGTACCGTCGGACTACCCGCCGGAACGGCGTAGGCGTCCACGTTCCGGCCCGCATACTGTGGGAAAAACGGCGTGAGCTGCACCTCCGGGAAAAACAGCAGGTCGCTGCCCGCGGCGGCGTCGCAGAAGGCGAGAGATTTTTTCAGGTTTTCGTCCATGCTTCCGGTCATGGACATCTGCGCCATGGCAAGCTTCATACACTTGCTCCTTTCATGCGTCCTGCACGGTCAGGTGCAGCACGTCCGGCCGTGCATAGTGTCCGCACACATCGAGCTCCATGCGGCTGGTGGGCACGAGATGCATATCAAGGTCGGCATAGAGGATGTCCTCCCGGTCCCACACCGGCTGCACGACATAGTGCCCGTAGGGGTCGACGATGCAGCTGCCGCCGCGGCAGGGGATATCGCTCAGGCGCGCGATCTCATCCGGGCAGTGCAGCCCGGCGGGGTAGTCCGCGCGGTGAAAGACCATGTCGCAGTTGATGAAGTAGCACCGACCCTCGAGCGCGATGTGCTGCACGGTGGCCTGCCATTCGGGGTTGTCGTTCGTGTTCGGCGAGATGTAGAGCGTCACGCCCTTTTCATACAGCGCCGTGCGTGCCAGCGGCATATAGCTCTCCCAGCAGATGAGGCTGCCCATCGGCCCCCACGGCGTGTCCACGACCGGGAAATACCCGCGGTCGGCGTCGCCCCAGACCACGCGCTCCGCGCCCGTGGGCTTGAGCTTGCGGTGCACGGGCGCGAGCGTACCGTCCGGGCGGAAGATGAGGTTGGAATTATAGAGCGTGCCGGTCACGCCGTCGCGCTCCGATACACCGATGCTCACGTATGCGCCCGCGGCCTTTGCCGCCGCGGCGAGGCGCTCCGTCTCCGGACCGGGCACGACGATGGAGTTATCACAGTAAAGCTGCCAGTCGGCGCGTCCGGCTTCGCTGCGCGCGCCGACCGTGAAGCCGAAGGTCATGCCGTAGGGGTAGCCGGGGATGAACAGCTCCGGAAACACGATCAGCTCCGCGCCGCTGCGGGCACATTCCGCGATCAGGTGCACGGCCTTGTCCGTGCACGCGGTCTTGTCAAACAGCACCGGCGCCGCCTGCACGACGGCGATGCGGCACGTCGGTTTGAGATCCTGCATAGGTAAGCCTCCTTGCACTGGTACGTTTCTGTCCTTAAAATAACACGGTCCTGATAGGAATTCAAGATGCAAAAACGCCCGCACACCGTGCGGGCGTTTTCAGCAGCTTTTCAAAGACCTCGTAGCCTTTCGCCACCGGAGCGGCGAAAGAAAGTCCAATTATTTTCTTCGGCGACATGTGCGTCGAAGAAAATACCGCTCGGCTCGCAAACGTGCGCGCACGGCGCGTGCGCTGCAGCGAGCCGCGATCTTTTCAAACGAGAGCCCAACGCAGTGGGTCTCGTTTGAGCGTGTCAAACTCTGTTTGACGCGCAAAAAGGCTCAGGCAGCCTTGGTCTTGTCGGGGACGAGCTTGTGCGCGATCACGCACAGAAGCATCGTGGCGGCCATGTCGGGTAGCGTGTTGCCGACCGGGATGTCCACGTTCATGAGCACGCGGTAGAGCGCGAAGCCCAGCACCCAGACGACGGCGTTGCACACGTCCAGCTTTCCGCGCGCGCCGCCGCGCCGGAGCAGGAAGAAGTCCGTGATCTGGATGGCGATCATCGGCGCGAACACCGAGCCGATCAGGTACAGGAAGTTCGTGATGTCGTCCATCGGGAAGCAGATGGCGCAGATCGTGCCGATGACGGTCACGATGAGCGCGGCATATTTGCCGTTGATCTTCTTCGACAGGGACTCGGCGGAGATGCCGGCACTGTACGCATCGAGGAACGTCGTCGTGACGGTCGAGAGGATGAGGATGAGCAGCGCGGCCACGCCGAGACCGGCCTTGACCATAATGAGCGCGATGTCGCCCTCACCGGTGAAGATGGCGGCGCCCATGCCGATGACGTACATCCAGCAGCTCACGACGCCGTAGGTCAGCGTGCTCGAGAGCGTGGCGGCAAAGGGCTTTTCGGCCTCGCGCGTGTAGTCGGAGATGAGCGGCAGCCACGACAGCGGCATGGCCACGGCCAGCTCGACCGCCGCGCCGAAGCTCAGACTGTCGTCCGGCACCGTGACGGGTGTGCCGCCGCGGAATACCACCACGCACAGCACGATCGAGAGGATGAACAGCGCGGCCATGGCGATCTTGTTGACCCAGCCGAGGTTCTTGATGCCGACGGCGATCCACACGACGATGAGCCCGCCGATGACCAGACACCATACCCATTTGCCGATGCCGAGCACGGTGTTCGTGGCGAGCGCGCCGTCATAGATCATGATCGACGTCCAGCCGACGAGCTGCAGCACGTTGAGCGCCGCGAAAAACAGGCAGCCGATGCGGCCGAAGCTCAGCTCGACCGTGCCCATGGCGCTGAGGCCGGTGCGGCCGCCGATGAGTCCGGCGAAGAAAAACATCGCACAGCCGATGACGTGGCCGAGCAGGATGGCGAGCAGGCCCTTCGTGAAGCCGAGGGGCGCGAAATACGTGCCGGTGAGGATTTCGGCGATGGACACGGCCGCACCGAACCAGATGAGGCTGTTCTGGAAGCTGGACGTCTTTTTCATCTTTCGGCCTCCTGACGGTATTCGGGCTTGAGGTCGAACGCGTGGTCCATCGGACCGGAGCCCGCGCCGAGGTCGAGCATGGCGGCCAGCGCGCCGGAGAGATACGCCTTCGCGCGCTGCACGGCCGTGTCAAGATCATAGCCCTTGGCGAGGTTTGCCGCGATCGTGCTCGAGAGCGTGCAGCCCGTGCCGTGGGTGTTGGGGTTGTCGATGCGCTTGCCGTTGAACCACGCATAGCCGCCGTCACGGTACAGGAGGTCGTTGGCGTCGTTGAGCCGGTGTCCGCCCTTGCACAGCACGGCGCAGCCGTAGCGCTCGCTGATGATCTTTCCGGCGGCGATCATGTCGTCGGGGGAGGTGATGGACAGTCCCGAGAGCACCTCTGCCTCCGGGATGTTGGGCGTGAGCACGGTGGCAAGCGGCAGCAGCCGCGCCTCGAGTGTGGCGATGGCGTCCTCCGAGATGAGGCGCGCACCGCTCGTGGCGACCATCACGGGGTCGACGACGATGTTCTTCGCCCCGTAGTGCTGCAGCCGCTCGGCAATGACCTCGATGAGGCCGGAGGATGCGACCATGCCGATCTTCACCGCGTCGGGCCGGATGTCGGTAAAGACGCTGTCGATCTGCTGGGCGAGAAACTCCGGGGTCACTTCAAAAATACCCTGTACGCCGGTCGTGTTCTGGGCGGTCAGCGCCGTGATCGCACTCATGGCAAATACGCCATTCATGGTCATGGCTTTCAGATCGGCCTGAATACCGGCGCCTCCGCTGGAATCGCTTCCGGCGATCGTTAATGCTGTTTTCATGTTCTGTCTCCTTTTCAGCATCAATTTTGTTGAGCGACAGAAAGTGGTGCCCCCGATCTGCCGCTGTTTTTATTTGTATCTGCGCCTGTGCGCAGAGGGGGTCAAAGCTCCAGCGCTGCACGCACGGCGGCCTTGAGCGCGCGCGTGGCGGCGGGGATGTCCGGCTGTGCGAAGATCGCGCTCACGACGGCGACACCGACGATGCCGCTGCCGGAAAGCCGGGCGACGTTGTCTCTCGTGATGCCGCCGATGGCAATGACGGGGATGGACACGGCCGCGCAGATCTCGCGCAGAGTGTCATAGCTCACGGCGTTGGCGTCGGTCTTTGTCCCGGTCGGGAACACGGCGCCCACACCGAGATAGTCCGCGCCCTCGCGCTCGGCCAGCAGCGCATCCTCCACGGTCTGCGCCGACACGCCGAGGATCTTGTCCGGACCGATGAGTGCGCGCACTTTTCCGGCCGCCATGTCGCTCTGGCCGACGTGCACGCCGTCGGCGTTCGTTTCGATGGCGAGCGCCACGTTGTCATCGAGCACGAACGGCACGCCGTACTGCCTGCACAGCGCCTTGAGCGCGACGGCCTCTTCCTTGAAGTGCGCCTCGTCGAGTTCCTTCTCGCGCAGCTGTAAAAACGTTGCGCCGCCCTGCAGCGCCTGCTCGGCCTGCTCGTAGAGCGTCTGGCCGTGCAGCCACGAGCGGTCGGTCACTGCATAGAGCAGCAGGGAAGTATTATCGCAGTTCATATTTGGCTCCTTCCTCCAGCGTGTCGCCGGTCATGTTGCAGATCGCGTCGATGATGCGGTTGCGGTAGGTGCTGTTGCCGTCGCCGGGCTGCATATTCGCCCAGGCGATCTCACCCGCGAGACCCATCATGCACACGGCGGCAGCCGCGGCTTCGAGCTTGTGCTCGGGGTTTGCAACGAGGAACGCCGTCGTCAGCGCCGAGAGCTGGCAGCCCGTGCCGGTGATGCGGCTCATCTCCGGGCGGCCGTTGCGGATGCACCAGCAGCGCTCGCCGTCGCTCACGAGGTCGATCGCGCCGGTCACGGCGATGATGCAGCCGGTCTGCTTGGCGAACGCCTTGACCAGCGCCACGCCGTCGTCGAGGTTTGCCTCCGTCACGGCATCGACCGCATCGGCGTCCACGCCCTTGGTCGTGCCGCTGCCGATGCAGAGGGTCTTGATCTCGGAGATGTTGCCGCGCACGGCGTCAAAGCGCACCTCGCGCATGAGGCGGTTGGCCGTGTCGGTGCGCAGACGGCTCGCACCCGCGCCCACGGGGTCGAGCAGGACGATGTGCCCGAGGGCGTTTGCCTTCCTGCCGGCGAGGAACATGGAGGGGATGGTGTTTTTGTTGAGCGTGCCGATGTTGATGTTCAGGCCGCCGCAGATGCTCGTGATGTCCTCGACATCGTCTGCGTCGTCGGACATGATCGGCGAGCCGCCGGCCGCCAGCAGGACGTTTGCGACGTCGTTGACGGTGACGTAGTTTGTGATGTTGTGCACGAGCGGCGTTTTCGCGCGCACGTTTTCCAGCATGGTCTTGAGCACTTGCTCCATAGGAATGACTCCTTTCTTTTGCGGAAATGTCTGCATGAAAAAACAGCGGCGCCCGTAAAGAGTGCTGCTGTTGCGGTCCGGCAGTATGAATCCCTACGTTGGCATTGTCCAAATCAGGTGTGCGGGTCTAAGCGGATGCTTACTCTCAGCCGAGCGGCTCCCCGTGTTTGTTCACTTCATGATAGGACGAAACCGCCGGCTTGTCAAGGCAGGAATGTAAAATCTTCACCGCTTTGCGGCACGGGAACTTTACACGGCTGCGGTTTTAGACTTTACACGCGCTGTGTAAAACAGAGACGTGAGCTTGTAAGCGCCAAAATCTTGAATGTTACAGGAGGAAGAGATGAACCATTCCAAACGCATCGGGTCCCGCCTGCTGCCGCCCGCGCTTTTTCGCATTTACTGCTGTATTTTGGTTGCAATCGGGCCTCCGGCATGATACAGTTAAGATGCCGTGTTACAGCTGCTTTTACACAAGGGCGGCTGCAAATTTTACACGGTGGGAAGGAATACAGTTGTGCGGCCCTGCGCCGCGCATATGTAGGAGACTATATTAACAGGAGGAAGAAATGAAAACCAAAATGCACAATGGAAGCAGACTGCTGTCGCTGCTGCTGGCGGTAGTCCTTGTCTTCACGCTGACGGTTCCGGCGCTTGCGGCGGAAAAGCCGCAGGACATGAACCTGAGGATCGCCGTCATGTCCGACCTGCACTATCTCTCGCCGGATATGATCGCAGACACGGAGGACTTTGAGCATGCGTTCAACAGCGACCGCAAGCTGCTCAAGGAGAGTTCATCCGTCCTTCACGAGATGCTTGAGCGCGTCCGCGCGGACAAGCCCGACATCCTTCTCGTGTCCGGCGACCTGACCAAGGACGGCGAGCAGGAGTGCCACGCGGCGCTGGCAAAGCAGCTGCAGCAGCTGCAGCAGGATGTTCCGGGTCTGAAGATCTATGTCATCAACGGCAACCATGACATCCGCAATTACAATGCCAAGAACTTCAACACCGCCGACGGCAAGGCCGTGCCTGCCACGCGCACGGAGCCGGAGGACTTCAAGCGCATCTACGACTTTGTCTACTCCGACCCGACCGTCCTTGCGACCTTCACCCCGGCCGAGGGCAATAAGGCCGGCGGCCTGTCCTATGTTGCGCGGCCGGTCGAGGGACTGACCGTGATCGCCATGGATACCTGCCGCTACAGCTCGGACAACACCTCCAACGGTGACGATGAGCATGAGACGAGCGGCGCCATCAGCGCCGACCTGGAAAAGTGGGTCATCGAGCAGACCGCTGCCGCGAAGGCGCGCGGCGACCTTGTCATCGGTCTGGAGCACCACGGTCTGGTGCCGCACTTTGACGTGCAGCCCACCATCCTGCCCATGTACCTTGTCAACGGCTATGAGCGCATTGCGCAGGAGTATGCCGATGCCGGCATGAGCGTTGTCTTCACCGGTCATATGCACGCGGTCGACATCGCCGCCATGACCACGGCCGCCGGCAACACCTTCTATGACATCGAGACCGGCTCTGCGCTGACGTATCCGTGCCCGGTCCGCTTTGTCGACCTGCGCCGCAGCACGGTCGGCGGTGAGACCAACACCTACATGAGCGTGAGCACCAAGACGCACATCGGCCCCATCCATTATACCGATCCCGCCACGGGCGTTGCGCATGTGATCGACGACCTGACCGAGTATGCCCGGGAATTCGGCTTCACGACCGCTATGCTCAAGACGGTCGCGGGTGACTTCATCAAGTCCTTCTTCGGCAAATACCTGCCGAACGACACGTGGCCGGTCACAAAGATCATCGCGAACATCGACCAGATCATTGACGACGTGGCGGCCGTCCCGATCGCCGAGGGCAACAACCTGCTCGACTTCGCCAACTGGATCTATCGCTGCAACCTCGCCGGTGAGGATGACGGCAACTACCCCGCATGGGTGCAGTCCGGCGTCGACCAGCTCAAGAGCGGCGCACTGCTCGATCAGGTGCTCGACATCGTTGCCAAGGACGCATTCGGCCGCGGCAGCGTGCTGTTCACGAAGTTCCAGGGCCTGTTCACCAAGTACCTCAAGAGCCAGCTCAACGACCTGCTCGTGAAGATCGTCGTCTCCATGAGCGTGGACAACAACTGCCCCGACGACAATGACAAGACCATTCTGCTCGAGGGCAGCAATGCGCAGGTGCGCCTCCTGCCCGTCACCGGCAGCAGCGCTGCGACCACGCAGGCATATGTGCAGGGTGACACTGCCACGGTGTTCCTGACCAGCCGCCAGCTCCGTGCGGCGACCGGCGCGCAGTCCGGCGTGGCCGTGACGGTCGATGCCACCGATCCCGCCGTGGGTACGGTCGTTCTGGCCGGCCGCTCGATCGCCAATGCGTGCGATGCGGGTGCTGCAGCGCTGCAGGTGAAGTTCCGGTCCGGAACGGTCACGCTCGATGCGCGTGCGCTCGCGGCGCTTGACCTGCACAAGGATGTCGCCGTTTCGCTTGCAAGCGGCGCTTCTCTCAACGCCGCGCAGCAGCGCGCCCTCGGCTCGCAGGCCGCTGCGGCGACGCTTGCCAATGCTTCCGTTCTGGTTGACGGTGCGGCGGCGAGCTGTCCTGCCGGCAGTGTGCGCGCCGCAGTGGCCGTGAACGCGGCGGACGATCTGACCGCGTGGAGCCTCGCGGACGACGGCAGCATCTCCGCCGTCAGCGGCGCTTACGACGCCGGACAGCAGACCTACGCCTTCGACGTGGTCAACGGCGTGACGGCCATCGCGCGCTTCCCGTTCACGGACGTGGTCGCCGGCACGTGGTACTACGGCGCGGCGGCGTATGCCTACAACAACGGCCTCTTCGCCGGCATGACGCCGACGACCTTCGCGCCGAACGCCACCATGACGCGCGCCATGCTTGTGTCCGTGCTGTGGCGCCTCGCGGGTGCGCCCGCGCCGAAGGCACCCAACACGTTCGTGGATGTGCCGGACGGCGCATGGTATACCGACGCGGTCACCTGGGCTGCGGAAAACGGAGTGGTCTCCGGCATCGGCGGCAGCCGCTTTGATCCCAGCGGCTTCGTCACGCGCGAGCAGACGGCCGAGATCCTCTATAACTACGCGCACAGCAAGGGCTATGACGTCAGCGCGCGCGCCGACCTCACGGCGTTCCCGGATGCCGGCAGCGTGTCCGGCTGGGCGGAGAAAGCGCTCTCCTGGGCGAATGCCGCCGGCCTCATCAACGGCACCGTGCGCGACGGACAGACGATCCTCGACCCGCAGGGCAGTGCCTCGCGTGCACAGGTCGCCATGATCCTCATGAACTACGTCGAGCACGTGGTCAACGCGTAAATCCTCTTTTCAAAGCAATGTCCTCTGCGCGGGCGGCGACAGCCGCCCGCGCTTTTTCATCGCCTTTGCATATCTGATGAAGGATGCGATGCAAAAAAAGTGCGGATTTGTATAAATTTGCAGTTGACATTTCGCCGCGAAGTTTTTATACTCAAACCATCGAGATCATTTTTACAAGATCGGAGCTATGAATATGAACCGCAGCTTCTATTTTGCATACGCTTATTACTTTACTATGCTGCAATAGTAAGGCTGATTTGTGATGCAAAAAAGAGCTCGGATATCGGGTTTGTTTCATGCGGCACAGGTTGAGCCTGTGCCGCATTTTCTTTTTGATATTCAAGAAATCTGCAACATTGTATCGGAGGTAATCATCATGATCGTCGTACTCAAACATGGCGTGGAAGCGGCAAAGCGCACGCAGCTCATCGACTGGCTCAAGGCTCAGGGGCTGGTCATCCACATTTCCGAGGGCGAATATCAGACCGTGCTCGGTCTCGTCGGCGACACGACCAATGTGGACATGGATCTGATCGCGAGTCTCGGCATCGTCGACAGCGTCAAGCGCGTGAGCGAGCCCTTCAAGTGCTGCAACCGCAAGTTCCACCCGGAGGACACCGTCGTTGAGGTCGGCGACGTGAAGATCGGCGGTGGCAACTTCGTCATGATCGCGGGGCCGTGCTCCGTGGAGTCTGAGGAGCAGATCGTCGCGGTCGCGCAGGCGGTCAAGGCCTCCGGCGCGAATATCCTGCGCGGCGGCGCGTTCAAGCCCCGTACCTCGCCCTACGATTTTCAGGGGCTCAAGGCCACCGGCATCGAGCTGCTCAAAACGGCGCGCGCGGCAACCGGCCTGCCGATCGTGACCGAGATCATGGGCGTGGAGCATCTGCCGCTGTTTGAGGATGTGGATATCATTCAGGTCGGCGCGCGCAATATGCAGAACTTCGACCTCCTGCGTGAGCTCGGCAAGCTGCGCAAGCCCATCCTGCTCAAGCGCGGCCTGGCCAGCACGCTCAAGGAGCTGCTCATGAGCGCCGAGTACATCATGGCCGGCGGCAACGAGCAGGTCATCCTCTGCGAGCGCGGCATCCGCACGTTTGACGACTACACGCGCAATACGCTCGACCTCGCGGCGGTGCCCATGCTCAAGGAGCTGACGCACCTGCCGGTCATCGTCGACCCGAGCCACGCGACCGGCATTGCCCGCCTTGTCGAGCCGATGGCGCTCGCCGCGACCGCCTGCGGCGCGGACGGCCTCATCATTGAGGTGCACAACGACCCCATGCACGCGCTGTGCGACGGGGCGCAGTCCCTGCGTCCGGAGGTCTACGACGACCTTGCGCATAAGGTGCGCAGCATCCGTGAGGTGCTTGCAAAATGACGGTCGGGATCGTTGGCCTTGGGCTGATCGGCGGCTCCTTTGCCAAGGCCTATCATGCAGCCGGCGCGACCGTGCTCGCGTATAACCGCAGCCGCAGCGTGCTCGATTTTGCCATGATGAGCGGCGCGGTCGACGGCGAGCTCACGCAGGACAATGTCTCGGCGTGTGATCTCGTGCTCATTGCGCTCTATCCGGAGGCGACTGTTGACTGGTTCCGCCGCATGGCGGCGCACATCGGCCCGCATCCTGTGGTGATCGACTGCGGCGGCACGAAGCGCACCATCTGTGCCGCGTGCTTTCCGATCGCGCAGGCGCACGGCGTCACGTTCCTCGGCGGCCACCCGATGGCCGGCACGCAGTTTTCCGGCTTCAAGAACGCGAAGGCGGATCTGTTTCACGGCGCGCCGATGGTCATCGTGCCGCCGGACTTTGACGATGTGCTGCTCTTTGACCGCGTCAAGCAGCTGCTCAAGCCCGCGGGCTTTGCGCGTTTCTCGTTCACGACGGCACAGGCGCACGATGAGATGATCGCCTTCACGTCCCAGATGGCGCACGTGGTCTCGAATGCCTACATCAAGAGCCCCACGGCCGCGCAGCACAAGGGCTTTTCCGCCGGGAGCTACAAGGACATGACCCGTGTCGCGTGGCTGAGCCCCGAGATGTGGGCGGAGCTCTTTCTGGAAAACAAGGACAATCTGCTCCATGAGCTGGACATATTTATAGCGCATCTGGGCGAGTACCGCGACGCGATGCAGCGCGATGATCTGCCCACGCTCACGCGCCTGCTCGACGAGGGCCGCCGGCGCAAGGAGGAGGTGGACAGCCGATGACGACCATCCACGTGACCGCCTCGCGCGAATATGACGTGCTGGTGCAGCCGGGACTGCTCGACGATGCCGGGGCGCAGATCGCGCGCACGCTCGGCACCGGGCGCACGGCGGCCGTCGTCGCGGGCGAGACCGTGGCGGGGCTGTATGCCGCGCGGCTGGAGGCATCGCTCACGCGCGCGGGCTTTCGCGTTGTGACGTTTACCTATCCCGGCGGTGAGCACTGCAAGACGCTCGCCACCTATACCGCGCTGCTGGACTTTCTGGCGGCGCACCGCCTGAGCCGCAGTGACCTCATCGTCGCGCTTGGCGGCGGCGTGACCGGCGACCTCGCGGGCTTTGCCGCCGCGACGTATCAGCGCGGCATCCCATTCGTGCAGGTGCCGACGACGCTGCTGGCCGCGGTTGACTCCTCCGTCGGCGGCAAGACGGCCGTAAATCTGGACAGCGGAAAAAATCAGGTCGGCTGCTTTTACCAGCCGAGCCTTGTGCTCTGCGACCCGGACACGCTGCAGACCCTCCCGCCGGAGGAATACCGCAACGGCTGCGCCGAGGTCATCAAGTATGCCGTGCTGCGCAGCGCGCCGTTTTTTGCGGAGCTTCGCGCGCAGCCGGTCAGTGCGCAGGTGGGGCACGTCATCTCGACCTGTGTCGGCATGAAGCGCGATCTGGTCGCGGCGGACGAATTTGACCGCGGCAGCCGTCAGCTTCTGAATCTCGGCCACACGTTCGGTCACGCGGTCGAGGCGTGCAGCGGCTACACCGTGCCGCACGGCTGCGGCGTGTCCATCGGCATGGCCGTCATCGCGCGCGCCGCCGCCAGACGCGGCATCTGCACGGACGATACCTGCGCGCAGATCCTTGCGCTCCTGCGGCAGTACGGTCTGCCGACGGAGACGGACTTTTGCCGCGATGCGCTCGCGGATGCCGCACGCGCGGATAAAAAGATCGCCGACGGGGCGCTGCACCTCATCGTG
The DNA here is from genome assembly GCA_900543625.1 of uncultured Eubacteriales bacterium. GTDB lineage: Bacteria > Bacillota > Clostridia > Oscillospirales > Oscillospiraceae > CAG-103. The sequence continues at coordinate 182,391 of UQSF01000001.1, forward strand.
CCGGAGCGCATCGGCCGCTGCCGTATCGAGACGGTCCCGGCGGCAGACATCCCCGCATGGCTCGCGGACGGAGGCATCGTATGAATCAGACCGTTTGTCCCGGGGCGCGCACGGGCAGCGTGCGCATCCCGGCCTCGAAATCACAGGCGCACCGCCTGCTCATCTGCGCCGCGCTCGGCGCGCAGCCGGTGACGCTGCGGTGTGACGGCATCTCGGCCGATATCGCCGCCACGGTGCGCTGCCTGCGCGCCCTCGGTGCGGACATCACGGACGACGGCGCGGGCACGCTGCACATCGTCCCCATTGCCGGGGAAATGCCGCAGCACGCCAATCTCTTCTGCGGCGAGAGCGGCTCGACGCTGCGTTTTCTGCTGCCGGTCGCGGGGGCGCTCGGCGCGGACGCGACCTTTCACATGGAGGGGCGGCTGCCGCAGCGCCCGCTGGCCCCACTCGATGCGGTGCTTGCGGCGCACGGCATGACCCTCCGGCGCGACGGTGCGCTGCTGCATGCCGGCGGGCAGCTTCGTCCCGGGGACTATGCATTGCCGGGCGACGTGTCCTCGCAGTACATCTCCGGTCTGCTCATGGCGCTGCCGCGTCTGGCGGGGGAGAGTACCCTGACCGTGACGGGCGGGCTCGAATCCGCGGGCTACATTGCCATGACGGAGGATGCGCTGCGCCTGTCCGGCATCCGCCTGAAAAAAGATGCGCGGACGTATACCGTCCCCGGCGGGCAGACGGCGCAGCTCCCGGCACAGTGCCGTGTGGAGGGCGATTGGTCGAACGCCGCGTTTTTCCTGTGCATGGGTGCGCTCTCACCCGCGGGCATCACGGTCACGGGGTTGGCTGCAGCGTCGTCTCAGGGGGACCGTGCGGTGCTGGAGATTTTGCGCCGCTTCGGCGCGGATGTGCACGCGCAGCCGGATGCCGTCACCGTCCGACGCGGCGCGCTGCACGGCATCACGATTGATGCCGCGCCCATTCCGGATCTCATCCCGGTGCTGAGCGTTGTTGCCGCGCTCGCAGACGGAGAGACGCAGATCGTCAACGCCGCCCGTCTGCGGCTCAAGGAATCCGACCGCCTCGAGAGTACGGCCGCCATGCTGCGCGCGCTCGGCGCGCAGGTGACGGTGCGCGCAGACGGCCTGACCGTGTGCGGACGTCCGACGCTCACCGGCGGCACGGTCGACCCGCAGCATGACCACCGCATCGCCATGGCGGCGGCCGCCGCAGCCTGCGGCTGCACGGCGCCCGTCACGGTGCAAGACCGTGCCTGTACCGACAAATCCTATCCCCGCTTCTGGGCGGATCTGGCCGCATTGACCGCCGTCCCCGCAGCGGAAACCACGAAACCAGACGAAGGAGCATGACCATGGAACTTAGTGACTATCGCCGCCAGATCGACGACATTGACAGTCAGCTGCTTGCGCTGTTTTACCGGCGCATGGACGTCGCGGCGCAGATCGGCGGCTACAAGAAGGCGCACAACCTGCCGGCACTCGACGCCGGGCGCGAGCGCGCGAAGCTGCAGCAGATCGCCGACAGCGCGCCGGAGGCGCTGCGCGATTACACGGTGTCGCTCTATTCGCTCATTTTCGAGCTCAGCCGCAGCTGCCAGAACCGGCTGCTCGGCATCACGAGTCCGCTGACGGCCGAGATCGAGCACGCCATCGCGCACACGCCGCCGCTGTTTCCGGAGCACCCCGCCGTCGCCTGTCAGGGCGTGGAGGGCGCGTACTCGCAGCTCGCGTGCGACCGGCTGTTCACACTGCCGAACGTGTTTTACTGTGCGACGTTTGATGCGGTGTTCTCCGCCATTGAAAAGGGCCTGTGCCGCTACGGTGTCATCCCGGTGGAAAACAGCACGGCGGGCTCGGTGAACGCGGTGTACGATCTCATGATGCGCCACAACTTCCGCATCGTGCGCAGCGTGCGCCTGAAGATCGACCACTGCCTGCTGGCAAGACCCGGCGCACAGCTGTCGGATATCAAGGAGATCTACTCCCACGAGCAGGCCATCAGCCAGTGCAGCCGCTTTTTGCAGGGGCTTCCGGGCGTGACGGTCGTGCGCTGCGAGAATACCGCCGCGGCCGCAAAGCGCGTGGCAGAGTCCGGGCGCACGGATGTCGCGGCGCTCGCCTCGCGCGCCTGCATCGGGCTCTACGGGCTGGAGAGCCTTGCCGCCTCCGTGCAGGATCAGGGCAACAACTACACGCGCTTTGTCTGCATCGCCAAGGAGCTGGAGATCTATCCCGGCGCCGACCGCACGAGCCTGATGATGGTGCTGCCGCACAAGCCAGGTTCACTCTACAAGGTGCTCTCGCGGTTTTACGCGCTCGGCATCAACCTCAACAAGCTCGAGAGCCGCCCGCTGCCGGAGCGCGACTTTGAGTTCATGTTCTATTTCGACCTCGAGACCTCGGTCTATTCGCCGCAGTTTCGCCAGCTCATGGGCGAACTGCCGGGCCTGTGTGAGGAATTTTCCTATCTCGGCAGCTATCAGGAGGTGGTATGATGCGGTGCGGACTTCTGGGCGAAAAGCTCGGCCACAGCTATTCTCCGGCCATTCACGCAGAGCTTGCGGACTATGCCTACAAGCTCTATGAGGTCGCGCCGGACGCGCTCGCGGCGTTTTTGACCGGCGGCGATTTTGACGCGCTCAACGTGACCATCCCGTATAAGAAGGCGGTCATCCCGTATTGTGCCGGGCTCTCACCGATCGCGCAAAAGCTGGGCAGCGTGAACGTGCTCGTCCGCCGGCCGGATGGCACGCTCTACGGCGACAATGCCGACGCCTTCGGCTTTGAATACCTCGTGCGTCACAGCGGCGTGGACATTGCCGGGAAGAAGGCGCTCGTGCTCGGAAACGGCGGCGCGTCCGCGACCATTCAGGCCGTGCTCGCGCAGCTTGGCGCGCGCGTGACGGTCATCTCCCGCAGCGGCGAGGACAACTACACGAATCTCGGGCGCCACGCCGATGCGCAGGTGATCGTCAACACCACACCCGTCGGTATGTATCCGAACACCGGCAAGGCCGCCGTCGACCTGCGGCAGTTCCCGCAGTGCGCGCTCGTACTCGACGTGGTGTATAACCCCGCGCGCACGGCGCTGCTGCTGCAGGCGGAGGCGCTCGGCATTCCGTGTGCGGGCGGACTGTATATGCTCGTGGCGCAGGCAAAGCGCAGCTGCGAGGTGTTCACCGGCACGACTATTGATGACGGCGAGATCCTGCGCATCTACCGCCGCATGCGGCAGGAGATGGAGAACATCGTCCTCATCGGCATGCCCGGCAGCGGCAAGAGCACGATCGCGGCGCTGCTCGCCGAGCGGCTGCACCGGCCGCTGCTCGACAGCGATGCGCAGGTCGTCGAGACGGCAGGGCGTCCCATCCCGGATATCTTCGCCGCCGACGGCGAGGACGCCTTCCGCACGCTGGAGACGGCCGCGCTCGCAGAGCTCGGCAAGCGTTCGGGCGCGATCCTTGCAACGGGCGGCGGCAGTGTCTGCCGCGCGGAAAACTACCCGCTCCTGCACCAGAACGGCACGATCTTCTGGCTGCGGCGCGACCTTGCGCTGCTGCCGAAGGACGGGCGCCCCATCTCCCAGCGCAGCGACCTCGCCGAGCTCTATGCGCAGCGTGAGCCGCTGTACGCCCGCTTTGCCGACGCCGTCATCGACAACAACGGCACACCGGAGCAGACGGCGCAGCAGATCCTGGAGGTGCTGGCATGAAATTTCTCGTCATCAACGGGCCGAACCTGAACCTGCTCGGCCTGCGTGAGCCCGCCATCTACGGCAGCCGGGACTTTGCCGCGCTGCAGGATTTCATCCGCGCGGCGGCGCGCGAAGCGGGCGTAGAGGTCGAGCTGTTCCAGTCCAACCACGAGGGCGCGATCGTCGATGCGATCCAGGCGGCCTACGGCACGGCGGACGGCATCGTCATCAACCCCGCGGCTTATACGCACACGAGCGTCGCCATTCTCGACGCGCTCAAGGCTGTGGCGCTTCCGGCGGTGGAGGTGCACCTGTCGGACGTCAGCACGCGCGAGCCCTTCCGCCAGATCTCCTACGCCGGCATGGCGTGCGTGAAAACGTACATGGGGCTCGGTTTTGAGGGCTACCGGCAGGCCATCTTGTATCTCAGGCAGTATCTGGAGGAGGCAAACGCATGATCTCAAAACAGCTCATCGACTGGGGCGCAAACGGCAGCTCCATCCGCGAGATCGCGGCCTACGGCGAGCGCCGCGCGGCCGAGATCGGCGCGGAAAACGTCTATAACTTTTCCATCGGCAGTCCGAGCATCGACCCGCCGGACTGTGTGCACGCGGCCATCGAGCATCTGCTGCATACCGTGCCGCCCACGCAGCTGCACGCCTATGCGCCCGCACCGGGCATGGCATCGGTGCGGGAAAAGGTCGCGGCCTACCTCACGCAGACGTTCGGCGAGACGTACCGCGCGCAGGATATCTACATGACCGACGGCGCGTCGAGTGCGCTGGCGATCCTGACGCGCGCGCTCCTCTGCCCGGGGGATGAGGTCATCGTGCTCGCGCCGTATTTCCCGGAGTACGCCGTCTATGCCGAGGCGGCGGGCGGCAGCGTGCGCGTCGTGCCGTGCAAGGCGGATACCTTCGCGCTCGATCTTGAGGCGCTCTCCGCCGCCGTGACGGAAAAGACCGCGCTGCTTATCCTCAACTCCCCGAATAACCCATCCGGCGTCGTCATCTCGCGCCCGGAGCTTGCGGCGCTGAGCGCCATGCTGCGCGAAAAGCAGGCGCGCTACGGTCATCCGATCTACATCATCGCCGACGAGCCGTACCGCGAGCTGGTCTACGGCGGGGTGGAGGTGCCGTTCCTGCCTGCAATTTACCCGAACGCGATCTACTGCTATTCCTACAGCAAGACGCTGTCCCTGCCCGGCGAGCGCGTGGGCTTTCTCGCCCTGCACCCGGCCATGGACGACTACGCTGCCGTGCACGCTGCCGTGCTCGGCGCGGGGCGCGCATTGGGGTATATCTGCGTGTCGTCGCTGTTCCAGCTTGCCGTGGCGGAGTGCCTCGGCCAGACGGCGGACATCGCGGCCTATGCCGAAAACCGTGAGCTGATCTACGGCGCACTCACGGCCATGGGCTATCGCTGCGCGCGGCCGGACGGCGCGTTTTACCTCTTCCTCAAGTCGCCCGAGCCGGATTCGCGCGCGTTTTGCCGCCGCGCGATGGACTATGACATCCTGCTCGTTCCGGGCGATGATTTTGGCTGCCCGGGCTATGCGCGCCTTGCCTACTGCGTGGCGCGCTCACAGATCGAGCGCTCGCTCCCAGCGTTCCGGAAGCTGGCCGGGAGCTACGGGCTCTGCAAGTGATCTCCGCAGACAGAAAGCGGCGCCCCCGGGGTTCGGGGGCGCCGCTTTTGCGTGGATGGTGTCAGGCGTACATGGCGTTTGCGGCCATGTAGTCATAGATGACCTTGCCGTGGTGCTGCTCCTGCGCCTGAATGTCGTTGAGTACGCTGCGCGCGTCGGCATCACGAAATTCGAACACGCACGTGTCGTACAGGTGCGAGGCGTGCTTTTCCATCGTGAGCACGTCCGAGCAGAGGTAGCAGTCGTTTTGCTTTTGCGGCGAGTCTGCGCTGCTGTATGCGGCCGTGAACGTGCCCGGCACGGTCGCGGAGTCCGCGGGCTTGCAGACCGTGCCCTGCATCATCTGCGCGATCGCGTCGAGATGCTGCTGCTCGACCTGAGCGAGCTGTTCGAACAGGTTTTTGAGCTGCGGGTCGTTGGCGCTGGCGGCGTGGCGGCGGTATTTGTCCACGCACAGCTGCTCCTGATCTTTGAGATCCTTGAGCAGGCCGGCTTCTTTTTGCGTTGGTTGCATTCCGATCACCTCACAGGCAGTATGCCCGAGCGTGCGTGCGCGCATACACCGGCGGGAAAAATACAGTGGCGTGCGCGTGAAAAATCGGGTATAATGAGCTGACCTTATCGAAAAGAGAGATGCAGCTATGGCAAAGATCTATGACATCACGGACTTTTCCGCGCCGGAGCTGGACGTGTACGCCCGCCTGACGGAAAACCAGCTCGTCAACCGCGCCGACCCGGCAAACGCGCTTTTCATCGCCGAGAGCCCGCTCGTGATCGGCCGTGCGCTTGATGCGGGGTGCGAGCCGGTGTCGTTTCTGATGGAGCGCCGCCACATAGAAGGAAAGGCGCGCGATATCCTCGCGCGCTGCCCGGACGATATCCCGGTCTACGCGGCCGAGCTCGAGGTGCTCACGCAGCTGACGGGCTTTCACCTCACGCGCGGCATGCTCTGCGCCATGCGCCGCCCGGCGCTGCCATCTGTGGCAGAGCTGTGCACGAACGCCGCGCGCGTGGCTGTGCTGGAAAATGTGATGAACCCGACGAATATCGGCGCGATCTTCCGCTCGGCGGCGGCGCTCGGTGTCGACGCCGTGCTGCTCACGTCGGCGGGCAGCGATCCGCTCTACCGCCGCGCCGTGCGCGTGAGCATGGGCACGGTCTTTCAGGTGCCGTGGACGTATCTGCCCGCGGACACCGACTGGCAGGAGACGCTGCACGCGCTCGGCTTTCGCACGGCGGCCATGGCGCTGCGTGACGATCCGCTGCGCATTGACGATGCGCGCCTGCGTACCTTGCCGCGCCTCGCCATCGTGCTCGGCACGGAGGGCGACGGGCTGGCCGGCAGCACGATCGCCGCGTGCGATTACACCGTGCGCATCCCCATGACGCACGGGGTCGACTCGCTCAATGTCGCCGCGGCGAGCGCCGTCGCGTTTTATCAGCTCGCGCTGCTGCGCGGCTGAGACTGTCAAGCAGTCTGCTGCGCGCATAATTTGTGCGCCGGCGGCGAAACTCTACGAGGTTTTGGACAAAATGAACTCCGGCTTCCAGAACGGAAGCCGGAGTTTTTTGTTGTTCTCAGACGTCGAAGCGGTCGTAGCTTCCGGCGCAGTCGAGACAGAGCGTCTGCCCGTCGACCAGACGGATCCAGTTGGCGCCGGCCGTCTCGCCGCAGCACGCGCAGCGGTAGGAGTCGAAGAGCTTCGCCTTCTCCGGCAGTGCGATGGTCGCGGGCTTGACATCGAACAGGTCAGCCGGCTCCTGCGCCTGGAAGTAGTCGAACGACTCCTCGCGCGTCATCCCCTCCGGACGGTCGCGCAGCACCAGCCGCACGGACTTGCCCGTGGTGCGGTTGTAGAACGAAAACGCCTGCTTGCCGCGCATATGGAACAGCAGGTTGCCCTTTCCGACGCTGCAGCCGAGCAGCGCCTGAATGGCATCGATGCCGCAGGCGTCATTTTCCGCGATGCACACGAGCTGCTCATCGCCGGAGAAGTCCAGCTCCAGCAGCTCGGCTGCGTAGCATGCGGCCTTGTAGCCGATCGTCAGACCGCCGCAGGCGTGGCCGTGAAAGGCAACGCATTTTTCCCAATTGGTCATGATAGTTTCTCCTTTTCTTCATCTTCAATGAGTACGAGCGACTGACCCTGCACCTGCACGATGCTGCCCTTGACACCGTAGACATCGCGCAGTGCGTCGGCATCGAAGATCTCCGCGCCGCCGTAGCGGTACACCTCGCCCTCGCGCAGCAGCAGAAAGCGGTCGCAAAAGCGCAGGGCAAGGTTCAGGTCGTGGATGACGATCATCGCCGTCAGATCCTGCTCACGGCAGAGGTCGCGCGTGATCTGCAGCACCTGATACTGGTTGCGGATGTCGAGGCTGCTGGTCGGCTCGTCAAGCAGCAGGAGCGTCGGCTCCTGCGCCAGTGCGCGGGCGAGCATGACCTTCTGCCGCTCGCCGCCGGAGAGCCGGTTGAGAAACCGGCCGCGCATATCCTCCAGATTCAGATAGCGCATCGCATCGTGCACCACGTCGTGGTCGTGCTCCGTCACGCCCCAGGTCATGTAGGGACGGCGGCCGAGCATGACCATGTCGTGCACGGTCATTTGCGTGTCGGGCACGTGCTGTGCGACGAAGGCCACGCGCTTTGCGATCTCGCGGTGGGAGAGCGCGAGCAGATCCTCGCCGTCGACGCGGCAGCTGCCGCTGTCGGCTGTGAGGATGCGGTTGATGCACTTGAGCAGCGTGCTCTTGCCGACGCCGTTGTTGCCGAGCACGGCCAGAAAGTGACCGCTGTCAAGCTCAAAGCTCACGTCGCGCAGGATCGGGCGTCCGCCCTTGTAGTGATAGCAGAGGTGGTCGACCTGGATCATGTCTGACGCCTCCCCTTGAACAGCAGATACAAAAACAGCGGGCCGCCGAGGAACGCCGTCAGCGCGCCGATCGGCAGAATGACGGGCATGATGACCACGCGCGCGACCAGATCGCTCAGCAGCAGCAGCGCCGCGCCCGCGAGCACCGAGCCGGGGATGAGGTAGATGTAGTTGTTGCCGACGACCATGCGCACGATGTGCGGCGCGACCAGACCGATGAAGTTGATGAGGCCGACGTTCGATACGATGATCGAGCAGACAAGGCACGTGAGCACAACGTTTGTCAGCGTCAGCCGCTGGACGTTGATGCCGAGACTCAGCGCCGTTTCCTCGCCGGAGAGCAGGGCGTTGTAGTCCCAGCGGTGCAGATAGCAGTAGACGATCAGCAGCAGCACAGCCAGCGCCATGCCGCGCAGGGACTGCCAGCTCGTGCTGCCGAGGTCGCCGAAGGTCCAGAACACGAGCGACGAGAGCGCGACCTCATCGGCGAAGTATTGCAGCAGTGTGGTCGCACCGGTCAGCATGGAGCTGATGGCGACGCCCGCAAGCACGATGCCCTCCGAGGAGACCTGCTTGAACCGGCTCAGGCCGAGAATGACGGCTGCGACGAGCAGCGAGCCCAGAAACGAGCACAGCGGGATGGCCCAGCTGCCCGTGTGCGTCAGACCGAGGCCGATGATGGCGCCGGCTGCGCCGAACGTCGCACCCTGCGACACGCCGAGCGTGGAGGCCGAGGCGAGGGGGTTTCGCAGCACGGACTGCAGAATGCAGCCCGCGAGCCCGAGCCCCGCGCCGGAGACCATGGCGGTGCAGATGCGCGGCAGGCGGTTGTTGCGGATGACGAGGTTGATCTTATTGTCCGCCGCGCGGCCGAAAATGCCCCGGATGAGCTCGGCGGCGGGCGTGTTGTATGACCCCGCGCGCAGCGACAAAAAGAACGCCAGCGCCAGCACCGCCGCCAGAAGGATCAGAAAGCGGATGCTTCTGGCGCGGATGCGGGTGTAATCGGAAATTTGCGGCTTATTCGCCGATGGTGATGGCACGGAATGCATACCCGGCCTCCTTCAGATCGGGATAGGGGTTCGAGCCGAGCAGCTCCGTGAAGATCTCACCGGCCTTGACCTCGGGGTCAATGTCTGCAAACTGCTCCGGATACAGCATGCAGGCGGCATAGTAGGCATCGGCCAGCGCCGTCTCAAGGTTGGAGGCGCAGGAACGGAACGAGATCTGCGAGTAGACCTTGCCGCCGCGCACGGCGCTCAGGCTCTGATAGAAATCGGGGTGCGCCTGATAATCCTCGTTGATGAGGTCCATGCCGTTGAAGTCGAGGAAAATGACGTCCGGATCCCAGGCAAGCACCTGCTCGGTGTCAATGTTGAACGCGCCGGTCTGACCGGTCGTGTCGGCAAGGTTTTTGGCGTGGATGAGCGCGAACGGGCCGTAGCCGGCCTCCGTGCCCTCAAAGCCGTGCTGCCCCTTGAAGGACACACCGCCGACGTAGACGGACGGCTTCTGATCGTCTGCGATCTTGGCCGTGCGCGTGTCGAGGTCGGTCTGGATGCCCTTGAGGTACTTGGTCAGTTCCTGTGCGCGCGCCTCAAGACCGTAGAGCTCACCGAGCAGACGGATGGTCTCGTAGGCGGCGTCATCGAGCGTGGTGTCGCTGCCGGGCACGACAAAGACCGGGATGCCGGTCTTCGCGCTCAGCTCGTCCGCGTCGCACGAGGCGTAGGCGCTCATGACGATGACCTGCGGTGCGACGTCGATGATCTGCTCCACGTACGGCTCGCCGTTCGTGCCGGTGACGGGCAGATCCTTGAACTTGTCGAAGTTCACGTAGTTATACAGGCGGCTCATGCCGGCCTTGGTCTCATAATCCTCCACGCCGACGGCGCGGTCAGCCGCACCGACATAGCAGCTGTAGCGCAGCGCGCCGACGCCGATGCACACGACGCGCTCCACCTGCTTGGGTACTTCCACGGTGCGGTTTTTGCCGTCGGTGAGTGTGCGCATGTCGCCGGAGGCGCCGTCGTTCGTTTTTGCGCCGCAGGCTGTGCAGGCCAGCACCATCAGCACTGCCAGCAGCAGGCAGATCCATCTTCGATTTCGCATAGTGCGTGTATCCTCTCTTCCTGTATTTCTCCGTTTCGGAGCATTGTCATTAGTATAACGGATAGCGGCCGAAACCGTAACCCCCCGTAGGGGATGAAAATGTGTGCAGATTTTTCACGGGATTTTTGCTGACAGTCGCGCGGAAAACGTCTGTTTATCAACGCGAGATACGAAATTGGGTGAAAAACGCGCTGCAAACTGCGGCATTTTACAATTTTACACGCATTTTACATAAGCGCTCTTTTCATTTTTACATCCTCTGCGTATCCTGTGAAGCGTAGGGAACAAAAAACCAAAAACCAAAATTGAAGTTCGAAAGGAGCACTTCATCTTGAAAAAGATCATCACTGTTTTGTGTGCTGCCGTCATGGCGCTCTCGCTGTTCGCGGGCTGCGGCCAGAAGGCAAACGACAGCGGCACGACCGCTGGCGGCACGGTTGCGACCGACGGTTCCACCTCGATGGAAAAGGTCATCGGTGCGCTCGGCGAATCCTTCATGGAAGCCAATAAGGGCACGACCTTCACCTACAACCCGACCGGCTCCGGCTCCGGCATCCAGGCCGTCTCCGAAGGCCGCTGCGACATCGGTCTGTCGAGCCGCGCACTCAAGGACGATGAGAAGGCCGCCGGTCTGAAGGAGACCATCGTCGCGCTCGACGGCATCGCCATCATCGTCAATCCCCAGAACCCGGTCAAGGACCTGAGCCTGGAGCAGATCGCCAAGATCTACACCGGCGAGATCACCAACTGGAAGGATGTCGGCGGCGAGGATGCCGAGATCGTCCTCATCGGCCGTGAGGCCGGCAGCGGCACGCGCGACGGCTTCGAGTCCATCACCGAGACCAAGGACGCCTGCCAGTACCGTCAGGAGCTGACCTCCACGGGCGATGTGATCACCACCGTGTCCCAGAATCCGAACGCGATCGGCTATGCCTCTCTGGCTGCCATCAAGGACAGCGTCAAGGCGCTGACCGTCAACGGTGTTGCCCCGACGGAGGCGACCGTCAAGGACGGCACGTACCTCGTCCAGCGTCCGTTCGTCCTCGTGACGAAGGAGGGCACTGCCCTGAGCGACACCGCGCAGAAGTTCTTCGACTTCGCGATCTCTGCGGATGCCGCGTCCATCATCTCCGCGGCGGGCGCAGTCCCGGTGGCCTGAGTCACAGGTAAGCGCAAGGCGGCTGGTTCTTCCAGCCGCCTTTGGTATATACAGAGGTGCTGGATATGAAAAAGAAATCTCAAGCTCTGGAGACGGTCGTGCACGGCGTGTTCTTGCTCCTTGGCCTCATCACCGTCGGGTGCGTGCTGCTCATCAGCGTGTACCTGATCGTCTCCGGCATCCCCGCCATCCGGCAGATCGGGCTCATCCCGTTCCTGTTCGGAAAGACGTGGGCGTCCACGGCGGCGGAGCCGTCCTACGGCATCCTGCCGTTCATTCTCACAAGTGTATATGGCACCGCGGGCGCGATCGTGCTCGGCGTGCCGATCGGCTTTCTGACGGCGGTGTATCTGGCGAAGGTCGCCCCGCCGCGCATCCGCAGTGTCATGTCCGCAGCCGTGAGCCTGCTTGCCGGCATTCCGTCGGTGGTCTACGGTCTCGTAGGCATGCTCGTGCTCGTGCCGGGCATCCGCAAGGTGTTTCATCTGGCCGACGGCGCGAGCCTGCTCGCCGCCATCGTCGTGCTGGCGATCATGATCCTGCCGTCGATCATCAAGGTGTCCGTCACGGCGCTCGAGGCCGTGCCGCCCGAGTATGAGGACGCGTCGCTCGCGCTCGGCGCGACGCCGGTCGAGACGTACTTCAAGGTCTCCGTTCCGGCAGCCAGGAGCGGCATCGCCGCCGCCGTCGTGCTCGGCGTCGGCCGCGCCATCGGCGAGGCCATGGCCGTCATGATGGTGTCCGGCAACGTGCCGAATATGCCGAGCCTGTTTCAGAGCGTGCGCTTTCTGACCACCGCCGTCGCGAGCGAAATGTCCTATTCCGGCGGCCTGCAGCGGCAGGCACTGTTTTCCATCGCGCTGGTGCTGTTTTTGTTCATCATGCTCATCAACGCCACGCTCAACTTCTTCCTCAAGCGCAATAAGGAGGGCAAGGGATGAAAAAGAAAGCCATTTCCGGCAGCCGCAGAGCCTACATCCTCGCCATGCGCATCCTCATGGGCGCGGCGGCTGTGATCACGGCGGCGCTGGTGCTGTTTCTGATCGCCTATGTGCTCGTCAAGGGGCTGCCGAACGTGTCGTGGACGCTGCTGTCCACCGCGCCGAGCTATCTGTCGGACCGCATCGGCATCCTGCCGGACCTGCTCAACACGCTCTATATCGTTATTGCCACGCTGCTGATCGTGCTGCCGCTCGGCGTGGGAGCTGCCATCTACCTGACTGAGTACGCGACGAACCGCCGCATCATCGGTGTCATCGAATACGCGGCTGAGACACTCTCCGGCATCCCGTCGATCATCTACGGTCTCGTGGGCATGCTGTTTTTCTGCCAGTTTCTGAACATGAAAACATCGCTGCTCGCGGGCGCGCTCACGCTCGTCATCATGAACCTGCCGACCATCATGCGCACCACGCAGGAGAGCTTAAAGACCGTGCCGCAGAGCTACCGCGAGGGCGCGTTCGGGCTCGGCGCGGGCAAGTGGCGCGTCATCCGCACCGTGGTGCTGCCCGGCTGTGTGGACGGCGTCATCACCGGCTGCATCCTGTCCGTCGGGCGCATCCTCGGCGAGTCGGCCGCACTGCTGTTCACGGCGGGCTTTGCCCATGCGCTCAACGGCTTTTTCGACGGGCTGAGCAGCGCGGGCGCCACGCTCACCGTCGCGCTCTACGTCTACGCCAAGGAACAGGGACAATTCGACGTGGCCTTTGCCATCGCCGCCATTTTGATGCTCCTCACACTGCTCATCAACGGCGCGGCCATGCTCGTCGAGAGATACTTCAGGAGGAAAAGAAGCCTATGAGTGATATTATGACGGTTCAGGGTCTGGATCTCTGGTACGGGGACCATCAGGCGCTGCACGATATCAGCATGAACATTCCGGAAAAGAGCATCACGGCGCTCATCGGGCCGTCCGGCTGCGGCAAGTCCACGTTTCTCAAAACGCTCAACCGCATGAACGACCTCATCCCCGGCGTGAAGATCACGGGCGATGTGCGCTACCGCGAGCAGGACATTTTTGCCCCCGGCACGGACGTCAACGAGCTGCGGCGCGAGATCGGCATGGTCTTTCAGAAGCCGAACCCGTTCCCGATGAGCATCTACGACAACATCGCCTACGGCCCGCGCACGCACGGCATCAAAAACCGCGCGAAGCTCGACGAGATCGTCGAAAAATCGCTGCGCGGCGCGGCCATCTGGGACGAGGTGAAAGACCGCCTGCGCAAAAATGCGCTCGGTCTCTCCGGCGGCCAGCAGCAGAGACTGTGCATCGCCCGCGCACTTGCGGTCGAGCCCGAGGTGCTGCTCATGGACGAGCCCACAAGCGCGCTCGACCCGATCTCCACGTCGAAGATCGAGGAGCTGGCCATGCAGCTCAAGGAGCAGTACACGATCGTCATCGTCACGCACAACATGCAGCAGGCGGTGCGTATCTCCGACCGCACGGCGTTTTTCCTGCTCGGCGAGCTCGTCGAGTGCGACGACACGGAGCGGCTCTTCTCGCAGCCGCAGGACAAGCGCACGGAAGATTACATCACAGGGAGGTTTGGCTGATGAGAAGCCGGTTTGATGAACAGCTCGCACTCCTGAACAAGGAGATGATCGAGATGGGCGCACTGTGCGAGGAAGTCATCGCACTCGCGTCCAAGGCCCTCACGGAGGCAGATCCGGAGCTGGCGAAGAAGGTCGGGCCGCTCGACGCGGAGATCGACCAGAAGGAGCGCAACATCGAGTCGCTGTGCCTCAAGCTCCTGCTGCAGCAGCAGCCGGTCGCGCGTGACCTGCGCCAGATCTCGGCCGCACTGAAGATGATCACGGACATGGAGCGCATCGGCGACCAGGCCGAGGACATTGCGGAGATCGTCCAGTATCTCGCCGGACGTTCGGCGGAAAATGACGATCTGCTGCGCGAAATGGCGCGCTCGACCATCCATATGGTCACAGAAAGTGTTGACGCCTACGTTCAGCGTGATACAATGCTGGCAGAGACGGTCATCGCCGAGGACGACGTTGTGGACAACGCCTTCGACGAGGTCAAGCGCCGGCTGATCGATAAGATCACCGCCCATCCCGAGGACGGGGCGTATGCGCTCGATCTGCTCATGATCGCCAAATACTTTGAGCGCATCGGTGACCACGCGACGAACATCGCCGAGTGGGTGATCTTCTCGGTCACCGGGGTGCACAAGGAGGGGTAGGACATGATCTGGTGTGTTGAGGACGACGCCAGCATCCGCGACATTGAGGTCTATACGCTCACGTCCACGGGTTTTGAGGCCCGCGGCTTTGACGACGGCGTCTCGTTCTGGTCGGCGCTGCAGACGCAAAAGCCGGATCTGGTCGTGCTCGACGTGATGCTGCCCGGCGTGGACGGTATCGAGCTGCTGCAGCGCATGAAGGCGTCGGCGGAGCTGCGCACCATTCCGGTCGTCATGGCCACGGCCAAGGGCGCGGAGTATGACAGGATCCGCGGCCTCGACCTCGGTGCGGACTATTATCTCGTCAAGCCCTTCGGCGTGATGGAGCTGGTGTCCTGCGTCAAGGCGGTGCTGCGCCGCTGCCGGCCGGACAAGGCTGCGCATCTGCTGCGCAGCGGCGGTCTCGTTGTCGACCTCGATGCACACACGGTCACGGTCGACGGCGCGCGCGTCGCGCTCACATATAAAGAATTTGAGCTTCTGCGCCTGTTTTTGTCCCATCCGGGCATGGCGTTCACGCGTGACCAGCTCTTTCAGGAGGTCTGGGGCATGGACTTCTGCGGCGAGACCCGCACGGTCGATATGCACATCCGGACGCTCCGGCAGAAGCTCGGCCCCTACGGACGGCGGATCGAGACGGTGCGCAATGTTGGCTACCGTATGGAGGCAACGACATGACCAAGAAAATCTTTCAATCCATCCTCCTCGTGGCCGGTGCTGTGCTGCTGGCAAGCCTGCTGATCATCATGGGCTTTCTCTACAGCTATTTCGGCGGCGTGGAAGAAAACCAGCTGCGCGACGAGCTGAGCCTTGCCTCGGCCGCCGTGGAAAGTAGCGGCACGGACTATCTCTCGCAGCTCACGGCCGAGCGCTACCGCCTGACGTGGATCGCGGCCGATGGCAGCGTTTTGTACGACACTAGGACCGATGCCGAGAGCCTTGAAAACCACGCCTCGCGCGCCGAGGTCAGTCAGGCGCTGAGCACCGGCACGGGCGAGAGCACGCGCTATTCCTCGACGCTTATGGAAAAGACCATGTACTATGCCCAGCGGCTTACGGACGGTACGGTGCTGCGCATCTCCATCAGCCGAGCGACGGTCGGCATGATCGCCGTCGGTATGCTCCAGCCGCTGCTGCTCGTGCTTATTGTGGCGCTCATCCTCTCGGGCATGCTGGCCAGGCGCCTGTCGCGGCGTATCGTCGATCCGCTCAACAGCCTCGATCTCGAGCACCCGCTCGATAACGACGCCTATGAGGAGCTCTCGCCGCTGCTCAAGCGCATCCACCACCAGCACGTCGAGATCCGGACACAGCTGCGCGAGCTGCGCGAAAAGACCGACGAATTCACGCAGATCACCGGCAGTATGCGCGAGGGGCTCGTCCTGCTCGACGAGCACGGCGACATTCTGAGCATCAACGCCGCGGCACAGGCGCTCTTCGGCGCGGACGGGCAGTGCACCGGTCAGGACTTTCTCACCGTCGAGCGCAGCCACGAGATCAGTGCCGCCATTCAGGCCGCCGCCGGCGACGGCCACAGCGAGGTGCGCGCCGAGCGCGCGGGGCGCATCTATCAGTTTGACATCAGCCGCATCGCGTCCGACGGAAAACCGATCGGCACGGTCATCCTCGCCTTTGACATCACGGAGCAGGAGTTTGCCGAGCGCAACCGCCGGGAGTTCACGGCGAATGTCTCGCACGAGCTCAAGACGCCGCTGCAGGGCATCATCGGCAGTGCCGAGCTGATCGAAAACGGTATGGTCAGGCCCGACGACCTGCCGCGCTTCGTCGGCCACATCCATACCGAGGCCGCCCGCCTCGTCACGCTCATTGACGACATCATCCGCCTGTCCCAGCTCGACGAGGGCGGCGAGCTGCCGACCGAGCCCGTCGACCTGCTCACAGTTTCGCAGGAGGCGGCGGAGACGCTGCAGGACGCTGCGGCAGCGCGGCAGGTCACGGTCAGCGTGCAGGGGGAGCCCACTGTGATCCCCGGCGTGCGCCGCCTGCTCTATGAGATCGTCTACAATCTCTGCGACAACGCCATCAAGTATAACCGTGACGGCGGCCGTGTGGACATCACCGTTGCGCACGACGCCGACGGCAGCAGCGTCACCGTTGCCGACACCGGCATCGGCATCGCGCCGGAGCATCAGGCGCGCGTGTTCGAGCGCTTCTACCGCGTGGACAAGAGCCACTCGAAGGCGTCCGGCGGCACGGGGCTGGGACTCTCGATCGTCAAGCACGCCATGCAGCTGCACCACGGCCGCATCGAGCTTGAGAGCACGCCGGGCACGGGCACGACCATCCGCGCCACCTTCCCGAAGGCGTGAGCAGCAAAACAATAAGACGAGATTTTCACGGATGAAAATCTCGTCTTTTTTATGGACCTTCAATAGCAGGCGGCTTTTGGCTTTCAGCGCGGCGGCGGTCTGATGAGCCGATCCGTTGAACCGTAAGTCTGAGCCGTGCCGGGGGAAACAGCAAGGCTCTGCCGCTCAGAAAACAGCGTCGACAAGCCGTCTGGTGTAATCCGACTGCGGGTGCAGGATGACCTCGTCGGGCAGACCGCTCTCCACGATCCTGCCGTCATGGAGCACGATGACCCTGTCGCAAAACTGCTGTACCAGCGCGATGTTGTGGCAGATGAAGAGATAGGCCAGCTTCCTTTCCTTCTGCAGCTGCTGCAGAAGCTCGATGATCTGCTTTTGCACGGTCACGTCCAGTGCGGAGGTGGCCTCGTCAAAGATGAGGATGCGCGGGTCGTTCATCAGCGCTCTTGCAATGGCCGCGCGCTGGCACTGGCCGCCGGAGACCTGATGCGGATAGCGCGCGAGAAACGTGGCCGGCAGGCCGCAGCTTTCCAGCAGCGCGCGCGCCTTTGCCTCGCGTTCGGCCTTCGGTACGCCCTTGTTGCGCAGGCTCTCGCAGATGCCGTCGCCCAATGTGCGGCGCGGATCGAAGGAGTCGGCCGGTGACTGAAAGACCATCTGGATCTTCGCGTAGACCGGGATCAGATCCCTCCCCCTGAGCCGGGTGATATCTTGCCCGTCGATGAAGATCTGCCCGCCGGTGGCGTCGATCTGGCGGGTGATGAGCCTGGCGATCGTGGACTTGCCGGAGCCGGATTCGCCCACGATGCCGAGGATCTCACCGGGCTGTACCTCAAAGCTCACATGATCGACGGCGAAAAATGCATCCCTGCCGGCGCGGGAAAAGGCTTTGGAGAGGTCTGCGACCTTCAGGATCGGTTCCATTTATGCCTTCTCCCTCCTCAGTCTCGGGACTGCGCTCAGCAGCTTTACCGTGTAGTCATTCTGCGGGTTTTCCAGCACGTCCTTCGCCGCTGCGTATTCCATCACGCGGCCGTTGGAGAGCACGACGATGCTGTCGGCCATCGCGGAGACGACGCCGATGTCGTGCGTCACGATGATGATCGCGGTGCCGAAGGTCTCGCGGACATGCAGCATTTCCTCCACGACCTGCCGCTGTACGGCCATGTCGAGCGCGGAGGTGGGCTCGTCCGCCAGGAGAACGGCCGGATTCATCAGCATGGCGATCGCAATGCCCGCGCGCTGATTCATGCCGCCGGAGAGCTCGAAAGGATAGCTGTCCCAGATTCGCTCACCGTCCTGAAAGTGCAGCTTTTCAAAGAGCTCCAGCGCGGCGCGCTTTGCCTCGGCCACATCCACCTTGCGGTGCGCCGCCATGCTCTCGATGATCTGCTCGCCGATCGTGCGGGTCGGGCTCAGGGACGCGCCGCAGTCCTGAAAGATCATGCCGATCTTCTCGCCGCAGATCCTGCGCATCTCCTTGGGCGGCACGTCCGGAAGGCTTTTTCCTTCAAACCAGATGTCGCCTCTTGTGACCATGCCGCTGCTGCCCAGAAGGCCCATCGCGGCCTTGAGCAGCGTGGATTTTCCGGAGCCGGACTCACCCACCAGACCGAGGATCTCGCCGGAATGGAGCTGAAAGCTCACGTCATGGACGACGGGATCCCCGTTGAAGGAGACCTCCACATGCTGATAGTCCAATAATACTGCCATAAAACGACCTCATTTGGATGTTGTCTGAAAAACGGGCATCGGCTCAAAACGGAAACTTTCCGCGCTGAGCCCATGTCCGTCCGGGGAACTGAGGGGCGGAATGCTTCCGCCCCTCTTTCTTTTGCTTACTGGATATCGAGATCCGCGGTCAGCTCGTAGAAGTCGCAGGTGTGTGCTTCGAGGCCGGAGACGTTGGCCTTCATGATCATGCTCATGCGCAGGAAGGAGCAGAAGACGTAGGAGTTGTCGTCCAACAGCTGCTGCTGCATCTCGACGGCGATCTTCGCACGCTCGGCCGGATCGAAGGTGGTGCGCAGCCGGACGGCAAGCTTCTCAAGCTTGTCGCTGTGGTGGCCGCCGGAATTCTTGACCGATTTGTCCAGACAGTAGGTGTCGAAGAAGTTCTGGGGATCGCCCAGGCCGGCGTTGACGTTGGCGCTGACCCAGATGTCCCATGCCGTGGGATCCTTGCGGATGCTGTTGTGATCCTTGGTGCAGTTGATCTGCACGTCGATGCCGATGTCCTTGAGCGTGGACTGCGCGGACTCGGCCAGCAGGGGCAGCTCCTGACGGGACGGGTAGGTCAGCCAGCGGATCGTGAGCTTGACGCCGTTCTTTTCGCGGATGCCGTCGCCGTCGGTGTCGACCCAGCCGGCGGCCTCCAGCTCGGCCCTGGCCTGATCGGGATCAAAGGACACGGTCTGAATGCCCTGACCGAACGCGAAGCTGTCGGGGAAGGCACCGGTCGCGGTGTAGCCGTAGCCGTTGAGCAGCACGTCGACGAAGTCCTGCTTGTTGATGCCCATGGCGATCGCCTTGCGCACGGCGGGGTCGCTCATGATCGTGTAGCCGGAGTTCTCCTTGTGGAGGTTCATCATGCCCCAGAAGCAGCGGCTGGTCTGGATGCTGGTGAACTTGTAGTTGTCATTCTCAAAGAGCGGATAGCTGGCATAGGCCATGCCGTAGGCTGCGTCGATTTCGCCGGACTGGAGCGCCATGGCCAGCGTGTCACCGTCGGAAATGGTGCGGACGGTGATCTCGTCGACCTTCACCTCGCCGTCCCAGTAGTTGACGTTTTTGATGAGATTCACATGGTCGTCCGTGACGACTTCGGTCGCCACATAGGGACCGGTGCCGACGACGCAGCCGTTGTCGGGGATGCCGACCTCCATGTCGATGATGCAGCCGTAGGCCTCGGAGAGATAGTTCATCAGAATGGGGTTGGGCTCGGAGGTGACGATGGTCAGCTTCTGACCGTCGGCCTCCATCGAGGCGATCTTGAGGTTGCCGGCGGCGCGCTCGTGGACCTCGATCAGGTGCTCGAGACAGGCCTTGACTGCCGCAGCGTCACACTTTTTGCCGTTGGAGAAGCAGACCGCATCCTTGATCACGATCTCCCACGTGGTCTCGTTGATGTTGGTGGCGCTCTCCGCCAGCCAGGGCTCGAGCGTGCCGTCGTCCGCGATCTTCATCAGCGTCTCGCCGACGCCGTAGCGGATGCAGGCCCAGCCGGAATAGGCTTCGTGAGGGTTGATCGTCGGCTCTTCGTTTTCGGCGTTGAAGGTGGTGTCGCCGAAGACGAAGGTCTTTTTCCCGCCGGACTGGGCGGTCGTTCCGGAGTTGCCGCAGCCGGCCAGAATGCCGAGCGAGAGGCAGAGCGCCAGAAGAGCAGCTAAGATCTTTTTCATGTTCTCTGTTTCCTTTCCTTTGTTTATATAGGGCCCGAATTATCGTGCCCGGGAGTTCTTTGGGTCCATGTAGTCGCGCACGGTGTCGCCCAGAAGGTTGAAGATCACGACCGACAGGAAGATCGCGAAGCCGGGCGACAGTACGAGCCATGGGTAAGTCTGCAGCATGCTGCGTCCGCCGCTCATCATATTGCCCCACTCGGCCGTGGGCGGCTGCGCGCCGAGATTCAGGAAGCTCAGCCCTGCGAGCTCCATCATCATCGTGCCGATGTCCAGCATGGCCGTGACCAGGATCGGGCCGAGGATATTCGGCAGGATATGCCGCAGGATCATCTGCATGGAGCTGTCGCCGGAGAGCCGTGCCGCGGCCACAAAGCCGCTGGTTTTGAGCGCCAGCGTCTGACTTCGCGCCACGCGCGCATATTTCGGCCAGCTGATGACCGCCAGCGCGAGCACCGCGTTGCCGACGCCGCCGCCCAGCATCGCCGCGATCGCCAGGGCAAAGACCAGCCCCGGAAAGGCCAGACACACGTCCGAGATGCGCATCACGACGGAGTCCATCGCGCCGCCGTAGTAGCCGCAGAGCGTGCCGACGGCGGTTCCGAAGACCGAGATGACGCCGACGAGCGCCAGCGTGGAGAAGATGCTTGTCTGCGCGCCGACCACAACGCGGGAGAACATGTCGCGCCCGTAGCGGTCGGTGCCCATCCAGTGCTCGGCCGAAGGCGGGAGAAGCGACTTTGACAGGTCCTGCGCATAGGGGTCGTAAGGGACGATCTTGTCTGCAAAGATCGCAACGAGAAGCAGCGCTGCCGCTAAGATCAGAAAGAGGGTCAGACGGATCCTGATACGGTTCTTCCTGACTTTTTGTACACGGACTGTGACGGTTTCGTTCATCGCTCGATCCCTCCCAGCCGGATCCTCGGATCAAGGAAGTGATAGCTCAGGTCGGTGATCAGGTTGACCACGACGTAGATGATGGCCATCCACATCACGTAGGCCTGAATGATCGGGTAGTCGCGCATGTTGATCGCATCCACCGCCAGCTTGCCGACGCCGTCCCACATGAAGATGGACTCGACGATGGCCGTGCCGCCGAGCAGTGAGCCGATCGAAAGCGTCAGCAGCGTGATGATCGTCACGAGCGAGGCCTTCATGACGCTCCTGATCAGGGTCGTGGAGAACTTTACGCCTCTGGCCCTGGCGCCGAGCACATAATCCTTGCTCAGCTCATCCAGAACGGTTGCGCGGACCTGCCGCAGATACTTGGCCGACATGGCGATCGCCAGCGTCAGGGCGGGCAGCGCCACGCTCTGCAGGCTGACGCCGCCGGAGATGACCGGAAACCAGCCGAGCCTGATCGCAAAAAAGTACATCAGCAGCAGGGAGACGAAAAAGTTCGGCAGAGAGTTGCCGATAAAGCTCGCCGTGCGGATCACGTAATCGGTCGCCGTGTTCTGCTTCACCGCCGACCAGATCCCGAGCGGGATCGAGATCAGCACGGTCAGCAATATGGAAACGGCCGTCAGCAAAAGCGTGGCCGGCAGCTTGGAGACGAAGGTTGAGAACACCGGCTGGTTCGAGACGTAGGAGGTGCCCATGTCACCCCTGAGCAGATTGCCGAGCCACGTGAAGTACTGCACGACAAAGGGCTTGTCCAGACCCAGCTCTGCTCTGGCGTTGTCGATCATTTCCTGCGAAACCGTGCCGCTCGTGTTCTCCATTTTCTGCTCGACCACGTCGCTGCCGGCAATTCGCATCATGCCGTAGGACAAAAATGTGATCGCAAGCAGGATCGGGATCAGCTGCAGCAGGCGCTTGAGCGCGTAGTTTTTCATGCCGTGCCTCTCCTGTTATTTGAAAGCTGCAATGGTGAAGATCGGCGTGGGATTGAAGAACTCGTCGATCTCGGCATAGATGCGTTTATAAACGCCTTTGTCCACGGTGACACGCTCAAAGCCGGCCTCGATGAGCAGCTGCACGTCCCACTGCGGGCGCGGCCCGTGATAGGCGTCGATCTCCATCGTGATGGCATTGTTTTCGGCCATCAGATCGTCCGGCACCAGCTTGTGCGCGTGGTTTTCGGGCAGCTCGTGCTTCTCTCCTCCTTGCTGCTCATCTTCCAGCGCGGCGCTGTAATCCGCGTCAAAGTTGATGAGCACACCGCCGGGCTTGAGGATCCTGTACCACTCCCGATAGGCCTTTTCGACATGCGGCAGCGTCCATGTCAGATTCCGTGTCACCAGCACGTCGAAGCTCTCCGGCTCGAAGTCCGGGTTTTCTGCGTCCATGATCCGGAACGTGGCGTCCAGCCCCAGAACGGCGGCCATATGCTCGGCGTGCTCGATCATGTCCGGTGTCAGGTCGATGCCGGTCGCCTCGTGCCCCTCGGCGGCAAACAGGCAGGCGAAGAAGCCGGTACCCGTGCCAATGTCCAGGACCCGGAGCGGCCGCCCCTGCGGCAGATACCGGAAAAACTCCGCGAGCCAGCGCGCCCGCTTCTCGCTGTCGAATTCACGCAGTCTCTGCGCTTCAAAGGCCTCCGCCCGGTGAGACCAGTAGTGAGCTACGCGATGCTTGATCAGTTCCATATGCTTCCCCTCTCTGCTGCAGCCGGCGGCCCTTGCGCCCTCACGCGGCTGTCTATCCAATAAGCGGAAATACAGGCTGCTTACATTATATTCTGTCTTTCTTCGATGCGTAAGCCCCCCGGGGGGATAAAAATGCGCATTGACCGCGCCTTTTCCCGCTTCTGGATCCCCCCCAGGGGGTTGCCAAAAAGGGAAGCGCGTGATACGGTAATGAAATAAAAATGGAGGCTGTCATGCAAGCAAAAATGATCGCCGGGCACGAGTTGACGCCGGGCAAAACGGTAAAAGATCATATCCACGTGGAGGGCACCGAGCTGCACGTTCCGCACGTCCTGCTCTGCGGTGAGCAGCCGGGACCGACCGTTCTCATCACGGCGGGCATTCACAACGCGGAATACGTCGGCATTCAGGCGGCCATCGAGCTGTCCAATGAGCTTGACGTTTCGACGCTGCGCGGCAACGTGATCCTTGTTCCGCTGGTCAACCGTTCAGGCTTTGAAAACCGCACCATGTCCCGCGTCTTTGAGGACGGCAAAAATCTCAACCGCGTGTTCCCCGGCGACCGGGAAGGGAGTGAGGCCGAGCGTCTGGCGCATATGCTCTTCGAGGTCTTTATCCGCAACGCAGATGCTTATATCGACCTGCACTGCGGCGATGGTTATGAGACGCTGATCCCCTATTGCTATTATCTGGGCGACGCGCCTGCCGAGGAGACGGCGAAACGGATGGTAGAGTGCGTGAATGTAAAGTATGTTGTGCGCTCGCATTGCCGCACGGGCGGGGCCTATAATCTTGCCTCTCTCCACGGTGTTCCCAGTGTGCTCATCGAGCGCGGCCAGCTCAGCCTGTTCAGCCGGGAGGAGATCGAGGCGGACAAGGCCGATGTGCGCAACATCCTGCGCCGGCTCGGCGTGCTGGACGGGGACTGGACCCGCTATTCCAAGCAGGAGCTGCTGGAGTATAACGACGATGCGCCCTGCACCGGCTGCTGGTACCCGGAGAAAAAGCCGGGCGACCGTTTCCGGAAGGGCGAAAAGCTTGGCGAGATCCGCGACTATTTCGGCAAAAGCCTTTTTACGGAGCTCGCACCCGCAGACGGGGTGCTGCTGTATCAGACCGCGTCGTTGAATATCATTGAGAAAGGCCCGATGGTGAGTTATGGTGTGCCGAGACCCGATCCTTGAAGAGAATAAAAACTACTGGACCGACCGTGCCCCCGGCTATTCGGAGGTCAACCGGCTGGAGCTGGCCACGGCGCAGCGGCAGAGGTGGAAGGACTGCATATGTGAAGAGCTGACGCGGCGGTTCCCCGGTCGTCCGCTTTCCGACTTGCAGGTGCTGGAGGTCGGCACCGGGCCGGGCTTCTTTGCCATCCTGCTGCGCGAGTTGGGCTGCGCCGTGACGGCCATCGACCTCACCCGCGCCATGCTCGCCGAGGCAAAAGAAAACGCCGGCCCTCTGGCCGACGAGATATGTTTTATGGAGATGAACGCCGAGGCGCTCTCCTTCGCGCCCGAGCGCTTCGACGCGGTCATCAGCCGCAATCTGACCTGGAATCTGCCGCACCCCGATCGGGCGTATGCCGAGTGGACGCGGGTGCTGAAGAAGGGCGGCGTGCTGCTGAATTTTGACGCGAACTGGTACGCCTATCTCTTCGATGAGGACGCGCAGGCGGCCTGGGACCGTGACCGCAGGAGCAGCGCCGAACGCGGCGTCCGGGATCAGAACGTAGAGGCCGAGGGCGAGCACTTCGATGTGATGGAGGAGATCGCCCGCCGCATGCCGCTGTCAAAAATCGTGCGCCCCGCGTGGGATCTGCAGCAGCTTGCCTCCCTCGGCCTGAAGGCCGAGGCCGATGAGACAGTCTGGAAGCGCGTCTGGTCGGAGGAGGAAACGATCAGCTTCGCCTCCACACCGATGTTTCTGGTGCGGGGACGGAAATAGCCGCCCTTGTTTTTCCCTGTCCGGGATAAAACTGAATCAGAACAGCGGGATCTTTTTTGCGCCGCGCTCTTGACACACGCGCGCGGCAGTGATATCATCCGGTTTGAATTAAATGCATCTAACCAGTTGACTTTTCAAGGAGGTATCCCATGTATCAGATCACACTGAATATAGACGGCATGATGTGCGCCATGTGCGAGAGCCACGTCAACGACGCGGTGCGCAATGCGTTTCCGGTCAAGAAGGTCACGTCCTCGCACAGCCGGGGCGAGACGGTCATCCTCTCCGAGACGGCGATTCCGGAGGCGGAGCTGCGCCCGGTCTTTACCAAGCTCGGCTACGAGCTCACGGGCTATGCCTGTGTTCCCTATGAGAAAAAGGGGCTGTTCCGCCGGCACTGAGCGCACCCCCATGCCAAGCGGCAGGCGGCGGTCATCTGACCGCCGCCTGCCGCTTGTGTTATTTCGGCTCGAAGCCGCGCTCCATGCAGTACACGCGCAGGATGGCTGCCTGCGTCTTTGCGTCCGGGATGCGCCCGGCGAGCACGTCGCGCGCAAGCTCCTCGAGCGGCACGGCCTGAAGATTGAGAAATTCGTCGTCGTCGAGCTGCTGCTCGCCGAAGGTCAGGCCGCGGGCGAGGTACATCCAGATGACCTCGTCCGAGTACGCGGCGGCGGGGTAGAACGCTCCGAGCGGGATGAGCTCCCGCGCCGTGATGCCGGTCTCCTCGCGCAGCTCGCGGCGCGCGGCGTCGTCGGGCGCCTCGTCGCGGCTGTCGCGCTTGCCGGCGGGGATCTCCGTGATGACCTCATTCACCGGGTAGCGAAACTGCCGCTCGACGATCACGCGGCCGTCGTCGAGCAGCGGCACGATGCACACCGCGCCCACATGGCGCGTCAGCTCGCGCGGCGCGGTGCCGCCGTTGGGCAGGCGGACGGTGTCGCGGTAAAAATCGAGGATACAGCCGTTGTAGATTTTTTCGGATGTGAGTTTTGTTTCGGTCAGGTTTTCCATGGCAATGCCTCCTTACAGTCCGAGGATCTGCAGCGTGCGCGCGTCCGGCTGCCCGCCGAAGAATTTGTCGAGCACGGCGGAAAACACCGGCTCGTCCGGCGCGGCGGCAGCGAAGAGCGTCATGCTCGAGCGCAGCTTCAGATCGTCCGGAAAACCGAACACGGCCGTGGGGTCGCTTTCCTCAAGCGCAAGCAGGGCGCTGCTGATCTCCAGCAGGTGCGCGCGCAGCGTCGGCTCGCTCAGGTAAGCGCGCGCCTCGTCAAGCCCGGAGATGGCATAAAACTGCGATGTGCTGCTCATGCCCAGCCCAGCGACCTGCGGGAAGATATACCAGATCCAGTGGCTGCGCTTGCGGCCGCTGCGGATCTCGCGCAGAGCGGCGGCATAGTCCCGGCGCTGCGCGGAGAGAAAGCGGTTGAGATCATACATAGTGAAACCTCCTCAGAAGCGGAAATAGATGAACGGATTGAACGTCGCGCTCACGGAAAAGACGATGCACACGGCCAGCAGCGCCAGGCACACGACGTTGCGCACGATCTCGGCGCCGCAGCTCTCGCCAAGGTGCACGCGCCGGCAGACGGGTGTGGAGAATACGAGCGCTGGCAGCATCCACAGCAGCGGCGGAACGATGCTCACATCCGCTGCGAGCGACTGCGAGAGCGCCACGTGCGTGAAGCTGAACATCCGCGCGAGCGCGCAGCGCATCTGCACAAAGTCCGTGAGGTTGAACATCACCCAGCCGATGCACACGATGATCATGCACAGCAGCCAGCGCAGTGCCTTCGGCAGACGCTCGAGATACTTGCCCAGCCAGAGCTTTTCGATCAGCAGCAGCACACCGTAGTACAGGCCCCAGAGCAGGAAGTTCCAGTCCGCGCCGTGCCACAGGCCGGTCAGGCCCCAGACGACGAGAATGTTGCGCACCCACTTCCCCCGGGAAACGCGGTTGCCGCCGAGCGGGATGTACACATAGTCGCGAAACCAGGTGGACAGCGAGATGTGCCACCGCCGCCAGAACTCTGTGACCGACAGGGAGATATACGGGTAGTTGAAGTTTTCGAGGAAGTGGAAGCCGAACATCCGGCCGAGGCCGATGGCCATGTCGCTGTAGCCGGAGAAGTCGAAATAGATCTGCAGCGTGTAGGCGATGGCGGCCAGCCAGTACATGAGTGAGCCGTAATTGGCGGGGCTGCCGCTGTAGACGATGGTGGCCACCTGCGCGACCTGATTGGCCAGCAGCAGCTTTTTGGCCAGACCCACGACAAAGCGCCGGAAGCCCTGCGCGAGATCGTCCATGGTCACTTGGCGCTCCCGGATCTCCTGCTCGACGGTCTCATAGCGCACGATGGGGCCGGCGATGAGCTGCGGGAAGAAGCTGACGTACATCAGCAGGTAGAAAAAGTTGCGCTGCAGGGCGATCTTGCCGCGGTAGAGGTCGATGACATACGACAGGATCTGAAACGTGTAAAAGCTGATGCCGATCGGCAGCGCGATGCCGGGGTCCGTCAGGCAGAGAAACGAGAACGTCCGGCACAGGAAGTTGAGGTATTTGAACACGACGAGGTTGCCGAGGATGACGACGATCGCCGCGATCAGCGCGGCCTTTTTCGCGCGCGGCCGCGCCTCAAAATGCACGATGGCAAAGCCGCTGCCGTAGGCCACGAGCGTCACGAGCACCATGAGCACGACCATCTTCGGCTCGCCCCAGGCGTAGAAGATCAGCGACGCGATGAGCAGCATGGCGTTCTGCACGGGCTTCGAGCGGATGAGCACGCACAGCCCCGCCAGCGGCAGGAAGAAAAACAGAAATGTCTGACTGCTGAATACCATCGCTCAGTCCTCCACCATGAAGTCGTCCGACGTGAAAAACGGCGTGCTGCCGATCAAGAGCACCTTCGTGATCCGGTGCTCGCGCAGATACTCCGCCAGCCGAAACGGCTTTCCCATGTCCTGCTCATAGCTGCGCAGATCGACGCTGTAGACCCGGTCAAAGTGCGAAGCCATGAGTTTGAGGATGGCGTTGTCATACGATTCGCCGAGCATCAGCAGATTCCCGCGTCCGGTCGTGCCTGTGTCAAGGATGACCTCGCCGTTGTCCCAGCCGTAGACCCCACCGTAGCTGGCGTCCGTGAGCTGGCCGCTGAGCGCGGCGTCCTGCCAGCCGTAATCATCCGCCGGTTCTCCGGCGATCGTCACGGACATCTTCGGGAAAGCAAAGCGGTAGACATCCATCGGCTCAAAAAACTGCTCCTGCGCGCCGATAGACAGCGCTTTTGAGCCGGAGAAGTGATCGGATACGCGCACCGTTTCCAGCGGCTCGAGCAGGTCGGTGCAGCCGAGCAGGGCGGCCGCCTCGCGGTAGCCGCGGTAGGAGCCGACGTTGCACCAGTGATGATCGGTCTGGTAAAAGTCGCGCTCATACGTCTCCAGCTCGTCCACGGCGAACCTGCCCATCTGTTCTGCCGGCAGGTTCACCCGGCTGCTGAGGTATTCAAACGCGCCGTTGTTTTCCCCGGCCGTGAAGTTGTTGTTCGAGTCGCCATCGACCATATAGAGATAAAACGTCACGTCCGGATGCGCGGCGATCAGTGCATTGAGGTTTTCGCTGTGCCGCGTGAGCTCCGGTATCACCATGTCGGGACCGCAGTAGGCGTAGGCCAGATATTTCCCGCCGTAGACGAGAAACTGGTCGTACTGGACCGGCACGTTCGGATACCGGTGCGACAGGCGCATCATGGAGTCGTACCGGATCTTGTTCTGCGCGTCATTGAAGGTCTTTTTCATCGCCTGCGCCAGCGGGATCTGATCGCTGAGCGCAGCCTCCATGGCGTCCTGAAACGAACCATCAAGCCAGCTTTCCGCCGTCAGCGGGGCGACGGTGTTGGCCGGGCGGTTTTCGTAGTAGTTGACGTCCTTCGGGCGCAGCAGCGTGCGCCCGAGCCCGGTCAGCAGCACGGCGGCAGCACAGCAGAGCATGGCCGCGTTGCACAGATTCCGGGTGCGCTTGCTTTTGCCGGCGTGTTTCACGTGCGATTTCTCCTGAATTCGAAAATTTGCAAAAAATTTCTTTTAATTATGACCTCTGTGCCCCGGATTGTCAAGCGCGGCGGCCGCACAGATTTTCTTTTACAACGCGCTTGCGCTGCGTTACAATGGAGCTGTTGAGAAAGGAGCGTTCCCATGGAGCTGACATTGGAGACCATTCGGGCGGCGCACGCGCGCATTGCCCCTTATATTGTTCAGACGCCGCTGCTGCGCCTGCCGGCGCTCGACGATGCCCTCGGCTGCGAGGTGTATGCCAAGGCTGAGTGTATGCAGCGCACGGGCGCGTTCAAGCTGCGCGGCGCGATGAACAAGATCCTCGCCCTGACGGAGGATGAGCGTGCGCGCGGCTTTGTCGCGGCCTCGTCCGGAAACCACGGCCGCGCGGTGGCCTACGCCGCGCAGCGCTTCGGCACGCACGCCTGCATCGTCATGCCGGAGACCGCGCCCGCCGTCAAGCAGGCGGCCATCCGCGCACTGGGCGCGGAGCTCGTGCTCTGCGATGCTGCCGAGCGCTTTGACGTTGCGGCGCGGCTTTGTGCCGAGCGCGGCGCGACGATGGTGCCGCCGTTTAACGACCCGCTCGTCATGGCGGGGCAGGGCACGGTCGGGCTCGAGATTCTGGAGCAGTGTCCGGCGCTGGATGCGCTCGTTGTCCCCGTCAGCGGCGGCGGGCTCATCGGCGGTGTCGCCACGGCGGTCAAGGCGCTCGCACCGCACGTGCGCGTCTACGGTGCAGAGCCGGAGGCGCTGCCGCGCTATCGGGAGAGCCTGCGCGCCGGGCATCCGGTGCAGGTGGAGCAGCAGCGCTCGATTGCGGACGCGCTCGTCGCGCAAAAGCCGGGGAATGTGTGTTTTCCATATGTGGCCGAAAACACCGACGGCTTTGCGTCCGTTGTGGATGCCGACCTTCTGCGCGCCATGAAGCTGCTGCTTCTGGAGGGCAAGCTCCTGTGCGAGCCGTCATCCGCCATCGGCATGGGCGCTGCGCTGTGCGGGCAGCTGCCGCTGCGCAGGACAGACAAGGTCTGCTTTGTCATCAGCGGCGGCAGCGTTGCGCTCGAGCAGCTGCACCGGCTTGAGGACGTCAGGCTCTGACAGACAGCAAATATCCGCCCCGGCGCGCCTTCCGTCAGAAAGGCACGCCGAGGCGGATGCTGTCTCGGGTCGTTATTTGCTGCTTGCGAGCGCCTGATCGATGAGCTCGTTGAGCTTCTTTGCCTGATCGGGTGCGGTGATCGCGCCGACGATCGGCTGGCCGACGATGTTGCCGTTCTTGTCGACGACGTACGTGGTCGGGAACGAGTACAGACCGGCGGTGAACTTACCGGCCTCGCTGTCGGAGGCGAACCAGAGGTTGGAGTAGGTCACGCCCTTTTTCGCCAGAATGTCCTTCGCCTCGGCGATGGCGGTCTTGTCGCCGTCGAGCGTGAAGGAGTTGATGCCGACGACCGCGCCGCCCTTCGCGGCGAGGTCCTTGTTGAGCGCCTCAAGGTCGGCCAGCTCACCGACGCACGGGTTGCAGGTGGTGAACCAGAAGTTCACGACCGTGACGCTGTTGCCGGCAAAGAGCTTGCTGCTGTCGACGTCATTGCCGTTGAGGTCCTTACCCTGAAAGCTCGGGAATTTCATCAGGTCGCTGCCGGAGGCGGTCATGCCGGCCTCCTCCGCGCTCACACTGTCACCTGCGCCGGGCGCCGTGCCGCAGCCGGGATACTTCTGCTCGAGGATGGTGAGCTTGCCCTCGATCTCCTTGATCTGCTCGGCACCGGCCTTGAGCGTCTTGAGCTCGTCGGCCGAGAAGCTGTCCTTCGCGCTCTCGATCGTGGCGAGCAGGAAGTCACCGTAGTTCGTGCCGTCCTCGATCATGGTGCTGTTTTTGTTGGCAGACAGAAACACCTTGTTCCAGAGGTCGGAGTTTGCGGCGAGAATGTCGTTTTCCTTCTGCATGAGCTGCTGATAGAGCTTGGCCGCTTCGTCGGCGCTGTTCGGCTCGGTCGCGATCAGGGTCGCAATGTCGGCGCTGCCGTCCGCCTTGTCCTTGCCTTTGCCCGACGAGCACGCCGCGAGGCTGAACACCATCGCGAGCGCGAGCAGGAGCGTCACAAGTTTTGTGATTTTCTTCATCATGATTCCTCCGTTTGATTTTGATGGTTGTTTACTTGTTTCGGATTCGTGTTTCCGCTCAGGCCGAAGCCATAGCGGAAGCGGATGGCCTCCGTGGGGCAGGCGCGGATGCACTTGCCGCAGCGGATGCACTCCGTGTCGTTGGGGGACTTGGTGATGTCCACGTCCATCTGGCAGGTGCGCGCACATTTGCCGCAGGAGACGCACTTGCTCGTGTCGACCTGGATGCCGAGCAGGGAGACCTTGTTCATCAGCGCGTAAAACGCACCGAGCGGGCAGATCCACTTGCAGAACGGGCGGAAAAACAGCACGCTCAAAACGACGACCGCGATCAAAATGATCAGCTTGCGCGTAAACAGCGCGCCCAGCGCCGCGCGGATGCTCTCGTTTGCGGCTGCGAGCGGGATCGCACCCTCCAGCACACCCTGCGGGCAGATATACTTGCAGAAATACGGGTCACCCATGCCCACGTCGTTGACGATGAGCGCCGGCAGCAGCACCACGGCCAGCAGCAGGATGACGTATTTCAAATAGGTCAGCGGCTTGAGCTTTTTCGTCGACAGCTTTTTGCCCGGGATCTTATGCAGCAGCTCCTGCAGCCAGCCGAACGGGCACAAAAAGCCGCAGATGAACCGCCCGAGCAGCACGCCGAGCAGGATCAGAATGCCGGTGATATAATACGAAAAGCGGAATTTGGACGAGCCGACCACCGCCTGAAACGCTCCGATCGGGCACGCGCCCGATGCCGCCGGGCAGGAATAGCAGTTCAGACCGGGCACGCAGACGGTCTTGCCCTTGCCCTGATAGATGCCGCCCTTGAAGAAGTTCGGCAGGTGGATGTTGGTCAGCAGCGTCGCCGCCGCCTGGATCCAGCCGCGAAACCGGCTCAAGAGCAGGGAAACAGACTGCTTTTTCTTATCCAATGCCGACACACTCCAAGCACAGCCGGATCGCCTTGTTGAGCACGGCGCCGGCCTCGCCGCGCAGCGCGCCGAAGCACACCATGGCGATGCCCGCAGCGATCAGCAAGCCCTGCACAATGGCTTTTTTTGCACGAAACACTTGGATCACTCCCTTCTGTTTGCCATGATACCATGGCACAGATAAAATCTTCGTTAAGAACGGAAACTTAACAGAGATTTTATGCCTTTGTGTTATCATATAACAAAGTCGAACATTCGTAACTACGCATGAGGAGAATGGTATGCATATTTTGGTTGTGGAAGATGAACGGGCGCTCTGCGACACGATCGCGCGCAGTCTGCGGCGGCTTGCCTACAGCGTGGACTGCTGCTATGACGGGCAGAGCGCCGCGGAGATGCTCGCCGTTGAGCGCTTTGATCTGGTCGTGCTGGATCTGAACCTCCCCGGTGAGGACGGCATGACGGTGCTGCGGACGCTGCGCGAGCGCGACCGCGACACCAAGGTGCTGATCCTGTCGGCGCGCTGCGAGGTCGCCGATAAGGTGGCGGGGCTCGATGCAGGCGCAAACGACTATCTCACCAAGCCCTTTCACCTCGATGAGCTCGCGGCGCGCATCCGCAGCCTGACGCTGCGCCGCTTTACGCAGAGCGACGTGGTCCTGACCTGTGCCGAGCTGTCGTTTGACACCAAGGCGCGCACGGCGTCCGTGCACGGCGAGGTGCTGTCGCTCACGCGCAAGGAGACAGGCATCCTCGAATACCTGCTGCTGCATCAGGGGCGGCCGGTCAGTCAGGAGGAGCTGCTGGAGCACGTGTGGGACAGCGGGGCGGACGGCTTCGGCAACTCCATCCGCGTGCACATTTCCGCGCTGCGAAAAAAGCTGCGCGCCGCCCTGGGCTATGACCCCATCCGCAACCGCATCGGCGAGGGCTATGTTATGGGGGCGCAGACATGAAGCGGTTATCTCTGCAGTGGCGCATCACGCTGATGACGGCGGCGCTGATCGGCGTGACGTGCGTGCTCATGAACTGCCTGATCGGCTATTCCGGCAAGCGGTACATGGACGCGATCGGCAGCGGCATCTCGGCTTACAGCGAGATCGAGACCGGCGCGCCCGACGCCTTCGACCCGCAGAGCAAACAGCCGGATGACGAGCTGACGATCATCATCAGCGGCGCGCAGGCGGCCTTCAGCGTCACGAACTGGTACATTACGGCGGCGGTCACGCTCGCCGGCGGCGTGCTCGCGTATTTTGTCAGCGGCCGCGCGCTGCGTCCGCTGCGCAGCTTTGCAGCGCAGGTGGAAAGTATTCAGCCGGGCAATCTGGCGCAGTGCAAGGTCAGCGAGGATGTGCTGCCGGAGTTTCAGCGCTTCAGCCGCTCGTTCAACGGCATGATCGACCGCTTGGACGCGGGCTTCACGGCGCAGCGGCAGTTTACGGGCAATGCCGCGCACGAGCTGCGCACACCGCTTGCGCTGATGCAGGCGCAGCTTGAGCTGTTTTCCGCCGAGCACACGGACGCCGCGCCCGAAACGGCGGCGTTTTTGACCCTGCTGCAGGAGCAGACGGAGCGTATGTCGCAGATGACGAAGATCCTGCTGGAGATGAGCGAGCTGCGCACCGTGCCCTGTGACGACCGGGTCGAGCTCGCGCCCATGATCGAGGAGATCTTCACCGATCTCGCGCCGCTTGCAGAGCGCAAGTGCATCGCGCTGGAGGCCGACGGCGGCGCTGTGCTCACCGGCAGCGACCCGCTGCTGTACCGGCTGCTGTTCAACCTGACCGAAAACGCCATCCGCTACGGCCGGCCGGATGGGGCGGTGCACATCGCGGTCAGCGAGGCGGGCGGGAATGTACAGATCCGCGTCTGTGACCACGGTCCCGGCATCCCGGAGGCATACCGGGAGAGCGTTTTCCAGCCGTTTTTCCGTGTGGACAAGTCGCGCAGCCGGGCACACGGCGGCGTCGGGCTCGGTCTGTCGCTCGTGTGGGAGATCGCCGCGCTGCACGGCGGCACGGTGCAGATCGAGCGCAGCGGCGCGGATGGAACGGTCATGCTCGTGACGCTGCCGCGCGACGGCAAAGAAGCATAAAACAAAGGCGGCAGCCGGGTCATCCCCGGCTGCCGCCTACAGCTTGTCCAAAAACTTCGTAGAGTTTCGCCGCCGCAGTGGCGAAAGAAGGTCAGATCATTTTCTCCGGCGACATGTGCGGCGGAGAAAATACCGCTCAGGCTGCAAGTGTGGAATTTGTGCGCCGGCGGCGCTCAAATTATGCGCGCAGCAGACTGCGGCCTCTTTGTCAAAAAGGAATACTTTTTGAAAGTCTCAAAGGCGGCAGCCGGATAGCTCCGGCTGCCGCCTGTTTTTTGTTCGTGTCTTACCAGATGCCGAGCACGTGCTGCATCAGCAGGCTCATGCCCGCGATGCCGACCCAGCAGCAAAAGCCCATGATGAGCGGCTTGCCGCCGGTCTTGACGAGCTTGACGATGTTCGTGTTCAGTCCGACGGCACACATGGCCATCACGATCAGGAACTTGCTGAGCGTCTTGAGCGGGGCGAACACGCTCGCCGACACGCCCACGCTCACGCACACGGTCGTGATCACGGACGCGAGCAGGAAGTAGAGGATGAACATCGGGAAGATCTTCTTGAGATCCACTTTCGTGCCGTCGGTCTTGGCGCGCTTCGTGCGCACGAAGGCGAGCACGAGCGTGATCGGGATGATGGCCAGCGTGCGCGTGAGCTTTACGGTCACGGCCTTGTCGAGCGTCTGACTGCCGAGCCCATAGAGCGAGTCCCACGTGGAGGCTGCCGCCGTGACGGACGACGTGTCGTTGATGGCCGTGCCGGCGAAGATGCCGAACGCCTCGCCGTTTGTGGTCGAGAAGCCGAGCAGCGCGCCGAGCGCGGGGAAGAAGATGGCGGCGAGCATATTGAAGAAGAAAATGACCGAGATCGCCTGCGCAACCTCCTCGTCGTCGGCATCGATGACGGAGGCGGTCGCGGCGACGGCAGAGCCGCCGCAGATCGACGATCCGACACCCACGAGCGTCGAGATCTTGCCGGGGATGCGCATCAGCTTGTGCAGCAGCCACGACACGACGAGCGACGTCGTGATCGTCACGACGATGATCGGCAGCGACTGCTTGCCGGTCTGCCAGATGACGGACAGGTTCATGCCGAAGCCGAGCAGGATGACGGCGTACTGCAGCACTTTTTTCGACACGAACGAGATGCCGGGCTGCGCCGCCGTCTTGTCGCGCCAGAGCAGCGTGACGATCATACCGGCGAGGATGCCGAACACCGGGCCGCCGACGATCGGAAATTTCTGCCCAAGCAGCCAGCAGGGCACGGCCATGACGAGGCACACAAGGATGCCTTTCCAGTTTTTCTGAATGAAGTTCATAGGGGGGAAGTCCCTTCTCTCTCAATGGTTTGTACAGAGCATCATAGCACAGCGAAACAATAAAGAAAAATGATTTATCTTTATCTAACGATAATTTTGTGTTATGATTGCGGAAAACCACCGGGAAAGAGGGACGCTTATGCTGGATTTTCGCGTGGAGACCTTTCTGGCCGTGTGCCGGCACATGAATTTCACGAAAGCGGCGCGGGAGCTGAGCATCACGCAGCCTGCGGTCTCGCACCACATACGCTATCTGGAGCAGGCATACGGCGCGGCGCTGTTCCGGCACAACGGCAAGCGCCTGCAGCTGACTGAGGCGGGGGAGATCCTGCGGCGGACGCTGCTGACGATGAAGCACGACGAGCAGCACCTGCAAAAGCGGATGCAGCAGGCGGCCACCGGCACGCGCGACTATTCCTTCGGCGCAACGCTCTCGGTCGCGGAGTTCATGCTCAACGAGGCGCTCGGCCGGTTTTTGCACCTGCACCCGGACAGCCGCATCCGGATGCAGGTGGCGGATACAAAGGTGCTGCTGAGCAAGCTCGATTCCGGGGAGCTGGATTTTGCCGTGGTCGAGGGGGATTTCCCGAAGGCGGAGTATGACTTTTTCGTCTTTGGCACGGAGGAATATGTCGCTGCCGCAGCGCCGGACAAGGCCGCGCGTTACCGGGGGCGGCAGCTCACGCAGATGCTGGATGAGCCGCTGCTGCTGCGCGAGGAGGGCTCGGGCACGCGCGTGATCCTCGAATACTATCTCAAGGAGCGCGGTCTTGCGGCGGCGGACTTTGCCCGCACGGTCGAGATCGGCAACATCGGCGCGATCAAGACCCTGCTCAAGAGCGGCTACGGCGTGTCGTTTCTCTACCGTGCGGCCATCCGCCCGGAGGAGGCGGCGGGCACGCTCGGTGTGATCGAGCTGAGCGATTTTCAGCTCCGGCACGACATCATGTTCCTCTTCCCGAAAAACAGCAACTTCCGCGCCGACTACACGACCATCTTTCAGGAGCTGCGCGCCTGTGCGCAGGCGGACGGCGCGTGCGCGTGCCCCGAAGCGTGAAAAAGCATCCGCAATGCCCGGTAGGCACTGCGGATGCTCTTTTTATGGGGTCATATATTCCGGGACACTGTCGTGCGCTGCGCGCTATGCGTAGTTTCGCAGCAGCTGTTTGTAGAAATCGACCGCGATGGGGAGCTTGTCGATGCTGATGTTCTCGTTTTCTCCGTGCACGGATGCGTACTGCTGGTCGTCGATGTCGATGGGCGCGAAGCGGATCACGGCGTGGAGAGGTCTGTGAAGCGTCTCGCGTCCGTGCCTGCCGGCAGGATGAACGGGGCGACGGCAGCATAGGGAAAGACCGCCTGCGCCGTTTCCTTCACGTACTGATAGCCGCGGCTGTCAAGGGACGTGGGCTTGTAGTATTCGTTGTCCTCGCCGCGCAGGACGATCCGCACGCCGTGGCACTCTGCCATCTTGCGCAGGGTGTCGAGATCTTTTTCGAAGTCCGCGTCGTTGATGCAGCGCAGAAATGCCTGCGCCCGGCAGAACGTCACTGAAGCAGATGACAATTTCTGCGGCGGAAAACACCGCGCAGCCGAGGATGATGGGCAGCTTCTTGCCCTTGCGCTTGGCGAATGTGTTGATCAGCGGATACATCAGCAGCGAGCCCGCGATGGAGATCGCCAGGATCAGCACGGAGTGCGTCTCCGGCAGACTCATGAGCGAGGTGACATAGTACATGATGCACGCCTGGAAAAACGCCATGCCCGTGTTTTCGAGCAGCTGCCCGAGCGTCACGAGGCGAAAGTGCGGATCGGAAAATGCGTGCCTGAGTGATTCGCCCAGCGACACGTTCGGGAGCACGGAGTGCACGTAGTCCTTTTCCCGGATGGTGCAGGCCGGGATCATCAGCAGGATGATGCCGATGAGCGTGTAGATGCCGAAGGTCGTGCGCCACGCCCACAGTGTTGCCAGTCCCGCGCCCTTGAACAGGCTCACGATCACCGGGCTCACATAGCCGAGTGCGCTGCCCGTCACGAAGAAGAACGAGCTGACCGTGTAGGCGTTGACTCTCAGTGGCCCGTCCTGGATCAGCTCGGGAATGAGCGCGTTGTGCGGGATCATGTAGAGCGTGAAGAAGAAGTAGTACCCCCACATGAACGCCGCGATCCACACGGCGTTGAGCCCGCTGACCTTGCCGAGCGGGACGAAGAACATGAGCAGCGCACACAGACCGAACGGGATGGCGGCCTTTTTCATCAGCGGGATCCGGCGGCCGTCGGGGTGCCTGCTCTTGTCGGAGCAGGATGCGATGAGCGGGTCGGTGACGGCGTCAATGATGTGACCAATGGCCTTGATCAGCCCGATAATCGTGAGAATCCCCAACACGATCCTCCCTTGCGGGATGAGATTGGGGATTCCCGATTCTTTGGACGGCTGATAAAAATAGATGAGGTAGTTGTTGAGCATGGTCGTAAACAGACCCACGGCAAACTGCGGCAGGCACAGTCTTACAATCAGCGACGTATCTATTTTTTCATGTCACCTCGAGATTTACTTGTTCGACTTGATGTATCTCAGCGCGCAGACGTCATCGCCCTTCGCAATGGCCTTGGGCAGCTCGAGGCGTGCGTCAAAGCAGCTGCCGATGCCGTGGTCGCCGCACATGGCGATGTCGCACAGTCTGGCGATCTCCTCGTCGCTGCAGCCGGCCTTCTGCCAGGCCTTGACCAGCGGGCAGTAGTGGAAATCGAGATAGAGCGTGTCGTCTGTATTTTCGACGAGATCCATCTCGAACACCCATCTGGCCGCGCGGGTGAACAGCGTCTTTCTCAGACCCTTGAGGCTCTTGGTGCCGCTCTTTTTCTGCAGGTCGGTGCCCTGCGAAATGCCGCATCTCGTGATAGCCGCCGAGGCAAACTCCTCCGGATCCAGACCGCGCTTTTCGGCCTCGTCCACCAGCAGATACAGCCAGAATGCGCGGTGCTCCAGCAGCTCGCGGATCCTGACGATGAGCTTGTTCTTGATTCTCGCCTCGTTGACGATCTTAGACATGATTTCTTCCTCCTGTTGTGTTTCATTACCATTTGCACGCGCTTTTGCGCGTTAGCACCGAGTGTATCACATTTCCAGCTGCTTGTCCATCAAACAGACATCTGTCTGAATATCAATCTTTTGAGAAATAAGCTCTACAAACTCCGGGATTGTCACCATGGAGGATATAACCTCTTTCACCTCGGTTTCCAGTTTGGTGCCGCTGTAATACTTGTTGGCAAGAGAACAGCTGATCCCGTTTCTATCTCTTCCGGATATGCACCGATAGGAAATATATCTCGGATAATAACCTTCTTTTTCGTTTTTCTTTTTCCTTGGCGGCGCAGTATAACCAAAGATGTTTTTTCCGCAGTCTGGACATCTGATCAGGCCGGTCAGTGGATAAACGGTCGTACTGTCACTTCGGGTTTTTCGATGGGCAACATTCTTTTTCAGCCGCTCTGCTGCTTTTGCAAAAGTCTCCTTGCTGACAATCGGTTCATGTACGCCATATGCAAACAGCAAAAGCAACAGCTTGAAAATAAAAAAACGCTGCAATCTTCGCCATATAATTGGACGCAAATTGCAGCGTTTTATCACACTCAATGTAAATAAAAAGTGGGCAGCCATTTCAACAGCATTGATATAAGATATCCAATCAGCACGAACATCACCATTACGGAGAGATAGTCGATCAGAAAGATGAGCACCGGCTCGGTATAATCGTAGAATACGAAGTGGCTTCTGAGCAGCAGATACAAACTAACGCCTCTGCGTCGGAAGGCGAACGCGCCATACGCTGCCCAAAGCCAGCCGATCAGTCGCAGGCTCCATGTCCGCAGGGGCGAAGACGGCAAGTGCTTGCGCGCCATCGCCAGCATCATGCTCCAGTGAAATCCCAGATGCAGGCTCATACAGATGAAGCTCCAGTAAGCGCAGAGGATATGCACCTGCTGTGCAAGCTCATAGCCACCGTGCTTGGGAAGAAACGCAAACACATGGCGGGACAGCACAATGCCGCTGATCATGGAGCCGACCATGCACAGGAAAATCAGCCCTGCCAGTGCCGTCTGCACGATGCGCAGGGGCGTGTAGCGCCCCCGCGGCACAGCTTGAATCCATCGGCGGTTCAAAACATGGTGCGCCACGGACAAGGCGAACATTCCCATGCCGATCCACTCATGGGCTGCCTCACCCACAAGGCCATAGGCCATCAGAAGCAGCATGGACACCGACATGGCCGCATCTACGGCGATTTTTATTTTGAGAGTTGGTTTCATGTCCTCATCCTTTGCTGTGAGAGATCACCCAGTTCAAATTGTCTGGGTCATCAAAGAGCACATTGGCTCCGCCGTGGTAGTTATAAATGCCCTTTTCGTTGAAGAAGGCGTTGTCGGGTGTTTCGATGCGCAGAACTTTGTCGATGTCGGTATCGCTCCAACCGGCGTTTTCATAGGCTTCGTGGAGATTTTCGTAGGCCGAGCGGGCCTTGGCGCTGCCGTAATACTCGTCGCCCTCGGCCATGTAGATATAGATTGCCACACTATTCTCCGCAATGGGTGCATAGCTGCCATCCCACTGAGAAGCACCGTGGAGATAGGCGGCGTACAGGTCGGGCCGCATGGCTACCGCACGGGACATGGTCTCGCCGCCTGCGGAATACCCTGCGGCATAGACCCGGCCGATATCCACGGCAAAATTCTCGATGAAGTATTCCGTCAACTCAATGGCCTGCCGGGCAGATTTTTCGCCCCAGTCCGTGAGCTGCGCAGAAACCACGATCATCTCCGTGTCCAGCTTTGTCCATGCGGTGAAGCCGCTCCAGTTCAGATTGCTGCCGGAAGAATCTTCGCCAAACCACATCATGCCATAGCCAGGCATGACCACCATCATCGGGAACTTGCGGCTGCCGTCGTAGCTCTCCGGCAGATAGTAGCTGTAATGGATGTCGCCGTCGGCGCCGGAGAAAATTTGCTCCGCAAACAGGCCTGTTTGAACCGGCTCGGATGTGGCTGCCGATGATGTGCTTTCCGACGGTTCAACAGTGGGTGTGCCACTCGGTTCAGGTGTCGTTTCCGGCTGTGGCGATGCTGCCGTACCGGCTCCGCACCCCGCGAGAGTCAGTATCAACACAAGAGTTACAGCAAGCGAAAAAAATCGCTTCACTTCTGCTCGTCCACCGGCGGAACCATTTCCGCGTACTTTTTGAGCATTTCCGGGGTGCTGGTGTAGTAGCGCACATTCTTGTTAAGGGTGGTGATCTGCGCCATTTACTCATTCGTCAGGACGAAGTCAAACAGGTCAAAGTTAGACTTAATATGGTAGCCAGGGATCACGATATTGCCGCTCTGAATGTGCCAGCGGAGAATGATCTGGGGCGCGGATTTGCCGTACTTCTTGCCAAGCTGGGCAAACAGCGGCTCCTGAAGCAGCGCCTTATCGCCGTGGCCCAGCGGATACCATGCCTGCGGCACGATACCGTTCTCCTTCAGGAAGACTTTCAGCTCCGGTTCCTGGTTATAGGGGTGCAGCTCGGTCTGCAAAATCGTGGGTTTTACTTCACAGAGGGAAAGAATCTCCTCAACCTGCTCCTTTTTGAAGTTGGACAGACCGATGGCGCGCACCTTGCCCTCCTTGTACGCCTTCTCCATCTGACGGTAGCCCGCCACATAGTTGCCTGCGGGCTGGTGGATCAGCAGCAGGTCGATGTAGGGGGTATCCAGACGGGCAAGTGTCTTGTCCACTGCGTCGGGCTGCTCATAGAAGCTGGGCCACAGCTTGGTTTCGAGAAAAATCTCCTCCCGCTGCAAGCCGGACTTCTTCATAGCGCGGCCGACTGCCTTTTCATTCACATAGGCGTTGGCGGTGTCGATCAGGTGATAGCCGTTCTGCAAGGCGCTGACGCAGGAGGCCTCCGCCTCGTCCGGGGTCAAAAGAAATGTGCCAATACCGGCCATCGGCATTTTTACGCCGTTATTGAGAGTTGCGTATTTCATAAAATATTCCTCCTTAAATGTTCTTTCCAAGTTTCGTGGCTTCGTTTTTATTGATCGCCATGCCACCGTAGGTCATGCCATAGAGGGCGGCAAAGCGCTTCATGGTGTACTCGCCCGCATCCAGCATCCATTTTTCCGGAGCCGCGCCCTGAAACACAAAATACAGCTTGCGTCCGGACAGTTCGCCGTCCTCTACCTTGCCGTAGAAACGATCCAGCACGTTGCGCACGCTGCCGCAGATGTTGTGCCAATACAGGGGTGAGCCGATGACGACGATGTCCGCCTGCTTCATGGCATCAATGACAGCATCCAGCCCGTCGCCGGGGAGGTTCTGGCCGCATGCACCGATGGTGTAGTCCGTAAGGTTCAAAGTCTCATATTCGTGATCTTTCAGCAGCTCTGCCGCCAGTGCGGCGGTGTTCCCGTTTTTGTTGGGACTGCCGTTGATAAATAAAATGCTCATAGTGATGCTCCTTATTTCAGTTTTTGATATTCTTCTTCACTCACCGGCTCACACCACTGACTGCGGCAGTTTTCTCCAGGTACTTCCATAGCCAGATGGGAGAACCAGCTGTCCGGCGCAGCGCCGTGCCAGTGCTTGACGCTGGGGGCAATGTTGATCACATCGCCGGGGTGCAGCTCCTGTGGTTCCTTGCCCCATTCCTGATAGTAGCCCCAGCCTGCCACGCAGACGAGGATCTGCCCGCCGCCCTTGTCCGCCTCGTGGATGTGCCAGTTGTTACGGCAGCCGGGTTCAAAGGTTACATTGAATATTTTAACCTGCGCCGTGGAAACCGGCGCAAGATAGCTCTGCCCGCTGAAATACTGTGCGAAACCGTCATTGGGCGCTCCGATGGGGAAGACCATACTGCTCTGGTGCAGCTGCTTTTCATCAGTGTTTTCCGCATCTGCCCAGATGTCCTTTGCCATGCGGAATGCTGCCCATGCCTTCGGCCAACCCGCATAAAATGCGGCGTGTGTCAGGATCTCCGCAATTTCGCTGCGGGTGATCCCATTTTCCTTTGCCATTGCCAGATGATGACCGAAGGAAGTATCCGTCAGCCCCTGCGCCATCAGCGCTGTCACGGTGATGAGGGAACGGTCGCGTGCGGAAAGCTCGCTTTCCCGGCTCCAAACCTCACCGAAAAGAACATCATCATTGAGCTGTGCGAACTTCGGCGCAAATTCACCTAAAATATCCCTGCCCGCTGTTATTTTCTTCATGTCGGTCACTCCATTTCACTGAAAACTGTTTCCAGCCATGCGGCGTAGTCCTTAACCCAACCACCATCGGAGCCGAAGCCGTGAGGCCAGCCGTTCAGCACGATGCGCCCGGTGGAAATGCCCATTCCGGAGATCACATCATATTGCTGCTGGAACTGACGATAGAAGGGGTCCTCGGTGCCGTAGACATAGAAGGTCGGCGGCAAATCGCCCTCGGTCAACCAGCTTGCATCCATATTTCCCACGCTGAGGCGGCCATAGAAGGAATAGATCATGCCTGCGGCGGAGGCATAGGCGAGAACGGCGTCTAGCTCGTCCGGCACATAGGTGCTGTCCAGCGCCGTGCCGGTCACATCTTCGTCATAGTGCATCAGAAATTCACCGGCCTGAATGCCGCCCGCCGAAAAGCCCATGACGGCAATATCATCTGGGTCAATACCATAGATCTCCGCATTTTTGCGGACAAAACGGACGGCTCTCGCCACATCCAGCGCACCTTCCTCCTGCGTATAGGGAGACAGACGGTAGTCTACGATGAAGGTCTGAAAGCCCAGCTCTCGCAGTGCTGCGGCGGTGGGCAGCGAATCGGTATAGTTGCCCCGGAACTGATAAGCGCCGCCCGCCATCAGCACCACCGCGCCTTTTGGCTTCACGCCATCCCGGACGGGGATAGCGGTGACATAGGGGCGGAAGTTCCAGTCATCGAAATATCCGGTCATGTCCTGCGTAAACTTCGTCCTGGCGGGGACATTGCCTTCCTCCCAGAGATAGAGCACTTGAATGTTTGCAGGGTCTGCTGCCGTGTTCAGAACAGTCTTATTACCTGCCGGTTCCGGCATCTTTTGCAGCATGGCTGTGCGGGAATAATCGGAAATCTTGCCGCTGCCGAAGTTGTATGCATCAGGAAAATCACCCGGCGTGGCTACAGTGTCCGTAGAAGATCCGTCGCGCAGATCATCGACGGAAGCAGAACTGCTTTCGTTTGGTTTCGTTGTCATAGCATCCTCAATGGCCGAAACGCCGTTTTCCAGCTCACCGCCGGGAGTCCCGACGGACTCCCGGCCACAGGCGGTCAGCGACACGACCATGAGAATTGCAAGCATTGCGGCGAAAACTCTGTTCCTACGCATTACAGACCCAGTCCATTGACCCAGGACTGCACATCATCACTGGAAACGCCGGAGGAGAACCGCTGGCCTTCCTGCCACTCGCCGGTACCGGCCATGTCGGCCAGCAAACTGCCGCTCTGACCCATGCCGGAGGAGGAAGAAGTGGCAAAGGGGATGACGGTCTTGCCGGTGAAATCATTGTTTTTTACAAAGGTGTCCACGGGCCACGCTGCGATACCCCACCAGATGGGATAACCGATGAACACGGTGTCATAGGAATCCCAATCGGGAACTTCAGTGGTGGTCAAGGGCACATCCCGCAGGGACTCGTCGTCATGTTCACGGCTGACGCGGCTGTCAGGGTTCGTCCAATCCAGATCATCGCTGGTGTAGACTTCAGTGGGAACAATCTCAAAGAGGTCGGCACCGGCGGCCTCTGCAATATCCTTGGCCACCCGCTCGGTGTTACCGGAAGCGGAGTAGTAGACCACCAGCGTCTTGCCGGTTTCGGGCTGCATGGTGGAAGATGCAGGCTTGTTGGCAGAGCCGCAGGCGGCAAGGCTAAGTACGGGCACGACGCTCAGCAGTAGTGCAGTCAGTTTTTTCATGATAAAATCATCCTTTCAATTCAATTTTAGTTTTATTTACATTCGCAGAGAATGTCATATGTTTCATCGTGGGTCAACTTTTTGCAGCAGCCCTCGGTGAAAACGGTAGAATCCGCAATGGCACGAAAATCGGTGTCATCGGGAATGCCCAGCTCTGCGAAGGT
Source organism: uncultured Eubacteriales bacterium (assembly GCA_900543625.1). Lineage (GTDB taxonomy): Bacteria > Bacillota > Clostridia > Oscillospirales > Oscillospiraceae > CAG-103. Next base: position 227,008 of record UQSF01000001.1, read on the forward strand.
GGTGGGCAGTCCAATTTCCTTGATGAACGCAGCCAGCGCATCGATACCGGCAGTAGCCGTCTCCTCAATGCTGCCCTTGGGTGCGACACCCCAGACATTCTGCGCAAACCGTGCAAACCGCGCCGCGCCGGACTTGTAGATATGGCGGTACAGAACGGGGTGGATCACCGCCAGACCTGCACCGTGGTTGCAGTTGGTGTACGCGCCCAACTGGTGCTCCAGCATATGGCACTGGAAGTCCGTGACTTTTCCGATCTTCAGAACGCCGTTTTCTGCCATGGCGGAGGCCCACGCCAGTTCACTTCTGGCATCGTAATTCTCCGGGTCGGTCAGCAGGACACGGATGTTGCGGATCACGCTCCGCATAACGGCCTCGTTGATGTCATCGGAAAGATTGTTTTCATCCGGCTTGCCAAAGTAGGTCTCCATAGCGTGGCTCAGTGTATCGAACGCACCGGAGATAACCTGCTTCATGGGAACGGACAGGGTGTAGCTGGGGTCAAGGAACGCGAACTCCGCCTGCGCGCCCCAAAGAGGGCCCTTGATCTTCTTTTCCTCGTTGGTAATGACCGCACCGTTGTTCATCTCGCTGCCGGTGCCGAACACGGTGACGATGGTGCCGAGGGGGATAAACTTGGTCGGCAGCGTGTGCTTCGTGTACTGCATCTCCCAGATGTCCTCGTCCAGCTTCGCCTGTGCGGAGATGACCTTGCAGCAGTCGGAAACGCTGCCGCCGCCCACGGCGAGAATCAGATCGACGTGATTTTCACGCGCCAGCTTCGCGCCCTCCTGCACCTTGGCATAGGTGGGATTGGACATGATGCCGGAAAACTCCACGACGCGCTTTCCCTTGGCGTTCAGGATACCCATGATCTCATCGTACACGCCGTTGCGCTTGATAGAGCCGCCGCCGTAGGCCAGCATGACGGTTTCGCCGTAGTTCCCCAGCAGACTGCCGAGATACTCTTTCACGCCGCCCTTGCCGAAATACACCTTGGTCTTGTTTTCAAAAATAAAGTTGTTCATGTTCCGTTACCTCCTGTTAGTTTTCAAACTTTGCCGCCCATTCTTTCACTTGCTGCTCCGAACCGGCTACGCTGCTGCCACGGATGGAAAGCGCCTCATCGGTCAGCACGGTTGCCTCCGGTGCCAGCTCTGCAATACGGTTTAAGCTGTTTGCTCCATTGGAGCTTCCGTTGTGGGAGAAAAATGGGATAATGTTTTTTCCGGATAGATCGTATTCATCCAGAAAACTCCAGACCGGCGTTGGCAGGTCGTACCACCAAACCGGGAAACCAAGATAGATCACATCGTAGCCTGCCATGACCTCTGGGCCGATATGGGTAGACAGCGCCGGGCGAGTTTCATTGGTCAGTTCCGTCTGAGCACGGGAAGCGGTGGAATCAAAATCATCGCCGTAAGGTTCCACGGTCAGAATCCGGAACAAGTCTCCACCGGTCGCCTCAGCGATCCAATCCGCCATCTGCTGACCGTTTCCCGACCAAGAGAAATAGGCCACCAGCACATTGCTGTTTCCGCTGACCTCTGGCTCAGGGTCACGGTCGATGGCAGTATGCGAACCGCCCGTCAGGCGAAGCAGTGTGAATACGCCGCCTGCGACAATGACGAGAACCGCCGCAATGATGAGCCACGTTTTCTTTTTCATCTGTCATCCTCCTCAATTATTTCATTTGTTTCTCCCAAAAGGAAACGGCATCATTGATCCAGCCTTCGGCGCTGGTTCCAGTCCCAAGGCCAAAGCCGTGACCCAGACCGGAATACACATGAAACTCCGTGTCGATCCCGGCCTGCTGCATGGCTTCGAGCCGCGCCTACATGACCCGCCAGTTGGCGATGCCGTCCCTGTCACCGACACAGGCATAGGTGGGCGGATCACTTTCGGAATACTCGCTCAATCCTGTGTACTGCATGATGACCGCACCGGGACGGGGCAGATTACCGCCGCCAAAGGCTTCTGCACCGTAAGACCCAAGCCACGCCGCCATTCGCGCTCCTGCCGAGCCGCCCCATAGGGAGTAGCAATCGGTGTCCACTTCCAGTTCGTCCGCATGGTCAAAGATGAAGCGGATGGCTCTTGCCAGATCCTCGCAGGCGGTCTGTGCGCCGGGGCGATAAATGAGAGCGAAGGCGTTGTAGCCCTTTTGGGAAAGCTCCAGCGCATGAGGGAAGCTGTCCTGCATGGCCCCCACATAGGCAAAGGCACCGCCTGCATTGCAGATGGCGAACTTCTCGCCGGGGACTCCCTTGAAGAAAAACAATCCTGTATCTTCTTTGGCAGGGTCAGTCGCCTTTTCCTCGTCGGTGTAGATGTCATAGAAGATAGTTTGGCCGTCCGCTGCCCGCTCTCGCAGGGTGTTCACGATCTCCACCGTTTCGTCCGGATCAATATGGCTGTAGTAGGTCAGTTGAAGTTCTTCCAGCGTGTCGCCGCTGTAGTAGGCATCCTCTACAGGGAACAGCAACCGTCCGTAAGAACCGAATATTGGAGCATTCTTCACATCTTCGATTTTGCTTTCCCTCGTAAATGCTGCTGTTTGGGATGGAGTGGTTTCCACTGGTTCCTGTGGTTTACGAGCGCCGCAGCCGCTCAGCAGAAGCGCCGTACAAAACAGCAGCGCAGAGAAACATCCAAGCTTCATATCATCATCTGCCTTTTCCTGAACTTCTGCCTATAGTATAAAAAAAGCGAGACTTCAAGAGAAGTCTCGCTTCGTTCATCAGTATATACCTTTGGGTTATAATCAGTTGTACAGCTCTTTGCTGATGGTTTTGGCTGCATCCAAAAAGCGCTGTACCGTCGGTGTCGGCTCCGGGGAATGGAGAATGCCATAGGGAATGCCATAATTCCATTCCACTGGGATTACCTTCAGAAGCGGATGGACAGTTGCCCAGCCGGGAATAGCCAGCAAAACGTCATTGGTGTTCTCACAGCGGTTGAACACATCCATGTTGTAAAAGTCGAAATCTACGATATGGATCTGCGGATGGTGCTGCCAGAGGTCATCCCGGAGTTGATCCACATAATGGCTCCAGCCGCGGTGCATCAGCAGCAGATTCTCCCCATAGAGGTCAGAAACTTGCAGCTTGTCTTTGTCCGCCAGCCGGTGGTGGATGGAGACTGCACAGCAGAAGCGCCCCCGCGTCAGCTCCAACCCAGCACAGCCCCGTAGGTGCAGCATGGTCTCATCAAAAATACCGCCTACTACATCAATGTTCTTTCCGAGATTTGCAAGGATCTCTCTCGCATTTTCCGGCGTGTTCTCAAAGGGGACGATCTGAAATTTGATGTCCGGGTGCAGAGTTTGAACTCTGGACCAGAGCTCCATCAGGAGTTGTGCCGGAGTCATGGGCGAGGAACCGATGCGGATGATATTCTCATCCTCCTGCATGGCGTTTTTTGCCCGAGTCACGGAGTCCCGGCAATACTGGATGATATATTTTGCATCCTGGTACATAGAGCGCCCAGCTTTTGTGAGTTGCAGCCCCCGGTGGCTACGGTCGAAGAGCTTCACGCCGAGGGATTCTTCTAAAAGATTGATTTGCTTGATGACAGCCGTGGGCGTGATGTAGCTTTCTTCGGCGGCTTTGTTGAAGCTGCCTGCATCCGCCACGCGCAGAAAAGTTTCAAGCTGTGGGTTATACATGAAGCACCTCCTTTATTTTATAGCATTCCAAAATGTTTCAATGCCTCCGTAATGGCTCTTTCCTTTTCCGGTGGGCATTGTGGCTGCCTGGCATCCTCGGATTTCGGTTTATTATAGTTCTCGCGCTCGATAATGCCGTGTTTCTGCTTTACCTGAGCGATATAAAGACTGCTGACATTCAAGCCGCTGTGTTCCAAAACATAATCCTTGATTTGCCCATAGGTTGCCATTCCTCTTTTATCCTGCACCATTTCTTCCACATCAATATTGATATGTGTCACAGGATTTCTCAGAACTAAGAGACAAACCGTCTCGATATGTGCATCATTGTCCAAACTCAAACTCATATCTTCCGCAATGATTGGGAGCTTGAACTTGATGGACTTGAGCCACTGGCCATTAGGCTGCCGTTCCTCATAGATCTGGACTTCGGATAGCAGCGATTCCATGAGCTGCCGCTTTTCCTGATCGTCCATGACGGAATAGAGCTTATCAAAGTAAATCAGCACCTTGTAGATGTTGTCGCCCGTCAGCTTTTCCGCCTCAATCGCCATCTTCTTGGCTCTGGCGGCAACGAGCTGGTTTTCTGTATCCTCAATCTTATCATACATCTTGTAAAGCCGGTCATCAAGGTCTGCTTTGCGTTTGATGTAGTGCTTATCGTCCGGGTCGAGGGAATCAATTTCATCCATCAGCCGCACTTTTACGGAATAACTCTGGCGAAGCTGCTTTTCATGCGCCGCAATCTCCTGCTCAATGGCAGAGGTGTCCACCTTCATGCTGATCTTTTCCTGCATCATGGCGGCGAACTTCGGATTGCTTACCAGCTTTACGATAACCTCAGCAACGGCGCTGTCCAGCAGTTCTTCATTGATCTGCTTCTTGAAGTTGCATTTATGCCCGCGCGTCATCGCACGGTGCTTACAGCCATAGTAATAAAAATCCTTGTATTTTGAGCCGTCCGCCTTATGTTTGATGCTTTTGTTTCCATACATTCCTACGCCGCAGACCGGGCATTTCACAATACCGGACAGCAGATGTATTTTTGTATCCTTGCCCCTGTTGACGTGTTCGTATTTCTCCGCTTGTGCCAGCAGCTTGACCTGCGCCTCGTGCCATAGTTCTTCGGAAACGATTCCCTCGTGCAGTCCGTCAACCAGCAAATAGTCATCCTGCTCCACCAGCCGGTAATCATTTCGGGTACCATGCACCTTCTCCGTCCGTCGTCTGCCATAAGCGATTTTTCCGCAGTATACCGGATTTTTCAGAATCCTGCGGATCAGCGCTGCATCGAATAAGGGATTTTTTCCGTTTTGCCTTTGGATTTTGTGAATCCCGTGGGTTGCAAGATATTTTGCAAGACCATTTGCACCGCTATCCGTATGCACATACTGGTCAAAAATCACGCGGATCGCCGCTGCTTCTTCCTCATTGATGAAAAGCTGTCCCTTTTCCAGCTTATAGCCATAAGGTGCAAAACCGCCGTTCCATTTCCCCTCACGGGCTTTCTGGATTCTTCCCTCCATCGTCTGCACACGGATGTTTTCACGCTCAATCTCTGCAACCGCTGACAAAACAGAAATCATCAGCTTTCCCGCATCCTTGGAGGAATCGATTCCATCCTCCACACAAATTAGGTTAACGCCAAAATCCTGCATGACCTGTAGGGTAGACAAGACATCTGCCGCATTTCTGCCGAAGCGCGAGAGTTTGAACACCAGCACATAGGACACGCCGTCTTTGCCGGACTTGATATCCTCCATCATCTGATTGAACTGGATTCTGCCCTCTATGGACTTACCGGATTTACCGGCATCCTCGTATTCGCCCACAATCTCATAGTCATTGAACTCGGCGTAGGCTTTCATTCTGGATTTCTGTGCATCCAGAGAGTATCCGTCAATCTGCATGGCGGTAGACACGCGAGTATAGATATAGACTTTTATCTTTTCTTTTTTCATCGCATCTTCTCCACCCCAGCTTACTTTTTATCTGTTTTCTGCTCCAACAGCTTGATGGAATCCAGATAATCGCGCTCAACTTCGCTGAGGGTACGGGCTTTGTATTTTCTGTACTCGCCGGTTGCCTTGTCGATAGCCTGCTTATGGCTGACGCTTCCGTTGCCAACCAGCAGCTGCTCTCCGCTCATGGTCAGAATCCGATCAAGATGCTCCGACCAGTCCTGCATGGTCATTGCCTGCTCTCGCTCCGCCTGTCGTTCCGCAAAATCCAGATAGCCGGACACAAGCTGTCCCATAGCACGAAGCTCTTTCTCGTTCAGATAGTTCTTGGCAACTACTGCCTCTTTCAGCGTGGGCTGACTGCCCACAAAGGTGGTCAATCCCATAAATTCTTTCTCCGCATCGGCGCGTGTGTAAATGACCTCCGCCGCGGTTTGTCCATGAATGGCATAATGAATCTTGTTTTGGACTTTCTTGAAAAACTGAATGGAGATTTCCGCCTTGGGATCATAGTCAATACTGGTCGCGTAGATTTCAAGCACCTGTCGATAAAACACCTTTTCCGAAGCACGGATATCGCGGATACGCTCCAGCAGCTCCTTGAAGTATCCGCCGCCACCCAGATTTTTCAGGCGCTCATCATCCAGAGCAAAGCCTTTTCGCATATACTCCTTCAAAATTCCTGTTGCCCAAATACGAAACTGCACGCCGCGCTGAGATTTCACACGGTAGCCGACAGAAATGATGACATCGAGATTATAGTAATCCACCTGATAAGTCTTACCGTCAGCGGCAGTTGTTGCAAAATTTGCAACAACTGCTTCTCGCTTCAATTCGCCC
>UQSF01000002.1 GCA_900543625.1 uncultured Eubacteriales bacterium
ACAGCAAAAAAACCTGCCTCACGGCAGGTTTTTTCGTGGTACGCCCGAGCGGATTTCCCCTTTCGGGGATAAACCTCGAATCCGCGGCGCACAGCAAAAAAACCTGCCTCACGGCAGGTTTTTTCGTGGTACGCCCGAGCGGATTCGAACCGCTGGCCTACAGAGTCGGAGTCTGTCACTCTATCCAGCTGAGCTACGGGCGCATATTCAGCAGGAGTTATTATAGCAAAGTCCGGCCGAAAAGTAAAGCAGGATTTTCTGTTTCCATTCGGCAGAGGATATGCTATACTGAGAAAAAAGCAACCTGTATCGGAAGGACACACCCTCTATGAAGCATACACATCTGCACACCCGTCTGCTCGCGCTGCTGCTGTGCTGCGCGCTGGTGCTGCCGCTGAGCGCCTGCGGCGAGGCGAAAAGCACCACGCAGCAGATCTTTGCCATGGACACCGTCATGGATCTGACCGCCTACGGCAAAAAGGCCGACGACGGCATCAACGCCGCCATCAGCATCATCAACAGCATGGACAAGCTCCTCGACCCGGAAAACGAGCGCAGCAAGACCTATGAGATCAACCACGCCATGGGCTCACCCGTCGTGGTCAACGAGCAGATCGCCAAGATGCTGCGCACGGCGCTGACCGTGTACGAGCGCACAAACGGTGCGTTCGATCTGACGACTTATCCGCTGAGCAAGCTCTGGGGCTTTATCGACCAGAACTACCGCGTGCCGTCGGATGCGGAGATCGAGCGTCTGCTCCCCTGCGTGGATATGAGCAAGGTGCAGCTGGCCGCAACGGACGACAGCGCAAACTCCCTTGTCACCATGCCGGCAGACATGGCGCTGAGCTTCGGCGCAGTGGCCAAGGGCTGCGCCTCGGACTATGCCATTCAGGCGATGCGCGCCGCCGGCGTCACGAGCGGCGTTGTGTCCCTCGGCGGCAACGTGCAGACGCTCGGCAAAAAGCCGGACGGCAGCGACTGGAACATCGCCATTCAGGACCCGAACGACACCGGCAGCTATCTCGGCTATCTCACCGTGGGTGAGACGGCGGTCATCACCTCCGGCAGCTATCAGCGCTATTTCACCGAGGGCGGGCAGAAGTACCACCACATCCTCTCCCCCACGACCGGGCGCCCGGTCAACAACGGTCTGCTGGCCGTGACGATCGTGTGCGAGGACGGCACACTGGCCGACTGCCTGTCGACCGCGATGTTCGTGCTCGGTCCGCAGGCGGCGCTCAACTACTGGCGCACCTACGGCGGGTTTGAGATGCTGCTTGTCAAGGCCGACGGTCACGTGGTGCTCACCAACGGTCTGTACGGACAATTCACCACCAACGGCGACAGTTATGTCGTCGACTATGCGAGCTGAGAGCCATGAAACTGCAGGATCGGGAATTTTTCCGGCGCGACGTGCTTTGCGTCGCGCCGGAGTTGGTTGGGCGCATTTTGGTGCGCAGACTGCCGGACGGCACGCTGCTGCGCGCGCGCATCACGGAAACAGAGGCCTACCGCGGCGAGCAGGACACCGCCTGCCACGCCAGCCGCGGCCGCACGCAGCGCACGGAGGTACTCTACCATGACGGCGGCACGATCTACGTCTACCTCTGCTACGGGATGCACTGGATGCTCAACATCGTGACCGGGCACGCGGACGAACCGCAGGCCGTGCTCATCCGCGCGTGCGCCGACGGTGCGAACGGACCGGGCAAGCTCACAAAGCGGCTGCAGATCGACAAGACGTTCAATGACCGCGACATTCTCACATGTCCGGAGCTCTGGCTCGAGGACGACGGGCAGCGCTTCGCGCTCGAGACCGACACCCGCGTCGGCATCGGCTACGCCGCGCCGGAGGATCAGGCGCGGCTCTGGCGCTGGAAATGCGGCGCACAGGAGGCGACACCATGACCTACACACCGGATACCCCGCTTGAGGCGCTGGCCGGCATCGGGCCGAAAAAAGCGCAGGCCTTTCAAAAGCTCGGCGTGGCGACGCTGCGCGATCTGGCCGGGCTCTATCCCCGCCGCTACGAGGACCGGACGCAGTTTCGCACGATCGCGGCCGCGCAGCCCGGCGAGGCCGTGTGCATCCGCGCGACGGTCGCGGGCGAGCCGCGCACACAGTATGTGCGCAGCGGGCTCACGCTCGTCAAGGCGCGTATCGCCGACGACACCGGCGCGCTCGACGTGACCTACTTCAACCAGCCCTACCGCAAAAACAGCCTGCACGCGGGCGAGGAATACATCTTCTACGGCAAGGTAGAGGCAAACGGCTTTCGCAAGACGCTCACCAACCCCGTCTGCGAACAGGCGGCGCGCTGCGGCAGCGTGACCAACTGCTTTTACCCCATCTACCCGCTGACGACGGGCGTGACGCAAAACGACGTGCGCAAGGCCATGCTCCCCGCGCTGCACGCCTGCATTGGGCAGCTGCAAGACGTGATCCCGGCGGACATTGCGCGCACCTACGCCCTCGCGCAGCAGGACTACGCCCTGCAGAACATCCACCAGCCGACCGATGCGGCGGCGCTCACGCTCGCGCGAAAGCGCCTGGTATTCGAGGAGCTGTTCGTACTCTCGACGGCCATGGCGCGCATCCGCTCGCAGCGGCGCGCCGAGGGCGGCATCCGGATGCAAAGCGCCGACCTCGAGACGTTTTACGCCACGCTCCCCTTCTCACCCACCGGGGCGCAGCGGCGCGCCGTCGCCGCCGCCGTGCAGGACATGATCTCCGGCGTGCCGATGAGCCGCCTTGTGCAGGGCGACGTCGGCTCCGGCAAGACGCTCGTCGCCGCGGCGTGCATCTGGTTTGCGCACGAAAACGACTGCCAGAGCGCCTTCATGGCGCCGACCGAGATCCTCACCGAGCAGCACGAGCACACGCTGCGCACGCTGCTTGAGCCGTTTGGCATCCGCGTCGGACGCCTGACGGGTGCGATGACCGCCCGGCAAAAGCGCGAGGTAAAGCAGGCGCTCGCCGGCGGACAGCTCGACGTGGTCGTCGGCACGCACGCGCTCATCAGCGACTCGGTGACGTTTTTCCGTCTCGGTCTCGTCATCACGGACGAGCAGCACCGCTTCGGCGTCGAGCAGCGCGCCGCGCTCGTGCGCAAGGGCGAGCAGCCGCACACGCTCGTCATGAGCGCGACGCCCATCCCGCGCACACTGGCGCTGCTGGTGTACGGGGATCTGGACGTGTCGATCATCGACGAGCTGCCGCCCGGACGGCAGCCGGTGCAGACCGTGTGCGTGGACGAGCGCTACCGCGCGCGGCTCAACGCCTTCATCGACAAGCTCATCGGTGAGGGGCGGCAGGTATTTGTCGTCTGCCCGAAGGTCGAGGACACGGACGATATCCCCTCCGAGCTCAAATCCGCCGAGGAGCACGCGCAGGTGCTGCAGCGGACGTTTCCGCAGCACCGCGTCGCCTGCATCCATGGCCGCATGAAGGCCAAGGACAAGGACGCCTGCATGGCCGCCTTTGCCGCCGGAGAGACGGATATCCTCGTCTCAACGACGGTCATCGAGGTCGGCGTGGACGTGCCGAACGCGGCGCTGATGATCATCGAGAACGCCGAGCGTTTCGGCCTCTCGCAGCTGCACCAGCTGCGCGGGCGCATCGGACGCGGACCGTTTCAGTCCTATTGCGTGCTCGTGTCGGACACGCGCACGGAGGAATCACGCGCGCGGCTGAAGGTGCTGTGCGACACGGCCGACGGCTTTCAAATTGCCGAGGCCGACCTGCGCCAGCGCGGCCCGGGCGACTTCTTCGGCAACCGGCAGCACGGTCTGCCGGTGCTGCACATCGCAGACCTCGGCACGAACATGGCCGCCGTCAACGACGCGCGCGACGCGGCGCGTGCGGTGCTTGCCGCCGACCCGGCGCTCTGCGCGCCCGAGCACGCGGCGCTGCGCGCCCAGTGTGCGCGCCTGTTCGCCGCGAACGACGGGCATTTCAATTGACTGACAACGGAGGCATCCCATGACCATCGCACAAATTCTCAGCAAAATGATTGCCGCATCCAATGGCAATATCCACGATATTGACCATCTCCTGCGCGTCTGGGCCTACGCCCGCACGATCGGCGAATTGGAGGGGCTGGACGCGGAGACGCAGTATCTTCTGGAGGTCGCCGCCATCACGCACGACATTGCCTGCCCGCTCTGCCGCGAGAAATACGGCAACACCAACGGCAAGTATCAGGAGCAGGAAGGCGCTGTGCTGGTGCGCTCGTTTCTCGCCGGCACCGGCATGACGGAGGCGCAGATCGCGCGCGTGGCCCACCTCGTGGGGCATCACCACACGCTGCGGAACATTCACGGCCCGGACTACCAGATCCTCATCGAGGCGGAATACATCGCAAACGCATCCGAGAACGGATACGGCAAGGAGAGCATCGTGCATTTTCTGGACACGATCATGAAAACCGCGAGCGGCAAGCACCTCGCCGCCTCTGTTCTGGGCATTTCCGCAAGTAACCTCGGCTGCGCCGGCCGCTGACGGCGGGCACGCTACGAAACACACAGGAGGCAACGGTATGAAAATCCTGCTTTTGAGCTGCAGCACCGGCGAGGGGCACAACCACTGCGCGCTCGCCGTCAAGGAGGCGCTCGACGCGCGCGGACACGAGACATCCTTCCTCGATATGCTGCACATGTTCGGCGACCCCGGGCCGCTGAGCTTTGACAAGATCCTCAACCGCATCTCGACCAAGGCGCCGGACGTGTTCGGCATGATGTACCACGCAGGCGCGATGTACAGCGCGACCGGCGTCACATCGCCGGTCTACATGGCCAACATCCGCCACGCACGGCAGCTCAACGCCTTTATCCGCGACAACGGCTATGACGCCGTTGTCTGCTCGCACCTGTTCCCGATGGAAACGCTCACGTTCCTGCGCCGGTGGGAGCGCTGCGACGTGAAATGCTGCGGCATCCTCTCGGACTATACGTGCATCCCGTTTCTCGCCGAGACCGACCTCGACGCTTACTTTCTGCCGCACAGCGAGGTGCGGGAGCTGTGCATTCAGGCCGGGATGCCGGCCGAAAAGCTCATCGTGTCCGGCATGCCGGTGGCGGCGCGCTTTCTCGCGCCGATGGACAAGGCCGCCGCGCGCGCAGCGCTGGGGCTGCCGGCGGACAAGAAGATCTATCTCATCATGACCGGCGGCATTGGCTGCGGCGACGCCGTGTCGCTGTGCGACGCGATCCGCCGCGTGCCGGATGAAAACGCACTGCTGTGCGTGCTGCCCGGCCGGAATGAGGCGCTGCGGCAGGCGCTCGAGGACGCCTACCACGGGCAGGGCGTGCTGACCGTGCCGTTCACGGATCAGGTGCCGGCCTATATGCACGCGGCCGACGTGCTGCTGAGCAAGGCCGGCGGCATTTCCAGCTCCGAGGCCGCCATACTGGGCGTGCCGCTCGTGCACACGATGGCCATCCCCGGCGTCGAGACGGAAAACGCCGCGTTCTTCGCCCGCCACGGCCTGTCGTTTTTCGCGCGCAGCGTGGACGAGGCGGCGCGCTTTGCCGACCGGCTCATCTATGACCCGGCATGCGCCGAACGTATGCTGGCCGCGCAGGCCACCTGGCTGCCGCGCAACGGCGCCGAGCAGATCGCAGCCGCCATCACAGCATAATAAAGAGCAAAAACCAGCGCCCTGTGCAGGAGGAAGTTCCTGTGCAGGGCGCTGGTTTTATAGATATGGATCTAGTCCCGCTCGAGCGTCTCGGCCAGCCGCGCGGCAAAAGCCTCCGGCTGCCCGGCGACAAACTCCGCGTGCGCACAGTACGGAAACGGGACGAACACCGCCTCCGGCAGCAGGCGGCGCACATGACGGATGTCCAACGCGCGCTGGGAATATTCCTTTTCACCGTACCAATACGACACGCGCGCCGCCGTGCAAAGCTGCTTCGGCAGCGGGTAGTGGAAGCAGGAATCAAACACGCGCCAGACATCGCGCCGGTCCATCCGCCCCAAGATCATGCAGACATCCTCCACCGCCGCCTGACCGAAGCGCTGCGCCGGAAACGCCCGGCGGATCAGCGCCAGGTGCCGCTGCGCAAACCGGATGACGAGATAGTTGCGCAGGGAAAAGCCCCGCGTCAGCCACCGCGGCGCGCGGTACGGCGTGATGGCCGCGTCAAGCACACACGTGCGCACCGGGATCTTTCCGTCCGCCAGCAGCCGCAGCGCGACCGCGCCGCCCATGGACACGCCGTACAGCCCCCAGAGCGCGCCGATGCCCCGCTGCGTCAGCCAGCCGCCCAGCTCGGCCGCGATGGCCTCCACGCTCGTGTATGGCGTCTTTTCGTCCGGGTCATGCGCCGGCAGCGCCGGAATGATGAGATGATACTGCGTCTGCAGCCGCTCCACTGCCGGGCGGAACATGCGCCAGCTCAGGCAGGCGCTGTGCAGCAGCAGGACGGTCTTTTCGTGTTCGGTTCCAAATTCATATATGCGCATGGACGCTGCCTCCCGGATTTACACTCTGAATTATGATAGGCGGATACACGCCGCGTTGTCAAGCGCGGGCAGCAAAGAATCGTCCGCCGGAAGGGGAATTCGGCGGACGATTCTTTTGCTGGGGGCAGCAGTCACGCACAGGCAATATGCGTGGTGTCACACTGCTGCAGGGAACTGGAAAGAGAAGAGAGGTGATATGGCTTGATGCCTGTTGTTGGTATCGGTAACCGGAGGGGGATCCGGGTACGATCGAAAGAAATCAGTCGACGAGCGCCTTGCCCAGCGCCTGACAGGCCGCAAGGGCCGCATCATCGGGCGCGTCGTTGCAGATCACACTGTCGCACGCGAGCTGGATACCGGAGCTGCGGCAATCGCGCTCCCAGTTTTGCATCCACTCGCCGCCGCCCCAGCCGTAGGAGCCGAACAGGGCGACACGTTTGCCCTTCAGGGCGGACTTGCAGCCTTCGAACATCGGCTCGAACTCCATGTCCTCCAGAACCTCGGAGCCCATGGCCGGGCAGCCGAGCGCCACTGCGTCATATCCGCCGACGGCGGAAGCGTCCACATCAGAGGCGGTCAGAAGCACCGCGTCCGCTCCGGCACTTTTCATGCCATCGAGCACGGCGTTGGCCATGGTCTCGGTGTTGCCGGTGCCGCTCCAATAGATGACTGCTGCTTTTTTCATGATGGTAACATCCTTTCCTTTTGTGCTGTATTCGGCCGCTGCACGTTCACGGCGAGCTGCGCAATGCTCAAGCCCGCGTGCAGACGTTCACAGTAGATTTCCGTGCAGCGCCGGTATTTTGCAAAGAGATCGCGCGCCCGCTGCTCGTCGCCGTACACCTTCCAGAGGCCGGCGTACTTGAAATCCGCCGCGTGGTGCTCGATGAATCCCTTGACGTCTTCCGGCGGATAGCTCAGAAACAGGCCGATCTCATGCGGGAATTCATCGTATGCACGCAGCCGCTCAATGAGCTGCATCAGACACTGCTCACTGCCGGTGCAGGCATAGCCCGCGTGCTGCAGGATCTCCGTTGCCAGCCGGTCCTGCAGATCCCGCTCCAGATCGCACGGTCGGTACAGATACAGCAGCGCGCTCTTTTCCGTAAACCGCAGCGGCAGGAGGCAGAGCCCCTTCGGGACGAGCACCTGATTGTATCGGCGGATCTCCGTGAGCAGAGTCTCCCGGCATTCATAAGGGCACGGGAACAGGCTGCCGGTCTTGATCCCGGCCAGCGTCGGTGCACAGAGCCGTACAACGTTTTCCTCCGACATGGCTTGCCTCCTCGTCTGTGGTCGTTTACCGGTTTTCGCGCAGTGAGCAATTCTGCGCGCTCATAGGTTAAAGTGATCTAACCTACATGTGAAAAGTTACGCGCTTTGTTCTGTCTGACGTTAGGATACAGCACATCGCCCCCGGCATCCGCTCCAATTCATCGGAACATGGCTCCAAAATGAAAATATGCTTCCCGCCGTCAGACCATGGATGCCTCCGGCGCGCAGCTGTCGCAGTCGATGCCGCTGCGGTAGGCGTTGGGCGAGACACCGATGACATCCCGGAATGCTTTGGCGAACTTGCTGCCGTTATCATACCCGAATTGCCCGGCAATATCCAGCACCGTGCGGTCAGTCCGGCGCAAAAGTCTGGCAGCGCCGTGCATTTTCTGCGCACGCAAAAACGCCGCCGGCGACATGCCGTACACGCCGCGAAAGCTGCTGTTGACCAGTGTGGCCGAAGCGCCAAAGTGCCGCGAGAGCTCCGCAACCGTCAGCCGCCGCTCCGTGTTTTGAAGCAGGTACGCGCCGATCTGCTCGGCGAGCTGCACCTGCGACAGAGAATAACCGTGCTGCGGCTGCGCCGCCTGAATGGGAAACGCACTCAAAAACAGCAGCAGCTCCAGAATCTTCACCTTGAAATAGCCCTTGCGGATGCCCTCCGGCACGGAGTAGAGCTCAGAGAAAATGTGCGCCACGCCCGGAGACGAGCGCGTGACAAAGCAGGCACCGTCCGCACAGAATTTTTCGATGAGCGCACTCGGCCGCACCTCGACATCCTCCAGAAAGCACGACAGGCAGTCCGGCGCGCGCGCCGGGTCGATCGTCACCGTGATGCCGTGGTAGTGCCCGGTCGGAAAGCGCACCGGGACTGCTTCTGCCGCGCGCTGCACGATTGCCAGATCGCCCGGCGCGAGAAAAAAGCAGGCAT
Organism: uncultured Eubacteriales bacterium; assembly: GCA_900543625.1. Lineage (GTDB taxonomy): Bacteria > Bacillota > Clostridia > Oscillospirales > Oscillospiraceae > CAG-103. The sequence goes on from UQSF01000002.1 coordinate 8,675, forward strand.
CGCCATATGGGTAAGCGATGCGCCCCTCACGGCAGTGATGGATCTCGAGACAGCCGGCCGCACACACGCGCTGCGTGGCGGCGCTTGCCGCATGGACGTCGTGATACGCGATCTCGATTCCCGGGAAAACCGGATAAGCCGTCCGTGCCGCTTCCCCGTCTGAATCGACAAGACAGGTAGCTGCGTGCACATCGGCCGGAAGCGGCGCCGGCTGCGGTTTCCCGCCTTGCCATGCAGCCGCCTTGCGTTCTGCCTGAAATTCGAGTTTCTTTGCTGTGGCCATTGCATCGCGCCTCCTGATATCGCGCAAAAGTTAGAGTAATCTAATCCAAAGAGCACAAAAATGCCGTCCCGGACGGCTCTGCGGATACTGCGTATGTCTTACTTATTATACTGTGCCCCGATCACTGCGTCAAGCATGGAACGCAAAAACGCCCTGCGGTCAGATGACCGCAAGGCGCTTTGGAGCTAGTGATGTGACTCGAACACACGACCTGCTGATTACGAATCAGCTGCTCTACCAACTGAGCTACACTAGCGAATTTCTAACAGCTTGCACATTCTATCACAAGTCTCTGCGGATGTCAACACCAAAGTTCGATGATTACTAATTGTTTTCATGCATGAAAAAATGTTGTTTTTTTGCACGTTTTGTCGGTTATCTTCGATTCATGTCGCTTGTGCAGAATTTGCACTGTTACCCGCCGCCGCAAACCCGCGTTGTTTCAGGCATTTGCGGATAGGGTGCAAATCGAAGTTCTTACATTTTCGTGACATTATGTTTACATAACATTCTATCGTCTTCGCCTTTGCTGTGAGTTATCAACATTTTCAACAGGGTTTTCAACACGCAAATATTCCAGTGTTTTCAACGCATTGCCGCTCTTTTGCACAAAACAGCCAAATCCGGAAACGGACTTTGTAGATTTTATAAACCGCAATTTTGTTACCATAACACAAATCTCTCGCGTGAGCGAGAGATTTGAAAAAAGGCTTGACAGGCAAAATGCAGGATTTGCACCGCCGGTGATGATTCAGAGCAGGCCGCTGTCGGCAAACGACACATAATCCTCGCCGCAGACGATGATATGGTCCGCCAGCGTGATTCCTACGAGCAAAAGTGCATCGCGCACACGCCTGGTCGTCAGCTCGTCCTCGCGCGACGGCAGCGCGTAGGCGTCGACGTGGTTGTGGCTGAGGATGACGGACACAGCCTTTTGCGACAGCGCCGTCTCGACGATGGTACGCACGGACACCTCGGCGGCATTGACGACGCCGCGCCCGACCTCCCGGCAGCTGATGAGGCCGCCCTTGGCGTCCAGACACAGGAGGTAGACGACCTCGGCGCGCTCATACAGATACAGCGGCACGAGATACCGCCCCGCCTCCTCGCTCGAGCGCAGGAGTTTCTGCTGGCGGCGCTTGGCCAGCTGATAGCGGCGGCTGACCTGCGGGACAAGCGTGAGCAGCGTTGCCACGTTCTCCCCCGCGCCGGGCACCTGCATCATGTCCTCAAAGCTTGCCTCAAAGACCGCATCAAGCGTGCCGAAATGGTCCAGCAGCGCGTGCGCGAGCTCATTGACGTCGCGCCGCGGCACAGCGTAAAACAGCAGCAGCTCGAGCACGCTGTGGTCGTCGAAATTATCGAGCCCGCAGCGCACGAAGCGCGCCTTCATGCGGGCGCGGTGCCCGTCATGCGTGCCCATAGAACGGGACCTCGGAGATCTCCATGTTCGCCCACGCGTTGAGCTCGCTGCCCGCGCGCGCACCGCGCAGGTACTCGTAGTACGCCTGGCAGCCGATCATGGCGGCATTGTCGCCGCAGAGCTTGAGCGGCGGGACGAACAGACGGATACCAGCCGCATCGCAGGCGGCCTGAAAATCACCGCGGATGCGGGAGTTTGCCGCGACGCCGCCCGCCACGGCGAGCTTGTCATAGCCGAGCTCTCGGACCGCCGCCATCGTGCGCGGCACAAGGCTCTCGCTCATGGCACGGCAGAACGACGCGGCGAGCGACGCCTTGTCAAGCGGCTCGCCCTTCTGCTCCGCCGTGTGGGCGAGGTTGATGACAGCTGTTTTCAGCCCGCTGAAGCTCATGTCATACGGGCAGCCATCGACGTGGCCGATCGGCAGCTTGTACTTGCGGTCGTCGCCGGTCTTGGACAGGTCGTCGATGGGCTTGCCGCCGGGATACGGCAGACCGAGCACACGCGCGGTCTTGTCGAAGCACTCACCGGCCGCGTCGTCGCGCGTCGCGCCGAGGATGCGCAGGTCCGTATAGTCGCGCACGTCACAGATGAGCGTGTTGCCGCCAGAGATGGCCAGACACACGAACGGCGGCTCCAGCTCCGGGTAGGCGATGTAGTTTGCCGCGATGTGGCCGCGGACATGGTGCACCGGGATAAGCGGCACGCCGAGCGCGAGCGCGGCGGACTTGGCAAAGTTCACGCCGACGAGCAGCGCGCCGATGAGCCCCGGCGCACACGTGACGGCCACGGCGTCAATGTCGCCGCGGCTCAGACCGGTCACCTGCAGCGCACGGTCGGCAAGCTGGGAGATGACCTCCACGTGCGAGCGCGACGCGATCTCGGGCACGACGCCGCCATAGACGGCGTGCAGGTCGGCCTGCGAAAAGACCTGATCGGTCAGCACCTCGCGCCCGTCGCGCACGAGGGCGACGGCCGTTTCATCACAGGAAGATTCGATCGCAAGAATAATCATATTGTCTCCGCCTCTCTCCGGAACCAGGTCATGAGGAGTGCATCCTCGTCCGGCTTCTGATAGTAATTGCGGCGCTGACCGACGGTCTGAAACCCGTGCTTACGGTACAGCGCGATGGCGGGCGCATTGGATGCGCGCACCTCCAGAGTCAAAAATGCGAGATCAAGCGCCGCCGCGCGCGCACACAGCGCCTCGAGCAGCGCATCCGCGACGCCCTGCCGCCGAAACTCCGGCGCGACGGCGACATTTCCGATGTTGCCCTCGTCGAGCACGTGCAGGAAGTTTGCGTAGCCGAGCACCGTCTCCCCCGCTACGGCGATGAGAAACACGTGCCGGTCATCCGGCAGCTGGCTCGCCAGCTGCGCGCGCGTCCACGGCGCGGAAAAGCACGCGCACTCAAGCGCCTCAAGCTGCGGCAGGTGCACGCTGCGCGCATCACAGATCGTGACGTCCATCAGTGCGCCTCCGCCCAGCTTGCGCCGATCTTCGCGTCCACGAGCAGCGGCACGCGGTAATCGACCACGTGCTCCATCTCATCGATGAGGATGGCCTTGACCGTCTCAGCCTCCTCCGCGGGGCACTCGACGATGAGCTCATCGTGCACCTGCAGCAGCAGCCGCGCCTGCAGGTGCTCTGCGCGCATCCGCGCGTCCACGCGCACCATGGCTGCCTTGATGATGTCCGCCGCCGTGCCCTGAATGGGCATATTGAGCGCCACACGCTCGCCAAAGCTGCGGAGGTTGAAGTTTGAGGACTTGAGCTCCGGCAGATCGCGGCGGCGGCCGAAGAGCGTCGTGACATAGCCGTCGGCCTTGGCCTGTTCGACGACGCGCGTCATATACGCGCGCACACCGTGGTACTTGGCAAAATAGCTGTCCATATACGCCTTGGCCTCACTCTGGAACACACCGATGTCCTGCGCGAGGCTGAAGGCCGAGATGCCGTAGACGATGCCGAAATTGACAGCCTTCGCGTGCGAGCGCTGCAGCGGCGTCACCTCCGCAAGCGGCACGCCGAACACCTGCGACGCCGTGACGGCGTGGATGTCCTCCCCGCTGCGGAAGGCGGCGATCATGGTCTCGTCATTCGCGATGTGCGCAAGCAGCCGCAGCTCGATCTGGCTGTAGTCCGCGTCCACGAGCACCTTGCCGGGCGAGGCCACGAACATCTTGCGGATCTGCGCGCCGAGCTCGCGGCGCACAGGGATATTCTGCAGGTTCGGCTCCGTCGACGACAGGCGCCCCGTCGCCGTGACGGTCATCTGGAAGTTCGTGTGGATGCGCCCGTCGGCGGAGATCTCCTTGAGCAGCCCGTCGGCATAGGTGGACTTGAGCTTTGTAAGCGTGCGGTAATCGAGGATCTGCTCGATGATCGGATGCTTGCCGCGCAGCTTGTCGAGCACGGCGGCGTTTGTGCTCCAGCCGGTCTTGGTCTTTTTCCCGGCCGGAAGCATGAGCCGCTCGAACAGAACGCTGCCAAGCTGCTTCGGCGACTGGATGTTGAACGGCTCGCCCGCGAGCGCCCAGATGCTCTGCTGGAGCTGCTCGATGCTGCTCGTGAGGCTCTCGCCGAAGTCGTACAGCGCCTTGCGGTCGACCAGAAAGCCCGCCTGCTCCATGCGCGCCAGCACCGGGCACAGCGGCAGCTCAATGTCCGTGTAGAGCGGCAGCATGGCCTGTGCGTCCATTTTTTCGTGCAGCACCGGCTGCAGCGCCCAGACGCTCTGTGCATCCGGCAGCTCCTCGCCGAGATACGTCTGCGCGAGCCGCGGCAGGTCATAGCTTCCGGCCGTGGCATCGAGCAGGTAGGCCGCCAGCGCCGTGTCAAACACGAAGCCATCCGTCGGCAGTCCCTCGTCGAGCAGCGCGCGCATGAGGTCTTTAATGTTGTGCCCCGCCTTGCGCACGCGGTCGGAAAACAGCAGGCGCAAAAATGCGTTATAATCATCGCCGAGCTGCTCCCATGAGAGCGCATAGCACGCCTTACCGTCGCAGAGCGTGAGCGTGTCGAGCCCGTCGGGCGCGAGCACCGCGACATAGGGCGCCGCCGTGACCGCCTGCTCAAGCGCGCGCAGCGCATCGTCGTCCGCCACGTCCACGGCCGGCAGCGCGCTCGACGGTGCGCCCGCGCCGTCCGCCGGCTGCAGCCCCCACTTTTCCGACAGCGACGTGAAGTTGAGCCGCCGGAACCAGTCGTACAGCTCCGGCTGATAGTCGTGATCCCAGATGGCCGACTCGAGCGCAAAGTCGATCGGCGCGTCCGTGCGGATGGTGGCAAGGTCGAACGAGAGCTGCGCGCTCTCGCGCCCCTCGGTGAGCTTTTTGCGCACACCGGGCTTGATGTCCAGCGCATCGAGGTCACGGTAAATGTCCGCCACCGTGCCGAAGCGCACGAGCAGATCCTTCGCCGTCTTTTCGCCGATGCCCGGCACGCCGGGGATATTGTCGGAGCTGTCGCCCATGAGTGCCTTGAGGTCGATCATGCGGATAGGGTCAAAGCCGTACTCTTCACGAAAGCGCTCGGGCGTGTATTCGATCGTATCCGTCTGCCCCATGCGGGTCTTGACGTTAAAGACATGGGTGCTGTCGGTGATGAGCTGCAGGCTGTCCTTATCGCCGGTGACGACGTCGCACGTCCAACCGGCGGCCTCGCAGCGGCGCGCGACCGTGCCGAGCAGGTCGTCGGCCTCCCAGCCGGCCAGCTCCAGCCGCCGCACGCCCATGTAGTCGAGCGTCTGCTTGAGCAGCGGCATCTGCACGGCGAGCTCCTCCGGCATGGGCTTGCGCTGCGCCTTGTAGAGCGCATACTGCTCGTGGCGGAACGTGGGGGCGTGCACGTCGAACGCGACGCACACCGCCTGCGGCTGCGCCAGGTCAAAAACGCGCCGGAACGTGCTCAGAAAGCCGTAGACCGCGTTTGTCGGCGTGCCGTCGGGCGCGTTGAGCATCCGGATGCCGTAAAAGGCGCGGTTGATGATGCTGTTGCCGTCGAGAATCATGAGTTTCATTCGGGTGTCCTCCTTGCGCGTCACTGGCCGCGCAGCTCAATGAGCCGGTCGCGCAGCACGGCGGCATACTCGTACTCGAGCATTTCGGCCGCCTTTTTCATCTGTGCCTCGAGCCGCGCGATCTCGGCCCGGCGCTCGGCCTCCGTCATCTTCACGCCGTCGGCGCGCTTGGGCGTTTCGACGTCGCCGGAGATCTCGAGCAGCTCGCGCACGCCCTTGACGATCGTCCTGGGCACGATGCCGTGCGCGGCGTTGTAGGCCGCCTGCTTGGCGCGGCGGCGGTTGGTCTCCATGATGGCCGCGTGCATGGCGGCCGTCTCCTTATCCGCGTACATGATGACCGTGCCCTCGGCGTTGCGCGCCGCGCGGCCGATCGTCTGGATGAGGCTCGTCTCGCTGCGCAGAAAGCCCTCCTTGTCCGCATCGAGGATCGCCACGAGCGACACCTCCGGCAGATCCAGTCCCTCGCGCAGGAGGTTGATGCCGACGAGCACGTCAAACGCGCCCGTGCGCAGGTCGCGGATGATCTCCATGCGCTCAATCGCGCCGATGTCATGGTGCAGATACCGGCAGCGGATGCCCGCGTTCGTGAGGTAGGCCGAGAGATCCTCGGCCATCTTCTTTGTGAGCGTGGTCACGAGCGCGCGTTCGTTTTTGGCGATGCGGGCGTTGATCTCGCCGATGAGATCGTCGATCTGCCCCTCGATGGGGCGCACGAAGATCTGCGGGTCGAGCAAGCCGGTCGGCCGGATGATCTGCTCGGCGATCTGCCCCGCGTGCTCGCGCTCATAGTCGCCCGGCGTGGCAGAGACATAGATGGCCTGATGCACCCGCTGCTCGAACTCCTCGAACTTCAGCGGACGGTTATCGTACGCGCTCGGCAGGCGGAAGCCGTACTCGACGAGCGAATCCTTGCGCGCACGGTCGCCGCGGTACATGGCACGCACCTGCGGCAGCGTAACGTGGCTCTCGTCGACAAAGAGCAGAAAATCCTTCGGGAAATAGTCCAGCAGCGTCATCGGCGCGCTGCCGGGGGCGCGGCCGCTGATGATGCGCGAGTAGTTCTCGATGCCGGAGCAGTAGCCAAGCTCCTGCATCATCTCAATGTCATAGTCCGTGCGCTGGCGGATGCGCTGCGCCTCGAGGAGCTTGCCCTGCTGCTCAAACGTTTTCACGCGCGCGTCGCACTCGGCGCGGATCTCGCCGATGGCGCGCTCCATCTTATCATGCGTCGTGACATAGTGCGACGCAGGATAGATCGCCACATGGCTGAGCGTGCGGATGGGCGCGCCGGTGACGACGTTGATGTCCGAGATGCGGTCGATCTCGTCGCCGAAAAACTCCACGCGCACGGCATGGTCGGACGAATAGGCCGGAAAAATGTCGATCGTGTCGCCGCGGACGCGGAACATATTGCGCGCGAAGGCGATGTCGTTGCGCTCATAGCGGATATCGATGAGCTTGCGCATGAGTTCCTCCGGGTCACGCTGCTGACCGGTGCGCAGCGAAATGACCATGTTGGCATAGTCGATCGGGTCGCCGAGACCGTAGATACACGACACGGACGAGACGACGATCACGTCCCGCCGCTCAAACAGGCTCGACGTGGCCGAGTGGCGCAGGCGCTCGATCTCATCGTTGATGGAGGCGTCCTTTTCGATGAACGTGTCCGTGTGCGGGATGTACGCCTCCGGCTGATAGTAGTCATAGTAGCTGACGAAATACTCCACGGCGTTGTTCGGAAAAAACTCCTTGAACTCGCTGCACAGCTGCGCCGCGAGGATCTTGTTGTGCGCGAGCACGAGCGTCGGCCGCTGTACGCGCTCGATGACCTTGGCCATCGTGTACGTCTTGCCGGAGCCGGTCACGCCGAGCAGCACCTGCTCGTCAATGCCGTTTTCCACGCCCTGCGCAAGCGCGTCGATCGCCTCGGGCTGATCGCCCGACGGCTCGTAGGGCGAAACGACTTCAAAATCCGGCATGGCACGGCCTCCTTTTACAAAATTAGAATCAGAATATTATACCACCACACGCCCTGTTTCACAAGCGAAAAGCGCCCGGAAGCAGCTGCTTCCGGGCACATACGGTTTCCATCTGCAATTATTCGCCGAAATCGAGCACGCGGCGCATGCGGATGAGCGTCAGGCGGTTGCGGATGGCAGCCGAAACGCTGAGCATATCCTCCGACAGGGCCGGGTCGATACCGATCTGTTCGGGCTTGTAGAACGCGCCGAGCTTCTCGCACAGGGCAGCAAGCTCCTCGGCCGAGGGGATCTCGGCGATGATGGCGCGGATCTCGTCCCAGTGGTCGACGATGTTCTGCGGATCAAAGGTGCCGAGCACGTCGTTCTCGTTCTCCTTCATGATGCCGTCGGCGAGATTGCCGAATTTCTCGTCCACCCATGCGCGGGTCAGGGGCTCGAAGGGCTTGGCCTTCGGCGTCGGGAGCGAGGCAAGGTAATGGTACTCCTTGGCGCACAGGTACGTGCCCACACCGACGCACTGGCCGTGCATGCCGTGGGCATTTTCAAACCGCGGCGGCTTCATCTCCACAAGGTGCGCCATCAGGTGCTCGGCGCCGGAGGCGGCGCGGGAGTGGTTGAGCAGCTGCATGGTCAGGCCGGAGATCATCTGCGCCATGGTCATGGCCTCAAAGTCCGGCTTGCCGCCGGCCGCCATATCATCGGCAGCCTTGCGCATAATGGTCAGCGCCTCCTCGGCGAGATCGGCGACCATGGGGCAATAATACTCGCCCGAGACAAGGTGTGCGATCTTCCAGTCCGCGAGCGAAATGTACTTTGCCAGAATGTCCGAAATGCCGCTCACAGTCAGCCACAGGGGCGCACCGGAGACCACGTTCAGGTCGCAGACGACGAGCGCCGCAGCCTGCATGGGGATGGACTTTTTCTGACCGTCGATGATGATCGAGCAGATGTTGGCCGTAAAGCCGTCGGAGCTCGCAAGCGTCGGCACGGCGACGAGCGGGATGCCGAGATGGTAGGCCGGGTAGCGGCCGAAGTCCATGATCGTGCCGGAGCCGACCGCGACGATCACGTCCGGATGGTCGAGCTGGCGCATCATGTCCTCGATCATGCCCTTTTCGGAGTGCAGGCCCTCGGCGTTGAGGACGATCTCCTGATCGGCGCGCACATGCTTGAGCGTCGGAAGGTTATACGTGTTCGTGTCATAGATGACAGTGCGCTTTCCGGTCAGGCCGACCTCGTCCATATACTGGTCGAACTTGTCGAGCGCGTCATACTCCACGACGACCTTCTTCGTCTCCAGGGTGTGCTCGCGGCCGCACTTACAAGGGCCGATATACTTGCTGCAATCGAGAATCATGCAAAAATCGCTCCTATCTAAAGATTGAATTTCCGTTTACCAGCATATTGATTTTTCGCGCCAAAGTCAAGCCCCGCAGCAGAATAACCGGTTCAAAATACAGAAAACGTTCCATTTTTGTTTTTGATAAAAATCGTTCATTCAAAACTTTAAGGGTCCGCGCGAATGTTAACGGTTGCAAAACGCATGCACGGGGTGTAAGATGACAAAGTCACTTTTCACTTTACACAGATTTTAAGTGCATTTTACATTTCGGCGAGCTTTTCGCCTTTTTCAAAAGCTATTCTTTCTATCCGGACGGTGATTTTTTATGGAACTGACTGCGATCGCGCAATGGCTCAACACGGCCTTTGCGGGCTATGACTACACCATTTTGCAGACGCTGCACAGTTTGGCCGGTACGGCAGGCGGGGTTTTTACGCCGCTGTGCCGAGCCATCACGCTGCTGGGTGAGAAGGGCATTGTCTTTCTCGCGCTCGGCGTCGCGCTGATGCTCTTTCCCAAGACGCGCAAGATGGGTGTGTGCATCTTCGGTGCCGTGTGCTGCGGTGCGCTCATCACGAACTTCTGGCTCAAGGACTTCGTCGCCCGGCCGCGCCCGCTGACGGTGGAACCTTTCCGCACCTGGTGGCAGGCTGCCGGCGCGTATGCCGAGAGCGAATACTCCTTCCCCTCCGGCCATGTCACAGCCGCGATGGCCGGTGTGACCGCGCTCGTGCTCACGGGCAAAAAGCCCGCGCGCTACTGGGCGTTTCTGTTTGTGCCGGTGATGGGTTTTGCGCGCAACTACCTCATGGCGCACTACCCGTCCGACGTGCTCGGCGCAATGATCGTCGGTCTGGTCGCAGCCACGATCGCCTATGCGATCACGCTGCTCATTTACCGCATCGTGTCCGCGCACCCGGACAACGGCTTTTGCCGCTTCGTCCTGCACGGCGGCATCGGCAGCAAAAAAGACCGGCAGGCCGCCTGAGTCTGCCGGAAGAAAGAGCCCGCCCCGCACGGCTGTGCGGGGCGGGCCTTGCTATGCTCTTATGCTTCGGCGGGCGGATTCTCCGCGGCCTTGGCGCGGATATCATCGATGACCTTGCGGCAGCGCGCAGCGTTGTACACGACCGGCACGGGATAGTTGGGGTTGGCCTCGGCCAGCGCCCAATCGATGATCTGCGGGATGTCGGCTTCCTGAATGAAGTCGAAGCCCTTCGGGATGCCCATGCGCTCGTTCATGGCATAGATCTCCGCGATAAAGGCCTGCGCCTTCTCGGCGTCCGTGCCGTCGGTCTTGACGCCGGCGATCTCGCTCAGGCGCGCAAGTTTCGGATATACGGCCGCACCGTAGTCCTCCAGGACGATCGGCAGGATGACTGCATTGGCCAGACCGTGCGGGGTGTTATACAGACCGCCGAGCGTGTGCGCGATGGCGTGCACGTTGCCGACGCCCGCGCGGGAGAACGCGAAGCCTGCCTTGAAGGCGGCGATCATCATGTTCTCGCGGACCTTGAGATCCTCGCCGTGCTGATACGCCAGCTCGAGATTATCGAAGATGAGCTTGACAGCCTCTTCGGCGAGGCGCAGACTCTCCTTGGTGTTATACGTCCAGCTGATGTACGCCTCGATCGCGTGGGTAAGCGCGTCCATACCGGTGGTCGCGGTCGTGCGCGGCGGCAGGCCGACGGTCAGCTCCGGGTCAAGAATGGCGTACAGCGGCATGAGCTTGAGATCCATGAGCGCGTACTTGTGGTGCGTCTCGCTGTCGGTGATGACGGCGGCGATCGTCGTCTCACTGCCGGTGCCGGACGTCGTCGGAATGGCGACGATCGGCGGCACGGTCTTGCCGACACGCATGACGCCGGCCATGTCGTTGCAGCTCTTTTTCGGGCAGGCAACGCGGGCAGCCGCACCCTTGGTCGCGTCCATCGGGCTGCCGCCGCCGAGAGCGACAAAGCCGCTGCAGCCGGTCTCCACGTACTGCGCACGGATCTTCTCGACCGTGGTCACAGAGGGGTTGGCCTCGACCTCGCTGAACACCTCGTAGGGCATACCAGCCTCCTCGAGCGCAGCAAACAGCTTCGGTCCGAGCGACTTGACCACGTGCGAACCGGTGACGACCATGACCTTTTCCACACCGCACTTGCCGAGCACGTCCGGTACCTGTTTAAGACAGCCGGCGCCGGAGAGCACGATCGGCTTGCGCCAATGCAGGCAGCGCATACCGATGTCAAACACCTGCTGGTAGGTGCGGTAATAAGCTTTTTTCAATCCATCCATAATGTGTTTCCTTCCCTCCGCCGCACCGGCGGATCTATCAATTTTCCATCCCTCTTATACTACTGATTTGCAGGAATTTGTCAAGCGCTTTGTGTAAAAGATGACAATCCTTCCGTTCACCCGCACATCAGAGCATATCCGCGAGCCTGCGCCCCATGAGCACGCCCATGGCCGAGGCCATCATCAGGCCGCGCGTCCAGCCGGAGGAGTCACCCAGGCAGTGCAGACCGGGGATGTTCGTGTTGAGCGCGTCGTCCATGGCGATGCGGTTGCTGTAAAACTTCAGCTCCGGGGAATACAGCAGCGTCTCATAGGCGGCGAAGCCGGGCACGACCTCATCCATGGCCTTGATGAAGTTGATGATGTTGAGCATGGCGCGGTACGGCATGGCAGACGTGATGTCGCCAGCGACGGCGTCCGGCAGTGTGGGACGGACGTTCGACTGCGCGAGCTCCTTCTGCCACGTGCGCTTGCCGTCGAGGATATCGCCGAAGCGCTGCACCATGATGTGCCCCGCGCCGAGCATATTCGTCAGCTCACCAACCTTCTGCGCGTAGGCGATCGGCTGGTTGAACGGCACGGAGAAATTATGCGAGCAGAGGATCGCCACGTTCGTGTTGGGCGACTTGAGCTCCTTATACGCATGACCGTTGACGACGGCGAGATCGTTGTCGTAGTTTTCCTGCGAGACGAAGCCGCCGGGGTTCTGGCAGAACGTGCGCACCTTGTTCTTAAACGGTGCGGGATAGCCGATGAGCTTCGACTCATAGAGCACGCGGTTGACAGACTCCATGACCTCATTGCGCACCTCGACGCGCACGCCGATATCGACCGTTCCGGGCTTGTGCTCCACACCGTGCTCGAGGCAGACCTTTTCCAGCCAGTCCGCGCCGCGGCGGCCGGTGGCGATGACGGTGTGTCTGGCCTCGATGGTATAGTCCTGGTGCCCATCGTGCGCCACGACACCGCAGCAGCGCCCGTCGCGCACGATGACATCCTCGCACGTGCAGCCGAAGAGCATCTCCACACCGTGCTCGCGCAGGTAGTTTTCAATACCGAGATACACCTCGTGTGCCTTTTCCGTGCCGAGGTGACGGATCGGGCAGTCGACCAGACGCAGGCCCGCACGGATGGCACGTGTGCGGATCTGCTTGACCTCCTCCGTGTTCTCCAGCCCCTCGACGTGCTCGTCCGCGCCGAATTCGAGATAGATGCCGTCGGCATAATCAATGAGTTCCTGTGCCTTCTGCTCGCCGACAAGCGTAGGCAGGTCACCGCCGACATCGCTGCACAGCGAGAGCTTCCCGTCCGAAAATGCGCCCGCGCCGGAGAATCCGGTCGTGATGTGGCAGTACGGCTTGCAGTTCATGCACTTGCCGGTCTTAGCTTTCGGGCAGCGGCGGTTTTCAATGGCCTGTCCCTGCTCGATCATGACGATCTTCTCCGGAGCGCCGCGGCGCAGCAGCTCCAGCGCCGTGAAAATACCGGCAGGACCGGCGCCGACGATAACAACATCTGCGTTCATGAAGGGTTCCTCCTTAATTTGATCCGATCGGTGTTTGTGATCCGTTCCTTGATATCCACGTGCTGCGGACGCAGCAAAGCACAGCAAAAACACCGCACTTCGTGCGGTGTTTTTGCTGTGTGTGGTTCTCAATCTGGAGCGGGCAACGAGATTCGAACTCGCTACCTCCACCTTGGCAAGGTGGCGCTCTGCCAAATGAGCTATGCCCGCATTTCGTGAATGCAAGCGTTATTGTACCACAAAAAGACGGCTTGTCAAGCGTTTTTTCTCTTTTTTCTGATTTTATCGTGTCAGAGCTTCTCGCCCTCGTGCCAGATGAACGACTGCGCCGCGCACGTCGGACAGCTGTCAGCCGACCACTGGTAGGTACCGCGCATGCTCTCGTCGCTGCGCAGCCACAGCGTCTCCGACTGCATGGACAGGTCGAGATGATAGTAATTTCCGTTGACCTGCACCACGTTCCAGCAGCGGTCAATGCCCTGGAAGCGGCCGCTCACGACCTGACACGGAATGTTGAGCGCGTCGCACACCGCCTTGTATGCCATGGCCAGCGCGCAGCTGTCGCCCGAGCCGTTGACGAGTGCGTCATAGGCGGTGCGCACGGTCGTTGTGCGCTGCTCACAGGCACGCATGACGACGAAGGCCGCCTGCAGCGGTGTCTCCTTCTCCCCTGCCGTGAGCGAAGAGATCAGCGTGCGCACACGGCCGTCAAGCTGTGTGCGGCGGTCATTGACCACGGACGCACCAAGGTCATAGTGCAGCGTGACGCCGAAGATCTTCTGGCTGCTGCCGCCGCTGTAGACCGTGACGTCGATGACCGGGAGATCCACCACGAGCTGCGGCTGATTCAGGCACGCCGAGCGCACAAGCGCCGCGACGTCGCCCGTTTCGAGCGTGCTGGTGCTGATCTGGATGGCAAACTGCGTCCGCTGCCGGTCGAGCGCATCGACCACGCAGTCGAGGATGCTCTTTTGCGTCTGGGCGCTGTAGATGGAGCGCACCTCGCTCTCCGGCCGGTTGTAGGCGATCGTGATACTCGCCTCGCAGTAGGCGACCACCTGCTCGGTCTCATAGGTGACGCTGTCGATGCAGTACGCGCCGATGGCCGTGCCGGTGCGCAGCTCCTCGCAGGCGGCGGCCAGATCGTCGGCAATGATGCCGTCATAGTCGCCGAAGGCCAGCACGAACGAGCGCTCGTACTGTGCAGCCATCGCATTGAGCGCGCGCATGAGACCCGCATAGTTGCGGATCTGCGTGGTGTCAGCATCCGTCAGCAGATTCGACGGCTCCTCATACGGGCGCACCGACAGATACTCCTTGTCAAACACGGACGTGCATCCGCACAGCGACACCAGCAGTGCCGCCAGCAGGATGCCGGTGATGCAGCGTTTGCGCATACCCCGCTCCTTTCAATCGTCGCCGTAGATGTTTCCAAAGCCGCGGCCAAAGACGTCCTTGGCCTCGGACACGATGACAAATGCCTTTCCGTCCACCGAGCGCACGACCTCGCGCAGCTGCGCGATCTCCGGCCGCTTGACCACGCAGAGAATGACCTGCATCTCTCTGCCCGACCACGCGCCCTCGCCGTTGAGCAGCGTGACGCCGCGGCCCATCGTGCAGGTGATGGCGCTCTTGATCGCGCCGACGTTGCTGCTGATGATGTAGCACACCTCCGACACACCCGGCCCGTAGAGGACGAGGTTGACGACCTTCGAGCTGATGAACATCTCGATCATGGTGTACATGCAGCTGTCGTATTTCTTGAACAGGAACGCGAACGTCAGCACGACGAGCACGTTCATGCCGAACAGCAGCGTGCCGAAATTTATGTACGGGTAGCGCCGGCGCAGGATCTTGGCCAGAATGTCCGTGCCGCCGCCGGTCGTGCCGGTGGTATAGATCAGGCCGTAGCCCGCGCCGTTGATGACGCCGCCGTAGACAGCGCCGAGCATCGGCTCATCCGTCGCGACAAGCTCGGTGATCGCAAGCAGGTCGATGAACACGGAGATCATCGCCATGACGCACAGCGCCAGAATGAGCCGGCGCGTGCCGAGCCGGTGCCGCCAGCCGAGACAGAAAATCGGGATATTGATGAGGATCGACAGCACGCCGACCGGGATGCGCGTCAGCAGATGGATGATCTGCGCGATGCCGGTCACGCCGCCGGAAACGATGCTGTTCGGGAAGGTGAAAAACTGAAACGCCGCGGCCACGAGCGCCGAGCCGACGATCAGCTTCATATAATCAAAAGCGGAAAAACGATGCAGATCCATATCTCTCTCCTCAGATCAGGCTCATTTGCTCCTCACCGCGGTCGTCCTCGCGCAGCAGCGCACCGGCTGCCGGCAGGCTCTTGGCGCGGTAGCGCGCATGGTTGTGGATAAGCGTATCGGGCACAAACTGTGCCTGCGTGACGACGGCCTTTTTCTTCAGTGCCATGACGGCGACGCCCTGCGTCGTGCGCGATGCCTTGAGCGCTATCGCCTCCGGCGGGAAGAGCAGCGCGCGTCCGTCGGACGCAAAGACCGCGACCTCGCTGCCCTCGTAGAGCGGCAGCACGGCTATGAGCGGGCTCTTGTCCGAGTACGCGCCGGTCAGGCGGCGGCGGTTCGTCTTGGTCTCATAGGCCGCCACGGGGATGCGCGCGGCCTTGCCGTTTTCAAACACGAGCAGCAGCTCGCCGCGGTAGTCGCCGGGGTCGACCATGCACAGGACGTGCTCTTCCTCGTCCATGGACAGCACCGTCGGCAGATACACGCCGAGCACGGACGCCTTCGTGTCCGCGAAGTCGCAGAGCTTGGCCTTATATACCTGTTGACGGTCGGTGAAGATGAGAAGTTCCCCGCGGTTCGTCGCGCCGAAGCTCTGGCTGAGCTCGTCGCCGTCCTTATACTTCTGCTCGCCGCTCATGCGCAGCGACTGCGGCGTGATCTTCTTGAAATAGCCCTCGCGCGAGAGGAACAGCTGCACCGGATAGTCCGGCACGAGGTCCTCCGTCGGCAGCATCGTGACGCTCTCCGCGGCGACGATGCCCGTGCGCCGCGGCGACGGGTACTTGCGGATGATCTCCTTGAGCTCGCGGATGATGATGCTGCGGATGCGGCGCTTGCTCTCAAGCGTCGCCTCAAGGTCGGCAATGTCTTTTTCCAGCGCATCGGTCTCGGCCGTGCGCTTGAGGATGTACTCGCGGTTGATGTTGCGCAGTTTGATTTCGGCGACAAAGTTTGCCTGCACCTCATCGAGACCGAAGCCCGCCATGAGGTTCGGCACGACGTCGGCCTCCCGCTCGGTGTTGCGGATGATGGCGATGGCGCGGTCGATGTCGAGCAGGATCTTGCCGAGGCCCTGCAGCAGGTGCAGCTTGGCGCGCTTTTTCTGCAGGTCAAAGAACACGCGCCGCCGGATGCACTCCATGCGCCACGATGTCCACTCGTCGAGGATCTCGCCGACGCCCATCACGCGCGGATTCCCGGCGATGAGGATGTTGAAGTTGCAGGCAAAGCTGTCACACAGCGGCGTGAGCCGGAAGAGCTTTTGCATGACCTGCTCGGGGTCTGCGCCGCGCTTGAGGTCGATGGCGAGCTTCAGACCGCTGAGGTCGGTCTCGTCGCGCATATCGGCCACCTCGCGCAGCTTGCCCGCCTTGACGAGCTCGGCCACCTTGTCGATGACAGCCTCCACGGTCGTGGAATACGGGATCTCGTAGATCTCGATGATGTTCTCCTTCGGCAGGTGCCGCCAGCGGGCGCGCACCTTGAAGCTGCCGCGTCCGGTGCGGTAGATCTGTGCCATCTCGCTGCGGTCATAGAGGATCTCGCCGCCGGTCGGAAAATCCGGCGCGGGCAGCGTCGAGAGCAGGTCGTGGTTCGGATCCTCGAGATAGGCGATCGTCGTGCGGCAGACCTCCTCAAGGTTGAAGCCGCAGATCTGGCTGGCCATACCGACGGCGATGCCGAGGTTTGCCGACACGAGCACGTTCGGGAAGCGCGTCGGCAGCAGCGCCGGCTCTTTCATCGAACCGTCGTAGTTATCGACAAAGTCGACGGTGTCGCTGTCGATGTCGCCGAAGAGCTCGGCGCAGATGGGCGCGAGCTTCGCCTCCGTGTAACGCGAGGCGGCATAGGACATGTCGCGCGAAAACACTTTGCCGAAGTTGCCCTTGGAGTCCACAAACGGCGTCAGCAGCGCGCCGTAGCCCTTGGACAGGCGCACCATGGTCTCATAGATCGCGGCGTCGCCGTGCGGGTTGAGGCGCATGGTCTGGCCGACGATGTTGGCCGACTTTGTGCGTCCGCCCGAGAGCAGGTTCATCTTATACATCGTGTACAGCAGCTTGCGGTGGCTGGGTTTGAAGCCGTCGATCTCCGGGATCGCGCGCGAGACGATGACGCTCATCGCATACGGCATATAGTTTTGCTCCAGTGTCTCGGTGATGGGCTGGGAGATGACCTCCGCCTTGAGCCCGACGACGTTGGGATCGACTGTTTTCTTGATTTCCGGTGCTTTTTTTCTCGGCATAACGTTACCGTTCCTTTACGCAGGTTTTTCTCAGGAAATATCGGCCAGATCGAGAAACTGGCTGCCGCACTCGGCGATGTGCGCCTTGCGCCCGGCCAGATTGTCGCCGAGCAGCAGATCGAACATCTGCGCCGTGCGCTCGACATCCTCCGGCATGACGCGGATGAGCTTGCGCGTGTCGGGGTTCATGGTCGTGAGCCACATCATCTCGGGATCGTTCTCGCCGAGACCTTTCGAGCGGTTGATATCCGCCTTCGCGCCGCCGAGACCGTCAACGATAGCCGCCTTCTCGCGGTCGGAATAGGCGAAGTAGGTCTTGCCCTTGCTCGCGATCTCATACAGGGGCGACTCGGCGATGTACACATAGCCCTCGCGGATCAGCGTCGGCGCGAGGCGATAAAGCATGGTGAGGATGAGCGTGCGGATCTGGAAGCCGTCCACGTCGGCATCGGTGCAGATGATGACCTTGTTCCAGCGCAGGTTCTCAAGGCTGAACGCAGAAAGGTCCTTGGCCTGCTTGCTCTGCACCTCCACGCCGCAGCCGAGCACGCGCATGAGGTCGGTGATGACGTCGCTCTTAAAAATGCGCGCATAATCGGCCTTGAGACAGTTGAGGATCTTGCCGCGCACGGGCATGATGCCCTGAAACTCCGCATCACGCGAGAGTTTGCACGCGCCGAGTGCGGAGTCACCCTCCACGATGTAGATCTCGCGGCGCGAGATGTCCTTCGAGCGGCAGTCGACGAATTTCTGCACACGGTTGGCAAGGTCGACGTTGCCGGTGAGCTTTTTCTTGATGTTCAGGCGCGCTTTTTCCGCCGTCTCGCGGCTGCGCTTATTGATGAGCACCTGCTCCATGACGCGGTCAGCATCAGTCTTGTGCTCGATGAAATAGATCTCCAGCTGCTCGCGGAAAAACTCCGTCATGGCTTCCTGGATGAACTTATTCGTAATGGCCTTCTTTGTCTGGTTCTCGTAGGAGGTGATGGTCGAAAAGCAGTTCGTGACCAGGATCAGGCAGTCCTGCACGTCCTGAAAGTTGATCTTGCTCTCGCTCTTCTGATACTTGCCCTGCTGCTTGATGTAGGCGTCGATGGCGGAGGTGAAGGCGCTCTTGGCCGCCTTTTCCGGCGCGCCGCCGTACTCCAGCCAGGACGAGTTGTGGTAGTATTCGATGTCGTTGACGCGGTTGGAAAAGCAAAACGCCGCCGAGATCTTCACCTTGTATTCGGGCTTATCCGCACGGTCGCGTCCGCGGCGCTCGGTCTCCATGTAGGCCGGCGCAGTCAGCGCATCCTCGCCAGCGAGCTCCTTGACATAGTCGAGGATGCCGTCGGCATAGCAGTAGTCCGTCGTCTCGAACGTGCTGCCGCGCTGCACGCGCAGGCGAAACGTCACGCCCTTGTTCACGACGGCCTGCCGGTGCAGCACGTCCTGGAAATAGCTCTCGGGCACATCGATGTCCGTGAACACCTCCAGATCCGGCCGCCAGCGGATGGTCGTGCCGGTCTTTTTGCGGTCGGCCGGGGCGCTCTCCAGCCCTCCGACGACCTCGCCCTGCCGAAAATGCAGGCTGTACTTTTTCCCGTCGCGCCAGATGGTCACGTCCATATATTCCGAGGCGTACTGCGTGGCGCACGCACCCAGACCGTTGAGACCGAGCGAGTATTCGTAGTTCTCGCCCTCGTTGTTTTTGTACTTGCCGCCGGCGTACATCTCACAGAAGATCAGCTCCCAGTTGTAGCGCTGCTCCTTCTCGTTCCAGTCCACCGGACAGCCGCGCCCGAGATCTTCCACCTCAATGGACTTGTCTTCGTAGCGCGTAACGGTTATAATATTGCCGAATCCCTCGCGCGCCTCGTCGATCGCGTTCGAGAGAATTTCAAACACCGCGTGCTCGCAGCCCTCCAGCCCGTCAGAGCCGAAGATGACGCTCGGACGCTTGCGCACACGCTCCGCGCCCTTGAGCATCGAGATGCTATCGTTGCCATAGGTTGTCGTTGAGGCCTTTGCCATGTCGTTGGATCCCTCTCATATCACAAGATGTGGTAGCATTGATTTCATACCTTAACCAATCTAGTATACCGTATCAAGGCCGGAAATGCAAGGAATTCCAAAAAATAGGCGGGAAGCGCATTTTCCGCTCCCCGCCGCCCCGGAGTCTCCGGGATCGAGCCCGCCGCTCCGGCACTTGACGCGGCCCGTTCCGAACGGCCCTCCGGAGAGCCGGAGCTGCACGTCCCCGCGCGCACAGCGGCCTGCAGGCTGCCTGCAGGGGTGCGGAGGCTGCGCCGCGGTCTGTGTACCGGGTCTGCCTTCGCGGGTCTGCGTTGCTGCGTCGCGCGGCGGATCTCACGTCCGGTCTCAGTATGTGCCCGCAGGCGAGGCGCTATGCACGCGGAATTTCGCTGCGCCGTGACTAAAACCGCCGCTGCCGGCATAGAATACACAGAAAAGCGAACGGAGGCTTTTCCATGTCCGGACTGAGAAAGCAGCAGCGGGCGCACCGTGCGGAGGTGCAGCGCGTGCGCACCGAGATGCTCGGCGTGCGCCGCGCGCTCGAGCAGGCCTACAACGAGTTTGACAACGTCACCGATCCCCTGCTGATGGAGGCGTGCATCTACGAGATCAATGCGCTGCGCGCAAAGTATAACTGCGCCGTGCATGATCTGAAAAATCTGACACAATAGGATGGGTTTCTTATGCCGCAATCACTCACAGACATTCTGATCGTCGTTGCCGCCGTATTTCTCCTCTGGCTGGTCATCCGGCTGTTTCACAAGCCGATCCGCTGGATCTTAAAGCTGCTGCTCAACACGGCCATCGGCTTCGCGGCGCTGTTTGCGCTGAACTTTTTCGGCAGCGCCGTCGGCATCACGCTCGGCCTCAACTGGATCAACGCGCTCGTCATCGGCGTGGCCGGGTTTCCGGGGCTGGTGCTGCTGCTGCTCTTGAAATACCTCTTTTAGCCTACATAGGGGCGCTGCGATCCGAAGATCGCAGCGCCCCCAGTTTTTCAAAAACCTCGTAGAGTTTCGCCGCCGCGGCGGCGAAAAGAAGTCCGATCATTTTCTTCGGCGACATGTGCGGCGAAGAAAATACCGCTCAGGCTGCAAGTGTGGAATTTGTGCGCCGTCGGCGCGCAAATTATGCGCGCAGCAGACTGCAGCCCCTTTGTCAAAAAGTAACACTTTTTGACAGGATCGCAGCGCCCCATTTTCGTTCAGGATGCGTATAGATAGAGCCATGGGTTCGGCAAAAGCATCAGCAGCGCAAGGCTGCCGCCAGCGAGCAGGAACATATTGCGGCACTGCTTGCTCTCGCTCATCTTTTCCCCGTTGATCAGTGACTGGATGCAAAAGACCAGTCCGTACACAAAAGCAAACGCGCAGAGAACGGTCGGCAGAACCGACAGGCACAAAACCGTAGCGATCATGTCAGATTCCCTCCCTTTCCTTTCGATCACTGTAATACAAGGATACCATATAACTCCCAAATTTTGAATGCAGCTTTTCATTTTCTCCCAGTTGCACATTGGAGTAGGGTTTTTTTGTTCAAACATGCCAAAACATCCCGCATCCTCGGATCAGGGGCGCCGGTCTCTGCACTGCGAAAAGCCGCCGGGTGAAGCAATGCTTCACCCGGCGGCTTGCATACGGTATACAGGCACGGATCACGCGCCAGTCAGCGCTCAGTCATTGACTGTGACCACGTTGTCCGCGACAACGGCGGAAGCCTCGCCCTGCGGCTGCACGGACTCTATACGGGTGCTGGTACCGCCGATGTACGGATTCATCTCGCGCGCCTTGAGCGTTGCGTAGATACCGGCACATGCCACCATCATTGCGATGAGGACGCCCCACAAAACTGCGATCTTGGTCTTAGCCATGACAGATTCCTCCTTAAGAAATCAAATGTAATTCAAGTTTTCTATGTTGTTGTGCGCGTTCCGCTTTCCACACTTCCCACACGGACGGCAGCTGCCGCTGTGGGGAATCGGAACGAAGCCTGTCGAACATCGTTATTTTCTTGTCAACTGTATTGTAGCGCTTTTTCCCCCGTTTGAAAAGCCCTATTTTCCTTTTCTACTTTTTTAACAAATTCGTTCGTTTTTTAACGTTACGAATTTGACAAGTTGTACAGACGTAAGAAAACCGGACAGAAGTCAAGCCTCTGTCCGGGTGATTTTTGTGGTTTTCAGTCCTGTGTCAGCGCTTGAACGATGCGTTCAAACGCCATGCTGTGCGACGCCTTGACAAGCACGCAGTCGCCCGGCTGCACCAGCTCCGGCAGCGCCGCGAGCAGCTCGTCGAGCGCGGCAAACGACGCCGTCTGCACGTTCGGGTCCGCCTCGGCAGCACCGGCGGCGATATTTTTCGCCAGCGCTCCGCACGTGATGACGAGCGACACGCCCGCCCTGGCCGCGCAGACGCCGGTCTCGCGGTGCAGCGCCGCGGCATCGGGTCCAAGCTCGCCCATGTTGCCGAGGATGGCCACCCGGCGGCCGGCCGGGAGCGTCGCCATGGAGCGCAGCGCGGCGGCTGTGGAGTCCGGGTTGGCATTGTAGCAGTCGTCAATGACCGTATAGCGCGCCGTGCGCACCACGTTTGCACGGCTGCCGACCGGCTGATAGGCCGCAATGCCGCGGATGATCTCATCGTCCGTCAGGCCGTATTCAATGCCGACGGCCGCACCCTCGAGCGCCGCGTAGACCATGTGCTGCCCGTAGGCGCGGATGCGCACCGGGATGCGCCGCGCGCCCGCAACGATCGTGCAGGTGCTGCCGCCGTCCCCGAGGTCACGCACATCGACCGCGCGCACGTCGCACCCGTCCGAGAGGCCGAACGTCACCTTGCGCTGGCGGCAGGTCATGGCGTGCAGGAGATCGTCATCCCCGTTGCAGAAGGCAACGGCGTCGTCCGGCATGGTGTCGAGCACGGAGGTCTTTTCCTGCAGGACGCCGCGGCGGTCGCGCAGAAACTCCAGATGCGCGTGCCCGATGATCGTAAAGAGCATGGCCGTCGGCTGCACCATGGCGGCCAGCGGCGCCATGTCGCCGAAGTGCGACACGCCCATCTCCACGACCGCGGCCTGATGCTCCGGCTCGAGCCGGAAGAGCGTGAGCGGCACGCCGAGCTGATTGTTGAAGTTTTTCTCTGTCTTGAGCGTGTTCCAGCGCTGCGCGAGCACGGAGGCGACCATTTCCTTGGCCGTCGTCTTGCCGACGCTGCCGGTCACGCCGAGCACGGGGATGGCAAAGCGGGCGCGGTAGGCGCGCGCAAGCACCTCGAGCGCGGCAGCCGTATCCGGCACGCAGATGACCGGGCGGGTCTCCCCCGCCGGAACGCGCTGCGCGAGGCAGCAGGACGCGCCGAGGTCGAACGCCTTGCCGATATAGTCGTGCCCGTCGACCCGCTCGCCGGGGATGGCGGCAAAGAGTGCGCCGGGCGTGACGGCGCGGCTGTCAATGACCGCACCGGTCACGGGCGCAGCTCCGTCACCAGAAAGCACACCGCCGGTGATGGCGGCAATATCCGATACGCAATAGCCCGTCATCAGCTCACTTATGCAGCGCAGCGGCGATGATCTGCTCGCACAGCTCGCTGTAGCTGATACCGACGGCGGCGGCCTCCTGCGGCACGAGGCTGGTGGGCGTCATGCCGGGCAGGGTGTTGATTTCGAGGAACCACAGCTCGCCCGCGTCGTCGAGGATGAAGTCGGCGCGCGAATAGGCCGACAGGTTCAGCGCGCGGAACACCGTCAGCGCGGCATCGGCCAGACGCTGCTCGGTCTCGGCCGGGATCTCCGCCGGGGTGATCTCCTTGGCAGCACCGGGCTGGTACTTGTTGCGGTAGTCATAGAAGCCGACTGCCGGAATGATCTCGATGCTCGGCAGCGCCTTGTCACCGAGGATGCCGATCTGCACCTCGCGGCCGCGGACATACTGCTCAATGAGGATGCGGCTGCCCTCACGGGCGGCAGCCTCGAGCGCGGTGCGCAGCTCGGCCGCGTCGTTTGCGATCGACACGCCGATGCTCGAGCCGGAGTCATCCGGCTTGACGACGCAGGGCAGCTTCGCCTGTGCAATGACGGCATCGATATCCATGCCGTCGCTCTCGACGAGCATCCACGCCGGTGTCTTGACACCGAGCGGCGCAACAATGCGCTTGGTCAGGTCCTTATCCATGGCGATGGCGCTGCCGAGATAGCCGCTGCCGGTGTACGGAATGCCGAGCAGGTCGAGCGTCGCCTGCACGCGGCCGTCCTCACCGGTGCGGCCGTGCAGCGCGAGAAACACGATGTCCGCCATGGCGCACACCTCAAGCACGTGCGCGCCGAAGAGGCTCGGGCTCTGGAGCTTGCGCTGCGCGCGCACAGCCTCCAGATCCGGCGCGCTCTCGTCGATGTGCGTGCCGCCGAGCGCCGGCGGATCGTCAAACACACGGGCGATATCGCCCGTGTAGTCCTCCAGGCCGAAGAACATATCCAGCAGCACGACCTGATGGCCGTTTTCCTTCAGCGCGCCGGCAATTTTCGTGCCGCTCGAGATCGAGACGTTGCGCTCAGGGCTCAGACCGCCGCAAAGAACTGCAATTTTCATTGGGATTCCCCCTTCGTTTTCTCATAAAACCGCCCTCAGACGGTATTGTATGATTATATCACACTATGTTCTTGCATTCAAATATAGAATTCCCGAAAAAAGGGCGTGAAAGTTGCCGCATTGTGTGCTATACTCCTAATGTTACAGGAAAGGACGGAAAAGAGCCATGCATTATGTCGTGATGGATCTGGAATGGAATCAGGCGATGAGTTCCAAATCCTCCGTATTCAACAAGCTGCCCATTCACCTGCGCGGCGAGATCATCGAGATCGGCGCGGTGAAGCTCAACGAAGACATGACCCCCGGCGAAGAATTCAAGATCGACGTCAAGCCCGTTTATTTTAAGCGCATGCACTACAAGGTCAAAAAGCTCACCGGCTTCGACCGCGAGCGGCTGGCCGCCGGAGTGAGCTTTCCGGAAGCGCTGGCGCAGTTTCGCGCCTGGTGCGGTGACGATGTGACGTTTCTCACCTGGGGCTGCGACGATCAGGGTATCCTCGAGCAGAACATCATCATCCACGATCTCGACTGGGACTGGATCGCGGGCTGGGTCAACCTCCAGCTCATCTACAACCTCCAGACCGACGGCGACCGCAACCAGAAATCGCTCGCGACCGCGATGGAGCACTTCACCATCGAGCAGACGCGCATCGCGCATGACGCGCTCGGCGATGCGTACAACACCGCACTCGTGTGCACGCACCTGAACATGGAAAAGGGCCTTGCCGACTACCATGACGCCGCGCAGAAGCTCACGACCCATCTGCCGAAGGAGCACCGCGGCGAAAGCAGCGGCCCGGACCCCATCGAGCATGTTGCCTCGGAGTCCTATGCCACAAAGTCCGAGCTCTTCGGCGACGCCGCCTTTGTCACCCCCTGCTGCCCGCTGTGCAGCGGCGAGGTGCGCTACAGCAAGTGGGTCAATCAGGGTGACCAGCGCTACATGGCGCTCGGCGAGTGCCCGACCGACGGCAAGCTGCTCGTGCGGCTCAAGTTCCGCAAGGCGGACGACTGCACGTGGAGCGCCACACGCCTGACCTATCAGGCGACGGACAGCATGGAGAGCTACTACAAGGCCAAGGCTGCGCAGCCGCGCAAGCGCGGCCGCGGAAAATCCCGCCGCCGCCCGGCCAAGACCGCGCAGTCCGCGCCGCAATGATCCGCGGATCAAAAACCGCAGCCCCGATACACGTTGTATCGGGGCTGCGGTTTTTTCTGTCTGCCGTTATGCGTGCTGCATCTGCGCCGCGAAATAGGCGCGGGTGGTGTCGGCATCGTGCAGGATGCGTGCCTTGAGCTCGTCCACGGATTGGAACTTCTGCTCCGGGCGCAAAAACTTATAAAACTCCAACCGCACCTGACGGTTGTAGAGATTGCCCTCATAGTCGAGGATAAAGCTCTCCACGCTCACGCGCTGTCCGCCGCTGACCGTCGGCCGCACGCCGACATTCGTGACGGCGCAATGTTCGCTGCCGTCGTCGAGATACACCTTCGCGGCGTACACGCCGTGGCGCGGCACGAGCACCCCGTCCGGAAACTGCATATTGATCGTGGGCGTGCCCATCTTCGTGCCGAGACGGTAGCCGTAGTGCACGGTGTCCGAGAGCGTATGCGGGTGGCCGAGAAACGCATTGGCGCGCTCGACCTCGCCGTTTTCAAGCAGCTCGCGGATATAGGTTGAGCTCACGATGCGACCGTCGAGCGTCACGGCGGGAATGACATCGCAGCCGAGCCCGCGCTCGGCGCAGTAGGCGGCGAGCTTTTCCGCCGTGCCCTCACCCTTCCAGCCGAAGCAGAAATCGTGCCCGACGACGAAGCCCGCCGCGTCCATTTCATCGACCAGCGTCTGGATGAATGTCTGCCACGGCATCTGCATGACCGTGCGGTCAAAGTGGATGAAGACCACGCTCTCGATACCGAACAGGCGCTGGATCAGCTCCTCGCGGGCGTGCGCGCTGTTGATGAGCGGGACTTCCTTGCCGAACACGAGCGTGTCCGGGTGCACGTCAAAGCTCATCACCGTTGGGATGGCGCCCATCTCCTCGGCACGCGCGACCGTGCGGCGCATGAGCGCGGCGTGACCGATGTGGATGCCGTCAAAAAAGCCCAGAGCAATGACACGTTTCTGGTTTTCCATACGTTACGAAACCTCGAAAAAACTTTTGATCGTGACGGCTGTGCCGTCCGTGACCTGCGCAAGCAGGAGAAACTCCCCCGACGCAGCATAAATGCGATAGACGCCGTCCGGCGCGCAAAGCCGAAACGGGTTGCCGCAGCGGGCAAGCCGCTCCGAGCGCGCATCGACCGTGCACTGCGCAGCATCCGGCCAGAGGCTGTCCACCGGCAGGAGCAGACGCTGCGCCGCCTCGCGCGGCAGGGCGCAGAGCGCGTCCATCGTATGCGCGTCGCTCACGCGGTACGCGCCGACCTCCGTCCGGCGCAGGGCGCTCATCACGCCGCCGCAGCCGAGCGCCGCGCCGATATCGTGGCAGAGGGTGCGGATATACGTCCCCTTCGAGCAGCGGACGCACAGAACATAGTCCCCGTCCGCCTCGCCGAGCACGGTGAGCTCCTCGATCGTGACCGGACGCGCTTTGCGCGCGACCTCGCCGCCGCGGCGGGCGATCTCGTAGAGTTTTTTGCCGTCGACCTTGAGCGCCGAATACATCGGCGGCACCTGCAGGATGTCACCGCGAAACTGCGGCAGCACCGCCTCGAGCTCCGCGCGGCTGATCGCACGCTCCGAGCGGCTGAGCACCGTGCCGGTCGTGTCCTGCGTGTCGGTCGTGAGACCAAGGCGCAGATGTGCCTCATAGCACTTGGTGTGGTTTTCGGAAAAGGACACCGCGCGCGTCGCGCGGCCGGCAAACACGACCAGAAGGCCGGTCGCCATCGGGTCGAGCGTGCCGGAGTGTCCCATGCGCCGCTCGCCGAGCACGCCGCGCAGCTTTGCCACGACGTCATGACTCGTCCAGCCGGCGGGCTTATCGACCAGTAGGATCCCGTTCATGCTGGCCACACCTGATCAATGGCCGCAAGGATCTTTTCCACAGCCGTTTCCGGGTCGCATGTGAGCGTGCAGCCGGAGGCCATCTTATGACCGCCGCCGCCGTAGACCGCGCAGATGGCGCAGGAATCCACCTCCGGCGTCGTGCGCACGGAGATCTTGCTGCGGCCGTCGGTCAGCTCGCGGATCGTGACGCTCACGACCACGCCATCCGCCCGGCCGGGCAGACCGGCAATGTCGTCACAGTCGTCCTCCGTCGCCTGCAGATCATCGATGAGCGCGCGTGTGACGACCGCGATGGCGATCTGACCGCCGCGGAAAAAGCGCATGCCGGAATAGATATGCCCGACGAGCGCCATACGCGCGCGGGAGATCTTGCGGAAAAACTCCATGCTCACCTTGCGGTTGTCGGCACCGAGCTCCAGCAGGCGCGCCGCCGCGCGCAGAGTGGCTGCGTTCGTGTTCGCGTACTGGAAGCAGCCCGTGTCCGTCGTGACGGCGATGTACAGGAGGTTTGCCTCCTGCTCGGTCACGCTGCCGGTCAGCAGCTCGATGAGCTCGAGCACTGCCTCGCCGCAGGCGGATTTCTCCGCGTGCAGCAGCGTGTCGCCGGCATAGTGCAGGTTCGACGGGTGGTGGTCGACGCACAGATCGACCGCGCCGGAAAATCCCTGCGGGAACAGATCCGGCGTTGCGATATCGACCGCGACCACGCACGCGGGCACAAAGTCCGCAGGCGCAAAAAACTGCGCCACATACGGCAGATAGCGCGCAGTTGTCTCCGGGTTGGGGAACAGATACGCCGTCTTGCCCATGCGGCGCAGCGCGCTGCAAAGCGCCGCACCGCTCCCGAGCGTGTCACCGTCCGGGCGCAGGTGCGACAGGATCAGAATCGCGTCGCGGTCGCACAGGGCCGCGGCAAACTCCCGATCATTCATACTTCAAGCCTCACTTCCGGTGTCGGAATCGTGCAGCCGCTCGATCAGGGCGCTGATATGCGCGCCCTCCTCGATCGAGTGATCGATCTCAAACACCAGTTCCGGGGTGTAGCGCAGGTCCAGCACGGTGCCGAGCTCACGGCGCAGCCAGCCGGAGGCCGAACGCAGCCCCTTTTTGAATTCCTTCTCGTTTTCCATACCGAGCACGGAGAGCCAGATCTTCGAATAGCGCAGGTCGCCCGTCGTCTCGACGCGGGTGACGCTGATCATACCCTGCTGCACGCGGGGGTCTTTGACCTGCGTGAGCAGATTTGCCAGCACGCGCTGGATATCATCATTCGTTCTTGCCAGTTTATTGGAAGCCATAGATAACTCCTTTTTTACTGCTTGATCTCCTGCATGACGAACACTTCGATCACATCGCCGACCTTGATGTCGTTGTACTTATCGACCTGCAGGCCGCACTCGTAACCGGCGGCAACTTCCTTGACGTCGTCCTTGAAGCGGCGCAGAGACGCAAGGTCGCCCTCGAAGACGACGATGTTGTCGCGCACGACGCGCACCTTGCTGTTGCGCACGATCTTGCCGTCGGTGACGTAGCCGCCGCAGACGGTGCCGACCTTGGAGACCTTGAAGGTCTGGCGGATCTCGACGTGGCCGATGATCTGCTCCTGGAACTTCGGCGCGAGCATGCCCTTCATGGCCGCCTCGATCTCGTTGATGCAGTCATAGATGACGCGGTACATACGGATCTCGACGTTGCTGCGTGCGGCGTTGTCGCGCGCGGCGGCATCCGGCCGGACGTTGAAGCCGACGATGATCGCGTTGGATGTCGCGGCAAGCATGACGTCGGACTCGCTGATCGCACCGACGCCGGAGTGGATGACCTGCACGCGCACCTCCTCATTCGAGAGCTTCTCGAGCGAGGACTTGACCGCCTCGGCGCTGCCCTGCACATCCGCCTTGACGATGATGTTGAAGTCCTTCATCTCGCCCTGCTGGATGCGGGAGAACAGGTCGTCGAGCGAGACCTTCTTGCTGCCGGCGTTGGCAGCATCCTTCTTCTGCTGCTTGCGCTGCTCGACCAGCTCGCGCGCCATGCGCTCGTCGGCGACGGCGTTGAACGTGTCGCCTGCGCTCGGCACCTCGGACATACCGGCGATCTCGACCGGGATGGACGGGCCCGCCTCCGTCACGCGCTGACCCTTGTCGTTGGTCATCGTACGCACGCGGCCGACTGCCGTACCGGCGATGATGATGTCGCCCTGATGGAGCGTGCCGTTCTGGACGAGGACGGTCATGATCGGGCCGCGGCCCTTATCCATGCGCGCCTCAATGACCGTGCCGCGGGCGGCGCGGTTCGGATTTGCCTTGAGTTCCTGGATCTCAGCGAGCAGGACGAGGTTTTCGAGCAGGTTGTCGACGCCCTCGCCGGTCTTGGCCGAGATCGGGCAGACGATCGTCTCGCCGCCCCACTCCTCGGGCACGAGACCGTACTCGGTGAGCTGCTGCTTGATGCGGTCGGGGTTGGCGCCGTGCACGTCCATCTTGTTGATGGCCACGACCAGCGGGATACCGGCGGCCTTGGCGTGGTTGATGGACTCGATCGTCTGCGGCATGATGCCGTCATCGGCCGCGACGACGAGGATGGCGATGTCCGTGACCATCGCACCGCGGGCACGCATGGACGTGAACGCCTCATGGCCCGGGGTGTCGAGGAAGGTGACGGGCTTGCCGTTGACCATGACGCGGTAAGCGCCGATGTGCTGCGTGATGCCGCCGGCCTCACCGGCTGCGACGTTTGCGCGGCGGATGCGGTCGAGCAGGCTGGTCTTGCCGTGGTCGACGTGACCCATGACCACCACGACCGGCGCGCGCGGGACGAGTTCGTCCTCGCTATCCTCGCGGTCGTCGATCAGGCGCTCCTCCACCGTCACGATGACCTCGTGCTCGACCTTGCAGCCGAGCTCCATGGCCACGAGTGCGGCGGTATCGTAATCAATGGTGTCGGACAGCGACGCCATGACGCCCATCTTCACGAGACGGCGCACGACCTCGGCACCGGTCTTTTTCATGCGCGAGGCGAGCTCGCCCACGGAGATCGTGTCCGGGATCTGCACCTTGAGCTGCTGCTTTTTGGCGATCTCAAGCTGCAGCTTCTGCATCTTGTCGCGCTCCTCCTGACGGCGCTTTGCGCCGGCGGCGGGGTTTTGCGGGCGCTGACGGTTGCGGTTCTGGATCTTCTGCTTGCCGCCGCGCTTGTTCTGCGCGCGCTCGGGCACAAGATCGTCCAGACGCTGGTCGTACTTGGACAGGTTCGTCGTCGCGCCACGGGTATCGACAACGCGGCGCTCTGCCACCTGACGCGGCTGGTGCGGCTTGTCGTCCTTCTTCGGCTTGGGCTGCTGCTGCGGCTGCGCGGCCTGCTGCGTCTGGGCAGCCGGCTGCTGCGCGGCGCCGCTCTTCGGCGCCTCGGCGGGCGCTGCCTGCGGCTTGGCCTTGGGCTGGTCGGGCACTTTGTAGAGCTCCTCCAGGCTGGCCGCCTGATGGTGCTGGGTGAGATACTCAAAGATGTCGTTGAGCTCTGCGTCCTCGAGCACCTGCATATGATTTTTCGGAGTGGTGGCATAATCCGTCAGGATCTGCGTGATCTCCTTCGAGGTCATGTTGAAATCCTTCGCCACCTCATGCACTCTGTATTTAATCAATCCGCTCATACTTGTTTCCTCCTCTTACCGTGGCGCCCGCCGCTTGACTGCGCCGTGCCCTTGTCTGATATCGTCTTTGCGGCAAGCGCTGCCGCCGTGTTGCTGTACTGCTCCGGATCCGTCTGTGCCAGCGCGGACACAAAGGCCTTCGCAAGCCCCGGATCGGTGACGGCCGCGATGGCGCAGCCGGTCTTGCCGAGCCGCTCGCAGAGCGCCTGCTTTGTATACGGCAGACGCAGCAGCGGCACCTGCGCAGTGTAGGCGAAGCCCTCGGCGCGCTTGCGCGCATTGTCCGACGCGTCCTGCGCCAGCAGCAGCAGGCATGCCTGCCCGGCGCGTGCCGCCGCTCCGGCGTCATACTCCCCGAGCGCGATGCGCCCGGCCTTGCGCATGAGGCCAAGATAGTTGGCTGCTTTATCCGTGTCGGAGCACCTCCAGTTCCGCTGTGAGCTGCTCATAGATCTCCGCCGGGATCGGCGCATCGAACGCGCGCTCGAGCGCACGGCTCTTGCGCGCCTTTTTCAGGCACTCGGGATCCGGGCACAGATACGCGCCGCGCCCCGCTGCCTTGCCGCGCGCATCGAGCGAGATGTCCCCCTCCGGCGCGCGCACCACCCGGATGAGCTCCGGCTTGGGTTTCTTTTCACGGCAGCCGACGCACTGCCGCTGGGGAATGGACTTGGGCATGGGTGGCTGCCTCCTTTCGCATTATGCCTCGCTCTCGGGCTTGATGTCGATCTTATAGCCGGTGAGCTTGGCGGCCAGACGGGCGTTCTGCCCCTCCTTGCCGATGGCGAGCGAGAGCTGGTTATCCGGCACGATGACGCGGCAGCTCTTACCCTCATCAAGCAGCGTCACCTCCAGCACCTCGGACGGTGCGAGCGCGGCCGCGATGAATTCCTCCGGCACCTCGCTGTACTTGACGATGTCGATCTTCTCGCCGCCGAGCTCGTTAACGACGCTCGCAACACGGCCGCCCTTCGGGCCGACGCACGCGCCGATCGGATCGATGACGGGATCCTCCGCCCAGACAGCCATCTTCGTGCGGCTGCCGGCCTCGCGGGCAATGGACTTGATCTCGACCGTGCCGTCAAAGATCTCCGGCACTTCGAGCTCGAACAGGCGCTTGACCAGGCCCGGATGCGTGCGGCTGATGAGCACCTGCGGTCCGCGCGTGCTGTTGCGCACCTCGACGACGTAGACCTTGATGCGGTCGCCCTCGTGCAGCTCCTCACCGCGGATGCACTCCGCCGGGGCGAGCATGGCCTCGGTATAGTCGGAGTTGGAGCTGATCTTCAAAAACGCGCAGCCGGTGCGCGGGTCGATCTTGTTGACGACGCCGGTGAGGATCTCATGCTCTTTGGAGTTGAACTCCTCATAGATCATGCCGCGCTCCGCCTCGCGGATACCCTGAATGATGACCTGCTTTGCAGCCTGCGCCGCGATGCGGCCGAACTGCTTGGTCTCGACCGGAACGCTGACGATGTCGCCGACCTTGGCGCGCTTGCTGATGCGGTGCGCCGCCTCCTCGCTGATCTCAACATAGGGGTCGATGACGCGCTCGACGACCGTTTTCTTGACGACCATCTCGATCTTCTTTTTCGTCTCGTCGAGAATGACCTCCACATTGTCCTCACAGTCGGGCGTGTCCTTGCGGAACGCCGTCAGCATGGCCTGGCGGATCTTCTCGTACATATATTCGCGCGGGATGCCCTTTTCCTTTTCAATATCTGCAACTGCATCAAAAAATTCTGCGTTCATGGTCGAATTCCCTTTCCTTATATGGTCAGGTGCAGGCGCACCTGTGCGATGGCTGATTTCTGAAAGACACGGCTGTTGCTGCCGTCCGAGACGGTCACGTCGCCGTTGTCATACTGCTCGAGCGTGCCGATGTGCACCTTGCTGCCGTCCACCGGCTGATAGAGCCGCACCTCGACCTGCGCTCCGAGAAAGCGCGCAAAATCGCTCGGCCGTTTGAGCTGCCGCTCCGCACCTGCGGACGACACCTCGAACACATAGCTGTCGGGAATGGGGTCAGCCTCGTCGAGGATCGGATCGAGCGCCCGGCTGAAATTCTCACAGTCCTGGATCGACACGCCGTCCGGCTTGTCGATGTACACACGCAGATAGCGGCCGCCCGCCTCCTTGACGTATTCCACGTCCCAGATCTCACATCCCTGCTGCGCGGCCACAGGCTCGGCCAGCGCGAGGACAGCGTCTGTCAATTTACTCATACATCACCATTCCATTTTCTGACACTTTGAAAGACATCAAGAAAAAGAGTGGGCGGGTGCCCACTCTGTCAAATCCTGCTTCCTTCGTACGGCAATATCATACCATCCCGCGCTCCACAATGCAAGCCTTTTTTTGTGCTGCGGGGCACTTACTGGTACAGCGCCGCAAATTCCTCCAGGCAGAGGTTATGCTCGGTCATGAACTTCGCCGCCGTCTCGCCGACGTAGCGCACGTGCCACGGCTCGTTGCGGCCGGTGATGCTGACCTTGTCCGACGGGTAGCGGATGACGAAGCCGTAGTCCGCACAGTTGTCGGCGAGCCAGCTCAGAAAGCGCGCGTTGACCTTGTCTACGCTCAGCGAGTCATAGTACTGGTCGACCACGTCCGCGCCGAGGCCGGTCTGGTGGTCGCTCGTGCCGGGAGGCGCCGCGACGCGCGCCGCGGCCGTCTCGGCCTCGTCACGGGTGTCACCCTCGCGCATATACGCACTCACCTGATCCTCGTACTGCTGCTTCTGTGTCAGGTACGGGCGGTAGGCACAATAGATATAAGGGCTCCACCCGGCGCTGCGCGCCGCCTTGAGCAGGGCGTTGAGCGCATCGACCGCGCGGGAATCGAACGTGGACTGCGAGCCGCTGATCTTGCTCACATCCGGCACATAGTCGCTGATATTATGCGCCTGACTCGCGATGAGATACTCCCAGGAGGAGATATCCACATCCGGCAGGTCATCGTAGGTCTTCTGGGTCGGTGCCGCCGTTGTCCGGATATCCGGCGGGAGGATCAGATCCGTCGGCGCGGTAGGCACGGCATTGCTGCGCGCCTCATTGACACGCGAGAGAATGAGCATGGCGCACACGACGACCAGCACCGTCAGCGCCACCGACAGCCAGAGACGTTTCTTCTTCATGCAGATCCCTCCCGGATAAAAATAAACAGAAAAATGAAAAGCAACTCGCAAAAGCTGCTTTTCACAATAGCATATTTTTCGCGTCCCGGCAAGTCCCCCGTCACAGATCGACCTGCTCGTAGTTTTTCGCTGCCCTCCGGTACGCCCGCCACGACAGCAGCGCGAATGCCGCCGCGCCCGCAGCCAGCACCGGAAGCTGACGCACCTGACCGGCCGCATCGGTCGCATCGAGGTACGGTCCGACGACCGGAAAATGCGACAGCGCCTCGACCAGCACCATCAGCACCGTCATCGGGACGACCGCCAGCAGGAACGAACGCCCGACGCGCACGGCAGTCTTATAAAACGCCGGCAGGAACACCGCGTTGAACACGCCGAAAATGAGCAGCACCGCGCCGAAGAGCGCCACGTTTGCATCGATGCCCGCGAGGTTCGTACCGTTGGGATTGATGTGCACCGACAAGACCGCAAACGGCACCGCGAGCACTAGCTCCGTCAGCTCGACCGCCACGACCATCCATGTGCGGGCGCGCACCTGCTCGCGCTTCGTGACCGGCAGCACGGCGCAGTAATAGACATCCTTATTCTCGCGGCCGTTAAGGAAGGTAAAGAAGATGCCGAGCAGGCCATAGAAAAACGCGACCGTGTACGGATAGCTCGGGATGAGCAGCATCGCGCCGAAGAGCGCGAACACATACATCATCGGGTGCGCCGCAAGGCGCAGATCCTTACAGAAAATCCTTGCCGTCATAGTTTCTCCTTTCCACGCGCACGAGAATATCCTCGAGCGAGAGCGACGCGTCGCCGAGCTGCGCGCGATAATGCGCGAGAAAGCCGGCGCACGTGTCGCTGCGCAGGATCTCCCCGTCCTTGATCATCGTGATGTGCGAGGCGCACTTTTCCAGATCGGACGTGATGTGCGTCGAAAACAGGATGCTGCGCTCGCCGCTTTGCACCACACCGCGAAAGAGCTCCATGAGCTCATCGCGCGACACGGGGTCGAGCCCGCTCGTCGGCTCATCGAGAATGAGCAGACGCGCATCGTGCGAGAGCGCGAGCGCGAGCATATATTTCACGCGCATGCCGGACGAGAGCTGCGAGACCTTCTTCGTCTCGTCGAGCGCGAACAGCGACAGGTAGTGCCGGTATTTGTTCTCGTCCCAGCGGTCGTAAAACGTGCGCGTCACGTTCGTGATGCTGCGCAGCTTTTTATTCGGGTAAAAGTCCACGCCGCCGAGCACCACGCCGAGCTGCTGCTTGCAAGCGGGCTCGTCGGCATAAAAATCCCGGCCGAACATCGTCACGCGGCCGCCGTCCGGATGCACGAGGTTAAGCATGGCCTTGATGGTCGTGCTCTTGCCGGCACCGTTGCGGCCGATGAAGCCCATGATCGCGCCCGGCTCAACGGCAAACGACACGTCGCGCAGCCGAAACGCCGGATACGTCTTGCACAGGCCCTCCACTTCCAGAATGCTCATTGTCCGTCCTCCCGCTTCAGCTCCTGCGCGAGCGCGGCGGCAAACACCTGCGTCTCCGCCTCCGGCACATCCGGCGCCGCGGCCTTTGCACCCTGATCGAACACCGCGCGCACGAACCGGTCATAATAGCTGCTGCTCTGCAGCGCGATGCCACGCTCGCGGTCAGCCAGCAGAATGAGCGAATCGCCCGGCGCGAGGCCGAACATATCGCGCACCTCCTTCGGGATCACGATCTGCCCCTTCGGGCCGATGCGCACCGTGGCCATGAATTTGTCCTGCATGGACTGCATATGCGTCACCTCCGGTATAACTTGTATTACTTTTCTTACGTTATAGCACAATGCCGCCTGCAGCGCAAGCGTTTTTGAATTTTTCGTCCGCGCCGATCATTATGTAAACCAAAAAGCACGAAAAAAGATCCCCCTGCTGCCCGGCAGGGGGATCACACCTTATCGAATAACTCAGAGCGCCTCGACGTCGGCGATGAAAGCCTGGATGGCTTCTTCCGGAACGAGCTTCTTGCTGCGGACCAGATTCACGATGTCACCAACGGTCTTCTTGTAGAAGAGCTTCAGGGGGTACTTGGTCAGGCTCGGAACGGACTTCATCATGACTTCCTTGCCATTCATGTCCTCGATGAACGTCTTAACACTCAGCGTTTTGTAATCCATAATATGTTCTCCTTTCAATTTTGAACACATTGGCCATTTCCCCAAATCCCAATTGAAATGGCTTCGTTGTTCAAAGATTAACGCTTTTTGGGTATTTTGTCAAGTATGTCGGGAAATTTTCTTCGCCTTCCCGTCAATTTTCATCCAGTAATCAACGCTCTGTTGTGCAGTATTTGCGCACAAGCAAAAAAATGTGTGTCAGGAAAGTGTACGTGCCGCCGCTGAATAGAATGACCTCAGGCAGAAACGGAGGGCTGAAAATGCTGTACAGTACCCTGATGCTGATGATGAGCAGCGCGTTTTTGATGCTGCGTCTGAGCCCCGGCGGGTCATTTCCGCGTCCGCTGAGCGAGGCTGAAGAGCGCAGGTATCTCGAGGCATGGCTGCAGGGAGATCTGGAGGCGCGCAACGTGCTCATCGAGCGCAACCTGCGGCTGGTGGCGCACATCATCAAAAAATACTACACGCATTACGACGATACGGACGACCTGATCTCGATCGGCACGATCGGGCTCATCAAGGGCATCAACACCTACCGTCCGGATAAGGGCGTGCGCCTTGCGACCTACGCCAGCAAGTGCGCGGAAAACGAGATCCTGATGTATTTTCGCAGCACACGCAAAAACGCAGCCGAAACGCTGCTCTCAGACGCGCTCGACACGGACGGCGACGGCAACAGCCTGTCGCTCCTCGACATCCTGTCCGAGGATGAGGACATGGACGCCCGCCTGCAGTCGGACGAGATGTGTCAGGCGCTGCGGCGCTGCATCGGTGAGGTGCTCGATGCGCGCGAGCGCGAGATCATCCGCCTGCGCTATGCCATTGGCGGCGGCGAACCGCTGACGCAGCGCGAGACCGCGCAGCGCTGCGGCATCAGCCGGTCGTATGTGTCGCGCATCGAGAAAAAAGCCATCGAAAAGCTGCGCACCGCCCTGCAGGCGGCCGGTTACTGACCGCGCGGCGTTGACAAACCGGTCGAAACAAGGTAGAATTGCAAAGATATGAGGGAGATGATACCATGGCGGATCAAACGCACAATGCGGGCGTACACACGCACGTGGACGAAAACGGGAACGTGATCACCCACTGCCACGACGGCGAAGTGCATATGCATGAACATGACCACGCGCACAGCCACGGGCATGGACACACCCACACCCATACGCAGACCAAGGCGGTCATCAATCGTCTGGCGCGCGCGATCGGCCATCTGGAGTCGGTCAAGCGCATGGTCGAGGATGGGCGCGACTGTGCCGAGGTGCTCATCCAGCTTGCAGCCGTGCGCTCGGCGCTGAACAACACGGCGAAAATCATTCTGAAAGATCACATCGACCACTGTCTGACCGACGCTGTGGAGAGCGGCGACCAGCAGGCCATCGATGAGCTGAATCTCGCGATCGAAAAGTTCATGACCTGAACACCAAAGCAGCCCTCCGCCGCACGGCGGAGGGCTGCTTTGCTTCCGGCACAGCAAGAAAGGACGCATCCAAAGCGGATGCGTCCTTTTTAGAACAAATCAATGCTGCACTTTTTCCACTGAGAGGACCGAGCCGGTCATCTGGTCGACAGTCACGACGTAGCGCGGGTGGAAGTAGTACACGGTCGTGAGCGTTACGCGGTAAACGGGCTGTGCGCCGCTCTCATCGAGCTGCACGTCCCACGCGGCGAGGTCGCGCTCCGAGATGCCGGCCGCCGCAATGGCGATCTTCAGCGCCTGCTCCTGCGTGACCGGGCCCGCAGGCGGGGTCGGGGTAGGCGTCGGTGTCGGCACCGGCGTCGGGCTCGGGGTAGGTGTCGGCGTCGGCATCGGTGTCGGTGTCGGCATTGGGCTCGGGGTGGGTATCGGCGTCGGCGTCGGGCTCGGGGTAGGCATCGGCGTAGGTGTGGGCTGCGGCATCACGGGGGCAGGCTGCGGCTTTACAGGAGCCGGCTGCGGCCCGAGCGGTTCGTCACCCGCCAGGCGGCAGATCTCTGCCGTGCGTGCGTCAACGCTGCACACATAGTGATGCTCGCCGTCCGTGAGCACGAATTCCATGACCATTTGGCCGTCTATGAGCGTGAAGTACATGCTGGCCTGCGTGACGCTGTCCGCATCCAGACCGCAGCAGGCGAGCGCCGCATCCATGGCCTGATCATATGGGATATATGCACCGGTGCTCGCAGCACCGATCGAGATCATGTCGCCAAGCGCCACCTGATTGGACGCCGCGAGAATGTTCAGGTCGTTGATCGGCAGCACCGCCAGCGCCTCGCCGGTGAGATCCCCCACCTGCGCGCTGATCTGCCGGATGAGCATCGCCTTTCCCGCACTGACGCCCATGGCAGCAGCGTCGGCCTCCAGCGCGGGATCCGGCTCCAGCACCTGTGCCAGAACGGCGGGCTCGAGACCGCAATCTGTCTGCGCGTCCTCCACGGCGGCAGCCAGCCGGTCACACAGACGCGCGTCGCCCTTGCCGGCCTCGACCGTGACGAGGATCGAGTTGGTATCCGCCGAGACATAGCCGTCTGCCTGCAGCTCGGCAACGATCGCATCGGCCGCCGTCTGCAGCGGCTGGTTGCGCAGCTCCAGCTCGTCGAGCACGACCTGCGCGTCGGCATTGCACGCGCGCACGGACAGGACACGGCCGAGCTTATTGACGGTCAGCTCAATACTGGGGTTCGCGTCCAGCGTTGCGACGCCGTCGGGCGTCTGCACGGCGTAAAAACCGCCGCCGAGCACCGCCAGCAGGAACACCGCCGCCGCCGCGACCCAGCGCCGCCATGCGCCGCCGCGACGGCTGCGCTGCGGCAGCGGGACGACCGTTTCCGGCTCCGGCTGTTCGGCCGCCTGAACGCGGGCGAGGATCTTGTCCCAGGGATCCGGCGTCACGGCTGCGACATCATCACGCAGTTGCTGCAGCAGCTGCTCGTTGCACTTTTCCTGTTCAGTCAAGACCGTCACCCCCCATCGACGCACGCAGCTTTGCCAGCGCGCGGTTGTAGCGCGAGATCGCCGTCGCCTGCGGAATGTCCAGCAGGTCGGCCACCTCCCTGTGCTTGAGGCCGGAGAGCGCGTGCAGCATCACGATCTGCCGCTCACTGTCCGTGAGCAGGCGCAGCACCTTATCAAGCACCATATGATTTTCCGTCTCCCGATAAGCGTTGTGCGGATCCTCCACATGAAACAGCTCATCAAAAGATATATTCTTATTTTCCGCCTTGCGCAGGCGCATAAGCGCCAGATTGCGCGCGATCGTCAGCAGCCACGCCATCGGCTTGCCCGACGGCTGATAGCTCGATGCCGACTGCATCACGCTCACGAACGTATCCTGCATCACGTCCTCAGCCGCCGTCGGATCGCGCAGGATCGACAGGGCAAAACCGTAAACGGACGCGGACGTCTGGCGATACAGCACCTCAAGCGCGGCGGTGTCCCCCTCCGCAATGCGCAGGATCAGGCCGTCATCCGGCGGCCGCGCATCGGACGCACCTATATCACTTGTGCGTTTGTCGTCATTTTGCATATTCGATTACCCCACATGAGTATAATGCCTGAAAACGAATTTTAATGCATAAAAAAATGTTTTCCGAAAAATTTTCTCTAAAAAAGTGTGTTTTTTGGCACTCCCATCCTCTTAACCGAATAATTTACGTGATAAAATGCGGTTTGTAAAGCGAGTAAACTATAAAAAATTACATTCTTAGCAGATTTTACGCTTCTTTTTTCGGCGGCGCCGTTACCTCGAGCGCATGATTGAGCACTACGCCCAGAATGAGCAGCAGTCCGAACACATGAAACCAGAACAGCAGGATCACGACCGAGGCAAGCGACCCGTATACGAGTGAATACTTCGCGCTGTTGCCGATCAGCCATGAGAGCAGAATACTCATCACCACGATGCCGACGGCCGAAAACAGCGCGCCCGGAAGCACCCGGTGAGATGTCCGGCGCGGCGTGGTGAGCCGGTAGAGCACAAGGATCATCATCAGCAAAATGGCGAACAGCACCAGAAAGCGCAGCCATGTCCACGACCAGACGATGCTCACGCGCGGCATAAGCGCGTCGAGCCAGAGCAGAAAATGCTTGCCCGTCAGCATGAGCAGGATGCACAGGTACAGCACCAGCAAAAACGTCACCGAGAAGATGATGCTCACGACGGTGCTGCTCACGATGCCGAAACGCTTGTCGCCATGGATCTCGCCGACGATGGCGGCCATGGCGCGAAACGCCGCCGACGCGCTTGTGATCATGACAAAGAGCGCCGCGATGAACATGACCTGACTCGTGTTGCCGGACACATAGTTCAAAAACTCCGACACGAGCGCCTGCGTCTCCCGCGGGAGCACGAGCGTCTCCACGATGCGCAGCACGGCGGTCGGGTCACGCAGGATGAGCGCAAGCAGGTCGTACATGCAGATAATGACCGGAAACAGCGCCATAACCATGTAATAGGCGATCTCAGCCGCCGAGCGCGTCACGCGGCGGGTCAGAAATGTGTCGGCCATGGTCGTGAGGACGCGGGTAATGCGCCAGTCTTTCAATCGACTGCCTCCTCTCACAGAATACAAAAACCGCCTTCACAAGGAGCGAAGGCGGTTTGGGACAGATGGCAAAATTACTTGGAGTTGAAGATCTTGAAGATGCTGTCAAACGGATCTTCCTCCGCGGGTGCGGCAGCATCCGCAGCCGGAGCGGCAGCCGGGGCAGCGGGCGCAGCGGCCGGAGCCGGAGCGGCAGCCGGAGCAGCCGTGGCCGCAGTCGCAGCGGCGGTGTACATACCGGCGGCAGGTGCAGCAGCCGGAGCGGCAGCGGCGGCCGGAGCAGCCTCCGCCTGCGCCTTGCCCGGCTCGTCAAAGCCGGTGGCGATGACGGACACGCGGATCTCGTCGTCGAGCGAGGGGTCGAAGCTCGCGCCGAAGATGATGTTGGCGTCCGGATGCGCAGCCTCCTGAACGAGGTTGGCAGCGGTCTCGACATCCTCCAAGCCCATATCCTCAGAGCCGGTGATGTTGATGAGCACGCCGCGCGCACCGTTGATCGACGTCTCCATGAGGGGGCTGGCCACGGCCATGCGGGCAGCGTCCTCCGCCTTGCCCTTGCCGGCGGCGCGGCCAACGCCCATGTGGGCGAAGCCGGCGTCTTTCATGACGCAGGTGACGTCCGCAAAGTCGAGGTTGATGAAGCCAGTGTTCTTGATGAGGTCGGAGATGCTCACAACGGCCTGACGCAGCACGTCGTCCGCGATCTCGAAGGCGTTGGCCAGCGTGACCTTCTGGTCGGTGGCGAATTTCAGGCGGTCATTCGGGATGATGAGCAGGGAGTCGACCTTGCCCAGCAGCTCGTTGATGCCGACCATAGCCTGATCCATGCGGCGCTTACCCTCGAACTTGAAGGGCTTGGTGACGACGCCGACGGTCAGGATGCCGGCCTCGCGGGCGATGTCCGCGATCGTGGGCGCTGCGCCCGTGCCGGTGCCGCCG
This sequence comes from uncultured Eubacteriales bacterium, assembly GCA_900543625.1. Classification (GTDB taxonomy): domain Bacteria; phylum Bacillota; class Clostridia; order Oscillospirales; family Oscillospiraceae; genus CAG-103. Next base: position 50,064 of record UQSF01000002.1, read on the forward strand.
CCCATACCGGCAGTGATGAAGACCATGTCGGCATTTTCCAGGCTCTTTGCAATGTTGTTGCGGCTCTCCTCGGCGCTGCGCTTGCCGACGTCGGGATCGCTGCCGGCGCCCTGACCGTGGGTCAGCTTCTCGCCGATCTGGATCTTCTGGTCTGCGCTGGAGACGGCCAGAGCCTGCTTATCTGTATTGACAGCCACGTACTCAATTCCCTGAGTGCCGGACTTAACCATGCGGTTTACGACATTGTTGCCGGCCCCGCCAACACCAACGACCTTGATGGTGACGACATTTTCCGGACCGGACTCGGTAGCAAAGGACATATTCGGTTCCTCCCTGTTGTTTCTATTTGTATCAGCGCTCGGCGCGTGTGCGCTCTGAGGGCCGTTTCTTGGCGGATTTCGCTTTTGTCTGTTCTTATTCTTTCCCATTTTATATCGTTTTCCTTATCAGGTCAATCTTTTTTTGTGAACATTCAGCCGGGGCTGAAATGCGCGCGCTTGTCGATCGACAGATCGATGGTGCCCGTATCGCCGGCCGTGAGCTGCGATATGGCGCTCTGGAGCATGCCGAATTTATATTCGACGTTCTCGTTTGCGCCGAGGCGCACCGTGAACCGCCCGTCATAGAGAAAGCTCGGGCTCGCCGCGTCCGCAAGGTCGATCACCGTGACCTTGGATGCCATGTCGCGCGTGAGCAGCTGCCCGAGGATCGCCGCAAGGTACGTGACCTTCGGCGCATCGGCATCGCCGGCTCTGAGCACCTCACCGACCTTCGGCTCGACCGGCGTGATGCCGTCGATGCGGGCGAGGCCGGTCAGTTCGCTGTCCGTGACGGACTTGAGCAGCTTGCAGTTCTGGTCAACGACCCAGTAGCCGTCGTCCGCCTTGACGTAGGCCATGGCGCTGCTCTCCTGGATCGTAATGGTGACGCGGTTCGGCAGGGCGCGCGTGACCTTTGCTTTGTCCACATAGGGAAGCTTGCTGAAGATGCGGCTGGCCGCCGAGAAGCGGTTGATGAAAAAGAGGTTATCGCCCTTGCCGATGCCCGAGGCGTCAACGACCTCCTCGGCCGTGTAGATGGAGTTTCCGACGACCTCGACCTTCGAGACGCGGAAAAACACGCTCATCCCCAGCACGAGCGCCACGCAGATCAGCAGGAAGATCAGCGGCTGCAGCAGCGACCTCCCACGCCCTGCGGACGGACGGCGCACACGGCGCGCGCGGCGCTGCCGGGGCTGCTTCGATTGTTTCATAGGCAGAGATTCCTTTCACCGCGGCGCGGCACAGCGCACGTCAGCGCCCAGCGCCGACAGGCACGCGTCAAAGCGGTCGTACCCGCGGTCAATATACCCGTCGTCGAGAAGCTCGGTCGCGCCTTCGGCGCAAAGCCCGGCCACGAGCATGGCCGCGCCGCCGCGCAGGTCGCTTGCCGTGAGCGGCGCGCCGGTGAGCCGCTCGACGCCGGTGACATACGCCACACGGCCCTCGATGCTGACGGCTGCGCCCAGACGCCGGAATTCCTCGGCATGACGGTAGCGGTTGGTAAAGATGTTTTCGGTGAACACCGTGGTGCCCTTTGCCCGCAGGCAGGCCGCCATGAGCGGCGGCTGCGCATCCGTGGGAAAGCCCGGATACGGCTGCGTGACGACCGGGCGCGGCGCCGTGAGCTGCCCATCCGATGTCAGGCGCACGGCAGACGCCGCTGTGATTATAGCACATCCCGCCTCAGAAAGCGAGTCCAGAACGGTCGAAAAGTGTGCCGGATCTACATCCTGCAGCTCCACCTCGCCGCCGCAGGCGGCGGCAGCGCACAGGATCGTCGCTGCGACGATGCGGTCGGGCATGATCGTGTGCTCGACAAACGGCCGCGGCCGGAAACCGCCGACCGTGACCGTGGACGTGCCCGCGCCGGAAATGTCCGCGCCGAGCTTGCGCAGGTAGCACTGCAGGTCGGCGATCTCCGGCTCGCGCGCGGCGTTGCAGATGACCGTCTCCCCCGCCGCTGCGCAGGCAGCGAGCATGGCGTTTTCCGTCGCGCCGACGCTCGGAAACGGCAGCAGGATGCGCCGCCCCTGAAGTGCGTGCGCCCGGCAGACGATGTCGCCGCCGCGCTCCGTGACCTCCGCGCCGAGCGCGCGCAGCGCGTCCAAGTGCAGGTTCACCGGCCGCGGCCCGAGCTCGCACCCGCCCGGCATGGACAGGCGCGCCGTGCCGAAGCGCGCGAGGATTGCGCCGAGAAAGATAACCGACGAGCGCAGCTCCCGCATGAGTGCGTGCGGGATGAAATCGCAGTGCATCCCGCGCGAATCGATGCGTACCGTGTCCCCGTCGCGCACCGCCGTGCAGCCGAGATGCTGCAGGATGCGCAGCGTGGTCGTCACGTCCCGCAGATCGGGCACGTTGTGCAGAACCGTCTCACCTCCGGAGAGCACCGACGCCGCCATGATCGGCAGCACCGCATTCTTGGCGCCCTGCACCCGCGTACTTCCGGTCAGCCTGTTTCCGCCGTAAATGTGCCATATGCTCATGATCTTTCCTCCGCACAGCAAATTCATGCCATCCTATGCAGAGAAACGCGAAGTTGTCATTTTGTATGCCGGTCCGCCAGCTCAAGCACCAGATCGGCAATGCGCTCGGCGGCATCGCTCACGCCGGCGGCACGCATATTGTCCGCCATCTGCGCAAGCTGTGCACCGTCGGAGAGCAGGTCGCTGACGAGGTTATACAGGTCGTCCGCCGTGAACGCCCCTTCGAGCAGCACCTTTGCGCCGCCGGCGCGCTCGAGCACGCGTGCGTTGCGCTCCTGATGGTTGTTCGTGACGTTCGGCGACGGGATGAGCACGGCGGGCTTGCCGATGCACGTGAGCTCGGCAAGCGTGGACGCGCCTGCGCGGCACAGCACAAGATCGGCCGCGTCCATCACCAGCGGCATATCGTAGATGTACGGCCGCACATCCATGCCGTGTGCCGCGAGATCGGCCGGGCACTTTTCCAGCAGCGCCGTGTGCATCTTCTCATAGCCGTTGCGCCCCGCCGAGTGGATGAGCGAAAACGGTGCGCCCGTCACGGCGGCGCGGGTGATGAAGGCCGTCATGATCTCATTCATGTATGACGCGCCGAGCGACCCCCACACCGACACGACCAGCGGCTTTTCGGGATCGAGCCCGAGCTGGCGCTTGGCCTCCGCCTTGGAGCAGGCCGTGAACGCACCGCGCACCGGCGTGCCGGTGACGACGACCTTGTCCTGCTCGCTGTAGTGCTGCTTGCTCTCCTCGAAGCCGACCAGAATACGGTCGACCGCGCCGGCGAGCATCTTCGTCGTCAGGCCGGGTACGGCGTTGGACTCATGCACGATGGCCGGAATGCCGAGCTGCGCCGCCGCCTTGAGCACGGGGTAGCACACATAGCCGCCCGTGCCGATGGCAACGTCGGGCTTGAAGTCCTCAATGATCTTGCGCGCGTCCTTCGTCGCCTGCCGCGCATTGTGCAGCGAGCGGAAGTTGTACACGATCTCCGACGGCTTGAGGCTGCGGTGGATGTTCGTAACCTCCACGGTCACGATGTCATAGCCCGCGCGCGGAACGAGGTCCGTCTCCATCTTGCCGTTTGCGCCGACAAAGAGGATGCCGCAGTCGGGCATCCTGTCGCGCAGGACGCCCGCGACCGCAAGCGCGGGGTTGATGTGGCCTGCGGTACCGCCGCAGGTAAAAAGAAAATTCATAGTCAGTCCCTCCCGGAATATCGAAACTCAGGCGGCACGCGCCGCCGAGACAGCTTGCAGAATCGGATGCTACCGCGCTCTTTTCGTCGGAATGTCGCGCGATATGCTCAGAATAATGCCCATTTCACCGAGCTGCATCAGCAGCGCCGTGCCGCCGTAGCTGAAAAACGGCAGCGAGATGCCGGTGCAGGGGATGAGATTCGTGACGACCGCGATGTTCAGAAACACCTGGATCGACAGCAGCGTCGTGATGCCGACGCCGACGAGAAAGCTGTAGCGATCGGGCGAGTGCGCAGCGATCCAGTAGCCACGGCAGATGAGCAGCGCGAACAAAATCAGGATCGCGACCGCGCCGACATAGCCGAGCTCCTCGCAGACGATGGAAAAGATGTAGTCATTGTGCTCCTCCGGCAGGTAGAGGTATTTCTGCCGGCTCTGGCCGAGACCGAGCCCGAGAAAACCGCCCGAACCGATGGAATACAGCGACTGCACGATCTGATAGCCGGCAGCGCTCGTGTCGGCGAACGGATCGCGCCACGACACGATGCGCTTGTGCACATAGGGCACGAACTTGCCAGCGATCAGCAGCAGCGCACCCGCGCCGCCCATGCCGATGAGCAGGTACGAGAGCTTGATGCCGCCGACAAACATCATCACGATCGCCAGCGCCATGATGATGATCGACGCCGACAGATGCGGCTCGAGCATGAGCAGGATGACGATGCCGCCGGTGATGACCATGAACGGCACAACGCCGTAGCGGATCGTCTGCATCTGGTCTTTGTATGTGCAGATCATGCTCGAGAAAAACAGCACGACCGCGATCTTTGCGATCTCCGACGGCTGAAACGTCGTAAAGCCGAGACTCAGCCACCGGCGCGCGCCGCCGCCGACCACGCCGATGTGCGGGATCCAGACGATGGAGAGCAGGAAAATACTCACGCCCAGCAGCGCGAGCGACCAGCGGCGGTACGTCGCCATGCGCACGTGGGAAAACAAAATCATACCCACCACGCCGGCCACGGCGAAGCCTGCCTGCCGGACGAAATAATACGTCGGCGACTTGCCCTGCGCATAGGCGCGGGCAAAGCTCGACGAGAGCACCATGATGACGCCGATCGCCAGCAGCAGCAGCGTGAGCACGAAAAACGGCAGGTCAAAGCTGCCGCGCTTTGCCCCGGCAGCCGCCCCTGTCCGGCGCGCAGGAAGTCTCAAACCGGATATATTCATGAACGCACCTCCCTGCGCTGCGGCGCGCTCACGCACCGAAGCGGTGGAACACGCCAATAAACGACAAAACTGCAAACAGCACCGTCACGCCGGCAAACAGCGCCACGATCTGCTTTTCCTTCCACTTGTGGCCCGTCCAGCCGCCCATCTCCAGATGGTGGTGGAACGGAGACATCTTAAACACGCGCTTGCCGTGCGTGAGCTTGAAATAGCCGACCTGAATGATGTCCGAGAGCGCCTCGACGATGTACATGATGCCGACCGTCACGAGGATGAGCGGCATATCGTAGGCGAAGGCCAGCGCCGCGACTGCGCCGCCGAGAAAGAGCGAGCCCGTGTCGCCCATGAACACCTTGGCCGGATTGAAGTTATAGATCAAAAAGCCCAGCAGGCCGCCGGCGATGCCGGAGGCGAACACGCCGAGGGACAAAAACCGCTCGCCCCAGAGAATGGACAGCACGGCAAAAAAGATGCACACCGGCATCGTCGTGCTCGCGGCGAGACCGTCCACACCGTCGGTGAGGTTCACGGAGTTGACCGTGCCGACGATGACGAAGGCGGCGAAGATCACATACAGCGGCTCGGAGATGGCCACGGTCGTGTTCCAGAACGGGATGTAGAGGCTGTCGAGCGCGACATATCCGAAGCGGCGCATGAGAAAAATGAACGCCACGGCCGCCGCCAGCTGCAGCAGGATCTTCTTGCCGGCCGTCAGGCCGAGATTCTGCTTTTTCTTGAGCTTTTCATAGTCGTCCAGAAAGCCGATCGCGCCGAACACGAGCGCGAACGCCAGACAAAACAGGTGGCCGTATTCGCCCTCGGCCATGCAATCAAAGCCGACCGACAGGCACACGACCGCGATCGCGGCGATGAACATCAGTCCGCCCATGGTCGGCGTGCCCTGCTTGGACATATGCCATGTGGGGCCATTTTCCTTAATGCTCTGCCCCGCCTTGATCCGTTTGAGATACGGGACCAGGAAAAATCCGACGACGGCCGACACCGCAAACGCGATGACGAACGCCAGTATCAGCTTCAGTGTCATTTCTCTTTCTCTCTCTTCCTCTTGTCGAGTATTTCGGCGACGATCTCGCGCTCATCCATGTGCACCTTCGTCTTGCCGATGATCTGGTAATCCTCGTGCCCTTTACCGCAGAGGATGATCACATCGCCCGGGCAGTGGTTTTCGATCGCATAGGCGATGGCCTCACGCCGGTCGGGGCGCACGACATAGGGCGTGTGCGTCTCCTTGAGACCGGGGAGAATGTCGGCGATGATCGCGTCCGGATCTTCCGTGCGCGGGTTGTCGCTCGTGACGATGACGAAATCCGCCTTCTGACCTGCGATGCGTCCCATCTTCGGGCGCTTGCCGCGGTCGCGGTCGCCGCCGCAGCCGAAGAGAAACACCAGCCGCGCGGGCGCAAATTCGCGCACCGTCGTGAGGATGTTGTCGATGGCGTCGGGCGTGACGGCGTAGTCGATGAGGATGGTGTAGTCCCCGTCGGTCTCGAGCGGCTCGGCGCGCCCCTTGACGGGCTTTGCCGTATCGAGCGCGGCCGCGCAGTCATCGAGCGAGATGCCGAGCGCGCGCGCACAGGCGATGACGCTCAGCGCGTTGTAAACAGAGAACATGCCGGGGATGCCGAGGCGCATGCGCGCGATCGCATCGCCGCTCATGGCGACAAAGCGCACGCCGGACGCGCTCAGGCGGATATCCTTGGCCACAAGGTCTGCGTCGTTGCGCTTGGCGGAGTAGGTCTGCATCGGGCACTTGGCGCGCTCGAGCATGACGTGCGCCCACTCGTCGTCAGCATTGACGATGCCGACATCACTCTGCGCGAACAGCAGCGCCTTGGCCTCTGCATAGGCCTCCATGGTCTTATGGAAATCCAGATGATCCTGCGACAGGTTCGTGAAGATGCCCACGCGGAAGCGGATGCCCTCCACGCGGTGCAGCACGAGTGAGTGCGACGACACCTCCATGACCGCATGCGTGCAGCCGGCATCGACCATCCGGCGCAGGAGCTTTTGCAGCTCATATGTGTCCGGCGTGGTGTGCTCGGTGTGCAGCATCTCGTCGCCGATGATGTTCGCGTTCGTGCCGATCAGGCCGACCTTCGTGTGCAGGCACTGCTCGAGCATGTGCTTGATGAGCGTGGTGACAGTGGTCTTGCCGTTGGTGCCGGTCACGCCGATCATGGTCAGCTCATGCGACGGGTTGCCGAAGAATTCGCAGCAGATGCGTGACAGCGCAAGGCGGCTGTCGGCCACGAGGATATACGGGATATCGACCTCCGGCTTCTTCTGGCAGAGCACGACGGCCGCGCCGCGCGCGACGGCTGCGCCGATGAAGCGGTGGCCGTCGGACTCATACCCGCAGACGGCGGCAAACAGGTCGCCGGGCTGCGTGGTGCGCGAGTCAAAGCTGATATCCCGAACGTCCAGCTCCGGATCGGCGGTGCATTCGCACACGTCCAGAACGGACAGCAGTCGCTTGAGTTTCATAAGGGTACCTCCGTTTGTTCGTCAGTATCTGCCCAGCATGCTCGAATCACTCGTCACGAGCGTGACCTCCACAACCGTGCCGTGATCCAGCTGCGTGCCGGCTGCCACGGTCTGGCCGGAGACGATCTGTGCGGTGTCCGTGATGGAGCTGTTGGTCTTGATATACAGGCCCAGCGCGGCCATGCGGTCGCGGGCCGTCTGATAGCTGAGATTGGTCAGATCTGGCATGGTCTCCTTGTCGGCCGAGGGCTCCTTGCCCGCATAGAGCAGGATGGTGCTGCCGCTGGCGACGACCGCGCCGCTGCCCGGAAGCTGCGCCGTGACCGTGTTGCCCTCGCCGTAGACGCGCGCCTGCAGGCCGACCTCCTCGAGCGCGGCCTTCGCCTGCTCGACGGACAGACCGGTCACGTTCGGCACGGTCTTATCCATGTACGTCTTTTCCGTCTCGGAATACGACGGCTCCACGCCGAGGTACGGCAGGATGTCCGCCATCATTTTGCCGACGGTGGGCGCAGCCATCTGGCCGCCGCTGATGTAGATGCCGGTGCTGCTGCTCGGCGTATCGAGCAGCACGAGGATAACGATCTGCGGGTCGTCCGCCGGGGCAAAGCCGATGAATGAGACGATGTATTCCTTCGCGCCGCCGGCCGCATCCTGCGCGACCTTTTCCGATGTGCCGGTCTTGCCGCCGATGCGGTAGCCGGCGACGTAGGCGTTCTTGCCGGTGCCGTCGACGGGATCGCCGACGACCTGCTCCAGGATCTGGCGCACGGTGGCGCTCGTCTGCTCGCTCACGACCTGGCGCACCACGGTCGGCGAATTGGACACGACCGCTTCCCCGTCGCCGTTGACGATGCTCTTGACCACATACGGCTTCATGAGATAGCCGCCGTTGACGCAGGCGCTGACCGCCGTGATGAGCTGCAGCGGCGTGATCGTAAACGTCTGGCCGAACGAAGCCGCCGCGAGCTGCGAGAAGTTTTCGGGGTCATAGAACGTGTTCTGGCTCCACCAGATGCTGCCGCTCTCGCCGGACAGGTCGATGCCGGTCTTGGCGGTGAGGCTGCTGTCGACGTTGTTGGTCAGATTCAGGAAGCCGAACGCTTCGGCGTATTTGTAGAACGTGCGCGCGCCGACAAGCTGACCGATCTGCACGAGTGCGACGTTGCACGAGTGCTGCATGGCCTGCGTGAGCGTCTGGCTGCCGTGACCGGCCGTCTTCCAGCACTTGACCGGATCGGTACGGCCGAGCACGGGGATGCTGCCGCCGCAGTAAAACGACGAACTCTCGCTGACCACGCCCTCCTCGAGCGCCATGGCCAGCGTGATGATCTTAAACGTCGAGCCGGGCTCGTAGGTGTCCGAGAGCGCCTTGTTGCGCCACTGCTTCTGCTGCGCGGCAGTCAGCAGCTCCGAGCGCTTGTCGGGATCGGTCTCGGCGTCAATGGCCTCCTGATCCTTGTCGCTGACCTTCTGGTAGTTGTTCAGGTCGAAATTCCCGAGCGAGACCATGCCGAGGATCGCGCCGGTGCTCGGGTCCATGGCAATGGCGGCCGCGCCGTTTTGCACGTCGTAGTCCTCGACCGCCTGCTGCAGGTGCTTTTCGAGGTAATACTGGATGGTCGCGTCGATGGTCAGGTTCATGTCGTTGCCCTTCGTCTCGTCGTAATAATCCTCGTAGTTGACAAAGAGCATATCCGTGCCGCGGTTGTCCGTTGCGCGGATGATGCGGCCGGTGCTGCCGGTGAGGTAGCTGTCATAGCGCTGCTCAAGACCGTAGCGGCCCTCGTTGTCCTGCCCGACAAAGCCGATGACGTGCGCGGCCAGACTGCCGTAGGGATAGTACCGCTTGGTATCCGGCTCGATCTTGACGCCGATGAGCTTCTTCTCTTTTTTGAACGCGCGCACCTTTTCCGACACGTCCGGCTCGACCTTGCGCTTGACGACCTCATACCAGCGGTCGGTGTTTTTCGTCATGCTCAGGATCTTATCATAATCGACGTCGAGAATCTCGGAAAGTTCGCGCGCGATCAGCTGCGGGTCCTCGTTGTTCTTTGCGATCTCGGCCGGGCTGATGAAGATCGTGTCGACCGAGGCGTTCATGGCCAGGATCTTGCCGTTCGTGTCATAGATCGCGCCGCGCGAGGCCGTGATCTCCGTCTCGCGTACCTGCTGGTCGATCGCCATTTTTTCATACTCGTCATGGTGTATGATCATGACGCTGAACAGCTTGATACCAAGGACAGCAAATGCAAGGATGCCGCACACAATCAAAAGCAGGCGTGTGCGGCGGAGCATCATGATATTCGGTGTTTTGGTACTTGCTCGAAAGGGCACGCGGTTATCCCGGCGCCCGGAAGTTTCATTCGCCATGTCTGTCTCCTTGTTTCTGCGGGGATGGTACTATCATACAGGCTGGCTCATCGAAAATATTCCACAATGGAGGTGAGGAAATCGCCGAAACGGTCAGCAAGGCTCAGCGGCTCTGCCGCGGTCTGGTCCAGAACCACCGCCGTATCCGCGGCGTCACTGCTGCTGATGTAGTAGAGCTGATCGCTGCGCGGCTTTTGCATACCGAGCTCATGGATGGCGTAGTCCTCGATCTCCGTGAGGTTGAACGCGCTCTCATAGTCGATGCGCAGGCGCGTCTGCTGCTCCTGCAGCTCGGCGTACTGATTCTCCAGCGCCGACACCTGCGCCGACGCCTGCGAGAGCTGCACGCGCGCGACGAGCGAAAAGACGATCAGCACGGCGGCAATGGCAAAGCCGAGCACCGCCATCGGGGCGATCGCCTGCTTGGGCCTCGGCGCAGACTCCGGGACGACGGTCTCCGTCGGCCGGGGTGCATGCGGCAGATCTACCGGAGCGGTACTGTACAGGTACTCCTCCGCAGCCGTGCTGCGCAGGTCATACGCCGCGTTGCCGTCCATACGCGCTGTATTCCGTTTTCTCGAAGCGGGAGATGCCATGACGGATTCCTTTCTCAGACACGCTCCGCGACACGAAGTTTCGCGCTGCGGGCGCGGGGGTTGGATGCGAGTTCCTCCTCACCGGGCAGGATCGGCTTGCGGGAGACGCTGCGCAGCGTCTGCACAAAGCCGCAGGTGCATACCGGCGCCTCGCGCGGGCAGGTGCAGCCGTGCTCCCGCCGGGCGATGCCGGCCTTGACGATCCGGTCCTCGAGGGAATGGAAGCTGATGACGCACAGCCGCCCGCCGGTGCGGAGCTTATCGGGTGCGGTGTCCATCATCTCGCGCACCGCCGCCAGCTCATCGTTCACGGCGATGCGGATCGCCTGAAAGCTGCGCTTGGCGGGATGCTGCTTTTCGCGCAGCGCCGCGCCCGGCATGGCCGAGCGGATCACATCGACCAGCTCCATCGTGGTCGCGATCGGCTGCTGCGCCCGGGCGCGAACGATCGCCCCGGCGATGCGAGGTGCGTAGCGCTCCTCGCCGTATTCATACAAAATGCGCTTGAGTTCACTCTCCGGCCACTCGTTGACAACGTTCCATGCGCTCAGCCCCTCGGTCGCGTCCATGCGCATATCGAGCGGCGCGTCGTGCATGTAGGAAAAGCCGCGCTCCGACTCGTCGAGCTGCGGCGAGGAGACACCGAGGTCAAAGAGCATGCCGTCCACGGCGTCGATGCCGAGGCGGTCAAGAATGGCGGCCGCGTCGCGGAAGTTGCCGTGCACGAGCTGCACACGGTCTCCAAACGGCGCCAGACGCGCACCGGCGCGCTCGATGGCCGTCTCATCGCGGTCAATGCCGATGAGCTTTCCGGTCGTGAGGCGCGCGGCGATCTGCTCGGAGTGGCCGCCCATGCCGAGCGTACCGTCGACATAGATGCCGTCCGGCCGGATGTTCAGATTTTCAATACACTCGTGCAGCAGCACGGAGACATGCAGGGCGTCCATCAGAAATCCAACTCCTCCATCACGGCGGCGATGTTCTCCGGCAGCGCCTCAAGCGGGCAGATCTCGTCCCAGCGCGCGCTGTCCCAGAACTCCGCGTGGTTGTTGCTGCCGACCACGGTGACGCTCTTGGTGAGACCCGCAAATTCACGCAGGTGCTGCGGCAGGAGAATACGCCCCTGCCCGTCCAGCTCACAGCGTGCGGCATACGCGAACAGCGGACGCATCTTGCGCTGCTGCACGTTGGTCATGGCCGCCACCCTGCGGGCGACGTCGTCCCAGTTTTCCTGACTGTAAGCAGACAGGCACTTCTCGGGCGAGATCGTCACATAAAACGTTTCGCCGAGTTCTTCGCGGAGCTTGGCCGGGATGAACAGACGGCCTTTGGCGTCCAGCGTGTGCTGATAGATACCGGTCATGCTGCATCCCCCCTTCTCCGGAATCGTGCACCTGCGCACCTCTTGCGTGGGGTTTTGCGCCCTTTTAAACCACTTCGCCCCACACGGTATCCTCATTATAGTGGCAAGACGGAAAAATTGCAAGGAGAAATTCCCGCCCATTTCTTGCAATTTCCGACATTTCTGGCGATTCGACCGTTGTTTTCCCGGTCACAAGGCTTTGCGTTTCGCGCCGAAAAAAGGAAATGGCGGCACAAGATATGCCGCCAAACCGGGAAAAAGCACCCGCCGGGAACACCGGGAGCGCATTGTGTGGGAAAAATTTTCGGCAAAACGCAAAACCGCCGCCGGAGCATCCGGCGGCGGTTCAGGTGTGCGGTTAAGCGGCAGTCAGTTGACTTCCTCATCCAGCGGCGCATCGTCCTCGAAGTGGATCTCGGGCTGACGCGCAGCGGGTGCTGCAGCGGGCGCTGCGGGCGCGGCCGTGCTGCCGGCGACGCCCTGAAACGCGGCGTGCGCCTGCTGCACGTTGCCGAGCGCGGCGGAGATCGCCTCCTCCGTGCGGCGCAGCGCATCCACGCAAAACTGGCTCGAGGCCTGACGCAGTGCATCGGCCTTGGCCTGCGTGGAGGCGAGCATCTCGTTGCTGCGTGCCTTGGCAATGCGCACGATCTCCTGATCGTTCACGAGCGCGCGGGCGCGCTCCTCTGCCTGATTGCGGATGCCCTCGGCCTCGCGTTTGGCGTTGTTGATGAATTCGTCGCGGGCGGAGACCAGACGCTTCGCCTCGGAAAGCTCGACCGGCATGGCGGTCTTGATCTCATCGAGGATCTCGAGAACCTGGTCGCGCTCGACGATGCACTTTTCGTTGCCGAGCGGCACGCCCCATGCCTCCGACACCATGGTATAAAGCTGGTCAATCAGTTCCATGACTTCGTTGTCCATTTTGTTTCCTCCCAAAGCGTGTTTCCGGCAGTGCCGGTCAAAACTTCCCGGATCCGATCATTCGCTGCGCATGGCGCGCGCACGCACGTCCTCGATGATCTCACACGGTACAAACGGTGTCAGATCCGCACCGTAACCGGCAAGCTCCTTGACGACCGACGAACTGAGAAACGTGTACTTCTGGCTGGCCGTCAGGAACATGGTGTCGAGCTCCGGATTGATCTTCTTATTGATGAGCGCCATCTGGAATTCGTTTTCAAAATCCGTATTGGCGCGCAGGCCCTTGACGATCACCGCGCCCTCCGGGAAAGTCTTGGCGTACTCGGCGAGCAGGCCGTCAAACGTGTCCACCGCCACATTCGGGAAGCGGCCGATGACGCGGTGCGCCAGCGCCACCCGCTCCTCGCGCGTAAACATGGGGTGCAGTTTCCCGGCGTTGGGCATGATGCACACGACGACGCGGTCGAAAATCGTGGATGCGCGGCGGATGATGTTCAGGTGACCGAGGGTGATGGGGTCAAAGCTGCCGGGGTAAATCGCTGTTTTCATGCGTGGGTTCCCTTTCCGTAGAGCGTGAGCTTGATCTTGCCATAGCTGCGCTCCGTAAGCAGATAATATGGCTGAGGAAGCTGCGGAAGCTCCTTTTCACGGCGGCTTTCACACACGATGATGCCGCCCTCAGCTAATATATCAAACTGTACAACATTTGCAAGTGCTTTGTCAAGTAATCCCGTATCATACGGCGGATCGAGAAAGATCAGGTCGAATTTTCCGCACGTGCGCAGGTAGCCGAGCGCCTCCCCCTGCACGACATCGCCCTGCAGGCGGCAGTGCGCGAGGTTGGTGCGCACGAGCTGCACGGCCGCGCGGCTCTCATCGACGAACACGGCGCTGCGTGCACCGCGGCTGAGCGCCTCAATGCCGAGCTGACCGGTGCCGGCAAAGAGGTCGAGCACGCGCCGTCCCTCGATGTCGAACTGGATGAGGTTGAACATGGACTCCTTGACATTATCGGTCGTGGGACGGGAAGCCATCCCCTCCGGCTCACGCAGCTTACGGCCGCGCGCCGTACCTGTGATCACACGCATGGCGATTCTCCTTTCGGGTGATAGTGATCGTAGACCGCGCGGGCGACGCCCGCCGGAACGGCCGCGCACAGCGCCTCATACGAGGCCGCGCGGATGGCCTTGACGCTGCGGAATTCGCGCAGCAGCGCGTTGCGCCGCTTCTCGCCCACGCCGGGGATCTGATCGAGCTCGGACGCAAGGCTCTCGCGCCGCAGCCGGCGCTGATAGTCGATGGAAAACCGGTGCGTCTCCTCCTGGATCGTGCCGATGAAGGAAAAGACCGCCGGATTTGCGGCGATGCCGATCTCGTGCCCGCCGGGCGTGATGAGCGCGCGCGTGCGGTGGCGGTCGTCCTTGACCATGCCGAACACCGGCACGGACAGACCGAAGCCGTCGAGCACCGCCTGCGCAACGGCCGCGTGCTCCGCGCCGCCGTCGATCAGCAGCAGATCCGGCAGCGGGCAAAAGCCCGGATCACCGTCGAGATAGTGCTGAAAGCGGCGCGTGAGCGCTTCGTGCATGGCGCCGTAGTCGTTCTGCCCGTCCGTCGTGCGGATGCGGAACTTCCGGTAGTCGGATTTTCGCGGCCGGCCGTGCTGAAACACGGTCATACCGGCAACGATGCCGCTGTCGCCGAGGTTGGAGATGTCGAACGCCTCGATGCGCTCAGGCGGTGCGTCAAGCTCGAGCGCGCGCTGCAGCCATTCGAGCGTTTTGAGGCTGCGCTGCGCCTTCGTCGTGGCGATGAGGATCTCCTCGCGCGCGTTTTTGTCCGCCATCTCCGTCAGGCGGCACTTGTCGCCGCGCTGCGGCACGGTGAGCGCGACCTTGTGCCCCGCCGCCTCGGTGAGCAGCCGCTCGAGCGCGTCCTGTCCCTCGAGCGGGCACGGCAGCAGCACCTGCCGCGGATACGCGCCGCGGCTCTCGTAATACTGCTGCACGAGCGCGGCGAGCGCCTCCCCGTCGGGCTCCATCGGCTCGTCAAGGAAGGATCGATCCTTGTCCGTGAGGTTGCCGTCGGTAAAGTGCAGCACGGTGAAGCAGCACTTTGCCCCGCGCGCAAAGCCGACGGCGTCCGTGTCGGAGTAAGCCGTAGCGATGACGCGCTGGTGGTTTTTCAGCCCCTCGATGGCGCGCAGGCGGTCGCGCAGCGACGCCGCATATTCAAACCGCAGCGCCTCGGCCGCGGCCTGCATCTGCTCGGTCAGCTCGGCGGTCAGCTCCGCCGTGCGCCCGTCAAGGATCATCTCCGCCTCGCGGATGGCCTGCAGATACTGCGCACGTGTGACGTCCTTCAGGCAATAGCCTGCGCAGGTGCCCATGTGGTAATTCAGGCACGGGCGGGCACGCCCGATGTCGCGCGGGAAGCGGCGCGTGCACGTCGGCAGGCGCAGCGTTTTGCACACGGTATCGATGATCTCCGCCGTCATGCTCCGCCCGCCGTACGGACCGAAGTATTTCGCGCCGTCCTTTTCCGTGCGGTTGACGAGCGAAAACGTCGGGTACGGCTGCGTCACGTCCAGACGCACGAAGGGGTAGCCCTTGTCGTCCTTGAGCAGAATGTTGTATTTTGGCTTGTGCAGCTTGATGAGCGAGTTTTCGAGCACGAGCGCCTCAAACTCGGACTGCACGACAATGACATTGAAATCCGCAACGTGCGCGACCATGGCCGCCACCTTCGGCAGGTGCTCGCCGCGAAAATAGCTCGTGACGCGGTTTTTGAGCGCTTTTGCCTTACCGATGTAGATGACCTCGCCGTGCTCGTCGAGCATGATGTACACGCCCGGCAGCAGCGGGAGCATATTGGCCTTTTCGCGCAGCTGTTCGGGTCGGAGTTTTTCCATAGCGTTCTCCTGCTGTGCCGAAAAATCTGCGGTCAGGAAAACAGGGGCGTGCTGTAGACACGCCCCTGTTTCGGTTTCATGTTGTTGGGTTCACTCGGAGAAATCGGAATTGATCAGCGCCGTCAGGGTGTCGATCGCCTCCTGCTCGTCTGCGCCGTCTGCCACGAGGGTGACCGTCGTGCCCTTGACGATGCCGAGCGACAAGACGCCGAGAAGGCTCTTGGCATTGACGCGTCTCTCGTCTTTTTCGATCCAGATGCTGCTCTTGAACTCATTTGCCTTCTGGATGAAGAAGGTCGCGGGCCGTGCATGGAGTCCCACCTGGTTGTTGATGACTGCTTCTTTCGTGATCATTTATCTCCACTCCTTATGCACAATTATGCTTGTTTTATCTTATCAAAAACGCCCTGCATCGTCAACCGATTTTCGGTTTTTCGTTGCTTTGCACAGCGTTTTTTCGCCGGAATTTTCCGTTTTTATTTCAGTTCGACAACGGTAACGCCGCTCTCGCCCTCACCGTAGCGGCCGAGGCGATAGGACTTGACGGCCTTGTTCCTGCGCAGCGACTGCTGCACGGCGGCACGCAGTGCACCGGTGCCCTTACCGTGGATGATCGTGACCTTCTCGAGCTTGGCCATGACGGCGTTGTCGAGGAAGCGCTCGGTCGCGGCGACGGCCTCCATGCTGTCCATGCCGCGCAGGTCGATCTCAGACTCGGCAGCCACGCTGCGCAGGCTCGCTGCGTGCGCGGCGGCAAACTTCTCTGCCTCCGGCTTCTCGTTTTCAAGCAGATAGACGTCCTGCTCCTTGGCGGTCACGTTCATGATGCCCGCGCGCAGACTCAGCGTCCGGTCGGCGGAGACAGCCGTGACGGTCGCCTTGATGTCGCCCATTTTGCGCAGCTGCACGGTGTCGCCCACGCGCACCGGACGCGCGGAGACCTTCTGCTCGTGCAGCTCCGGGTGCGCCGCCGCGGCGGCCGCATCCTCGGCGGTGTTGAGCTTGCGGCGCAGCGCGGCGCGCGCATCGTTGGCACGGTGGTGGTCCGCGTCCGTTTTCTCCATCTTGCGCAGCTCGTCCAGCTCGCGCATCACCTCGTCCGCCGTCCGGCGTGCATCGCCGATGATACGCTCGGCATCGCGGCGCGCCTTCTCGTCCGCCTTTTCCAGCCGCACAGACAGCTCCGCCTTCATGCGCTCGGCCTTGCGGCGGTCTTCCTCCGCGGCGCGCAGCTGACGGGCTGCCTCAGCGCGGTCGCGCTCCATGAGCTGGCGCACCTGCTCGAGCTTTTCGATGGTGGCCTCCATGCTCGCGCTCTCGGTGCTCACGCGGCTGCGGGCGTCGCTGATGATCTCCTCCGGCAGACCCAGCCGCTCGGAGATGGCGAATGCGTTGGATTTTCCGGGGATGCCGATCAGCAGGTGGTACGTCGGGCGCAGGGAGTCCACGTCGAACTCGCACGAGGCGTTCATGACGCCGGGCTGCGTCGTGGCGTAGACCTTGAGCTCGGTATAGTGCGTCGTGGCGGCGATGAGCGCGCCGCATCTGCGCGCGTGCTCGATAATGGCGATGGCCAGCGCCGCGCCCTCGGTCGGGTCTGTGCCCGCGCCGAGCTCGTCAAAGAGCAGCAGCGAGCGCTCGTCGCACGCCTGCAGCATACGCACGGTGTTGGTCATGTGCGCCGAAAACGTGGACAGCGACTGCTCGATGCTCTGCTCGTCACCGATGTCGGCCATGATCTCGTCGAACACGGGCATGGTGCTGCCGTCGGCACACGGGATGTGCAGGCCGCACTGCGTCATTGCCGAGAGCAGGCCGATGGTCTTGAGCGTGACGGTCTTGCCGCCGGTGTTCGGGCCGGTGATGACGAGCGTGTCAAATTCGCCGCCGAGCGCCACGTCGATCGGCACGGCGGTATCCTTCGGCAGCAGCGGATGGCGCGCACGGTGCAGCAAGAGCTGCTTGTCCGTGAGCGCGGGCGCGACGGCATCGAGCTGGTAGGCAAGCTTTGCCTTGGCAAAGATGAGGTCGAGGCGCACGAGCACGTCAAAGTCGCTCGAGATGTCCTCGCGGTGCGCCGCGCACTCCGCCGAGAGCTCGGCAAGGATGCGCTCGATCTCGGTCTTTTCGCGCGCACGCAGCTCGCGCAGCTCGTTGTTCGCCTTCACGGCGGCCATCGGCTCGATGAACAGCGTCGCACCGGAGGCCGACACATCGTGCACGAGCCCGGGCACGGCGCCCTTGTGCTCGGCCTTGACCGGCACGACGTAGCGCTCGGAGCGCGTGGTGATGATCGGCTCCTGCAGCGCCTTGGCATAGCTCGGCGAGGAGATGATCTTTTGCAGCGCATCGTGCACGCGCGCACTCGCCGCGCGGATCAGGCGGCGGATGGACGCAAGCTCGCTCGACGCGCTGTCGGCGATCTCGTCCTCGCCGGTGATGGAGGTGAAGATCTTCTCCTCCAGATAGCGGTTTGCCTGCAGCGCGCTGAAGAGGTAGTCGATGCACGTCTTGTCCTGCCGGTCGCCCGTGCCGTAGCCGCGCACGGCGCGCGCCGCCTGCAGCACGCCGGCGATGTCCAGCAGCTCGCGCGTGTTGAGCGCGCCGCCCATGTCCGCGCGCTGCAATGCCGCGCGCACATCCTTCACGCCGGAAAACGACGGGCTGCCCTTGACGACCATCATGCCGGCGGCGGCGCTCGTCTCGCCGAGACGGGTCTCCACCACGGCACGGTCGCCGCTCGGCCGCAGCGCCATGGCGTTGGCGCGCGCCGTCTCACTCACGGCCTGCGCCGCCAGCAGCGCCAGCACGGACGGCAGCTCAAGCGTCTGCAGGGATTTTTCGTAGGAATCCATAGGGTGTCTCCTTTGCAGGGGAAAAATTCAGATTCAGATGCGCGCCACGCCGCTCTCGCGCGCGGCCTGCGCCACCGCCGCGGCCACAGCCGGACCGACGCGCGGATCAAATGCCTTGGGAATGATGTAATCGGCGCTCAGCTCCTCGGGCGTGATCAGCGTTGCGAGCGCGTGCGCGGCGGCGAGCTTCATGGGCTCGTTGATGTCGGATGCGCGCACGTCGAACGCACCGCGGAAGATGCCCGGGAAAGCCAGCACGTTGTTGATCTGGTTCGGATAGTCGCTGCGGCCGGTGCTGACGACGGCCGCGCCCGCGGCCCTGGCCTCTTCGGGGAAGATCTCCGGCGTGGGGTTTGCGCAGGCAAAGACGATGGCGTCGCGGTGCATGGTGCGCACCATGTCGCCCGTCAGCAGACCGGGCTGCGACACGCCGATGAACACGTCCGCATCCCGGACGACATCCGCCAGCGTCCCCGCCTGACGGCGGAGGTTCGTGACCTCGGCCATCTCGGTCTTGATCCAGTTCATGTTCTCGGCACGGCCGGCATAGATCGCGCCCTTTCTGTCGCAGAGCGTCACATCGCGCGCACCGGCGCGCAGCAGCAGCTTACTGATGGAGATCGCCGCCGCGCCCGCGCCGGAGACGACGATCTTCACGTCCTCCAGCCGCTTTCCAACCACGCGCAGCGCATTCGTCAGCCCTGCAAGCGTGATGATCGCCGTGCCGTGCTGATCATCGTGAAAGACCGGGATGTCGCACAGCTCCTTGAGCTTACGCTCGATCTCAAAGCAGCGCGGCGCCGCGATGTCCTCCAGATTGATGCCGCCGAAGCTGCCGGAGAGCAGATACACCGTGCGCACGAATTCATCCACATCCTGCGTGCGGATGCACAGCGGGAAGGCGTCCACATCCGCAAACGCCTTGAACAGCACGCACTTGCCCTCCATGACGGGCATCCCCGCCTCCGGTCCGATGTCGCCGAGACCGAGCACGGCCGAGCCGTCCGTGATGACGGCGCAGAGATTATGCCGTCGCGTGAGCGTATAGCTCTTATCCGGGTCGCGCCGGATCTCCAGACACGGCTGCGCCACGCCGGGCGTATACGCGAGCGACAGGTCGTCCTTTGTCGAGACCGGCACGCGGGCGTTGACTTCGATCTTGCCGCCCCACTGCTCGTGCAGCCGGAGCGATTCTTTTGCGTAATCCATGGTCAGTCCTCCTGTTTCGGGTGCACCATATTCTCGGGGCGCACCCATGCGTCAAATTCCTCGGCCGTGAGCAGGCCGAGCTCCACCGCCGAGGCCTTGAGCGTCTGCCCGGTGGCGTGGGCATGCTTTGCGATCCTTGCCGCGTTTTCATAACCGATGTGCGGGTTAAGCGCCGTGACGAGCATGAGCGAGGCGTCCAGATGCGCCTGAATGGCATCATAATTCGGGCGGATGCCGCGCACGCAGTTTGCCTCAAACGAATCCATCACGTCAGCAAGCAGCCGCGCCGACTGCAGGAAGTTGTAGATCGTCACGGGCAGGAACACATTGAGCTGGAAGTTTCCCTGCGAGGCGGCAAAGCCGATGGCCGTGTCGTTGCCCATGACCTGCACGGCCACCATCGTGACGGCCTCACACTGCGTGGGGTTGACCTTGCCGGGCATGATCGACGAGCCGGGCTCGTTGGCCGGGATAATAAGCTCGCCGATGCCGCAGCGCGGTCCGGACGCGAGCCAGCGCACGTCGTTTGCGATCTTCATCAGGTCTGCCGCCAGCGCCTTGAGCGCGCCGTGGGCAAACACCATCTGGTCCTTGCTCGTGAGCGCGTGGAACTTATTCGGCGCAGACTCGAAGCCGTAGCCGAGCAGGGCGGAGATCTCCGCCGCCGCCAGATCGCCGAACGCCGCCGGTGCGTTGAGCCCCGTGCCGACGGCCGTGCCGCCGAGGGCGAGCTCGCGCAGCGCGCCGCACGCCTGCGTGAGCATGACGCGGTCATGGTCGAGCATGGCGCTCCAGCCGCTGATCTCCTGACCGAGCGTGAGCGGTACGGCGTCCTGCAGGTGCGTGCGGCCGATCTTCACCACGTCGCGGTACTCCGCGCTCAGGCGCTCGAGCGTCGCCAGCAGGCGGTCGACCGCCGGCAGCACCTGCTCCTCGAGCGCGACGCGCGCGGCCACGTGCATCGCCGTCGGGAAGGTATCATTCGAGCTCTGCGAGCAGTTGACGTGATCGTTCGGATGCACGAGCGTCTCCCCCAGCAGCGCATTGGCGCGGTGGGCGATGACCTCGTTGACATTCATATTCGTCTGCGTGCCGCTGCCGGTCTGCCAGACGGCGAGCGGGAAGTTGCCGTCGAGCGAGCCGTCAAGGATCTCGTGGCAGGCGGTCTCGATCGCGCCGGCACGGCGCGCATCGAGCACACCAAGCTGTGCATTCGCACGCGCGGCGGCAAGCTTCACGACCGCGAACGCGCGGATGACCTCCGGCGGCATCTTCTCGGTGCCGATGCGGAAATTTTCAAAGCTGCGCTGCGTCTGCGCGCCCCAGTAACGGTCGGCAGGCACACGCACCTCCCCCATCGTATCATGCTCCAGACGGTATTCCATCCTGCAACCCTCATTTCATGGTAATATCTCAGATGCCGCTATTATACGCCCAACCGCCCGCACACCGCAAGCCCACAAACGCGCAAAAGTCCTGACCCTGTCAGGACTTTTGTATGCCGGTATTCTTTTTCACTGCCGCCCGCGCACATCATCCCGCGCGGCGCAGCACCCAGAGCGCCTGGATCTGCCCGGCGAGCGTGTCGTAGTCCCAGCTCTTGGCCGAGTTCGTGGGGCTGTTCGGGTCGTTGAGCGTGATCTTGTCGCCGCTGCGCCCGGTCAGAACGAGAAAATGCCCGTCGGTCGTAAAATCGCCCGGGCCGACGACCACGATGATCGGGTTGCCGACGTCCAGATTGCGGTAGATGCGGTCCTTGTCCAGCGGGATCTGCGTCACGTCAAGGCCGAGCATCCGCCCGCCCTCGGAGATGAGCGCCCACTTGCTGCCGCTGCCGGGGACGTTGAACTGATTCTGCTCGGCAAACCGGCACATCCAGAGCGGATCCTTCGTCATGTCGCCGGTAAGATAGATCGTCGCCATCGACAGGCACGTCGGTCCGCAGCCGGCAAGGCCGATGATGCTCTCATTATATTCGCGGTAGCCCCAGCGCTCGTCCCACTGCAGCAGCAGCGGCACGGTCTTTGACCCGGCAAGATTGCTGAGGTCGATTGCCGGGGTGAGATCCTTCTTCTTCGGGTAGTCGCGCACGAAATCGCGCGCGTCCGGGTTGCGGGCGTACAGCTGCACGAGCGCATCAGGGTAATCGGCGAGCGAGGTCTCGTGCTGCTCGGCGTAGGTGTGCAGCTCGCGCTGCGCATGCTCGGTGGTCGTCTTGCCGCTCGTGAAGATGCCGCGCGCAAACACGCCGAACACGATCAGCGCCAGCAGCACCACGAGGATCAGAACGCGGCCGCGGCCGCGTTTTCTTGTCTTTCGGGACATATGGGGTCTCCTTTCCCGGTGGGGATGCGCCTGATTATAGCACAGGTCGCAGGAAAAAATCCTGAAATTTTTCTGAAATCTCGAAAAAAGAAATTCGGCCGGACGCAGCAGCGTCCGGCCGAAGGCTGTAAACGGATTCAGTTTGCGGTCTCGTCCGCGGTGCTCTGCGTCTGGCGGAACACGTCGGTGAAGGCCTGATACGCGCCGTTGTTGCTCATCGGCGTGAGGTACATGAGACCGTTTTCGAGCGTGCAGCGGAACATCTGCACCGTTCCGTTTTCAAGCGCGAGCGTCAGGTTATCGCCGTTGAGCGCAAACTCAAACGCCTGTGCCGCGCCGTCAGCATCCGTGTAGCTGCCCGTACCGTTGACGCGGAACATCAGCTCGCGGATCGTGCCGGGCTCTTTGATCTCGGTGGCCGTTTTCGCACCGGTGTCCGCCTCGGGCAGAAGCTGCTTGACGGAGTCGTCCGCCTTCTTCTCGACGTCCGTGCGCTCAAACGCCCACGCGCCGGCGAGGATCTTATTGACCTCGTTGTCACCGGTCTGGATGCCGGCCTGAATGTTCGTCGTTGCAGTCGGCGTCGCCTCCGGGGCGGGCGTCGTCTGGGCCTCGACGCCGCGGCCGGTGCACCCGGCGATCAGCAGCGTGCAGAACAGAAAAATCGCAGTGGTGAGAAGCTGGAAACGTTTCATCAGTAGGATCTCCTTTCCGTGGCTCTCGCGGAGCCGACCTTGACCGGCACCGCAGCGGTATCGGGCTGCCGCTCGACGACCACAAACATGGCCACCATGAGCAGCGCATTCGGCATCGGGCAGAACATGCCCGGGTTCGTCATAGAGATGAGCAGCATGGCAAAGTAGGACAGCGCGAAGGCCATCGTCGTGCGGCTGCGCTTGCGCCAGAGCAGACGCACGCGGTCATAAAACAGCCAGCTGTAGCCGACCGCACCGACCAGACCCATACTGCCGAGGATCTGCGCGATGAGGTTGTGGTACCAGACGATGCTGCCCTCCACGCCGAGGAAGATCGGCGCATTGTGCATCGATCCGAGGCCGCAGCCGAAGAGCGGATTCTTCACAAAATCCAGCAGGCCCTGGATAAAGAACGTATAGCGGCTGTCATCCGGGGAGATGAGCGTGCCGTCGACCATGCGCGAGGCAAACAGCCGCGGCACGATCGCAATGAGCAGCGCGATCACCGGGATCAGGCTGATAAGCCCGGCGCGGCGGTAGACCGCGCGGCGCTCCGGATTGCAGTAGTACACAAAGGCAAGGCACAGCAGCAGCATCACCGTGCCGAAGATCAGGCCGCTGCGCGAGCCGGTCATGAGCATCATGAGGTACATGAACGCGACCGACACGAAATGGCGCGGATCACGCGCGGCAAAAAACGCCGCAGCGGGGATCGAGACCAGCAGCATCGTGGCGCTGAAGTTGCGGTACTCAAAATAAAGCGTGGCAAAGCTCTGCACGAACTCGTGGAAATTGCGCACGTAAAACAGCGTGACCACAAAGCCCGTGAACAGGCCGCCGGCATAGAGGATCTGGAGCATGCGCTCGGCGATATCGTAGTCGCGCGGGCGATCGGCCTCGCTGCGCAGCAGCAGGTAGATCAGCAGCATCACGACGCCGAGACCAAGCGAATAGTACAGCGCGGTGGGCGAGAAATACTCCTCGCGGGAGATAAAGCCAAGGCCGCCGAGCAGCGTCGCGACCGACACGGCCACCAGACCGTGCATGCAGCCGCCGTTGCGCGGTGCGCGGGCATAGGCCCCGATGTGCACGAGCAGCGCCGCCACAGCCAGCAGCCCGATCCACCAGAAGCGCAGCAGACTATAGAGCTCGTCATAAAATTCCGTGCCCACCATGGCCAGCAGCACGACCGGGAAGAGGATGCTCAGCAGATCGTCACAAAACAGCAGCAGGAAAATGAGCGTGGACATGACCAGCACGCCGCCGATGACCGGCTGCCCCACCGCCATGAACACGGCGAGCATCAGAAAGCAAACCGGGAAGTACAGCTTGCTGTGCCAGAAGCGATCCGCCACACTCTGACAGGCATCGATCAGCTCCGACGCGCCGCCGATGCGCTCGTCCAAAAAGGCGCACAGGCGATCGAACATCCGCGTGAACGAGCGCGAAAACGCGCAGCGGCGATCCGCCTGCTCCGTATTCGGTTGTTCAAGTTTGTTGATCGTATTCATAGGTATCAAAAGGGTCTGGCGATGTATGTTCATCTGGGTTTTTAAGTATTCTTGGCATATGGATCCGGGAAGAATGAGGCTTTGTAACCGGCAAACGCCAACCTAAATCTTCCCATCTTCCAATTGCGGATGCATTATAGCGCGCCCGCGTCCGGAAGTCAATACTTAAAACAGATTTAACATTTATGAAATCTTTTCGATCCGCTTTTTGATGTAGATTGCCATAGTTTTTGCGCATTTTTTGTCGTTTCTGCACAACAAAGCCGCAGTTTTCAAAAAACTGCGGCTTTCAATTTTCAGAATATTTTAAGAACCTGCCGCCTCAAAATGTTACAAAATAGCGACAGTTCCGTCTCACGTCTGCGGGAAATGCCCCGTTTTGCGCAGCGCGCGCACAAGATACATGGCGGCCACGCCGGTAAACGCGCCGGTGACCACGCTCGCCGCGACGAGCGCGGGCGCATACACCAGAATGGACGGCGTCCCCGTGACCCAGACGGCGACCAGCAGCTGCCCGGCGTTGTGGCCGAAGGCAGCCAGCACGCTCACGACCCAGAGCAGCCGCTCCGGCAGACGGCGAATGGTCAGGCACATGACGAGGTAGGCAAGCACACCGCCCGCGATGCTGAAGAGCATCGCCGACACGCCGCCGGTAAAGACGCTGCCGAGCACGATGCGCACGAGCAGGATCTCCCCCGCCTGCCGCCGGCCGAGCAGCGCCATGGCGATGAGCGTGACGATGTTGGCAAGGCCGAGCTTCACGCCGGAGATCGGCACGACGGGCGGGATCTGCGCCTCGGCGACGAAGATCGTCAGCGCGATGGCGGTGAACATGGCCAGAACGGCCAACCGCTTCGTCCCCTTCATGGCGTCCCCTCGATCTGCACCGTCAGATGGTGCGGCACGCAGGCGATCGGGATGGCGGAGGACGTGATCTTCCCCTGCTTGACGCACAGGTGATCCGGGCAGTCGGCGTGCGTGACGGACACGCCGTCCGGCTCGACGTGTACGGTGTTGCTGCCCCATTCGGTCTGCATCTCTATATCATATGGTATGGTCACGGCGCGCAGGTCGATGCGCTGATAGACATCCCCATCGATGCGGATAACGGCAGTCTGCCCCGTCTGCCCATGACTGCGCAGCAGCAAAAAGGCGCCGCAGCCCAAAATTGCGAGCACGGCGAACAAAAGGATCCAAAATTTCGTCTGTTTCATCATGTGCTCATTGTAGGATGCCCGGCAGGAGTTGTCAATGGGTTTTTGACGTGGTATAATAGTTTGATTTTTTATCGGTTTCTATAGATAAATATGTATTGCTCCCCGCGCGGGAGCTTCGGAAAGGAGGCGGACGCCGTGTCTGCCGTAACTGTCTACGCCGCGCAGGCCGCGCACTTCATTCTGCCGGTCGTCGCGCTCATCGTGCTCATCCGCTGCGTCGCATCCATGTTTTACGGGCGCGCAGAGCCCGAGACGTGGGGCCATCTCGTGACGCCCGACGGCAAGGTCTATCCCCTGCTGCACTGGGAGTGTCTGATCGGCCGCGCCCGCAGCGCGGACATCACGCTGCCCTTTGCCGACGTGGCCAACGTCCACGCCGTGCTCATGCGCAACGACGCCGGTGAGTGGACGGTCAGCGACCTGAGCCGCAGCGGCGGCGTGTTCCTCAACGGTGAACAGATCACGGAGCCGACGCAGATCTTCAGCGGCGATATTCTCCGCTGCTCGACGCATATGCTCAAATTCGCCGACATGAGCGAGGATCGCCGCGCCGTGCAGGAGCAGCGCCGCACGATCGCGGGACGCAACGTCTCCGCCGGCGGCACGCTGTTTTTTCTGACGGTATTTGAGCTGCTGCTGGCACTGGAGTTCGTGTCCTCGGCCGACAGCGCGCACCTGCTGGGCATCCTGATGGCCTACGCTGCACTCGTGCTCACGCAGTGGTTCTGCTACGTGCTCATGCGCACGATGGACCGCTCGGGCTTTGAGGTAGAGACGATCGCGTTTTTCCTCTGCTCGCTCGGGCTGGAGGTCTGCGCGACGAGCACGCCCAATGACCTCACCAAGGAGATCATTCTCATCCTCGTGGGCATCGTGCTGTTTTTCCTGCTCGGCTGGTGGCTGCGTGACCTGAGCCATGTCAAGGCGCTGCGCTGGCCGGCGGCCATCATCTCGCTGGCGCTGCTGGCGCTGAACCTCTTTGCCGCAAGCGAGGTGTTCGGCGCGAAAAACTGGCTGACGATCGCGGGCTTCTCCCTGCAGCCGTCAGAGCTGATCAAGGTCGCGTTCATCTATGTCGGCGCGACGTCGCTCAACCGGATGTTCCGCAGCAAGAGCATTCTGCTCTTCATCGCCTTTTCCGCCATCTGCGTCGGCGGCCTCGCCCTGATGGGCGACTTCGGCGCGGCGCTCATCTTCTTTGCGACGTTTCTCGTCATCGCCTTCATGCGCTCGGGCAGCATTGCCACCGTCCTGCTGGCCGTAACGTCCGCCGCCATGGCGGGCACGCTCGTGCTGAGCATCAAGCCGCACGTGGCGCAGCGCTTTGCCACCTGGGGGCACGTGTGGGAGGACGTCTCCGGCGCGGGCTATCAGCAGACGCGCGCACTGAGCGCGGCCGCCTCCGGCGGTCTGTTCGGACAGGGCGCGGGCTGCGGCTGGCTGAAAAACATCTTCGCCGCGAACACCGACATGGTCTTCGGCGTCCTGTGTGAGGAGCTCGGCCTGATCGTGGCGCTGTGTGCAATGCTGGCCATCATCGCGCTGGCCATCTTCACCGTCAAAAACGCGGCACAGGGCCGCTCGTCGTATTACGTCATCGCCGGCTGCGCCACCGTAACGCTCATGCTCGTGCAGATGTCGCTCAACGTGTTCGGCGTGCTGGACATTCTGCCGTTCACGGGCGTGACGTTCCCGTTCGTGTCCAAGGGCGGATCGAGTATGCTCTCGTGCTGGATGCTGCTGGCCTACATCAAGGCGGCCGACACCCGGCGCGGCGCAAGCTTCGTGGTGCGGCTGCCATCGCGTAAAAATAAGGAGGCGCAGGCATGAACAAAGTCAAACGCCGCGCCATGAGCGCGCTGCTCGTCGCCGTGCTGGTGCTCGGCGGCATTGGCGTGTACATCGTGCGCTACATCGAACACGGCGCTGAGTGGGCGACCTTTGCCGCCAACAGCAGCGTCTACACCAGCGGTGTGCTCAACACCGGCACACTCACCGACCGCAGCGGCGTCGTGCTCGCAACGGCCAACGGCGGTTCGCGCAGCTACGCCGAGGACGCCGCCGTGCGCACGGCCTGCTATCAGGCCGTCGGCGACTACACCGGCAACATCGGCACCGGCGCACTCAAGGCGTTTTCCAAGCAGCTCTCGGGCTACAACCCCATCACCGGCACCTATGCGACCGACGGGCACACCGTCGCGCTCACGCTTGATTCGAGCCTGTGCGTCACGGCCTACGAGGCACTCGCCGGGCGCAAGGGTGCCGTGCTCGTGAGCAATTACAAGACGGGCGAGGTGCTGTGCATGGTCTCCGGGCCGAGCATCGACCCGGCCGTTGACGGCGACGTGCCGGACGGCGCATACATCAACCGCTGCATCAACGGCTCGTTCACACCGGGCTCGATCTACAAACTCATCACCTCCGCCGCCGCGATCGAGAACATCAAGGACATCGACAGCCGCCGCTTCACCTGCGCGGGCAGTCTGGACGTCAACGGCGTGACCGTCAAGTGCACGGGCGTGCACGGCAGTCAGACGTTCGAGGACGCGCTGGCAAACTCCTGCAACTGTGCGTTCGCGCAGATCTCGCTCGAGCTCGGCGCGGACACCATCGAGAGCTACGCCAAGAAGCTCGGCTTCCTCGATTCCCAGTCGCTGAGCGGCATCCCGACGATGGCCGGCAGCTTCACCAAGGGCGCGTCCGGCAGCGCAAACCTCGCCTGGTCGGGCATCGGTCAGTATGAGGACCTCATCTGCCCGTACTCCATGCTGCGCTACGTCTCGGCCATCGCCAACGGCGGCAGCGTCGTCGAGCCGTCGCTGCTGCTCGACACGCCGAGCGGCTCGACCACGAACCTGCTGAGCGGCACGACCGCCAACAAGCTGCGCGACATGATGAACTACAACGTCTCGGCCCACTACGGCACGAACCGCTTCCCGGGGCTGAACCTCTGCGCCAAGACCGGCACCGCCGAAGTCGGCGACGGCACATCGCACGCATGGTTCACGGGCTTCCTGCTCGACGATGCGCACCCGTACGCCTTCGTCGTGCTGGTGGAAAACGCCGGCGGCGGTCTGACGAACGCAGGCGCCGTGGCCAACACTGTGCTGCAGGCAGCCGTGAACAAGTAACTTAGGAGTCACACATGATCGATCTATCCGTCCGCGGGCTCGTCAAGGGCTTTGAGCAGGGCAATGACATATTAAAAGGTATCACATTTGACGTCAACGCCGGGGAGCGTGTGGGCATCCTCGGGCGCAACGGCTGCGGCAAGACGACGTTTTTCCGCATCCTCTCGGGCGAGCTGCAGCCCGACGCCGGCACCGTGTCCATCGCCGCCGGGCGGCGGCTGGGGCTGATCTCGCAGATCCCGGTCTACCCCGACGGCTGGACGACGGAGGACGTGCTGCGTGAGGCGCACCGGCGTCTCTATGACATGGAGGCGCGCATGAACGAGCTGACCGCGCGCATGGCGTCCGACAATTCCCCCGCGCTGCTGGCCGAATACGACCGCCTGTCGGAAAACTTCCGCCGCCTCGGCGGGTACGACATGGAGCACGAGCGCAACCGCGTCGCCAACGGTCTGGACATCCCGGCCGCGATGCGCGCGCAGCCGTTTGACTCGCTCTCCGGCGGGGAAAAAACGCGCGTGAACCTCGCGCGGCTCATCCTTGAGGACACGGATATCCTCCTGCTCGACGAGCCGACCAACCACCTCGATCTGCGCGCGACCGAGTGGCTCGAGGCGTACCTGCTGCATTTTCGCGGCACGGTGCTCGTCATCAGCCACGACCGGTATTTTCTCGACCGCGTCGTGCAGCGTTCGATCGACTTCACGTCCGGGCAGGCGGAGTTTTACAGCGGCAACTACAGCTTTTACGTCGTCGAGCGGCAGCGCCGCTTTGACGAGCAGCTCAAAAAATACGAGAAGGATCAGGCCAAGCTCCAGCAGCTCACGGAGGCGGCGGCAAAGCTGCACCTCTGGGCGTTCATGGGCAACGACAAGCTGCACAAGCGCGCGTTTTCCATCGAAAAGCGCATGGAAAAGCTTGAGACGACCGCCCGGCCGACCGAGGCGCGCAAGCTCAATGTGCACTTCACCGCGCAGGAATTTCGCGGCGACGACGTGCTGACCATGGCGGGACTCGGCAAGCGCTACGGCGCGCGCACGCTCTTTCACGATCTCGACCTGACCGTGACCGGCGGCGAGCACATTGCCCTCATCGGCGACAACGGCGCCGGCAAGACAACGTTTTTGCGTCTCGTCATGAACGAGGAGACGCCGGACACCGGCTGGGTACAGCGCGGGCCGTCCGTGCGCACGGCATACCTGCCGCAGATCGTGCGCTTTGCCGTGCCGGAGCGCTCCATGCTCGACACGATGCTCTACGAGTGCAAGTGCACGCCGCAGGAGGCGCGTGATCAGCTCGCCGCCTACGGCTTTTGCGGCGAGGACGTGCTCAAGCCCGTGTCGGCGCTCTCGGGCGGCGAGCTCTCGCGGCTGCGGCTGTGCATGCTCATGCGCCGGGAGATCAACTTCCTTATCCTCGACGAGCCGACCAACCACCTCGACATCGCCAGCCGCGAGTGGATCGAGGACGCGCTGAGCGACTACACACAGGCGCTGCTGTTCGTGTCGCACGACCGGTACTTCATCGAGAAATTCGCCAGTCGCATCTGGCTGCTCGAAAACGGCACGATCACGGACTACCGCGGCACATATGAGGAGTTTCGCGCCTACCGCGCGCGCCAGACCGCCCTGCAGCAGACGGCCAAGGCCGTCGAGCGCGAAAAGAAGCCCAGACCGAAACGCGCCCCGAACACCGCGCGTCAGCGTGAGCGCACGGAGCGCGACATCGAAAAGCTGGAGGCACAGCTCGCGGCGCTCGATGCCGAGAGCGAGACCAACGCCACCGACTATCAGAAGCTCATGGAGCTCGACGAGCAAAAGCAGGCGCTCAACACGCAGCTCGAGGCGCTCTATGCGGCATGGGAGGCATTATGCGACTGAAACGAAAATGTTCCACACTGATCGCGCTCCTGCTCATCCTTGCAGGCTGTGTGCTGCGCTTTGCCATGCCGGGGCACGACTATCTCGGCTATCTGCTCTGGGGTATCGCCGTGCTGGTGTTTCTATTCCCGCGGCTGCCCCGCGTGGGGCGCGCCGTGCTGGGCGTGCTCGTGTGCGCGGGGCTGATCGTGTTCACGGTCTTTGAGATCCCCGTCGTGCGCGACGCACGCACGGACACCGACGCGCACCCCGACACGATCGTCGTGCTCGGCGCGGGCGTCAACGGCAGTACGCCGTCGCTGTCGATGTGCAACCGGCTCGACGCGGCGCTCGCCTATCTGAACGCGAACCCCGCCGCCACGGTCATCGTCTCCGGCGGTCAGGGGCCGGGCGAGGATATCACGGAGGCCAAAGCCATGGCCGACTACCTCACGGCGCACGGCATCGACAGCGCGCGCATCGTGCAGGAGGACCGCTCGCGCACCACACGCGAGAACCTGGAAAATTCGTTTGCGATCCTCCGCGCACGCGGCGGTGACCCCGCCGACGGCGTCGGCATCGTGACGAGCGAATACCACCTCTACCGCGCCAAGCGCATGGCGCGCTCTCTGGGCGCTGATCCCGCCGGCATCGCCGCCGAGACCACTCTGCCGTCCATGCGCGTCAATTACTTCATCCGCGAGGCCGTCGCCGCCGCGTACATGCAGCTGGCCGGCACGCTCTACTGAGAGGAGCCCTATGGAAAAAGTCAACGTATACGACTGGGACAAGACCATCTTCCCCGTGGACAGCACGGTGGCATTCGTGCGCTGGTGTCTGCGCCGGCATCCCGGCGTGATCTGGCCGCTTTTGCGCACGCTCGCCCTGCTGCCGGGTTACTGGCTCGGCAAGATCAGCAAGACCGCCGTCAAGGAGCGGATGTATGGCTTTCTGCGCCGCGTACCCGATGTAGACGCAGAGCTGGAGGCGTTCTGGTCAAAAAATTTCGACCGCGTAAACGCGTGGTATCTCGCGCAGCAGCGCCCGGACGACATCATCATCTCCGCATCGCCGGAGTTTCTCGTGCGCATCCCGGCGCAGAAGCTCGGCGTGCGGCTGCTGGCCTCGCGCGTGGACAGGCACACCGGCAAGACCGACGGGGAAAACTGCCATGGCGCGGAAAAGGTGCGCCGCCTGCACGAGACCTACCCCGACGTAGAGATCGCGGAGTTTTACTCCGACTCCCGCAGCGACAGCCCGCTCGCGGAGCTGGCCGAGCACGCCTACCTCGTGCACGGGCAGGAACGCACGCCCTGGTGACACAAAGGAGGTTTACTATGTATTCCGCATCTGATTATCGCAGCATGGCGCGCCGCGCGCTGAAAAACTTCTGGTGGCTGGCCGTCGGCGTGACGCTGCTGGCGACCGTGCTCGGCGGCGGCACGTCGTCGCTGACCGTGTCGTTCCAGAACTCAGACGTCAGCCGGTACTACCCCGAGGCCATGCGCCGCTTCACGCACGTCCTTGTGCCAGTCGCCAGCGTGCTCGCCATGGGACAGTTTGTTCTCCGCGGCAGCATCTCGATCGGGCACGACCGCTTCTGCCTGAAGCTCGTTGACGGCGAGCAGGCGCAGTTTGACGACCTCTTTTCCGCCTTCGACATCTTCGGCAGCGCCTTCGTGCTCAACCTGCTCATCGCGCTCAAGGTGTTCGCGTGGTCGCTGCTGTTCGTCATCCCCGGCATCATCGCCGCATACCGCTACTCGATGGCGACGTATATCATGGCCGAAAACCCGACCATCGCGCCGACCGAGGCCATCGAGCGCTCCAAGGCGCTCATGGACGGGCGCAAGAGCGATCTATTCTGTCTGGATCTGAGCTTTTTCGGCTGGGCGCTGCTGACGGTGCTGACCGCCGGGATCGGGGCGCTGTGGCTTACGCCGTACATGGCCGTGTCACGCGCCGCGTTCTACCGCAGCCTGCCGCGCAGCATGGGCGACCGTGCACCCAACGGTTGGCAGCCGCAGTCCGGCGATCGACCCGACAGCAGCTGGCATCCATAAAACAAAGTCTGGGAAACAGTTTGTCCCCGGCAGCTGCGCTGCCGGGGACAAACACATTTTCAGACGCGGTAGCCCGCATCCTCCCGCACCGGGCAGGACGCGAAGAGCTGGCGCACCGCGCTGTCATACTCCGTCATATCCTGTGCCTTGCGGATGCGGCGCAGCGGGCGCTCAGCGTCGGCAAAGCTGCAGCCGAGATAGCGCCACGCCTCCTTCATGCGAAACAGCAGCGCGCGCCGGTCGGGAATGCGCGCGCGCGTGGCAGCGTAGAGCCGGTCGTGAAACAGCTGCAGCTGCGCCGCCGTCGGCGCTTTGCCCGTGCGCAGCTGACCGATCAGGCCGGGATTGGCAGCCAGCCCGCGCCCGAGCATGATGCGCTCCACCGCCGGAAACCGCGCCTGAAATGCGTGCACGGCCGGCGCGTCGAACAGGTCGCCGTTGTAGCACACCGGTGCGCGGCTGTGCGCAAGCGCATAGGCGAACGCCTCCAGATCCGGCTGCCCGTGATACTGATCCGCCTGCACACGCGGATGCACGATCAGCTCGCGGATCGGGTAGTCGTTGTAGAGCTCCAGCAGCGCGGGAAAGCCCTCCGCCGTCGTTTTGCCGAGGCGGGTCTTGACTGAGACCGGCAGCGGGCAGGCGGCAAATACGGCATCAAAAAACTGCCGCAGCAGCTCCGGCTCCGTGAGCAGGCCCGCGCCTTTTTTCTTTGCCGTGACCGTGTTCGACGGGCAGCCGAGGTTGAAATTCACCTCGTCGTAACCCATGTCCGCAAGCCGTCCCGCCATCCAGAGGAAATCCTCGGCGCAGTGCCCCATGAGCTGCGGCACGACGTGGATGCCCGCATTGTGTGCCGGGTCGATCTCGCGCAGCTCGCGCGGGGAAAAGGTGCGGTTCGCCGTCGGCGAAAGAAAGGGCGTATAGTAGCTGTCCGCCGCGGGAAAGGTCTGCCGCTGCGCCTGCCGGAACAGGTCGCCGGTCACGCCCTCCATCGGCGCGCAGAGAAATTGCATCGTCATCACCTCATCGTTCGGCTCATGATAGCGGAAAATCCGCCGCGCGTCAAGCGCCGTCTGCATATCAGAATTATGTAAACCGAAGCCGGCGCATATCCGCGCTCCCCCGCGCATAGGATGAGGGCAGAAAGCCGGAGGTGGTACAATGCACAAGGTACGCCAAGCCATCAGAAAACACCGAAAACTGCTGAGCGCGTGCGCAATGGTGCTGGCCATCGCGCTCATGTTCTGGGCGGTGAACAGTCCCGCGATCGTGGGCGTGAGCGCGGCCAAGCGCGTGCTGCCCATCTACAGTGTGCAGCGCGACGACCGCGTCGTGAGCCTGACGTTCGACGCGGCGTGGGGCAACGAGGACACGCAGACGCTCATCGACATCCTCGGCAAATACAACGTACACGCGACGTTTTTCGTCGTCGGCGAGTGGGTGGACAAATATCCGGAGTCGGTCAAGGCGCTCGCAGACGCGGGCAACGAGGTCATGAACCACTCGAGCACGCACCCGCACATGGCGCAGCTCAGCGCCGAGCAGATCGAGGCGGAGGTCAACACCTGCGCCGACAAGATCAAAGCCGTCACCGGCACGCGCCCGACGCTGTTTCGCTGCCCCTACGGAGAGTACAACGACACCGTGATCTCCGCGATCAACGCCCTCGGGATGCACGCCATCCAGTGGGACGTGGATTCGCTCGACTGGAAGGGGCTGAGCGGCGACGAGATCACCACGCGCGTGCTCACACGCGTGCAGCCGGGCAGCATCGTGCTGTTTCACAACGCGGCCGAGCACACGCCGGAGGCGCTGGCCGGGATCATTGAGGCGCTCATCGCCGACGGCTACACGATCCTGCCGGTCTCGCAGATGCTCCTGCCCGGCGACACGCACATCGACTCCAACGGGCGGCAGTGTCCGGCGGGCGCCGACGCGGGCACATAAACCAGACAACGAAAGCGGGAGCTGCGCCCCGCTTTCGTTGCATTTTGCGCGCAAAAACGCTATAATGAAGAAAAAATCTCTGCCATACGGCAGCTCAGGAGCAACATATATGGAAAACTTTCAGAAAATCGCCGTCTTGATCGACGCCGACAACACGCAGCTGACCAAGCTCGAGGCCGTGCTGCACGAGGTATCGACCTACGGCCGCATCGTTGTGAAAAAAGCCTATGGCAACTGGCGCAAGGACTCGCTGAAAAACTGGGAGTCGGAGCTCAAGCGCCTCGCCATCCGCGCCGAGCAGCAGTTTGACTACGTCGCCGGAAAGAACACGACCGACATCGCCATGGTCATCGGCGCGATGGATCTGCTGCACACGAATATGTATGACGCGCTCGTGCTCGTGTCGAGCGACAGCGACTTCACGCCGCTGGCCATCCGGCTGCGCGAGTCGGGGCTGTACATCATCGATGCGGGCGTGACGACGACGCCGGAGTCATTTAAGAACGCGTGCGACGACTTCATCCTCATCGACTACCTCGCCAAGGCGGACGACAAGCCCGCCGTTGAGCACACGGCCGAGCCCGCCGCCAAAAAGCCCGCAGCGCGCAAGGCGAAAAAGACCACCCGCAGCACGAAAAAACCCGTCGAGCCCACACCGGCCGCCGAGCCGGAGCCGGCACCGGCCCCCGAACCCGAACCGGCGCCGAAAAAGCCCGACATCCGCGAGATCCACAACCTGCTGCACATCGCCTCTGAGAAGTATCAGGACGCCGACGGCTTTGTCAACGTCAGCTCCTCGGGGCTGTACATCAAGCGCGTCAAGCCCGACTTCAACGTCCGCGCCTACGGCTACAGCAAGCTGCCGGAGCTGCTGGCAGCCTTCCCGAACAAGTACCAGATCAAGCGCTACGAGGGTAAGGGCGGCGCGACGATCATCGCCTATAAATGCCTGTAATATTGAGCATTCAAAAGTCTGATAAGAATGCGTTCAGATTTCAAAATATCTCTTGACTTTTGCTGCCGCGCGCGCTAAAATTCCTATCCTGTTCAGGGGAAACACCGCCGCAAAGCAATCGTTTCTTTCTTCGCTGCCCTGCGCCTGCGACCCCCGCAAAATTCAGGTAAGGCAGAAAGAAGGTCTTTTTCTATGACTGCTCAAATCTTTGCCGCCGTCATCTTCGTCGGCATGTTTGCGCTCATCATCATGGACAAATTCGAGCGTCAGTATGTCACGCTCGGCAGCGCGGCGCTCGTGCTCGTGGTCGTGTTCGGCATCTGTATGCACAGCTGGGACGCGATCAAAAACGCGCTGAATCTCGGCGCGATCTTCCGCACCGACTTCTGGTACGGCGCCTCGGAGAGCGCAAGCTCCGGCGTCAACTGGTCGACCATTTTCTTCATCACCGGCATGATGATCATGGTCAAAGGGCTCGGCAAATCCGGGTTTTTCCGCTGGCTGTGCCTGTCGCTGGCCAAAGCCACGCACTACCACGTTGTGCCGCTGCTGGTGTGCTTCATGGCCATGGCCGCGTTTCTGGCCATGTTCATCGACAGCATCACGGTCGTGCTGTTTCTGGCGACCGTCACGCTGGAGCTGGCGCAGATCCTGTGCTTTGACCCCGTCCCGATGATCCTGTCGGAGGTCTTTTGCGCGAACCTCGGCGGCGCTGCCACCATGTGCGGCGATCCCCCCAACATCATCATCGGCACGGCACTCGGCTATACGTTCACGGACTTCATCCAGAACACCGGCGTGATCGTCGGCATCTGCTTTGTGTTCGTGCTGCTGTTTTTCTGGCTGTGCTTCCGCAAGCCGCTCAAGGCGAGTGAGGCTGCCCGTCCGGCTGATGCCGTCTGTCCCGCCCCGGCGACCGCCATCGCCGACCGCAAGGCGTTCATCGCGGATGTGGTCGTGTTTCTCATCGCGGTCGCGCTGCTTGTGACACACGCGCAGACCAGGCTGACCGTCGCGTGCATCGGCGTGATCGTCGCAGCGCTGACGCTGCTCGTGACCGTGTGCACCAACGGCAGCACCGGCGTGAAGGAAGTGCTGCGCGGCGTGGACTACAAGACGCTGCTGTTTTTCATCGGCCTGTTCATCTCCGTCGCGGGACTGGAGCAGACCGGCG
The DNA here is from genome assembly GCA_900543625.1 of uncultured Eubacteriales bacterium. GTDB lineage: Bacteria > Bacillota > Clostridia > Oscillospirales > Oscillospiraceae > CAG-103. Next base: position 86,630 of record UQSF01000002.1, read on the forward strand.
TGCTCAAGCTCATCGCGCAGTTCATCTCGAGCATCAGCGGCGGCAGCATCAAGGCCGTCATCGTCATCATCCTGCTGCTCTCGGCCGTGTGCAGTGCGCTGATCGACAACATCCCGTTCGCGGCCACCATGGTGCCGGTCATTCAGTCCATCGCGGCGACGCAGGGCATGGATCTGCGCGTGATCGCCTGGGCACTCTCGCTCGGCACCGACCTCGGCGGCAACGCCACGCCCATCGGCGCGTCGGCCAACGTCGTGGCCACATCCGTGTCGGCCAAGAGCGGCCACCCCATCAGCTGGGGCAAATACTGCAAATACTGCGTTCCGGCCACCGTACTGGTCATTGCGGTCTCGCTGGGATGCCTGTTTCTGAGATACCTGTGACCCTACTTTGAGAAAGGCGGTAACGCATCATGAAGCAAATCATCGTGACCGTCGGCCGTGAACACGGCAGCGGCGGCAAGTACATCGCCGAACAGATCGCGAAGCAGCTCGGCATCGCGTTTTATGATAAGGAGCTGCTGCTGGCCAGTGTCTTCAACGCCGAGGACGCCGCGCGCTATGACGAGAAGCCGGTGCACCTGCTGTGGTCGCGCCGCATCGGCGAGAACTTCAACGCGCCGGAGGATGCCCTCGCACGCGAGACGTTCGAGCACATTCAGGAGCTTGCCGACAGCGGCGAGTCGTTCGTCGTGCTCGGCCGGTGCTCGGATTATGTGCTGCGCGCCAACCCGAACGCCGTGCACCTGTTCATCGCCGGAAAGCCCGACGTGAAGCGCCGGCGGCTCATGGAGGAAAAATCCCTCACGGCCGATCAGGCGGCGCAGGAGATGCGCCGCGTCGACCGCGACCGCAAGGCCTACCACAACTACTACTGCGACACGAAGTGGGGCGATGCGCGCGGCTACGACCTCGTCGTCAACAGCGGCAAGCTCGGCATCGAGAAAACCGTCGACACGCTCGTGAACTACGTGCGTGCCTATCAGGCGAAAAACGAAACCGAATAAATCACGCGGCGCCCCGGATGCATCGGCATCCGGGGCGTTTGTACTGCTGCGCTGCGGTGCAGGCGCAAACAGTTCTTGACGAATCGGCAGCGCGGTTATATGATGGCATAAAACTCCATGCATGCGTGCTGCACTGGGAAACGCCGCAAATGCCGGTGCATGAAGTTTTTGTGCATCATTTCCGGTTGTCCCGCAGGGGCGTGGAAATGGCACATTTCTTATTTTTACACAGCAAAAAGCAGTTTTTCGCCGCAGACCTTGGAAAGGAGCAAGCATGAAAGTATCCCAACTCCCCTACCGGCGCGTAACGCGCGAGGAGATGACCGCCGGACTCCGGCACGTGATCGAGCGCGTGCGCGGCGCACGGAGCGTCGAGGAGATCCTCGAAGCGCGCGCGGAATATCTCTCGCTCAAGACGGAGTACGATACGGCGCAGTCGCTGTCGTATATGCGCTACACGATCAACACCGTCGACCCGTTTTATCTGGCCGAGAAGGACTACTACGACGAGATCGGTCCGGAGATCGAAAACCTGGATCTGCAGTATGCCTCCGCCGTGCTCGACAGCCCGTTTCGGGCAGAGCTCGAGCAGGCGCTCTCGCCGATCCTGCTGCGCAGCATGGAGCTGCAGCGGCGGAGTATGTCGCCGGAGATCGTGGACGACATGGTCGAGGAGAACAAGCTCGTGAGCGAATATGCCCAGCTCATGGCGGGTATGCTCTTCCCCTTCCGGGGCGAACAGCTGCCGCGCCCGATGCTGATGAAATACGCCCGCAGTGCCGACCGCGCCACGCGCAGAGAATGCTATGAGGTGCTCGGCACGACGCTGGAAGCACACAGTGAGCAGCTCGATGACATTTTTGACCGGCTCGTGCACGTGCGCGACCGGATGGCCAAAAAGATGGGCTATGAAAACTTCATCGAGCTCGGCTACTGCCGCATGGAGCGCATGTGCTACGATGTGCAGGCCGTGCAGACGTTCCGCGAGAACATCGTGCGCGACATCGTGCCGGTCGTGTCGCGGCTGCGGCTGGAAAATGCGAAGCGTCTCGGCATTGACACGTTCCGCCTCTACGACAACGAGGTCTTTACCCCCGGCGGCGATCCGACGCCCTGCGGCAAGGAGGCGCTCTTTGCCGCGGCGCAGAAGATGTACGACGGCATGGGCGACGTACCGGGCACGTTTTTCCGCATGATGTGCCAAAACGAGGCCTTCGACGTCGATGCGCGCCCGAACAAGTGGGGCGGCGGCTACTGCACGGAGTTTGTCAAGTATCATCAGCCGTTCATCCTCGCAAACTTCAACGGCACCTCCGGCGACGTGGACGTCGTGACGCACGAGGCCGGCCACGCGCTCAACGCCTACCTGATCGCGAACAACCGCTTCGCGCTCGAGCTCGGCTGCGGCGGCATGGAGACCGCCGAAACGCACTCGATGAGCATGGAGTTTTTCGCCTGGCCGTATCTCGACGGCTTTTTCCCGAAGGCGGGCGACGCGCAGCGCTACCGCTTCCAGCACGCGCTCGATGCGCTGAGCTTTCTGCCCTACGGCACGATGGTGGACGAATTCCAGCACCGCGTCTACGCCGAGCCCGATCTCACCCCCGCCGGGCGCAACGCCGTCTGGCTGGAGCTGGAGGCGAAGTACCGTCCGCACATCGACCAGCGCGGCATCCCGTATCTCGAGCGCGGCACACGCTGGCAATACCAGATGCACATCTATGAGACGCCATTTTACTACATTGACTACTGTCTTGCGCAGACAGCGGCGTTCCAGTTCCTGCTCGCGTCGCAGGACGATTATGACGATGCATTCGCCCGCTACCTGCACCTGTCGGAGCAGGGCGGCGAAAAGCTCTGGACGGACCTGCTGGCCGAGGCCGGCTTCCGCTCCCCGTTTGCACCGGGCGCGCTCGCGCAGCTCGCCGCGCAGGTCGAGCCGCTCATCCGCCGGCAAAACATCTGAAAAAGGAGGACGCCCCGATGTACGAACTGAATCAGGTTTCCGAAAACAGCTACTATATCCAGAGCCCCGCCAAGATCGGTCTCGTGCGCCTCAACGACACCGACGTCTGCCTCATCGACAGCGGCAACGACAAGGAGGCCGGACGCAAGGTGCGTCAGATCCTCGACGCCAACGGCTGGCATCTGACCGCCATCTACAACACGCACTCCAACGCCGACCACATCGGCGGCAACCAGTACCTGCAAAACCAGACCGGCTGCAAGGTCTATGCCCCCGGCATCGAGTGTGACTTCACGCGCCACCCGGTGCTCGAGCCCGCGTTTCTCTACGGCGGCTATCCGCCGAAGGATCTGCGGCACAAGTTTCTCATGGCCAAGCCGAGCGACGCGCAGGAGCTGACTGCGGCGTGCCTGCCGGAGGGGTTTGAGTGGCTTTCGCTGCCGGGGCATTTTTTCGACATGGTGGGCTTTCGCACGCCGGACGACGTGGTGTATCTGGCCGACTGCCTGTCGAGCCGCGAGACGCTGGAAAAGTATCAGATCGGCTTTCTTTACGATGTGGCTGCCTACCTGAACACGCTCGAAATGGTCAAGGCACTCACCGCCCGCGCCTTCGTGCCGGCGCACGCCGCCGTGACGGAGGACATCGTGCCGCTGGCGCAGTACAACATCGACAAGGTGCTCGAGATCGCAGACATCATCACCGGGCTCTGCCGCACCCCGCAGACGTTCGAATCCGTGCTGCAGCAGCTGTTCCGGCGCTTTGACCTTGTGATGGATTTTGAGCAGTACGCGCTCGTCGGCAGCACGGTGCGCTCCTACCTCGCGTGGGGGAAGGATACCGGCCGGCTGCAGGTCATCTTTGACGATCACCGCCTGCTCTGGCAGCAGGCATGAAGTACAGATAAAAAAGTCTCCGCATCCGGTTGGATGCGGAGACTTTTTTCATTCCAGAAGCCCGTACTTTTCTTTCACACGCGCAAGCTTGCTCAGGAGCGGCTTATACAGCACGAGCAAAAACACGGCCGTGCTGCCCGCATGGATGAGGTTGAAAACGACCCCGGATGCGCACGTTGCAAGCCAGAGCTGCCACGAGGGCGCGGCATTGTACATGAGCATACTCGCCGTGTCGAGCAGCACGCCGTAGAGCACGAACACCGACAAAAAGCCGTAGAGCAGCAGCGGCACAAGGCGCACCCTGCGCCCCGAAAACAGCACGCCGCCGACAAAACCCACGAGCCCGAAGCCGAGCATCTGCCACGGTGTCCACGGTCCCTGACCGAAGAAGAAGTTGGAGATCAGCCCCGCTGCCGCACCGGTGACGAAGCCCGCCTCCGGCGTGAAGGCCACGGCCGTGAGGATCACGATCGCGCACACGGGCTTACACTGCGGCAGCCAGTAAAACGCCGCGCGCCCGGCCACGGCCAGTGCCGTCATCGTCGCGAGCAGCACGAGCTCGCGCGCCTGCGGTCTGCGGCCTTCAAACCGCAGCACGAACGGCACGAACATCAGCCCCACGAGCAGCAGCGACGTGAGGTAGTATTTGCGCTCATCCCACACGCACACGAACACCGCCATCAACGCCGGGATCGCCAGAAGCAGGATCGCCAGCGCGGCCCATGTGCGGCGCGTCAGTCTGCGAGACATTGCACGACCTCCTCGCACAGCACCGCGCCGGGTGCAGCAGCGCGCGCGATGCGTGCCGCCGCCGTGGTGTAAAAATAATTGCCGGAGAAAAACGTGCGCGGGTCGTTTTCCGTCACGACCTCGCCGCGAAAGAGCAGACCGCAGCGGTCGGCATACTGCGCGCAAAACTCCACATCGTGGCTCACGATGCACACAGCCGTGCCCTGCGCGCAGAGGGTACGCAGCAGCGCACCGAACTCCGCCTTGAACGCGCCGTCCATGCCCTTGGTCGGCTCATCGAGCAGCAGCACGCGCGGCTGCATGAGCAGCACCTTTGCCAGCGCGGCACGCTGCTGCTCGCCGCCCGAGAGATCAAACGGATGCCGCTCGAGCAGCGGCGCGAGCGCCATCTGCTGCACGACCGTGTCCACCAGCGCGGCATCCCTGCCGAGCGACGCGAGGTCGGCGCGCACCGTGTCCGCCGCGAAGAGCGTGCGCGGATCCTGCGGCACGGCGGCGATGCCGTCGCGCAGGGGCTGGAGCGCGCGCTGTTTTTTTTCGTCCAGATACACGCTGCCGCGATACAGCCGCAGCTGCCCGGAGAGCACGCCGAGCGCCGTCGTCTTGCCGCTGCCGTTGCTGCCGGTGAGCGCGTAGAGTTCGCCCGGGCGCAGCGTGAGCGAAAAACCGTGCAGCACGTCCGGCGCGTTCTGCGCATAGCGGAACCAGCCGTCACGCACGGTCAGCACCGGGGGCGTGTCCATAGGCACAGGCGACGCGTCCGGCATCGGGCGCGGAGAAAAGCGCTGGAGATATGCCCGCCCCTCGCGCACGGTGAGCGGCAGGTGCTCCGGTGCGCCGAGTGCGACGGCGATGCGCGCCGCCGTAGGCATGGCAGAAAAGATCGCATGACCACGCACCGCGGCCGCCGCCTCCTGCGGCGCACCGGCGGCCAGCAGCCGTCCCTGCTCGAGCACGATGAGATGATCTGCCAGCGGCACGGCCTCCTCCAGCCGCTGCTCGGACAGCAGGATCGTGAGACCGAGCTCCTCGTTGAGCTTGCGCAGCGTGTGCAAAAACGTGCTCGCCGCGATGGGGTCGAGCTGGCTCGTCGGCTCATCCAGAATGAGCACGTCCGGCCGCATGACCACGACGGAGGCGAGGTTGAGCATCTGCTTTTGCCCGCCGGAGAGCGTCTGCACGTCGCGCTCGAACCAGTCGGCAATGCCGAAATAGCTCGCCATCTCAGCGACGCGCAGCCGCATGGTTTTTTCGTCGCAGCCGAGGCTCTCGAGCCCGAACGCGAGCTCGTGAAACACCTTGTCCGTCACGATCTGATCGTCCGGATGCTGGAGCACGAAGCCGATGCGCCGCGCCTGCTCGGCAAACGGGATGTCTTTCAAAAGCGCGTCCCCAAAGCGCACCGTGCCGCCGGTCTCGCCATGCGGCGTGAGGCAGGTCTTGAGCTGGCGCAGGAGGGTCGACTTGCCGCTGCCGCTCTCGCCGCAGAGCACCGTGACCGCCCCCTCGGGGATCGTGAGCGTGAGATCGTCGAGCGCCGGGCGCGTCTGCCCCGGATAGGAAAATGTCAGATGTTCGAGCGCAAACGACGCCATGTCAGCGCCTCCTTTCCATCGAGCAGCAGCGGCAAAAAGCACAGCAGCGCAAAGCACGCCGCGCACACCGCGCCGAGCGCACCGGCGCTGCCGATGTGCATCGACGGGTAATAGCGCACATACAGCGCGCCGCGGCCGATGCCCACGCACACGCCCGCAAGCGCGAGCGCAAGCACGGCGCTGAGCAGGCCGTCGCGCCGGGTGAAGCGGTAGTTGCCGAAATACGTTCTTCTGCCGGCGCCATAGCCCCGGCTCTTCATGGAGTCCGCCGCCGTGATGCCGCTCTCGAGCGCCCACGAGACGGTGACAGACAGCACGCGCGCACCATTGCGCAGCCGCTGCCACGCACTGCCCTCACGCGTACCGCAGCCGAGCGATGCCTGTGCCGCAGCGACGGCGCGCATATGCGCCGTGAACTTCGGCACGAAGCGCAGCGCCATGCTCAGCAGCAGGGACACGCCCGGCAGCACGCTGCCGAACACGTACAGATATTTATCCGCCGTCATGACAGCGCTGCAGCACTGAAACCACAGGATCACGGCCGCGAACATCGCCGCCGCAGCCGCGCCGTAGCACAGGGCCTCGCGCGTGACGGGGTTGCCGTTGGGCAGATAGAACAGCATCGTCACGCCCGCGTGATTAAACAGCGCATTGAGCGCCGCCATCAGCGCCAGAAACGGCACGAGCCGGCCGAGTGTCCGCCACAAGCTGCGCCAGCCGCGCAGCTGCGCGCAGTAGCCCAGCGCACCCAGCAGGCTCAGCGCCAGAAACACCGGGTGCAGCACGAACATCGTCAGCAACAGCACCGCCGCAAAATAGCAAAAGGTCAGCGCCGGATGCAGCGCCGAAAAAGAATCGGTCATGGTTCTCCTTGCCGGGCGCCGACGTCGCGCCCAAGATCACAGGTATAGCTCCAGACGACGGTGTCGCCGTCGTGCAGTGTATAGCCGCTGCAGCCGTAGTCCGGCCAGGCACCGTTGACGCTGTACATCCAGCCGGACAGCTCGCCGCAGTCAAATTCGTAGAGGTTGCCGATGCCCTCGATATAGGCGCTGTTGTACGCAGGCGTCCAGGTCGACTCCATGTGGATGCCCTGCACCCGACAGACCCGCTGCAGCACGTCAAACACCGTGTCCCCCTCGGAAAAGGCGACCGCCGTCTCCGGCAGGAGCACGCCGTCGGTCGGGACGATCTCCGCCTTGCCGGGGCTCAGATCGTCCATGTGCGCAAGCACCGTGGTGCATTCGATCGTCACCGTGCAGTGCAGATCACCGGTGTCATTTTGCGTCCGGCCGCCGCAGGCCGTGCACAGCAACAGCAGCAGGCACAGCAGCAGCCCGAGCGCGCGCCGCTTACCCACCACGGCGCACCGTCCCGCCTGCGACCGTGAGCGTGGCCGCTGCCGAGGCGAGGCTCTCGGTCTCGTCCGCGGCGGCAAGCACCGCGTCCGTCACCGTCAGCGCCGACTCCGTCACACCGTCGGCCAGCCGAAAGTGCAGGCGCACGAGCACGCTGCCGGTCGATGTGGCCAGCGCAGCCCCCTCCTCCGGCAGACACAGCGCACGCGCGCTTCCGGTCTCGTTTGCGCGCGCGGGATCGCTCTCCCACTCCGGGAGGCTTCCCATCACGAGCGGGATGTCCCCGTCGTCTGTGCCGAGAAAGGTCAGCTGCGCCGGATCGAAGGCCACGGCGATGCTCGCCGCCCCGTAATGTCCGCCGTCAGGCAGACCGGTCAGCTCCACATCGACTGTGCACACACCGTCGGCATCCGCCGGCGTGCACACGAGCGTCAGCGTGGGGTCAACATCCGCATCGCTCTTTTGCCGCAGCGCGATGCACAGCACCACGATCGCCGCGACAAGCAGGACGCTGAGCGCAATGGCAAGATTCTTTTTTGTCCGGAAAGACTTCATGTTTCGTCCTCCTGCGCTGCGGGCAGCGCCGTATCATACACAAAGCTGTCGGCCACCGCGCGCACATCCTGCGCGTCCACGCGGCCGTTGAGATCCGCATCCATCGCCAGCAGCACGTTCGCCGCCGGAGTCGTCTCCCCGGCGCAGGCCGTGCGGATGGCCAGCGCATCCTGCGCGTTGATGACGCCGTCGCCGTTGACATCGCCGACGGTGAGCACGGCAGGCTTCCCGCTTGCCGCGGTGTAGCTTGCCGGGTCGTTGAGCGCGTCATCCGTCACGTCCGGCGCGAAGAGCCACACCCACGTCGGCGTGCCGCTGCGCTCGGACAAAACGGGGCTGTAGAGCAGCTGCGTCCCGTCGGAAAACGTGACGGCGCTGTCCGCCGACGCATCCGGCGGGCACACCGCGACCGTGCGGTATCCTGCCGGGATGAGGCCGCTGCCGTCCGCCGTGCAGAGAACGCGCGCGATCGACGTGCCGGGTTCGTCGGGCGTCTTGACCGTGGGCGTGTCCGTCTCCTGATAGAGGCTGCTCTGCCCACGGCGCAGACGCGACACGGCCACAAGCGCATACACCGCCTGCTCGGTGGCAAGGCTGTTCACGCTGCCGGAGGCCGTGTGGCGAAAGGCGGCCGCATCCGCATCATAAAACGTCAGCAGCGCATCGACCGCCGAGCCGCCGTCCTTGACAAAGCGGCTGTCCGTGTCCGGATCGATGCCCAGCGCCGTGCACGCAACGATGACCTGCGCGGCGCTCTCGGCGTTCACAACGCCGGATGAAGCGAAGTCCCCGTCGCCGGTCTGCATCGCCGAGAGCACATCCAGACCGCGCGTCACGGCCGCCGCGACCGCCGCCTCGGAGCGGTAGGCCGCCAGCGCCTGCAGCGCCATGGCCGTCATGTCCGGGTCGGCAGCAGAGCCGCCGAACGCCCAGCCGCCGCCGGAGCACTCGGCGCTCAGGATCGCATCCACGCACTGACGGCGCACCGCGCTGCCGGGCAGGTAATTGCGGCTGTCGAGCGCGAGCAGCGCGAAGATGGGCCCGTTGATGCCCTGATTGCTCACCCATGCAAAATCCGCATACGGCGCGGTCAGATCGCACCCGCCGACCTGCGCCGCGTCGCGCCCAATGGCGGACAGGGCGAGGATGACGCGCGAATTGTCCGTGGACTTGTAGGCGTTGAGCGCGCCGTCGCGCCCGGACGCTGCCGTCAGCTCCGGCACTTTGGCCGCGAGGTCTGCGTAATAGCGTGCAAAATAGTCGCTGTCCGCGGTGAAATAGCCGCCGCGCGCGAGACCGAGCACCGTCCACTCATCGCCATAGCCCGGCGACGGGACGGCGGAAGCCTGCCGCGCCAGCGCAGCCGAAAGCACAGGCTGCACATCCGCAGCCTGTGCCGCCGGGACCGGCAGCACCGTGCAGATGAGCACCAGCGCCAGGATCAGTGCCAAAGATCGTTTGTCAGCTTTCATCGTTTGCCTCCCAAGCGGATAGCGAAAGCACGCAGCGCACTGCGCGCACCTGCTTTGAAATCACGCATCATTATAACAGCCGCCCACTGCAAAATCAACGCTCTGCGACATTTCCCGCACCGGGAAACCGTGCTTTTTTCCGGATACTTTGCTGCGGCGGCTTTTGCGCATTTTCCCGCGCGCGCCGTGATACGATAGCACCATGGACGTCATCTATCTCGATCGCCTGTTCGGGCTCAATCTGCTGCTCGACTACTGCCTTGTGCTCGCGTCCGCACGCGTGTGCGGCGTGGTGCTGCGCCGCGCTCGGTATCTGCTCGCGGCGGTCACGGGCGCGCTGTACGCAGCGGTCATGGTGCTGCCCGGGTGCGGCTGGCTCGGCAGCGGCGCGATGAAGCTCGCGCTCGGCGCGGCCATGGCGCTCATCGCCTTCGGCGGCGAGGCGCACTGGGCGCGGTGCGCGGTGGTGTTTTTCGCGGTTTCCGCCGCGTTTGGCGGCGCGGTATACGCAGCGAGCATGCTCGCGGGCGTGTCGCCGGGCAGCGGTGCGCTCGTGACGGTGTCCGGCCGGGTGCTGGCGCTGTCATTTGCCGTGTGCTATGCGGCCGTGTCGACGGTGTTCCGGCGGCGGGCAAAGACCGCCGCGCGCGAAGTGCGCACCGTGACGGTCACACTCGCCGGACGCAGCACGAGCGTCCGCGCTCTGCGCGACAGCGGAAACGACCTGCATGACCCGGTGTCGGGTCTGCCGGCGGCCGTGGTCGAGCGTGCGGCGGTCCTGCCGCTGTTTCCGGCGCTGCACGCGCTGCCGGACGACGCGGTGCAGACGCTGACGGTGCTCGGCGCGCTGCCGGAATGCACCGGGCGGGTCGTACTGCTGCCGTACCGCGCGGTGGGCGTGACGGGTGCGCTGCTGCCGGCGTTTCGGCCGGACAGCGTGATGATCGACGGCGCGCCGGAGCCGATGCTGCTGGCCCTGAGCGCACAGGCGCTCACATCCGACGGGGCATTTTCCATGGTGCTGCCGCCAAAAAACTGAGGAGGGGTTTTGTGCCGAAATTATCGGAAAGACTGCGTATGCTCTGGATGGCGCTGCGGCTGCGGCTGCGCGGCGGTGCGCCGGGGGTGTTTTACATCGGCGGAAGCGATACCATGCCCGCCCCGCTCGAGCGTGAGGCCGAGCAGCAGGCCATCCGCGCACTCACCGCCGGGAGCGAGGACGCCGCGTCACTGCTCATCGAGCACAACCTGCGGCTGGTGGTGTACATCGCGCGCCGGTTTGAAAACACCGGCATCCACATCGAGGATCTGATCTCGATCGGCACGATCGGGCTCGTCAAGGCCATCCACACCTTCAAGCCGGACAAGAACATCAAGCTTGCGACCTACGCCTCGCGCTGCATCGAAAACGAGATCCTCATGTATCTGCGCAAATGCAGCGCCCAGAAAACAGAGGTGAGCATTGACGAGCCGCTCAACACCGACTGGGACGGCAACGAGCTGCTGCTCTCGGACATCCTCGGCACGGACGCCGACGCCGTGAGCCGCCCGCTCGAAGACGATGCCGAGCGCACCATGCTCCTGCACGCCATCGAGACGCTGTGCGAGCGCGACCGGCGCATCATCCTGCTGCGTTTCGGCATCGGCGGCACGCACGAGGCGACGCAAAAGGAGGTCGCAGACCTGCTCGGCATCTCACAGAGCTACATCAGCCGGCTCGAAAAGCGCATCATCGCGCACCTGCGGCAGGAGATGCTCCGGCAGATGCAGTGCTGAAAACGTCCAAAGCGGCGGCTCCGGTCAGAGCCGCCGCTTTGGACATCATTTTTTCACGCGGCACATGATCCGCTGCACACCGCAAAAGAGCAGAAACACCACGAGATCGACCACCACGACGCTCGCGCCGGACGGCGTCTCGAACACGTAGGACAGCACCATGCCGAGCAGGAAATTCACCACCGACACCACAGCCGCGCAGATCGTGACCGAGCGGAACGTGCCGAACACGCGCATTGCCGTCAGCGCCGGGAAGATGATGAGGCTCGAGATGAGCAGCGCGCCCATCATGCGCATACCGAGCACGATCGTGACCGCCGTGAGCACCGCGAGGAGCATATTGTACGCCTGCGTGTGCACGCCCGTCGCGCGTGAGAACGTCTCGTCAAAGGTGACGGCGAAAATGCGCGGATAGCACAGCACGAACAGCGCCAGCACCGCCGCCGACAGGATCAGACTCAGGCGCAGGTCGGCCGACGACAGCGACAGGATGCTGCCGAACATATAGTTATTCACGTCGGTATTCATGCCGCTCGTAACGGATACGGTCATCACGCCGATGGCCAGTGCGCTGCTCGAGAGCAGCGCGATCGCGGCGTCACCCTTGAGCTTGCCGCTCTGCGACAGGCGCAGCAGCAAAAACGCCGCCACGACCACGACCGGCACCGCCACCGCCAGCGGCGCAAGATTGAACGCCGCTGCGATCGCAAGTGCGCCAAAGCCGACGTGACTCAGTCCGTCGCCGATCATGGAGTAGCGCTTGAGCACGAGCGACACGCCCAGAAGCGACGCGCACAGCGACACCAGCACGCCCACCACGAGCGCGCGCACGAGAAACGGATACGACAGCATCTCCAGAATGATCTTCATACCTTCCGCCCTCCCAGAAACCGGCGCGCGGCATCGCTCTGCTTATAGTCCGCCGCCGTGCCGTAAAACAACTGCTGATGGCCGAGGTGCAGCACGTGCGTGGCATAGCGCAGCGCGGCGTCAATGTCATGCGTGACCATGATGACGGTGATGTCGCTGCAGAGGTTGACGAGCTTGATGAGGTTATACAGCTCCCCCGTCGCCACGGGGTCAAGCCCCGTGACCGGCTCGTCGAGCAGGAGGAGCTTGCGCGTGGCGCACAGGGCGCGCGCGAGCAGCACGCGCTGCTGCTGACCGCCGGAGAGCGCCTGATAGCTGCGGTTGGCCAGATCCTCGATACCCATGCGCTCCATGTTCTCCTGCGCACGGGCGCGGTCGGCGCGGGAATAAAACGCGCGGCCGCGCATCTGGTTGATGCAGCCCGAGCGCACGACCTCCGCCACGCTTGCCGGAAAGTCGCGCTGGAGCTGCGTCTGCTGCGGCAGATAGCCGATCTCGTTGCGCACGAGCCCGTCGCCGAGCGTAATGCTGCCCTGCTCCGGTGCCTTGAGACCGAGCAGTCCCTTGATGAGCGTGGACTTGCCGGAGCCGTTTTCGCCGACCACGCACAGCAGATCGCCGCGCGAGACCGTGAAGTTCACATCGCGCAGCACCGTCTGCCCATCGTAGCCGAGGCAGACGTGTTCACAAGTAATAAGTGCCATCGTTAATTCAATGCCTCCCGCAGCGCCTGCACGTTGCGCTCCATAAGCTGCAGGTACGTCGCGCCGTCTGCAAATGCCTGCGCCGTCACGTTGTGACAGGTCGCAAACTCCAGTTTTTTCGCGCCCGTGGCCTCGCAGATCGTGTCGGCGAGCTTACCGTTCGACAGCTCGATCGTGAACACGACCGGGATGCCCTCCGCGCGCACCTTGTCAATCAGAAACGCCACCGTGGCCGCCGAGGGCTCGGCCGCGTCCGCGCAGCCGGGATAGGCGGCGTAATAGTCCAGTCCATAGGCGTCGGAAAAGTACCGCAGTGGGAACCGGTCAGCAAAAACTACGGTTTTTCGCGCTGCATGCTCCACTACATCCTGAAATTCCGCATCTAACTGGTTTAATTTCTCCACATAGTCCCCACAGCGCTGCGCATACTGCGCCGCGTGCGCGCTGTCCGCCGCCGAGAACGTGTCGCAAAGCTTCCGGCAGATGCGTGCGGCGTTGCGCGGAGACGTCCAGACGTGCTCATCGAGCTCTTCCTCTTCCTCGTCCTCCTCATCATGGTCATGCCCGTGCCGTTCGGCCTGCATTCCCTCGACGGTCTCCTCGTGCAGCAGCTCAACGCAGTCCATGAGCGTCACGACACGCAGATCGGGGTTATCCACTCCCTCGAGCACCGTCTGCACCCACGCATCCGACTCGCCGCCGACGTAGATGAACACATCGGCATTGCGGATGGCGATGATGTCCTTCGGCGTCGGCTCATAGGCGTGCACCTCACAGCCGGGGCGCAGCAGCATCGTAACCGACACATCGTCCCCGCCGACCTGCCGCGCAAAGTCATAGGGCGCAAAGATCGTCGTGACGACATGGAGCTTGCCATCGTCTGCATCCGGGTTTTTCTGCACCGCGCAGCCGGACAGCGCCGACACCGCCAGCACAGCCGAGAGCAGCACACATAAGATCTTACGCATGGCCGCCCCGCTTTCCGCCGCAGGCGGCGCACGTGCCGTAGATCGTCGTGCTGCGCCCGTCGACCGTGAAGCCCGCCGCGCGCAGCAGGTCTGCCTGCAGCGCGTCGGAGACGCCGGTGTCAAGATGGATCAGCCGCCCGCAGCCGACGCATTTTAAGTGCAGGTGCGCATCGCAGTGACCGGGGTCCATGGCCTGATAGGCCGCGCTCCCGCCGCTCTCGGGCGCGAAGCGGCGCACCGTGCCCTCCTCGACCAGCCGGTCAAGCGCGCGGTAGACCGTGCTGCGTCCGGGCGCAGCGTCGCCCATGGCTGTGAGCAGCTGCTCGACCGTGAACTGCTTGTCCGCGTGCGCAGACAAAAACGCCAGCAGCGCACAGCGCTGCTGCGTGTGATAACTATTTCGCATGATTCGCCTCCAAATCGGGAATCAGTCCCGAATTCAAACCGTAGCATACACGTACTTTGCCCGTCTGTCAAGGGAAAACTGCAAAAATCCCGCCGGACGCAATGTCCGGCGGGATTTCCAACTTCCGATTCAGGCAAGGGCGGCTTCCGGCTCGCCCGCGTCACCGAGCGCATCACTGATGAACTGCGGCACCTGTTCGCGCGTCATACCCAGCGCAACGGCCAGCTCCCCGTGGAGCATCTCCTCGGCGCGCTTCATATAGCGCTCGTCGACGAGGCCGAGCTTCTTGCCCCGCTCGATCATCCGGCAGCGCTTGGCGCGCACGTCCTTGATCAGCTGCAGAAGGTCAGCACAGGTATAGTTCTGGAGGCAGTGCTGATAGTGCTCATTGAGGAAACGGAGATTGGCGTTTTCATAGACCTCCGCGGTCATCGCCGGGATGCGGTCAATGAGCGCCAGCGCCTCCTCGCGCGAGATCACCGGGCGCATGAACACCTTGCTGTCCACAGGCGTGAACACCTTCCCCTCGCGGTAAATGGGCGCAAGCGTATAGTAATCGCGGTGCTTGTCCACACCGGAGATCTTCGGCGTGCCGATCTCCTCCACGCGGCAGACGCCCTCGTTTCCATACACGATCAATTGACCAATCTCGTACATTTGACTATCCTTTCCTCCGCCAAGCCTCAAAAACAAACAAATCGGGCGGCCATGCGGCCGCACTGCGGCCGCAAACCTGCCCCCTTGAAGTAGTGTAACACAAATTTTGAGAAAATGTAAGCTTTTTTTCATTTAGGTCTTGATTTTTTTGTGAAACCGGATAGAATAAACAATTTACAGAGCAAAACGACGCAATGAGCGCGCACATTTGCCGCCAAAGGGAGGAAGAACGGAATGCAGATCGAATGGCGCCGTATCTGGAAGGTACTGCTGGGCTGCGTGTGCACCGCCGCCGGTATCGCCCTGCTCGCCTGCGGGCAGCTCAGCTGGGGTCTTACCGCGCTGGAGGCGGCCGTGCTGCTGCTCGCATTGCAGTACGCACCGCGCGGCACACGGCTTTGGAAAACGTGGTGGTTCGTGGAGCTGGTGCTCGCGCTCGCCGTCACGGCGGGATGGGCAGGCGTCGCCACCATCCGCGAGGTGCGTTCGCCGGCGCAGGCCGTCGTCATCACGACCGAGCGCAACGTGCCGCCCGAGACCGCAGCCCCGGTGCCGACCGCCGCACCCAAACAGCCGCAGACGACCGCCGCAGTGGATGCCGCCTACATCGGCAACCGCAACTCCATGAAATATCACCGCGCCGGCTGCAGATACGCAGCGCAGGTCAAAGCGGAAAACCGCATCGGCTTTGACAGCGCCGAGCAGGCGCTGACCGCGGGCTACACACCCTGCGGCGCGTGCAAGCCGTAAACAGCAGAAAACCGCGCTCCCGTGTTTCGGGAGCGCGGTTTTTAAGGCTGTCAAAACGTGTTGCTTTTTGACAAAGGGGTTTGCGGCCTGACTGCAGCTTACGCCTGCAGATCCGGATAGAGCGGGAAGCGCGCGCACAGGTCGAGCACCTGCGCCCGCACGGACGCAACGGCGTCCTCGCCCTCATCGACCAGACGGCAGATGAGCGCGCCGATCTGACGCATCTCCTCCTCGCCCATGCCGCGGGTCGTGACGGCCGGCGTACCCAGACGCACGCCGCTCGTGACGCGCACGGACTGCGTCTCGTTCGGGATGGTGTTCTTGTTGGCGGTGATGTTCGCCGCGTCGAGCAGATCCTGCATCTGCGCACCGGTGCGGCCGCGGCTGAAAACGTCGGCCAGCATGAGATGATTATCCGTGCCGCCGGAGACCAGACGGATGCCGCCCTGCTGCAGCGTCTCGGCGAGCACGGCGGCATTCTTGACCACCTGCTGCTGATAGGTGCGGAAGGCCGGCTGCAGCGCCTCACCGAAGCAGACCGCCTTGCCGGCGATGACGTGCATGAGCGGGCCGCCCTGCGTGCCGGGGAAGACGGCGCTGTCGATCTTCTTGGCCAGCTCGTCGCGGCAGAGGATGATCGCGCCGCGCGGGCCGCGCAGCGTCTTGTGCGTCGTGCAGGTGACGACGTCGGCATACGGCACGGGGCTCGGGTGCACGCCTGCAGCGACCAGACCGCCGATGTGCGCCATGTCGACCATCAGGTACGCGCCGACGGAATCGGCGACCTGACGGAAGCGCGCAAAGTCGATCACGCGCGGATACGCGCTCGCACCGGCGATGATGAGCTTCGGGCGGACCTCCTCAGCCGTGCGCGCAAGCGCCTCATAGTCGATGGTCTCGGTCTCGGGGTCAACGCCGTAGAAATGCGCCTCAAAATATTTCCCGGACAAAGACGCCTTGCTGCCATGCGTCAGATGTCCGCCGTGGGAGAGGTTCATGCCGAGGATCCGGTCGCCCGGCTGCAGCAGCGCCGCATACACGGCCATATTCGCCTGCGAGCCGGAGTGTGGCTGGACGTTTGCGTGGTCCGCGCCGAACAGCCGCGTCACGCGCTCGATCGCCAGGCGCTCGACCTCATCGACGTACTCGCAGCCGCCGTAGTAGCGCGCGCCGGGATAGCCCTCGGCGTATTTGTTCGTCAGGTGGCTGCCAACAGCCTCCATGACGGCCTGACTCGTGAAATTCTCGGACGCGATCAGCTCCAGATGGTCGCGCTGGCGCTCCAGCTCGCGCGCCATGGAAGCATACAGCTCCGGGTCTGCCTGCATCAGGTGTGCATAATCCATATCGGGAACCTCCGTTATTGTCAATTTTCGCCCTATTAGTGTATCATGGATCCCATGTATTTTACAAGTGGACGCGGCATAGATTAAAGTATCGCGTTTTTCTCCGAGGTGAGGCAAGTTGAACAAATGGAGCGCGCTGCGCCCTTATCTTTTCTTCGTCGTGCTCGCGCTGGCCGTCGGCGGCGCGGCAGGTGCCGCCGCACGCGCTGGGATGGAGGCCTATGACCTGCTGACCAAGCCGCCCGCCACACCGCCGGACCGGCTGTTTCCGGTCGTGTGGACGCTGCTCTATCTGCTCATGGGCATCGCCATGGGGCGCGTCTGGCGCGCCGTCTCCGGCAGTGCGCGCAGGCAGGCAGCCGCACTCTGGTGCGTCCAGCTCGGCGTCAACGGTTTTTGGCCGGTGGTGTTTTTCCTGTGGCAGGAGCACGGTGCGGCGTTTTTCCTGCTCGCGGGGCTGATCGCGCTCGTGCTGGCGATGAGCGCGCAGTTTTCCCGCCGCGATCCGGCGGCAGCGTGGCTGTGCGTGCCGTATCTCCTGTGGCTGCTGTTCGCGGCGTACCTGAACCTCGGCGTCTGGCTGCTCAACCGGTGAAATCCGGGTAATGCCTCGGTCAAGATTGTGTTTGCATGGGTCGGGAAATTGTGGTACACTGCCCCAGAGGAGGGGATCACCCCATGAAAAAACCAATCAAAATCATCCTGATCGTCTTGGCCGTTCTCGTCGGTCTGTTCGCCGCGCTGCTCATCTGGCTGAGCGCCACGCAGCTCAACGTCAAGACGGAGACCGCCGTCGTGACGCGCGGTGACAACAGCACCGCCGCCTTTGCCCCGGGCGACGAGGTATCCATTCTGTCGTGGAACATCGGCTACGCCGGTCTGGGCGAGGAGTCCGACTTCTTCATGGACGGCGGCAAGCAGACCCGCGCGCCGAGCAAGGCCATCGTGGAGAAGAACATGGACGGCATCGTCGCGACCGTGCAGGGCATGGCCGCCGACTTCACGTTCCTGCAGGAGATTGACGCCGGCCCCTCGTCCCATGCCTACGGCATTGAGGAGGCAGGCCGCCTGCGCACCGAGACGCAGCTGGACAGTGCACATGCCCTGAACTACAAGTGTGCCTTCGTGCCCTACCCCATCCCGCCGATCGGCCGGGTGAACACGGGGCTCATGACGCTCTCGACCGCGCCCATCGCCTCGGCCGAGCGCATCGCGCTGCCGAGCCCGTTCAAGTGGCCGGTGTCGGTGGCAAACCTCAAGCGCTGCCTCATGCCCGTATACATCGACCTTGAGGGCACGGATGCGCAGCTCGTGCTCGTCAACCTCCACCTCGAGGCATATGACGACGGCGAGGGCAAGGCCGCGCAGACCGCCGCGCTCACGTCGTTCCTCGAGCAGGAATACGCCAAGGGCAACTACGTCATCGCCGGCGGCGACTTCAACCAGACCTTCCCCGGCGGGCTGGACAAGTACCCGATCAAAAACGATGATCTCTGGACACCCGGCATGCTCGACGACAGCATGCTGCCCGACGGCTGGCACTTCGCGTATGACACGTCCGTGCCGACCTGCCGCCTCGACAACCAGCCCTACGACGCCGAGAGCGAGGCCACGCAGCACTACGTCATCGATGGCTTCATCCTCTCGCCGAACGTGGAGCTGACGAGCGTGCAGACGCAGGATGATGGCTTCCGCTTCTCCGACCACAACCCCGTGCTGCTGAGCATCCGCCTGAAATAAGCACAATATTGCAAACGCCCGCTTCCAGTCGGAAGCGGGCGTTAGACTGTCAAAAAGTATTACTTTTTGACAAAGAGATTTGCGGCCTGACTGCAGCGCACGCGCTGTCCGCCTTTGGCTGCCAGCGCGCACGTTTGCAGGCCGAGCGGTATTTTCTCAGCCGCACATGTCGCCTGAGAAAATGATCGGACTTTCTTTGCGCCTGCGGGCGCAAACTCTACGAGGTTTTTGCCGAACTGAATGCCCGCTTCCAGTCGGAAGCGGGCGTTTATTTTATTTATTCTGCGCGTTTTATTCTGCGCCGGTGATGCGCAGCTCACGGCAGGAGCCGGGGCCGAAGCGCGCCTCCATCGCCTGCCGGTAGGCGGGAAAGGCAGTACACGGCATGAGCGCCTGCACGCCCCCGGCAAAGCCGCCGCCATGCACGCGCCACGCACCCACCCCGTCGAGCAGCGCCGACGCACAGGCAAGCCCCCGCGCAAGCCGGTCGTCCCCGCCGGGGACCTGGATGTTGCGCAGCAACTGCTCCGAAGAGCGGCCGGAGGCGTTCATGAGGCGCAGGTATTCCCCCGCATCCCGGCGCGCAAGCGCATCACGCATCTGCGGCACGCGCGCGTTTTCTGCGAAAAAGTGTGCCGCGCGGTCGTCGGCAAGCCCCGGCTGCCGGTGGGCGAAAAAGTCCGCCGGGTCGACTTGCGAGAGCGTCTCGGCGCCGAAGCGTCGTGCAACGCTGTGCATATCGGCCGGGATCGCGGCGTAGGCCGCCGTCAGCCCTGCGTGGCTGCCGCCGGTGTCCGTCAGGCAGAGCGTGAGCCCCATGGCTGCAAACGGCGCCGCGACCGGAAGGATCTCCCCTGCGGCCAGATCGAGATACACCGCGCCGCTGCGCGCGCACGCCATCTGATCCATGAGGCCGGAGGGCTTTCCGAAGTGCCGGTTTTCCGCCTGCTGACCGAATCGGGCAAGCTGCTCCGGCGTGAACGCGCCGCCGTTATAGAGCGCGTTGAAGATGCGGCCGACGAGGATCTCGAACGCGGCCGAGGACGACAGCCCGCCGCCTGTACGCAGCGCAGAGGAAGCCCACGCCTCGAAGCCGCCGATCTGCCCGCCGGCTTCCAGAATGGCCGCCGCCACGCCGCGCACAAGCGCCCACGGTTTTCCATAGGCGCGCGGATCAACGCTCAGATCGTCAAGCGAGACGGTAAACGGACGGTAGCCCCGCGAGTGGATGCACACGCGGCGGTCACGGCGGCGCGCGGCGCGCGCGCGGATGCCCACGTCCACGGACGCCGCCAGCACGCGCCCGAGCTGGTGATCGGTATGATTCCCGGCCAGCTCCGTGCGGCCGGGGGCAAAAAATCGCTGCATGGTGTCCTCCTGATCCGATAAAAAAGCCGGCAGGCAAGCTGCCCGCCGGCTTCCGTGCAAAAAAACTCAGTGCTTGCGCGCGAGCACCCGCTCGATGCCGCGCACGACGCCGGCAGCATCCACGCCGTATTTGGCGAGAAGCTCGGTGTACTTGCCGGTCTCGGTGAACGTGTCGGGAATGCCGACAAACTCCGTCGGCGCAGCCGCGCCGCCCCAGGCGAGCACCTCCGCCACGGCGCTGCCGAGACCGCCGTAGATGTTGTGCTCCTCGGCGGTAACGATCGCGCCCGTCTCCTGCGCGCAGCGCAGGATGAGCTCACGGTCGATGGGCTTGATGGAGTACATGTCCACCACGCGCACGGACACGCCGCGCTCGGCCATCTGCTCGGCCGCCTCGATCGCCTTGTGCACAAGGATGCCGCAGGCGATGACGGTCACGTCCGTGCCGTCGCGCACGATCGCGCCCTTGCCGCAGGCGAACTTCGTGTTCTCGTCATACAGATCCGGATACACGTCGCGCGACAGGCGCAGGTACATCGGGCCGTAGGTGTCAACGGCGTACTTCGTCGCCCAGCGGGTGCTGGCCGCGTCCGACGGGACGAGCACGGTCATGTTCGGCAGCGAGCGCATGACGGCGATGTCCTCGGTGGCGTGATGCGTCGCGCCGTCGAGCGCGTCGGACATGCCGCAATAGGCGCCGCCGAACTTCACGTTCAGGTTGCCGTAGCACACCTGCGCACGCGCCGAGATGAGACCCAGCGTCGTGAGAAAGACCGTAAACGTGTTCACGAACGGGATCTTGCCGGTCGTGGAAAGGCCCGCCGCCGTGGCGACCATATCCGACTCGGCAATGCCCATGTTGAAATGCCGCTCGGGGTGCGCCTTGGCGAAAATGCCGCTCTTGGTAGAGCCGGACAGGTCGGCATCGAGCACGACGATATTCTCATTGGTATCGCCGAGCTCGGCGAGCACAGTGCCGTATACTTCACGAATGGATTTTCCCATCAGACGTTCCCTCCCAGTTCCTGCATTGCCTGCGCGAATTCCGCGTCCGGAATGGCCTTGCCGTGCCAAGCGGCCTTGCCCTCCATAAAGGACACGCCCTTGCCCTTGACCGTGTCGGCCAGGATCACGGTCGGCACGCCCTTGCAGGCGGCGGCAGCGTCGAGCGCGGCATCCAGCGCGGTCAGATCGTGCCCGTCGCAGCGCAGCACGTTCCAGCCGAAGGCGCGCCACTTGCCGGGCAGGTCGCGCAGCGGCATGATCTCATCGGTCGTACCGTCGAGCTGCACCTTGTTCCAGTCGACGATAGCGGTGAGATTGTCGAGGCCGAACTTCACGGCCGAGGCAGCCGCCTCCCAGACGGCGCCCTCATCGAGCTCGCCGTCGCCGAGCACGGCATACACGCGCGCATCGGACTGATTGAGCTTCAGACCGAGGGCGATGCCCTGCGCCGCGGCGAGGCCGATGCCCAGCGGGCCGGACGGCATGTCCACGCCCGGCGTGCGCATGCACGGGTGACCCTGCAGCGGGCTGCCGGTCTGGCGCAGCGTGTTCATGCTCTCGATGGGCAGAAAGCCCTTGCCGATCAGGTTGCGGTAGAGCATGGGCGCAGCGTGCCCCTTGCAGAGCACAAGGCGGTCGCGATTCGGGTCGTCGGGGTGCGCGGCGTCGACATGCATCCGCTGCTGGTACAGCAGCGTGAGGATCTCACAGGCAGACAGGCTGCCGCCCGGGTGGCCGGACTGTGCGCCGTGAATGGCCGTGAGTACGTCGATCCGATACTGACGGCAGAGCTCCTGGAGCTCAGCCGTGCGTTCCGGTGTCAAAGACATGGTAATTGTCCTCCTGTTTTGTGTTACATTATTAAGATACAACGACCGTATTTTGATGTCAACGGCACGAACTGGTTTTTTCGTGCCTTTTCCCTTGTTAATTTAATAATCGTTGCTTTCGCGCGGAACAATGGCTATAATTGAAAAGAATATATTTTGTTGTCTGCATCCCGCAGACCCATTCAGGAGGCGAGGTCAATGGACCCCAACAAGACGCTGAACATGACCATGCTCTGCGATTTTTACGAGCTGACGATGGGCAACGGTTATCTCGACCACAATATGCAAGATCGCATCACCTACTTCGATGTATTCTTCCGCAGCGTGCCCGACGACGGCGGCTACGCCATCGCCGCCGGTCTCGAGCAGATCATCGACTACATCGAGAACCTACACTTCACCGACGAGGACATTGCCTATCTGCGCGGCCGGAAGCTGTTTAGTGAGGCATTTCTGGACTATCTGAAAAACTTCCGCTTCACCGGTGATATCTGGGCCGTGCCGGAGGGCACGCCCGTGTTCCCGCGTGAGCCGCTCATCACGGTGCGCGCCCCGGCCATTCAGGCGCAGCTTGTGGAGACGTACCTGCTGCTGCAGATCAACCACCAGAGCCTGATTGCCACGAAGGCCAGCCGCATCTGCCGCGCCGCACAGGGACGCACGGTGCTCGAGTTCGGCTCGCGCCGCGCGCAGGGTGCCGACGGGGCGATCCTCGGCGCGCGCGCCGCCTACATCGGCGGCTGTGCCGGCACCGCCTGCACGATCTCGGACGAGGTGTACGGCGTGTACGCCGGCGGCACGATGGCACACTCCTGGGTGCAGATGTTCGACTCCGAGCTCGACGCCTTCCGCGCCTACTGCCAGACCTACCCCACCAACGCCACCCTGCTCGTGGACACCTACAACAGCCTGCAGTCCGGCGTGCCGAACGCCATCCGCGCCTTCAACGAGGTGCTCAAGCCGCTGGGCATCACGCGCTGCGGCATCCGCTTCGACTCCGGCGACATCGCCTACCTGACGAAAAAGGCGCGCAAAATGCTCGACGACGCCGGCTGGACCGACTGCAAGATCACCGTGTCCAACGCGCTCGATGAGCGCCTGATCGCGGGGCTGCTGCGGCAGGGCGCGCAGGTCGACAGCTTCGGCGTGGGCGAGCGGCTCATCACCGCGCGCAGCGAGCCGGTGTTCGGCGGCGTGTACAAGCTCGCAGCCGTCGAGGACGAGAACGGCAACATCATCCCGAAGATCAAGATCAGCGAAAACGTCGGCAAGATCACAAACCCGCACTTCAAGAAGGTCTACCGCTTCTACAGCAAGGATACCGGCATGGCCGAGGCGGATTACATCTGCCTGCATGACGAGGACGTGGACGACACGCAGCCGCTCGAGATCTGCGACCCCGACGCGACGTGGAAGAAGAAGGTGCTCACCGGCTTCACGGCGCGCGAGCTGCTCGTGCCCGTCTTCCGCGGCGGCGAGCTCGTGTACCAAAAGCCCTCGCTCGACGAGATCCGCACCTACTGCGCCGGGCAGCTTGCGACCCTGTGGCCGGAGGTGCTGCGCTTTGACTACCCGCACAACTACTACGTCGACCTGTCGGAAAAGCTGCTGAAGATCAAGCTCGACCTGCTCAACGCCGGCGGAAAGCCGCAGGGCTGAGGCATGGAGGCCGCTTCCCGCCGTCAGGCGATCCTTGACCGGCTGCGCACGGCCGACCGTCCCGTGAGCGCGTCCGCGCTCGCCGCCGGGCTGAACGTCAGCCGCCAGATCATCGTGGGCGACATCGCGCTGCTGCGCGCAGGCGGCGCGGAGATCTCCGCCACACCGCGCGGCTACGTGCTGCCGCGGGCGACCGACGGCATCACGCGCACCATCGCCTGCCGCCACACACTCGCGCAGACCGGGCAGGAGCTCGACATCCTCGTGGACAACGGCTGCACCGTGCTCGACGTCATCGTTGAGCACCCGGTCTACGGCCAGCTCACCGGTCAGCTCCAGATCAGCAGCCGCTACGATGTGGAGCAGTTTCTCGCGCGCATCCGCGACAGCGACGCCGCACCGCTGAGTATGCTCACCGGCGGACTGCACCTGCACACGCTGTGCTGCCCGAACGAGGATGCCTACACACGCGCCTGCGCCGCGCTGAAGGCCGCCGGGCTGCTGCTGGACGATTGACAGAAGTTTAATTTAGTTGACAAGTGCATGCGAAGCCTTTATAGTATGCTTTACAGGTGTCTTGACACCTGTAAAGCATACTTATTTTATTTCATGTTTTTATAGGAGGGCTTCTCTATGCAGCGATTCCGGGACTTTCTGAAGCGAAAGGACATCGAGATCACTCTGCGGCGCTACGGCATCGACGCGCTCGGCGCGATGGCACAGGGCCTGTTTTGCTCGCTGCTGATCGGCACGATCCTCAACACGCTCGGTCAGCAGTTCCACATCGGTTTTCTCAACGCCATCATCTTCACCCTCGGCAAGGGTGAGGCCGCGGTCGGCTATACGATTGGCGGCTGCGCCTCGCTGATGGTCGGTCCGGCAATGGCGGTCGCCATCGGCCACGCGCTGCACGCGCCGGCGATGGTGCTCTTCTCCCTCGTTCCGGTCGGCTTTGCGACAAACGCCATGGGCGGCGCCGGCGGTCCGCTGGCCGTGCTTGTGACGGCGGTCATCGCAGCCGAGTTTGGCAAGGCTGTCAGCAAGGAGACGAAGGTGGACATCCTCGTGACCCCCATCGTCACGATCCTCGTCGGCATCGGGCTCGCCATGCTCGTCGCCGCGCCCATCGGCAAGGGCGCAAGCTGGGTCGGCAACATCATCATGTGGGCGACCGAGCAGCAGCCGTTCGTCATGGGCATCGTCGTGTCGGTCATCGTGGGCATCGCGCTCACGCTGCCGATCTCGTCGGCGGCCATCTGCGCGGCGCTCTCGCTCACGGGGCTTGCGGGCGGCGCGGCCGTGGCCGGCTGCTGCGCGAACATGGTGGGCTTCGCCGTGCTGAGCTTCCGTGAAAACGGCTGGGGCGGTCTGGTCAGCCAGGGTCTCGGCACGAGCATGCTGCAGATGGGCAACATCGTCCGCAACCCGAAGATCTGGATCCCCGCCATCGTGACGTCCGCCATCACGGGACCGATCGCAACGTGCATTTTCAAGCTCCAGATGAACGGCGCCGCCGTCAACTCCGGCATGGGCACGTGCGGTCTGTGCGGTCCGATCGGCGTGTGGACCGGCTGGGTCGCGCCGAGCGAGGCCGCCATCGCCAACGGCGCCGTGGCCATTCAGCCCGGCGCGATGGACTGGATCGGTCTGCTGCTGGTGTGCATCGTGCTGCCGGCCGTGATCTGCTGGGCGATCGGCCTGCTGTGCCGCCGCCTCGGCTGGATCCGCGAGGGCGATCTGAAGCTCGACTGAACCAGTATCGTCAAACCGCACAGGAGCGGATCCTGTGCGGTTTTTTCATGTGCCGTGCCGCGATTTGACGGACGGTTCGAAACGCTGTATAATCGGTGCATCCAAGTACCCGGAGGCGAAGAATATGCCGATCATTGTCGACCGTGAGCAGATCCGCACGGACATTCTCATGGCGTTTGAGCGCTGCATCGAGCGCAAGCCCATGCTGAGCGTGTCCCTGCGCGATATTGCAGCCGAGGCGGGCATGAGCCACGCCAAGCTGCTCAACTATTTTGAGAGCAAAAACGACCTTGTTCTCGCCTATGTGCGCTACACGCGCGAATATATGAGCGAAAAGTGCAGCCAGTGGTTCGCCGCGCACGCGCGCGCAGACTATGCCTCCAACCTCGCGTACATGAACGCCTTCATGGACTACGTGGCCAACGCCCCGTCGCACGAGCAGCGCCCGAGCGCCACGACCCAGACCTACGTCCTCGCGCGCTATGACCCGGAGATCGGGCAGCTCGTGCAGGACGAGTTTCGCGCCTGGCGCACACTTATGGAGCAGTGCCTCGTCCGCATCTACGGTCAGGAGGCCGGTATGCACGAGGCCGAGGCGATGATGATCCTCATCGCCGGCACGTTCATCTGCAACTACAACCGTGCGCTCACCGGTGAGATCAACGACAACATCCTCGGCTATCTCGGAAACCTGAGCCGCTCATAACGCGAAAAACAAGTCCGCCTGACAAGCCGTCAGGCGGACTTTTGAGGCTGTCAGAAAGTATTACTTTCTGACAAAAGAGTTTGCGGCCTGACTGCAGCGCACGCGCCGTCCGCCCAAGGCGAACGGCGCGCACGTTTGCAGGCCGAGCGGTATTTTCTCAGCCGCACATGTCGCCTGAGAAAATGATCGGACTTTCTTTCGCCGCGCCGGCGGCGAAACTCTACGAGGTTTTTGGACAAACTGATAAGTCCGCCTGACAAACCGTCAGGCGGACTTTTGCGTAGTGTGCGCCGTCACGCGTCCGCGTGCGCGTCGCAGTAATGGTGGTAGATGTTCTCGATATACAGCGCCGCGTCGCGGCCGCGTCCGGCGGAGAGCATGTCGATGATACGCAGCTCCTGCTCGATGACCGTCTCCGCGCCCCAGAAGCCGACACACCGCTCCCAGAGGACGCCGCTCACATCCGCGAGGCTGTTCATGAGCAGCGGAAAGATGCGGTTGCCGCTCAGCTCGGCGATGGTCGTGTCGAAGCGGCGCATCCACCGCGCATAGACAGCGTTGCCCTCACCCGCAGCCACGGCGGCGCGCAGCCCGTCCGTAATGGCACGCAGCTGCTGCATATCCTCCGGCGTGCCGCGCTCGCCGAGCAGGAGCATCGCCCCGCCCTCGATCGCGTCGCGCGCCTCAACGAGTGAGCTCTCGATGGCGTGGTCAATTTCGCCGCCATACTTGGCGAGCGCCATGAGCGTCTCGAAATTACCGTGGCGGGCATAGTCCTCGATGTAGTTGCCGCGGCGCGCCTCCATGCGCACAAAGCCCATGCGCTCGAGATCCTCGAGCCCGGTGTGCACCATGGAGCGGCTGATGTGCATCTGCTCGGACAGCTCACGCTCCGACGGCAGGCGGTCGCCCACCTTCAGCTCGCCGGAAAAGATCATGCCGATGACCTGGTCGACGAACAGCTCCCGGAGCGTCGGCGCCTGGATCTGCCGAAATCCCATCAGACCTTCCCGTCAACCTTTCTGCGGTCGTAGAGCCGATCGAGCAGCGGCCGCACGAGAAAATAGATCGCCTTGTTATCGAGATTGAACCAGTAGATGAGCATGCTCCCCACCCAGACGCCGGTCGCGCCGAGGAGCAGCTTTGGCAGCAGTTTTTTCATCATCATTTCCTCCTGTTTACCAGCCCTCGTAATCATCATACTGCAGCAGGGACGCATCAAGCGGCTCTGCCTGCATGACCGAGAACATGAAGTCGTTGACCTGCTGGCGGATGTCGGCGCGGGAGATGGTGCGGTGGTCGAACATATCGTTCGAGACCACCATGAGCTTGGTCGTCTTCTCCTTCGCCTGATCGAGGATGACGCCCGTGAGACCGAGCGCGCCCTTGCAGGTGATGTCATCGTGCAGGATGACCATGTCACAGTGGAACTTCTCTGCCTCGTCCCAGAACTCCACGAGGTGCCGCCAGCCGCCGGTCAGGTGGCGGCGCATGACGCCGGTCTCGTAGTTGCGGGCGATGCCGTCGAGGATGGTTTCCTCATCGGTCGTGTCGATGATGACGTTGCCGGAAAACAGGTCCATGCCCGCGATCATCAGAATGCCCCAGCAGTTATACAGCCAGTTCGGGAACTGCAGCCAGTAACACGGCGGGCCGCCCCACGTGATGGCGCGGTAGCGCGTCTTGGGAAAGCAGTTGGTCTTGTCTGCATACGCCTGCTCGAGGATGCGCATGACCTTGTGCTCGGTCTTCATGACCTCGGGATTCCGGCCGCCGGAGAAGGCATAGTAAAAGGTGTGGAACAGCGCCGGAACTGCGAGCGCGGCGGCGGTGTAGGGCGTCGCCATGAAGCCCCACTTCTCCTGCTCGTTGCGCACCTCGTCGTTGTGCTTTTCCATGACGGCGCGGCAGGCGTCCCAGTCATAGGTCTCGCCCGTGTGCCGCTCGACAAAGTCGATGATGCGCCGCAGAGATTCGCGGGCGTACTTGCGCGTGTGCGGGTCCTCCCAGCGCATGGGGATGGCAGCCGGCATCGTATCCACGTCGAGGTGGCGCTCGATGAGCTGGCTGTTCATGGTCGACGAGTCGCACGGGGCGTTATTGGAGATGCAGCAGGCGCCGATCTTCGGGAACTCATCGAGCAGTGCGACGCCGGCGGCATTGTTCGACAGGCGGCAGGAATCCGCCGGCAGGCCGACGCTCTCCATGGCGTCGATATAATACGGGTTTGCGCCCTGATCCATGTAGCACAGCAGCAGTCCCTGGAAGGGCTCGAGCTGCGCGGGGCGCAGGTTTTGGAAGCCGGCGAGGATCTCCGGGCACATAGTCTGCTCGAGCACGACCTGCGTGCGGCCGAAGGCATTGTCGCCGAAGCGGCGGTCGCCCATCATCATCTCGGCGATGGAGGTCGTCGAGCCCTTCATGATCGTGTTGAGGTACAGGCGCGCCACGCGCAGCGCCGGGCCGCGCAGACCCTCGACGCAGCGGTCGATCATGTTCAGCGCACCGAGGTACGAGCCCATCCAGCGGTAGGTCAGCATACCGCGCGCGATGCGCACCGGGCTCTTGGCCACAAAGCCGCCCATAATGCCGAGCACCTTGACCCACTCGACATAGTCGTACCAGGTATCCTTCAGACCGCGCCACTCGCGGTGCTTTGCAATGTTGCTGCCGGGCAGAAAACGATCCCCGGCGCCTTTGACCTTCTTGTCCGCCATCACAGTTTCCCTCCCTGAATGTGCTTGATCTCAAGACTCTCTACGAACGCCTGAATGCGCGTGCGCAGCTGACCGGCGCCGGCGAGGGTGTACTCCTTCTCGATGCCTACGGTCGGGATGCCCAGCTCCTCCTGCAGGATGTGCACGCCGAGCACACGCTCGTAGCTCCAGAACTCGCAGAACTTCATCTGTTCGTAGAGCACGCCGTCGGCGCTGTATTCGCGGCACAGGTCGCGGACATAGGTGCGTCGGCCGTCAGAGCGCGCGCGCTCCATAAAGCGCGGGCACTGGCTCGTGCGCAGGTAGTGGCGGGCGACGGCGCGCAGCGGCGTCTCCCCGTCGAGAATTTCGATCTGCTCGCGTCCGGGCAGGCTGCCGTAGCAGTAGCGGTCGGCCACGACCATCGCGCCGCAGTCCTCGATGAGCTTCGTGAACGCGGGGTCGTCGATCTCGCTGCCGGTCACGACCAGACGCACGCGGAACCACGGCTGCGCGTCCGGCTTGCGGCGCTTGAGCTCGGTGAGCGTCTGCTTGAGGTACGGCAGGATGCGCTTGTGCGGGCACACCTGACTCACGAGCTGCAGCACGTGAAATTCATAGCCCGTGATGACGGGGTTGGCCGCCTTGCGCAGATTGCCGATCTCGGTCATGACGCGGGAAATTTCGTTGTGGTCGCGGATCGCCGCGCGGATCGCCTTATCGGAGATGTCAATACCGTAGGTCTCGTGCAGCGGCTCGAGCACGTGCACGCGCAGCTGCTCCTCATAGTGATCGACGGCGAAGTCCTCGTCCGAGAACGGCACGTCCATCATGCTCATGAAAAACTGCGGATTTTTCTCCTTCACAAGGCCGAGGATCTCAAAATGCTCGTGACCGCGGTGCATCATCTGGCACGTCTCGGACGAGAGCAGCGCGTCGAGATAGTCATAGCCGCCCTCGATGCCGCGCTCGAGAATGCTGCGGGTATACGAGCAGATCTTGCTCGACATGTAGTACGTGCCCACATCGATGCTGCCGGTATTCGGCGCACGCAGGCGGCTCGAGAAGCAGCCGGGCAGGTTCAGCAGCGTCTCCGGCACAAAGTAACAGGTGTAGCCCAGGGCGTGTTCCCCTTCCGCCTTGGCCTGCTGTACCAGCTCGTTGTTGGACTCCTGCAGCAGATTCTCAAAATAGATCAGATGCTTCAGGTCTTTCATGGTTTGCTTCCACCTCTCACAGTTCGTCACGGGTCTCCGGTCTTACATCTGGTTCAACCAGAAGCCCTTTGAACCAAAGATAGCATAATTTTTGACAATGTGCAACTGGTTTTCGTCCACTGTCCCATTTTTATCGCTTATCACAACGTATCTGGTCAGACCACGACCAGATGCCTGCCAACAAACCGGACAGTTTTTGCACTTTTCCGAACAACGATTGACAAGGCAGGGTGTCAGATTATAATATGATATGGTTTGCCTCACAACAACGCCAAAGGAGTTACACAATACATGAACAGAATCTACGTCACCGGCCACCGGAATCCGGACACGGACTCCATCGCGGCCGCCATTTCCTATGCCGCACTGCGCAACGCGCTCGGCAACCGGGATTACACGGCCGCACATCTCGGCCACATCAGCGACGAGACGCAGCGCCTGCTCGATCGCTTCGGCTTTCAGGAGCCGGTCACAATCAGCAACGTCCGCACGCAGGTGCGCGATCTGGACTTTGACACGCCGCCGGCGCTCAACTCCAGCGTCACGATGGACCGCGCCTGGCACATCATGCGCGACCAGAACATCTCCGCCATGCCCATCATCAACGAAGACGGCACGCTCTACGGTATGCTCTCCGCCGGCGACATCGCGGCCTACAGCATGCGCACGATCAGCGACCGGCACGTGGACGCGCTGCCGCTGTTCAACCTCCTGAGCGTCATCGAGGGGCGCATCCTCAACGACGGCGCCGAGCAGGTCGACCGCGTGTCCGGCGTGGTGACGATTGCCCTGCCGCAGAGCTGTGACAACCTGCTCTTCTCCGACCCCGACAGCATCATTCTCTGCGGCAACCAGCCGGATATGATCCGCCGCGCGCTCGACATCGGCGTGCAGTGCATCATCCTCTGCCAAACCGACGTCGACCCTGCGTGGCTTGAAAACGCCGGCAAGACCTGCGTCATCTCCACCCCGCTCGATGCCAGCCGCGTGGCGCGGCTGGTGTATCAGGCGATCCCGATCTCCCGCCCGTGCAACACGGAGGATCTGGTCAGCTTCCACCTCGACGATTACATTGACGACGTGCGAGAGGTCGTGCTCGAGAGCCGCTACCGCTGCTACCCCGTGCTCGACGAGAACGAAAAGGTCGTCGGCACGCTCTCGCGCTATCACCTGCTGCGTCCGCGGCGCAAGCGCGTCGTACTCGTCGACCACAACGAGCTGGCGCAGGCCGTGCCCGGTCTGGAGCAGGCCGAGATCCTCGAGATCATCGACCACCACCGTCTGGCCGATATTCAGACCACGCAGCCCATCCGCGTACGCAACGAGCCCGTCGGCAGCACGACGACCATCATCACCAATATGTATCAGGAGCACGGCGTCATGCCGTCGCCGAACATGGCGGGTCTGATGGCGGGCGCGATCTTGTCCGACACGGTCATGTTCAAATCCCCCACGTGCACGAAGCGCGACATCGCCATGGCCGAGCGTCTGGCCCGCATCGCCAACATCTCGCTCAAGGAGCTGGGCAACCTGCTCTTTGCCGCCTCGAGCGCGGGCGACAAGTCGGCTGAGGATCTGTGCTTTGCCGACTTCAAGGAATTCCACATCGCCGACCACTATCTCGGCGTCGGTCAGGTCACGTCGCTCGATTCCGCTGCGGTGCTCGAGCGCAAGGACGAGCTGCTGGCCGTCATGGCCACGAAGCTCGAGCAGCAGCACTATGACATGATCGCGCTCATGGTCACGGACGTGCTCATGGAGGGCACAAACCTGCTCTTCATCGGCAATGACGACACCGTCCGCTCCGCCTTCTCGGTCGAACCGAAGGACAATGCCGTGTTCCTGCCCGGCGTGATGAGCCGCAAAAAACAGATCATCCCCATGCTGACCGCCCTCTGGGGCTGAGGCCGCATATACAAAAAAGTCCGCACAGGCACTGCCTGTGCGGACTTTTTTGATTCAATCCGTCATGCGCACGATGCGGTAATACGTGCGCGCCGTGAGCAGGTACACAAAGGTGTACAGCAGCGCAAAGACGCCGAACGTTCCGAGCGTGCACAGCAAAAACAGATGCACGTTCTGCAGCCCGAAGGCGAACACGATCTGCTTGATGAGCGGAAACGCGAACGCGATGTGGATCGCCGCCGTCACAAGCGGCAGGAAGAACATGAGCAGCACCTGCGCGCGGATGGTCGCCTTGACCTCCTTCGGCGTCATGCCGACCTGCTGCATGATGCGGAAGCGCCCGCGGTCGTCATAGCCCTCGGAGACCTGCTTGTAGTAGATGATGAGCACCGTCGCAAACAGGAACACGAACCCGAGGACAAAGCCGAGGAACAAAAAGCCGCCGTACGTGCTGCGCAGCGTGGGATAGCCATCGGCGCGCATATCGGTCGTGTAATTCACGTTCGCCGCCACGGCAGCGGACTCAAGCCCGGGGTCGCTGAGAAGCGCGTGCAGCGCGTCGAGCTGCTCGTCGTCCGTGCCGGAGAGGTCGAACTGATACGTGTAGTTGAGCATGCTGCGGGTGCCGCCGTGCTCGTTAGTATAGGCGTTTTGCTGCGCGCGCAGCTCGAGCATCTCCGTGAGATCCGGCACGACCAGATACAGTGTGTGCAGACCCATGATGGAGCTGCCGCTGACGAGCGAGAAGCTATCGAGCTGCCGCAGCCGCAGCGTATCGCCGCCGAGCGTGAGCGTGTCGCCAAAGGCTGCGCCGTCCGTCCATGCGAGCGCCTCGCCGGGCGCGAGCGTCACCTGCTCCCCGGTCAGGTCGGCATAGCCCTCCGTGTCCAGAACCATGACGGCGTATTCATCGGCGCTCGAACCGGTGAGCTGTTCGCTCGTGAGATCAAGCGCATCGCCGCTGCGCAGCGCGGAAAACCTGACGGTGCGATAGCCGTGCACATTGCTCTGCGTGAGCCCCGAGCGCGTCATGGCATCATCCACCACCCGCAAAACCGGCGCGACGTCCGGCACTGTGTTCGTCCGGGGGTCGGTCATGAGCGTGAGCGTCATATCCTGCGGCCATTGCACGGCGGCGTAGGCATCCACGCCCTTATACAGGCTCATCGTGGTCGAGACCGTCACGAGCACCATCGTCGAGAGGATGCAGATGCTCGCAAGGCCGGCCGCGTTGCGGCTCATGCGGTAGATGAGGCCGGAGACGGTGGCAAAGTGGCTGGTTTTATAATAATAGCGCCGGTTTTTGCGCAGTGCCTTGAGCACGACGACGCTCAGCGCGATAAACGTGAGATACGTGCCGATGATGACAAGGATGACCGCCGGGAAGAAATTCTGGATGGCGTGCAAGGCCGCGTTTGTGCGCAGGGAAATGATATAGCCCGCGGCAAGGCACACCGCGCCGAGCAGTGCGAGGATCCACTTGCTGCGCGGCTCGCGCTCGCCCTCGCTGCCGGCGCGCAGCAGCTGCACGGGGTTCGACAGATGGATGATGCGGATGGTATTGAGCAGCAGCAGCAAAAACAGCGCGCCGAAGAACACCACCGTACAGCCGATGCTCCAGAGGCGGATGTTCAGCCCGAACGTGGCCTCCCCGCCGATGAGCCGCACGAGCACGAGCTGCAGGAGCTTGGAGAACACGCCCGCCGCCACGAGGCCGAAAAACAGCGCCATGGCCGCCGTGTACAGCGACTCCCAGAAGAGCACGTAGGAGATGTGGCGCTTTTCCATGCCGAGGATGTTGTAGATGGCAAACTCGCGCTTGCGCTGCTTGGTGAAGGTACTGTTCGTATAAAAGAGGATGATGGCGGAAAACAGCGCCATGATCGACACGCCGAAACCGAGCACCTGACTGACGCTGCCGCCGTGCTGCATCTGGCCGAGATACGGATCGCTCGCGAGCGTGAGGATGATGCAAAACAGCGCCACGATCACGATGCAGGCCAGCAGATACGGCAGGTAGAACCGGCGGTTTTTCTTCAGATTCGTCGCCGCCAGACGCGGATAGAGATTACGCATGGCGCTCACCGCCCGTTGCCAGCATCGTGAGCGTGTCAGAGATCTTCTGATAGAGCTGCTCGTCCGTGCTCTCGCCGCGATAGATCTCGTGGAACACCTCGCCGTCCTTGATGAACAGCACGCGCGAGGCGTGGCTGGCCGCCTTGACCGAGTGCGTGACCATGAGGATGGTCTGACCGCCGCGGTTGATCTCCTCAAACAGGCGCAGCAGCTCATCCGTTGCGCGAGAATCGAGCGCGCCGGTCGGCTCATCGGCCAGCACGAGCTTCGGCTGCGTGATGAGCGCGCGGGCGACGGCTACACGCTGCTTCTGTCCGCCGGAGAGCTCATACGGGAACTTCTGCAGCAGCTCCGCGATGCCGAGCTGCCGGGCGATGGGCGCGAGGCGCGCGGCCATCTCCGGATACGCCTTGCCGGCGAGCACGAGCGGCAGGAAGATATTGTCCTGCACGGAGAACGTGTCGAGCAGGTTGAACTCCTGGAACACGAAGCCCAGCTGCGAGCGGCGAAACGCCGCGATCTCCCGCTCCGGGATCGTGCCCAGCGCCCGACCGTCGAGCACGACCTCGCCGCCGGTGGGCTTGTCGAGCGCGGCAAGAATGTTGAGCAGCGTGGTCTTACCGCTGCCGCTCTCGCCCATGATGGCGACGTACTCGCCCTTCTCGACCGTGAAATTCACATCGCTGAGCGCCTGCACCTTCGTGCCGCCGAAGCGTGTGGTATAAATCTTCTGAACGTGACGAACTTCCAAAAACGACATAACCGTTACCTCCTGTATAATGACAGGCTCAGTATAAACCGCCGGGGAAATGGCTGCCATACTTCCGGCTTACATTTTCCCGGCGGAAACTTACGATTCTGTAAGGCTCACTCGACCTCGAGCGCGTCCTGCTCGAGCCCGATGCGCACCGTCGTGCCCACGCCGGGCGTCGAGACGATGGTGATCGAGTGACCGAGCTTTGCAAGGATGCGCCGGCAGAGGTACAGCCCGATGCCGGTCGCGCGCTTATCCGTGCGGCCGTTGCTGCCGGTGTAGCCCTTTTCAAACACGCGCGGCAGATCCTCGGGCGCGATGCCGATGCCCGTGTCGCGGATGCACAGCGTCTTCGGCGCTTCGAGCGTGATGGAGACCGAGCCGCTGCGCGTATACTTGAGGGCGTTGGAGAGCACCTGCTCGATGACGAACAGCAGCCACTTCTCATCCGTGACGACGCTGACATTCAGCGGCGTATACTCCAGACGCAGCTTGCGCCGGATGAACTGGGACGCGAACTTGCGCACCGCCTGCCGGACGATATCGTCGAGCGCGTAGTTGCGGATGACATAGTCCGACGACGGGCTCTCGAGCCGCAGATAGCCGAGCACCATCTCCACATATTGCTCCACGCTCTGCAGCTGCTCGAGCAGCGCACGCTGCTCGTCCGTGTCCGCATCCTGCAGCAGCAGGCGCATGGCGGCGATGGGCGTCTTGATCTGGTGCGCCCAGACGG
This sequence comes from uncultured Eubacteriales bacterium, assembly GCA_900543625.1. Lineage (GTDB taxonomy): Bacteria > Bacillota > Clostridia > Oscillospirales > Oscillospiraceae > CAG-103. Next base: position 122,149 of record UQSF01000002.1, read on the forward strand.
TGTAGTACTCAACCAAGTCCTGATAGCTGCGCTGGCTGCGGGTCATCTGCGCGCGGCGGTCGGCATCAAGCGCGCGCACGAGCGCCTGATACTGCGCCTCAAGCGCGCCGTCCGGCTCGGGCAGCTGCTCGGTGCTGAGCGTGATCTCCTGCTCCAGCCGCCGCAGCAGGCGCAGGCGCACGGCAAAACGCCGGTAATCGACCGCAAGCCAGACCAGCAGCAAAAACAGGCACACAAGCGCCGCATACCCCACCGCGCCCAGCGGCAGCCGGTAGAGCCAGAAGATCAGCGCAAACACGGCCGTGTAGACCGTGAGCGCGATTACGACCTTGCGGTTTTCCTTCACATAAGCGCCAAACATGGCCGCTCCCCCCTCACTCGATGAGATAGCCGAGGCCTTTTTTCGTCGTGATGTAATCCGGCAGGCCGGCGGCCTCAAGCTTGCGGCGCAGACGGGCGATGTTGACCGTGAGCGTGTTTTCGTCCACGAAGCTGTCCGTCTCCCAGAGCTTTTCCATGAGCGTCTCGCGGCTGACGACGCTGCCCTTGCGCTCGAGGAGCGTCTGCAGGATGCGGTAGTCGTTTTTCGTCAGCTCGATGCGCTGCCCCCGATACGTCAGGCTCGCGTCGGCCGTGTTGAGCACGGCGCCGCGATGCTCAAGCGTGGGCGCGGGCGCGGAAAAATCATACGTGCGGCGCAAAATCGCCTGGATCTTCGCCAGCAGCACGTTCAGATCAAAGGGCTTGGCGATGAAATCATCCCCGCCCATGTTCATGGCCATGACGATGTTCATATTGTCCGACGCCGAGGAGAGAAACACGACCGGCACGTTCGACACGCGCCGCAGCTCCTGACACCAGTGGTAGCCGTTATAAAACGGCAGCGTGATGTCCAGCAGCACAAGCTGCGGATCGAACGCCGTGCACTCGGCGAGCACGTTGCGAAAATCCTCCGCGCAGCGCACGTCAAAGCCCCACGTCGTCAGGTGCTTTTGCAGCGCGGCGGCGATGGCCGCGTCATCCTCTACGATAAAAATGCGATGCATACGATCACCCCAAAAAGAAAATAGCAGGTACCGTTCGTACCTGCTATTTTACGATACTTTGCCGTCGATTGCAACGGCCGTGTCAATCCCGGCGGCGGTTTCCGTAGAGAAGGATCAGCCGCAGCAGCTGCGCGAACGACACCAGCAGCGCCGCGACATACGTCATGGCGGCTGCCCGCAGCACGCTGCGCGCACCGCGCAGCTCATCGTCCGTGAGCAGGTTGCGCGACTCGATCGCCGCCAGCGCGCGGCGCGAGGCGTTGAACTCCACCGGCAGCGTCGCCAGCTGGAACACCGTCACAAGGCCGAAGAGCAAGATGCCCGCCCAGACGAGCGCCGTCCAGTTGAAGATCAGCCCCGCAATGAGCAGCGGCCACGAGAGATTGGAGCCGATGCGCGTAGCCGGGATGATGGCCGCGCGGATGCGGATGGGCGCGTAATCGGTCGCGTACTGCACGGCATGGCCCGCCTCGTGCGCCGCGACGCCGACGGCCGCGATCGACGCGACGCCATACACTTCGTCCGAGAGGCGGATAACCTTCGCCTGCGGGTCGAAGTGGTCGGTGAGCTTGCCGGAGATGTGCTCGATGCGCACGTCGGTGATGCCGTTTGCCTGCAGGATGCGCTGCGCCGCCTGCGCGCCGGTCAGCCCGCTCGTGCAGCGCACGCCGGCATAGCGCGAAAACGCGCTCTTGACCTGGACCTGCGCGATGAGCGCGATGAGCAGCGCCGGCACGACCAGCACCAGATACGTCATATCAAAGCCATAATAATAACCATTGTACATGGCAGTCATCCTTTCTGATTCGTGCTGCTATTGTACCGCCAAAGCGCGCGCGCGTCAACCGGGACAAGCATTTGTATATTGTGTGGTATTTTCCCGAAAAAATATCCCCCCACCGGGCTTGTGCGGCGCACATTTTTTGTTATACTAATATCAAGCCAACGGTGCAGCGGCGGCAGGCACAGGCCGCCGCCGCATCACGGCAGATCCCAAAGCAAACCTTCCTTCTTCCCCGTTCCCCATTCCCTTCTTCCCATCGCGCGCGAACCCCCCGAACAGTTTGTTCGGGGGGTTCGGCTTTTTCGTGTTACTTTCCGATGTATGCGCTGAGGATGGCGGCCATCTCGGCGCGGGTCGCACCGCCGTTCGGCGCGAGGTGGCTGCTGTCGCGGCCGACGATGAGCCGGCGCGCATTCGCCCACTGCATCGCATCCATCGCCCAGGTCGGGATCTGTCCGGCATCGCTGTAGGCGGAAAGGTCTGCGCGCGCCGTCACATCCGCGCCGGTGAAGGCCGCATAGCCATAGAGCATGACGGCCGCCTGTGCGCGCGTGATCGCAGCGTTCGGGCGGAACGTACCGTCGCCGAAGCCGGAGACGATCCCGTTTTGCGCCGCCCAGACAATGGCATCGGTGTACCAGCAGCCTGCCGGGACATCCGTGAACGGGCTCTCGCCCGTGACAGCCGGCTCGCCCGCCATCGCATAGAGGATGACCGCGAGCATCGCGCGGCTCAGCTGCTGATCCGGCGCGAAGGTCTTCTCGTCCATGCCGACCATGAGGCCGCGGGTATACACGCGCTTGATGGCGCTGTATGCCCAGTGGTTCGTCACGTCCGTGAACGGCAGGAACATTCCCGGCTCATCCATATAGTCGGCGGTGAAGAACACCTCGATCACGTCACCGTCCGAGAGCCGGCAGTCTTGCATGGCAACGTCCGGGAACTCCCCATTGACGCGAAAGACCCAGCCGGAATTCGGCCCCTTGCTGAACTCGGCCACTTTCGTGCCGTCCGGCTTGATGACGGCCTGCACATAGCTTCCCTTCGCCTCATAGCTGTAGCCGTTGGCCGTGAGCACCTGCCGGAACACATCCATCGCCGTCGTGCCCTCCGGCAGGTCGCCGATCACGGACGGCGTGATCCACATTTCCGTGTCCGTGTGCAGCTGGAAGGTAACGCTGAGCGCCTTGTGATCCGGCTCGACCGGCGTGGGATCCACGGGCGTCGGAGTGACCGGCTCCGTGCCGGGCACCGTCAGCTCCACGGACACCGGCTGGCAGCTCAGTGCCTGAAAGTCCTTGTTGTCCGGATAGCGTGCGGCATACTTGCCGAGCGTCTCACTCGAGAGTTCGCTGCTGACCGTAACGGTCTTGTCCCCCGCCGCGCGGGTCACGAGCAGGTTTTCATGGCTGATAACGTCCGGATCCGTCGAGCGGAACAGCCGCCATTGCTCGCTTTCCGTCCAGCCGTCCATCGCCACGGGGACGATGCCGCGGTTGGTCTGGTCGGCAATGTCATACACCCAGACGAGCTGGCCGTCCGCATCCAGATACACCTCGCGGAAGGCGTGCAGGTCGGTGAGAATGTTCTTTGCGTCCGTGTTGGCGTTGCGGATGCCGTCAAAGTAGTGCGCCTTGACCGCAGCCATGAGCGCGAGCTCCGCGTCGATCTCCTGCTGCGTGAGCGGCTGGACGGCGATCAGGAAGCTGCGCGAGGCCGACACGCCGCTGTCGCTGTCCGTGATCGTCACCGTGACGGTGACATCCTTGGCAGCCTCACCGGGCAGCGGGCGGTAGACCTCCGCACGCGCGGCATTGTTCACATCCGGCGGCACGATGGTGTCGGCATCGCTGCTCGTGATGGTCACGGGAGTGTACTTGCCGTCCACGCCGAAGTCGCGCGTGGTCGGGAAATGAATGTCATTGGCTGCGAGATACTTGCCGTCGCGCTGCGTGAGGGGCAGGCCCGTCACGGCATCGCGCAGGCCGCCGTAGGATGCAAAGCCCGCGTCGAGCTTTGCAAGCAGCTGCTCGCGCACGTTGGTCTGCTGCCCCTTGACGGTGACGGTAAACACCTTGCTGACGGTGACGGTCTGCTCCTGCGCATCTGTGAGCTGGAAGGTCACGGTCGCAGTAAGCGTAACGGTCGTATCCTGCGTGGGCGTCTTGACCACGCCGACATAGGGGTCAAAGAGCGTGTCCGCCGTCTGCTGGTTCTTGTCGCTGACGGCGATCGCCGTCGGGTCGCTGGACGTCCAGGAAATGAGCGCCCACCGCTTGCCGTCGATGACCTTCGGCAGCGTCAGATCCTGCGTGAGCAGGGTCGGGTCATCCCCGGCGGCGCACAGGCCCTCGGTGGTGAGCCGGCTCGTGATCTCGGCAGAGATCGTGTCACGCACACGCTGCACATCCCAGCCGATGACGACCGGGACCTGCAGTGTCTCGGTCGCGCCGGCCTTGCTGAGCGCAAACGTGACGTTGTAGCTGCCGTTGTGCACGAGCGGCGTGGTGTTCGGGTCGACGAAGAAATACGTGATCGTGCCGTCGGCCGCAATGCCCGCGCCGCCGTACACTTCCTCGACCTTGGAGACGCTGACCGCGATGCTGCTGTCGTCGAGCTTCGCGCTGAGCATCGTGTTCACGTTCGTGTCCTGGCCGTATTCCGGCGTCAGGGTGATGGTGCCGTCGAGCCGCTCGACGAGCTTTTGCAGCTCGCTTTTGGCGGCCTCCTTATCGAGTTCCGCCTGCGACCAGACGCGGATGTCAAAATTGCGGTAGGCGGTCGCCGCGCCGCGCGTGAGCGTCGCCGTGAGGGTGACGGTCTGGATGCCGCTGCCCGGCAGCGTCACGACGCCGGTGGCCGGGTCGATGATGCTGCTGTCCGAGCTCGCCCATGCGATGGCCGAGCCATTCACGGCCCCGGTCGCCGGCAGCGCGATCGTCGTGGCCGCGCGGATGTCGGAGGTATCGAGCGTCAGGGCCGAGGCATCGGCCTGGAGCTTCGCCTCCTCGGCGGAAGCGATGCGCACGGGGCTGCTGAGCTCTTTATATTTTCTGGAGACAGTATCATAGAACCGGAACGTCAGGTAGTTGCCCGACATGCTCTCCGGGATGGTGTATTCATAACCGGTCGCACCGGCGATGTCCTGATAAGTACCTTCGTAATGCCCCGCTTGCGTGGCATAGCGCCACTGGATCTGCAGCGCCGGGAAGTTGGCATAATCATACTCACTGCCGCCAAGGACATTGATCTTGGCGCGCACCGTCTCGCCCACGGCAACAACGCCCTCAAGCTGCACGGTCGTGATCTGGGGAATGACATAGATCGTGAGGCTCGCCGTGATGCCGTCGGCCGTGGCCGCCGTGATGACCGCCTTGCCGGAAGCATTGGCCAGCGCCTTGACGATCACGGACTGGTTGGCCGCGCCCGCGCCCTCCGGCGTCTCGAGCGTGACGATGCCCGCGCCCTCCGTCACCGTCCAGTCGACGTGCGTGTCCTCATCCATGTCCTTGCAGGCGGCGGTGATCGTCGCCTGCGGCAGGGGCTCATTCGTCGTGCGCCAGAGCGTGGCCGGGCCGGTCAGCTCGATGCGCGGGTCGGGCTGCACCACTTCGCCTGCCTGCCAGACGAGGATGGGGTAGCCTTTGTTCGCGTCAGCCGTGTCCTCTTTGAAGGCGCTGCCGAGCTTGTCCGCAAGGCCCTCGGGGGAGGTGATGTGCGCAGCCGCCGCTGCCGTGCCGCCACGCACTTCTGTCTCCGGCAGCGTATAGTAGCAGTTTTTGACCGTGGCACTGCTGAAGGCGAAGATGCCGCCCTTCTGCGATGCCTTACCGCCAATGTCGCCGATGCTGTAGCAATTTTCAATGGTACCCGAACTCAGCTGGCCGACAATGCCGCCCGCCTTGTCCGAGCCGGTAATACTGCCGGTGTTGTAGCAGTTTTGAATGGTCGCAGCTTTTTTCCAGAAGCCAAGGATGCCGCCGGCATAGCCGCCTGTGACATCCGCCGTATTTGCGCAGCCGCTGATTGTCACATTCGCGCTGTAGAGCCCGCCGGCAATGCCGCCGACATAAGCTTTGCTCTTACTGCTGGAAACACTGCCGGAAAAGCTGCAGTTTTCGATTGTGCCGGCCTGCACCTTGCCGACGATGCCGCCGACATAGTTCACGGTGCTGCTGACCGTACCGGACACATTCAGATTGCGGATCGTCGCCTGATTGATTGCGGCAAATAATCCCTGCCCCTGCACGTTCAGGCCGCTGATCGTATGGCCGCAGCCATCAAACGTACCGGCAAAGAAATCGCCGGGATATAACGCCGCGTTGCCGACCGGCGTCCACGTGCCGGTGAGGGCAATGTCATTGGCAAGATAGAACGAGACACCGGAAAGGTTATATGTCCCCTTTCCGTCATCTGCCTTGACCGCGGCGGCGAAGGCCCGCAGGCTCTCTTCCGTACTGATCTTGTACGCCGCGCCGGTGCTGATGTCCGCATCTGCGGCATACTCCGGCAGTGCAGCCACGTCCACCGTGTCTGCGGCCAGTGCCGCCGGCATGAGGCCGACGAGCAGCGTCAGCACAAGCAGCAGGGCCAGTAAGCGTTTTTTCATGTGTTTCCCTCCTGAATGAAAAAATCTGCCCGCCGGGACCGGCAGACAGATGCAGCAAAACCGGCCGAACGAAATTGCTTCGTTCAGCCATGCAGCTTCCGGTTCCGGCGGAAATGCCTGCAGCCTTCGGGTATTCTGACTTATCCGCCATCCGGCGGCTTCACAGTGACCGACTCGCGGGGCTTTGCACCCTCATTCCCCCTGCCGCCCGAAGCGGCGAAGGCTGCGCAATGTACAGTTGTATTTTCAGTGTAGCACAGCGCAGCAAGGTTGTAAATCTTTTTTCCGAACGCACAACACCCCCGGGCCGCAGCCCGGGGGGGTGAGAGGCTGTCAAAAAGTATTACTTTTTGACAAAGAGGTTTGCGGCCTGACTGCAGCGCACGCGCTGTCCGCCTTGACGGACAGCGCGCACGTTTGCAGGCCGAGAAGTATTTTCTCAGCCGCACATGTCGCCTGAGAAAATGATCAGACTTTCTTTCGCCGCTGCGGCGGCGAAACTCTACGAGGTTTTTGACAAGCTGACAGCACCCCCGGGCCGCAGCCCGGGGGTGTTGACGATCGTCTGTTATTTGCGGATGTACGCGCTGAGGATGGTGGCCATCTCGGCGCGGGTCGTCGCAGCAGCCGGCGCGAGATGCGCGCTGTCGCGGCCGATGATGAGCTGCCGCGCATTTGCCCACTGCATCGCATCCATCGCCCAGGACGGGATCTGTCCGGCGTCACTGTAGGCGGAGAGGTCTGCACGCACCGTCACGTCGTCCTGCGTGAAAGCGGCAAAGGCACAGAGCATCACGGCAGCCTGTGCGCGCGTGAGTGCATCATTCGGGCGGAACGTGCCGTCACCGAAGCCGGAGACGATGCCGTTGTCCGCCGCCCAGATGACGGCATCGGTATACCAGCTGTCAGCCGGGACATCGGTGAAGGGGTTCGCCGCCTCGACCGCCGGTTGACCGGCTCTGGCATAGAGGATGACCGCGAGCATCGCGCGGCTCATCTCCTGACTCGGCGCGAAGGTCGTCTCGTTCACGCCGACCATGAGGCCGCGGGTATACATGCGCTTGATGGCGGTGTACGCCCAGTGATCCCACGACACGTCGGTATACGGCAGCGACATGCCGGGCTCCTTCTCGTAATCGGCGGTGTAGAGCACCTCGATCTCGTCGCCGTCCATGAGCACGAAATCGTTCATGCCGACGTCCGCAAAGTCATTGTTGACGCGAAACAGCCAGCCGGAGTTCTGACCCTTGCTAAACTCGGCCAGCCGCGTGCCGTCGGGCGCAGTGATCGCCTGCACGTAGCAGTACTGCTCGTGGTATTCATAGGTATAGCCCTTGTCGGCCAGCACCTTCTGGAACACGGTGAACACCGACGTGCCCTCCGGCAGATCGCTGACCACGGTCGGTGCGATCCACTCATCCGTGTCCGTGTGCAGCCGGAAGGTAACGCTGATCGTCTTGGGCTGCGCATCGTCTGCGTTCACAGCCAGTGCCGCCGGCATGAGGCTCATGATCAGAACCAGCACCAGCAGCAGCGACAGAAACCGTTTTTTCATGTACGTTCCTCCTGAAACAATAGAATTCTGCCCGCCGGGACCGGCGGACAGATGCAGCAAAACCGGCTGAACAACGCATCCTGTTCAGCCCTGCAGCTTCCGGTTCCGGCGGAAATGCCTGCAGCCTTCGGGTATTCTGACTCATCCGCCGGACAGCGGCTTCACAGTGACCGACTCGCGGGGTCTTGCACCCCATTTCCCCTGCCGCCCGAAGCGGCGAAGGCTGCGCAATATGAAAAACCGCATTCAGTGTATCACAGTGCGCCGCCGTTGTAAATCCCTCTGCGGGCACGAAACCGGGCAAAAAAATCTCCTCCCGGCGGTTAACGGGAGGAGATTTTTTACGTGCAGAAAACCACACGTTGGGGGGTGGTCACCGGGAGGCGGTTACTCCCGGAAACCAAGGAGAAAAAACAGAAATGAAAGATAGATAGCAAATAGAAAAGCGGTTTATCAGAGCTTGAGGTTTACAATGTCTCTGCCGAGGAGCACCGTGTACGCCCCGCCGATCACGAGTGCCAGCAGTCCCAGCAGCATCATGGCGGCCGAACCTGCGGGATATGTGCTCATGAAGGCAACAGCGACGATCTCGATCGCGAGAAACGCAACAAAAGCCAAAACGTTCAGCAAGATGTTTTTCATAACGGATCCCTCCTGAAAGATTTGCTTCGGGGCGCTTCTGATCCCCTTTTACGATGACAGAATAGCACAGAAAACGTGTGTTGTAAAATTCACAATTTCGAATGTTCTCTTTTTTGGTTTTGATGCAATTCAAAAAAATAATAAGGCACTTTCGAAATTGTGATAAATAACTGTCAAACTGTTCCTGCTCCGTGTCGAATACCGGAAATAATACTTGACGCAGGCTGGATTTGCGACGTATTATATAATTGAGAAAAAAACGGATCCAATTCGGGATAAGGAGGCATTGCCTATGGAACTTCGTTTGCTGACCACATTCCTAAAGGTCGCACAGCTGCAGAGCTTCTCCAAGGCCGCAGAATCTCTGGGATATTCCCAGTCCGCAGTTACGGTGCAGGTTCAGCAGCTTGAAAATGAGCTGGGCGTGCGTCTGTTCGATCGCATCGGCAAAACGGTGTCCATCACCCACTATGGGCAGGAGTTCATTCCCTATGCGCGCGATGTCGTGTCGGCTGCCGCGCGCGCCGTATCGTTCACGGTCGAGGAGCGCGATCTGACCGGCACGCTGCGCATTGGCACGATCGAGTCGATCATGACGGCCAGTTTCGGGGAGATCCTGCCGCTGTATCATGAGCACTGTCCGCACGTGAATACGCAGCTGATCGAAGGCGACACGAAGACGCTGTCGGATATGCTCATGCACAATGAGGTCGACCTGATCTATACGCTCGACGATATGGGCTACGACGCGCAGCGCGTCAAGCTCTTTGAATGCCCGCAGGATATCGTCATCGTCGCCAGCCCCAAGCACCGCTTTGCCGCGGCAAAACAGCTCAAGCTGGCGGACCTCGTGGATGAGCCGTTCGTGCTCATGCCGCAGTCCAACAGCTACCGCCACCAGTTCGATGTAGAGCTGGCGCACCAGAAGCTGACGATCCGTCCGTTCCTGGAGCTGGAGAGCACGAGCATGGTCATGCAGCTGCTCGAGCACAGCCCGTACCTGTCCGTGCTGCCGCGCTACACGGCGCGCCGCCGCGCGGAAGAGGGCCGCCTCGCCATTTTGCCGGTCACGGACTGCCACATGGAGCAATGGAGCCAGCTGGTGCATCACCGCGACAAGGTGCTCACGCCGCAGATCCGCGTTATGGTCTCCTGCATTGCGCAGGTGGAAAAAATCCCGCTGCATCTCGAGAGCTGAACAGGGACATAACAAAAACCTGCCCCCATCGTGCGATGGGGGCAGGTTTGCATCCGGGAACAAAAACTCAGTCGGTCACGTACGGCAGGAGGGCGATCTGACGCGCTCTCTTGATGGCCTCGGTGAGCTCGCGCTGGTGCATCGCGCAGGTACCGGTCGTGCGGCGCGGCAGGATCTTGCTGCGCTCGGACAGGAAGCGGCGAAGCTTCGCGGTGTCTTTGTAGTCGATATAAGTGCACTTGTCAACACAGAACTGGCAAACTTTTCTGCGTTTGCGGTTCTTGCTCTTATCTCTGTCAAAAGCCAAGACTGTAATCCTCCTTTATCAAAATCAGAACGGCAGGTCGCCGTCATCGTCGTCCAGCTCGGAAAACGCGCTGCCGCCCTGGGGGACATTGTCATATCCGCCATAGCTGCCGCGGTGAGCCGGTGCCGACGCACTCGGCGCTGCCGGGCGAGACGTATCGCCGCCGTCGCGGCGCTTGCTCTCGCCAAAGTAGACATTGTCCGCCACGACCTCCGCGCTGCGGCGCTTGCCGCCCTCACGGTCGGTCCAGTCGCGGATCTGCAGGCGGCCGCTCACAACGGCCATGCTGCCCTTGGTGAAGTACTTGGAGACGAACTCCGCCGTGCTTCTCCACGCGACAATGTCGATGAAGTCCGTCTGCCGCTCGCCGCCGTCACGACCGCCGAAATCACGGTCGACCGCAAGCGAAAACGACGCCACGGGGATCTGGGACTGGGTATAACGAAGCTCGGGGTCACGGGTCAGACGGCCCATGAGCACAATGTGATTCAGCATTGCCGCGCCTCCTTATTCCGGGCGACGGGTGATCAGGGAGCGGAGAATACCGTCCGTGATGCCCAGCACACGATCCAGCTCAGCCGGGAAATCCGGGCCGCTGGTGAACTTGACGAGCACGTAGTAGCCCTCGGAAATGTAGTTGATCTCGTAAGCGAGCTTGCGCTTACCCATCTCCTCCATCTCCTCCAGCGTGCCGTTCTGCTCGACAAGCGCCTTGAACTTCTCGACGACTGCTGCAGTCTCTTCCTCCGACAGGTTGGGGTTGATGATGTACATCAGTTCGTACTTTTCGGTGGTTTTTGCCATTTCAGTTGCACCTCCTTCTGGTCTGATGGCCCTCATCTTAAATGAGAGCAAGGATCACCTGTATCAGCACACAGGCCATATTATTATACCTGAAAATATGGGAAAGTCAATCTTTTTTTGCACTTTCCGGTGTGTCGAGCACGTGCACGTTCACCTGCGGGTAGGACATGGACACACCGTGGGCATCAAACGCCGCGCCGACGGCCTCCATGAGGTCGTAGTACACCGTCCAGTAGTCTGCCGTCTTACACCAGACCCGCACGACGTAGTCGATATTGCTCTCGCCGTACCCCGCCACGCGCACAAACGGCGCGGGCTCCGGCAGGATACCGGCCACAAGGGAGACGGCATTGTGCAGCGCCGCCTTCACCTGCTCCGGACGGCAGGTATAGTCCGCGCCGAAGGTGAGATCCACGCGCCGCTGCGGCTCACGGTTGTAGTTGACGATCTTGGACGCCGACAGGTCACTGTTCGGCACATAGATGTCCTTATTGTCGATCGTACACAGCTGCGTGTAGATGAGGCCGATGTCGCGCACCGTGCCGCTGACATTGCCGGCCTCGATGAAATCGCCGTCCTCAAACGGCCGTGTGAGCAGGATGATGATACCGCTCATGGCATTCGAGAGGCAGTTTTGCACCGAGAGCGACAGAGCCAGACCGAGCAGGCTGAACACAGCCAGCAGTGCTGTGACATTAAAGCCGAGGCTGTCGGCCACGATGAGGATCGCCATGAATTCCAGCGTGATCTTGAGCACCTTGAGAATGAACCTGCTCAGGCTCTCGGACAGGCGCGAGTGCGATGATATGCGCCGCGCAATGCGCATGATGATCCAGATGCAGACAATGCAGATCACGAGCGTGATGGCGGAGGTGATGAGTTTTTCCAGTGTGAGACTGCCGAGGCTGAAGCCGATGGCTTTGTTCACGTCCTCGATGCTGTCTTTGGTCGATTCGAGCGCGCTCTGATAGGTGTCCGTATTCAAATGGCGGTCTCCCCTTTCGTGAATGATCTGATGTTCAGTATACGCCATACCCCGCCGGTTTTCAACACGTTCCGTCAGGCGGGATTCTGGGCAGGGGCCTCAGAAAGGAGCGTGCCTGTTTGTGCAAAAAGCGCAAAAAGGCGGGGCTGAAATCAGCCCCGCCTGCGTGGGTAGGAAAAATTATGCCTCGTCGTAGAGCTTCTTGAGCTTGAGCAGGTGCTCGTAGCGCTTCTTTGCGTTGGCCTCGGACTTGGCAAACAGCTCCTCGGCACGATCCGGGAACTCGTTGGTCAGGCGGGCGTAACGTGCCTCGTTCATGAGGAAGTCACGGTAGCCGTCGGCCGGCTCCTTGCTGTCGAGCGCGAAGGGCTTCTCGGCGGACGGATCGTAGCGGAACAGATTCCAGTAGCCGCAGTCGACCGCGCGCTTCATCTCGCCCTGGCAGTTGGTCATGCCGCCCTTCTTGATGCTGTGCATCTCGCAGGGAGCGTAGCCGATGATCAGGGACGGGCCGGGGTAAGCTTCCGCTTCCTTGATGGCCTTGATGGTCTGCGCCGGGTTTGCACCCATGGCGACCTGCGCCACGTAGATGTAGCCGTAGCTCATGGCGATCTCGGCAAGGCTCTTGCTCTTGAGCTCCTTACCGGCAGCCGCGAACTGCGCGACCTGACCGATGTTGGAGGCCTTGGACGCCTGTCCGCCTGTGTTGGAGTAGACCTCGGTGTTGAAGACGAACACGTTCACGTCCTCGTCCTGCGCCAGGACATGGTCCAGACCGCCGAAGCCGATGTCGTAGGCCCAGCCGTCGCCGCCGAAGATCCAGCAGCTCTTCTTGTTGAGGAAGTCCTTGCCGGCCATGATGCGCTGGTAGCGCTCGCAGTCACAGGCGGGCTTGGCCTCCATCACAGCGAGGAACTCCGCCGTGGCGGTCTGGTTGGCCTCGCCGTCGTTGTAGGTCTCGAGGTACTTCTTGGCAGCCGCGACCTTGTCGGGATCCTTGCCGTTTTCGGCGATGTAGCGGATGTCCTCCGCGAGGTCGTCGCGGATCTTCTTCTGGCCGAGGTACATGCCGAGGCCGTGCTCCGCGTTATCCTCGAACAGGGAGTTGGCCCAGGCGGGACCCTTGCCTTCCTTGTTGACGGTGTACGGGCTGGTGGCAGCCGGGCCGCCCCAGATGGACGAGCAGCCGGTCGCGTTGGAGATCATCATGTGATCGCCGAACAGCTGCGTGATCAGGCGGGCATAGCTCGTCTCGGCGCAGCCGGCGCAGGAGCCGGAGAACTCGAGCATGGGCTGACGGAACTGGCTTCCCTTGACGGTGAAGTCCTGAAGCTCCTTCTTCTCGGCAACAGCGGAGACCATGTAGTCGAACACGGGCTGCTGCACTTCCTGGCCCTCCAGCGGCTGCATCGTCAGCGCGCCGACCGGGCAAACGTGCGTGCAGACGCCGCAGCCCATGCAGTCGAGCGGGGAGATGGCCATGGAGAACTTGTAAACGCCCTTGCCGGCGCCGACCTTGAAGTCGACCGCCTTGGTCTGAGCGGGCGCGGCGGCCAGCTCGTCGGCAGTGAGCGCGAACGGACGGATGGTCGCATGCGGGCAGACATAGGCGCACTGGTTGCACTGGATGCACTTGGCGCTGTCCCACTCGGGCACGGAGACGGCCACGCCGCGCTTCTCATACGCGGAGGCGCCGAGCTCGAACGTGCCGTCGGCATGGTCGACGAACGCGGAGACAGGCAGGCTGTCGCCGTCCATCTTGTCGACCGGGGTAAGAATGTCGCGCACCATCTTGACGGTGGCCGGACGGCCGGTCAGCTCCTTGGCGGGCGCTTCGTCCACGGCGTTGGCCCAGTCGGCCGGAACGTCGATCTTCACATACGCGGTCGCGCCGAGGTCGATGGCCTTGTAGTTCATCTCGACCACGTCCTCGCCCTTCTTCATGTAGGAGGCCTTGGCCTTCTCCTTCATGTAGCGGATGGCGTCCTCCTCCGGCATGATCTTCGCCAGAGAGAAGAATGCGGACTGCAGGATGGTGTTGTTGCGCTTGCCCATACCGATCTGGATGGCCAGGTCAATGGCGTTGATCGTGTAGAGCTGGATGTTGTTCTTGGCAATGTAGCGCTTGGCGGAGGCGTCCAGATGGTGGCTGAGCTCCTCGGGTGTCCACTCGCAGTTAATCATGAACACGCCGCCGGGCTTGACGTCCTGAACCATCTTGAAGCCCTTGGTGATGTAGCTCGGGTTGTGGCAGGCGACGAAGTCGGCCTTATTGATATAGTACGGGCTCTTGATCTCGTGATCGCCGAAGCGCAGGTGGCTGATGGTCACGCCGCCGGTCTTCTTGGAGTCGTACTGGAAGTAGGCCTGCACGAACTTATCGGTATGGTCGCCGATGATCTTGATGGAGTTCTTGTTGGCGCCGACGGTGCCGTCACCGCCGAGACCCCAGAACTTGCAGGCGATGGTGCCCTCGGCGGAGGTGTCGGGCGCGTCCGTCTCCGGCAGGGAGAGGTTGGTCACGTCGTCAACGATGCCGATGGTGAACTGACGCTTCGGGTTCTCGCTCTTGAGTTCCTCGTAGACCGCGAACACGGAGGCCGGCGGGGTGTCCTTGGAGCCGAGGCCGTAGCGGCCGCCGGTGACGACGATGTCATTGCGGCCGGCGTTGGCCAGCGCGGTGACAACGTCGAGGTACAGGGGCTCGCCCTGTGCGCCGGGCTCCTTCGTGCGGTCGAGCACGGCGATCTTCTTGCAGGTCGCCGGGATGGCCGCGATGAGCTTGTCGGCACGGAACGGACGGTACAGGCGAACCTTCACGAGGCCGACCTTCTCGCCGTGGGCGTTGAGGTAGTCGATGACCTCCTCAGCCACGTCGCAGATGGAGCCCATGGAGATGATGACACGGTCAGCATCCGGGGCGCCGTAGTAGTTGAACAGCTGGTAGTTGGTGCCGATCTTGGCATTGATCTTCGCCATGTACTCCTCGACCAGCTCCGGCACGGCGTCGTAGTACTTGTTGGACGCCTCACGGTTCTGGAAGAAGATGTCGCCGTTTTCATGGCTGCCGCGCATCTGCGGATGCTGCGGGTTCAGACCGCGCTGACGGAAGGCATTGACCGCATCCATGTCCACCATATCAGCCAGATCATCATAATCCCAGACGGCGATCTTCTGGATCTCGTGCGAGGTACGGAAGCCGTCAAAGAAGTTCAGGAACGGAACACGGCCCTTGATGGCGGCCAGATGCGCCACGGGGGACAGATCCATGACTTCCTGCACGTTGCCCTCGGCGAGCATGGCGAAGCCGGTCTGGCGGCAGGCCATAACGTCGGACTGGTCACCGAAGATGGACAGGGTGTGCGAAGCGAGTGCGCGCGCCGTCACGTGGAACACGGCCGGGAGCAGCTCACCTGCCATCTTGTACATGTTCGGGATCATGAGCAGCAGGCCCTGAGAGGCGGTATACGTCGTCGTCAGAGCGCCGGCATTCAGCGAACCGTGGACAGCGCCGGCTGCGCCGGACTCTGCCTGCATTTCCTGCACACGGACCTTCGTGCCGAAGATGTTCTTACGGCCGGCGGCGGACCACTGATCGACCAGGTCGGCCATCGGGCTCGACGGGGTGATCGGGTAAATGGCAGCCACTTCCGTAAAGGCGTAGGACACGTGGGCGGCAGCATTGTTGCCGTCCATCGTAACGAGCTTTCTTGCCATAAACTTCATCTCCTATTTCTCTTATGCGTTAGCCTATATTTGTGCAATGGGTACCTATCAACCCATTCGCGTCAATATGATAACACAGTTGCAAAAAAACGTAAATAATAGTTTTTTAATTCATATTTCATTTTTTGAAACGTTATTATTGAAAAGATGCAATTTTCCGAGGAAAAACCGGCATTTTCACGGAAAACACCTGCTTTTTTCTCTGTTTTTTCGCTTGTGATTTCTCACCTATTGTTATATAATATATCACTGCTGTTAAGAAAGGGGCTGTCTACATGGTCAAAATCGAACAATCGAATGGCACCATCAGCATCACCAACGAAGTATTCACAAACCTTGCAGGCGACGCCGCGACCAGTTGCTTCGGCGTGAAGGGCATGGTCGGCCGCAGCAAGGACAGCGGTCCGTTCCAGCTTCTGCGCAGAGAATCCATGTCCAAGGGCGTCAACGCCACGTTCGCCGACGACGGGAGCATCTCGCTCGAGCTGCACATCGCAGTCGATCACGGCGTGAACATTTCCGCGCTCGCCCACAGCATCATCAACGAGGTCAGCTATAAGGTCAACCAGGCCACCGGCGTGCCCGTTGCGCGTGTGGACGTGTTCGTGGATTCCATGTTCCTCGATTGAGCAGGGACATTTCGCATCGCTTCCCCACCCGGGAGTCACGCTTCCGGGCCATTTTCATTCCCCCTGTCGGAGGTGTACAGATTTGAGAGAAATTATTGATGCCGCAGCGCTTCGGGAGATGCTCCTGTGCGCGAATGCGGCACTGGAAGAAAACAAACAACGCATCAACGAGCTCAACGTCTTCCCTGTTCCGGACGGTGACACCGGCACGAACATGAGCCTGACGATGAACTCCGCCGCCATCGAGCTCGGCCGCAAGCAGACCGACACCGTCGGCGCCGTGGCCGACTGCGCCGCCAGCGCCCTGCTGCGCGGTGCGCGCGGCAACTCCGGCGTCATCCTGTCGCTGCTGTTCCGCGGGATCGCCAAGTCCCTCAAGGGCCGCGAGAACGCAAACGCCGCAGAGTTCGCCGCCGCCGTCTCCGCCGGTGTGGACGCCGCCTACAAGGCCGTCATGAAGCCGGCCGAGGGCACGATCCTCACCGTCAGCCGTCTGGGTGCGCAGGCCGCCGTGGAGTTTGCCAAGGAGAGCACGGACTTTGAGGCCATGCTCGAGGCGCTGCTCGCCGCCGCGCGCGAGGCGCTGGCCGATACGCAGAACATCAACCCCGTGCTGCGCCGTGCAGGCGTGGTCGATGCCGGCGGCGAGGGCTTCGTGCTCGTCATGGACGCCATGCTCGGCTATCTGCAGGGCCGCACCGCCGCCCCCGTGACCGCGGCCGCTCCGGCTGCCGCCGCCGCACCGAAAGAGGGCGCGGATTTCTCCGAGTTCGACACCGGAGAGATCACGTTCGGCTACTGCACGGAGTTTATCGTGGCGCGTGAAAACAACAAGAGCCCCGAGCTGCTGCGCTCGTTCCTCAACAACCTCGGCGACTGTGTCGTCGTGGTCGATGATGACGAGATCATCAAGGTGCACGTGCACACGAACGTGCCCGGCGAGGTGCTGACCGAGGCGCTGACCTACGGCCCGCTCCAGACCGTGAAGATCGAAAACATGCGCAACCAGCACACTGCCCTCTCCGGCAGCGACGCCCCCGCCGCGCCCGAGGCGGAGCCCACGCCTGAGGCAGAGCCCGCTGTGGCCGCGCCCGAAAAGCAGTTCGGTGTCGTGGCCGTGTCCGCCGGCGAAGGCATGGCGGACCTCTTCCGCGAGCTGGGCGTCGACCGCGTCGTCACCGGCGGCCAGACCATGAACCCCTCCACGGAGGACATCCTCACTGAGGTCAACAAGACCCCGGCGGAGGTCGTGTTCGTGCTGCCGAACAACAAGAACATCATCATGGCCGCCCAGCAGTGCATCCCGCTGTCGGACAAAAAGGTCATCGTCATCCCGACCAAGACTGTGCCGCAGGGCATCACCGCGATGCTCTCGTTCGACCCGGCAAGCGCTGAGGACGTGATCGAGGCCGAGATGAGTGCCGCGATCGAGAGCGTGCACACCGCGCAGGTCACCTACGCCGCGCGCGATTCTGATTTCGACGGGCACGACATCCACAAGGGCGAGTATCTGGCGCTGATGGATGGTGCGCTGCTCGGCAGCAACGCGGACCTGGACAAGGTGCTGCTTACGATCGCCGATGCCGCCACGGATCTCGACCCCGAAATCGTCTCCATCTACTACGGAGAGGACGTGAAGGCCGATGCCGCGCAGCACGCAGCCGAGCTGATCGGCGGGCGTCTGCCGATGTCGGACGTGAACGTAGTCGACGGCGGCCAGCCGGTCTATTACTACATGATCTCGTTTGAATAAACCATGCACTACAGCAAACCGCCCCGGTTTTCGCCGGGGCGGTTTGCTAAGTCTGTCAAAAAGTATTACTTTTTGACAAAGGGGTTTGCGGCCTGACTGCAGCGCACTCGCTGTCCGCCGGAGGCGGACGGCTCGCACGTTTGCAGGCCGAGAAGTATTTTCTTCGCCGCACATGTCGCCGAAGAAAATGATTGGATCTTCTTTGCGCCTGCGGGCGCAAACTCTACGAGGTTCTATGACAAGCTGAGCAAACCGCCCCGGTTTTCACCGGGGCGGTTTGCTCTTTGTGTTCGGTTTTATCGCTCCTGCGCGCGGATCAGGTTCTTGTAGAAATCGACCGCGCCGGGCAGGCAGTTATATTCGATGTTCTCGTCGATGCCGTGCATGCCCTTCATCTGCTCCGGGCCGTAGATCACGGGCGCAAAGCGCAGGCAGTTGCCGCAGATCTCCTGATAGAACTGCGCATCGGTCGCGCCGGTCATGACATAGGGGCTCACGGGCAGACCCGGGAACGTCTCGCCGATGACCTGCTCCACCTGACGGAAGGCTTCGCCGTGGATGTCCACGGTCTCGGAGTAGTCATTGGCGTGGATGACCTCCATCTCCAGCCCATGCTTTTCGGCAAGGCGGCGGATGATGGCAAGGCTCTCCTGCTCACCCTGATGCGGGATGAAGCGCATGTTCGCACCCAGCGTTGCCTCCTGCGGCAGGACGTTATACGCATCGGCACCGGACTGCATCGTGAAGGCAATCGTTGTGTGCAGCATCGCGCCTGCCTGCGCCGACACGCGCGGCAGCACGATCTTCATCAGCGGCTGAAACAGCCAGAGGTTGCCCATCACGAGCCGCAGGCCGAACGGCGCATAGGGCGCAAGGCGCGCGAACATGGCCGAGACCTCCGGCAGAAACTTTCTGCGGAACGGATCGTGCTTTTCCACGTCCGACACGAACGCGGACAGGCGCGCGATGGGGCTGTTCGCCATCGGCGCACTGGCGTGGCCGCCGTTGCTGCGGGCGGTGAATTTCACATCCGCCTTGCCCTTTTCAAACACGCCCACCATGGCAAAGTTGCCGGGGATGCCGCCGATCGGCTCGGTGATGATGCCGCCGCCCTCGTCACAGACGAGAAACGGGCGCACACCGCGGCGCTTGAGCTCGGCGACGAGCTTCGGCGCGCCGTCGCCCGCCCACTCCTCCGTGCAGGACGAGGAGAGATAGACGTCGTTGGCGGGCTCATAGCCGGCGGCAAGCAGCTCCTCGACCGCCTGGAAAAACGCCATGAGCGAGGCCTTGGTGTCCGACGCCCCGCGTCCCCAGACCTTGCCGTCGGCAATGTCGCCGGAAAACGGCGCGTGCGACCATGTACCCTCGGCGGGCACGACGTCCTGATGGCTCATGAGCACGATCGGGCGATCGTGCGCCTTGCCCTTCCAGCAGAAGAGCAGGTTGCCGTCGATGACCGTGCGCTCGAGCTTTTCGTGCACGAGCGGGAACAGCTGCGCAAGCTGCGCGTGGAAGCGCTCGAAGCGCTCCGGCTCGTAGACGTTGGCATACGACGTGGTGTCGCAGCGGATCATGGCGGCGAGCTTTTCAGCGTAAGTCATGGCGCGGTCTGCATCCGGCTGCGGCTGATAGGCGGATTTTTTCTTCGGCATGAGCACGGCGTGCGCCACCGCCGCCCCCAGCGGGGCCAGCGGTGCGAGCGCGAGATATCCGGGACGGAATTTCATTTTGTTTCACCCTCCTGATTCTGTTTGCGGTAGAGCGCGTAGGCGATGCCGATGGCCAGCGCGCCGCTCGGAACGATCATGAAGCTGGTCGAGCCCGTCAGCGACGGGACGAGCATGAACAGCACGCTCATCATGACCAGCGGTGCAATGGCAACGCGGATGTTCTTGCGGAAATACTGATACGCCATCGCGCCGAAGAGCGCAGGGACGACATTTGCAAACGCCGGCTGGAGCACGGGGCTCTGCAGCACGGGCTGCAGCGGCACGAGCAGCGCCACGCCGAGCGCGAGCACGACGATGGTCACAAGCGAGCTTGTCGCGATCGAGAGCGTCGAGATGATCTCGTTTTCCGCAGTGCCGGTCTTGGTGCCGGCAATGTCGCGCGCATTGACCGCGCACGGGATCTTCATGTTGATGAGGTTGCCGGTGATGAAGGCGAGGTAGCCGCCGCCAGCGCCGAGCATGGGCGTGTAGATGAGAAACTCCGCCACGCTTGCGACCGCCCACACAACGCCGACGGACAAAAAGCCCTTGCCGACGGCGCCCATGTCGGGCATCGCGCCGAGAAACGTGCCGATGAGAAACGGTGCACCGACAAGCAGCACCAGCGTGATCACGCACACGGCGCGGCCGAGCACGTGCGTGCGGCGGTTAAACTGTTCCAGATACACTTTGCGTTCGGTTTCGTTCATGATATCCCCCTCCTTACAGGCGCACGAGCACGGCCGCCGCCATGCCGATGAGCATACTGCCGGCAATGGAAAAGCTCTCGAGCCATGCCATATTCTTCTTCTCGGCCAGATACACGAACAGCGCCATCGCCGCCGCCGACACGGCCACGACCACCAGCGGCGTCCAGTCACCGACGCAGGTGAACAGCCCCTCGCCGGACACGAACGCACCGATGTAGCTGCCGATGTACGCGCAGACGAGGCCGATGAACATGGCCGTCATGGCGCTGTCGCCGAAGCCGACTCCGGAGGCGGATTTCGCCCCGTCGTTGCCGAGGCGCCTGAGGTAGCGCTTGTTGAAGAAGATGGACAGGAGCATGCCCCAGATGATGCAGAAGCTCATCAGCAGGGCGATCGTCGTGAAGGCCTGCGGCGTCATCTCGGCGGCAGACAGCGCGTGCATGCCGACCTGCTCGGCGGCAGCCTGCGCGACCTGCGTCTCATAATGCAGCGCGCCGATGACGGACAGGCGCAGCCACGGCCACGGCGTGCCGAGGCTGCCGGACAGGGCGATGACGCCGAGCAGGATGCCGACACTCGGCAGGACCGAGAATGTGGCGCTCGACGTGATGGCGCGCTTCATGCGTGCGGGGTCCATGCCGATGGCCAGACCCGCGCGGTACGAGCGCACAAGAAACACGACACACACCGCCGCGACGAACGCGATGATGCCGCCGCAGATCGCATACATAGGTGCGCTGTTGAGCTGGGCTAAGATGTTGTTCATAAATGTTCTCCTCCCCGGTAACGGCCGGTATCCGTATATGAAAAGGCCCGCATGGCATACACCGTGCAGGCTTTTTTCACAGCTTATTGCGCGCCGCCGGCCGGCCCGGATACAGCCGGGCGGATGTTGGACGCGGTCAGGTAAGACTGAAACAGCAGCATGCCCGCAATGGCGACCAGCATGAGCTGCTGCGCGCCGGCGCGGTCATCCGGCAGGGCGGTGATGCACAGGAACGCCGCAAACTGGCTCCAGAAAATGCTCTTGACGGCTTTCGGGCGGCCATAGGCAAAGCCCGCAAGCTCATAAAACGCGATCAGCGCGGCGCACAGCGCCAGGATCTCGACCGCGTAGGCAGAGATGGTGGGGTTGATGATGTTGACCTTGTAGCTCACGATCAGCCAGAACACGAGCAGCACCATCGGCATGGACGCACACACGAGCGCGCCGGCGTCATTCTCCCGTTCACCGGGGGCGAGCATCTGGCGCGCGAACACCACACCCGTCACGACCGCGAGCACGGCAAGCACACGCTGCAGGCCGGGCTCGGAGAGCGCGCCACTGCTCAGCAGCAGCCAAAGGCCGCCGAGCGCGAGCATCGCGCCGAGCAGGACACCGCCGACCGCGCGCGCACGCTTTGACGCCGCGAACGCCGCGGGAAGCGAGTCCGGAAAGCTGGTGTGCGGCTGATTCTTTACCCGGAAGCACACGACGGCCAGCACCGCCGCGGCAACGGCAATCATCAGCGCGACGACGTACGGCCAGATGCTTCCGTGTACGGCAAGGCCGGTCTCGGCCTCAAAGCAGGCCTGATCCTGCAGCCAGCGAAAAAAGATCCCGAATGCCGACAGCACAGCTGTACAGCAGCAGATCACCCAAGCATTTTTGCGCATAACAAACTACCTGTCCCAATACATATTTAACAGAGCTATTTTATACTGATTTCCCCGCTGCGTCAAGGCACAAAACGCCCCGCGCGGCAGAAAGGAGGCGGTGCGGATGCGCAGGGTTTTTCTGCTGTCGCTGCTGCTCGTGGCGCTGTCGCTGCTGATCCCGTGGCTTGTGGTCACGCTCGCCCCGGCCGGAGAGGAGGCCTCACCGCCCGCTCCGTCCGTACCGGTGTCGGACAACGTCGCGCCCGACGGCGCAACGCCCATCACGGCACTGTGCGGTGATGCGCTCATCGAAACGACCATGGCCGACTGGCTGCCCGGCGTGGTAGCCGCCGAGATGCCCGCCTCCTTCGCGCCAGAGGCGCTGCGGGCACAGGCCGTCGCCGCGCGCACCTACATTCTCCGGCGCGTGCGCGGCGGCGGCGCAAACCATCCGGAGGCCGGTATCTGTGACCGGTACACCTGCTGCTGCGCGCACAAGGACGACGAGGCACTGCGCGCGCAGTGGGGCAAGGATTATGCGCACAACATGGCGCGCATCCGGAAGGCCGTTGCCGACACGGACGGGCAGTATCTCGTCTACGACGGGCAGCTCATCCGTGCGGTGTTTCACGCCGCGTCCGCCGGGTCGACCGAGTGCAGCGCCGCACTCTGGGGCGGTGATGCGCCGTATCTTGTGAGCGTGTCCTCCCCGGAGACGGCGCAGGACGTGCCGAACTACGTCTCCACGGCCGAGATCGCAGCCGACGCCGTGCAGGATGCCGTGCTGGACCGTTATCCGGACTGTGTGCTCGGTGACGATCCGAGCGCGTGGTTCGGCACGCCGGTGCTCGATGACAGCGGCCGCGTGGCAAGCATCCCCGTCGGCTCGGAGACGCTCACGGGCGCGCAGGTGCGTGCGCTCTTTTCCCTGCGCTCGGCGGCGTTTACCGTCACGTACGGCGGCGGGATATTCACCTTCACCGTCACCGGCAGCGGCCACGGCGTCGGCATGAGCCAGTACGGCGCAAACGTCATGGCAGTGCAGGGCAGCGGCTACGCCGACATCCTCGCGCACTACTACCCCGGCACGGCGCTCATCCGCGCCGAAGGCTGAACAAAAAAAGAGACGTCTCCAGACGTCTCTTTTTCTTATTCCGTGCTCACTTTTGCGCCGCGGGGTCCGTGTATGTGTTCTCGTCCACATAGTAAACCGTCATATCTGCGGTCGCGATGAGCTTGTCCGTATCGTCGAACACCTCCGCCGTGACAAGGCCGGTCGTGCGGCCTGCCTTGACCACGCGGCCGCGCGCCACGAGCTTTTCCGTGTCCTTGGCGCGGCGCAGGAAATGGATGTTGCTGTCAAGCGTCACGGTGATGCGCCCGCCGGTGCGCGCGGCGACGCCGGTCGCCACGTCGCAGAGCGTGAAGATCAGCCCGCCATGCGCCATGCCGAGCGGGTTGAGACTCTCCGGCGTGAGCTTGACTTCGACAACGCTGGTGCCGTCGCCGACCTCGGTGACGACGATGTGGTTGTGGGAATTGAAGCCCTTGAATTCATTATAACGAAACGGGTCGAGATAGACCGCCTTGTTTTCCGTCTGCATATTCTGTGCCATATTGGGGTACGCCTCCGTCCAGATTACATTCAGGGCGTTATCATACCACGTTCGCACGTTTTCGTCAAAACAATTTTTCCTTCCCGCACCTGCGCCGTGACCACATCGCCGCGCTGGAGCGAGCCGTCGAGCAGCATCCCCGCCGCCTGATCGGCGATCGTGCTCTGGATCGCCCGGCGCAGCGGCCGCGCCCCGTACACGGGGTCGTAGCCCGTCGCCGAGAGCGCATCGAGCGCCGCATCCGGCACGCGCAGCTCCACGCCCGCGCGCTCCATGCGCCGGTTGACCGTGCCGAGGAGCTTTTGCGCGATCCGGCGGGTATCGGCGCGCGTGAGCTTGTGAAAGACGATGATCTCATCGACGCGGTTGAGAAACTCCGGCCGGAACGTCTTTTTCAGATCGCTCATGACCATGCTGCGGATCTCGGCATCCGTGCGCCCCGCGTCCGTGCCCGTCTGCTGGGCAAAGCCGAGGCTGCGGCGGCTGTCGGTGATGGCCTTCGCCCCGACGTTCGAGGTCATGACCACGACCGCGTTGCGGAAGTTCACCTTGCGCCCGAGCGAGTCCGTGAGCTGCCCGTCCTCCATCACCTGCAGCAGGAGATTGAAGACATCCTCGTGCGCCTTTTCGATCTCGTCGAAGAGCACGACGGCATAGGGCTTGCGCCGCACCTTCTCCGTGAGCTGACCGCCCTCCTCGTGTCCGACATACCCCGGCGGCGAGCCGATGAGCCGCGACACGCTGTGCCGCTCCATATATTCCGACATATCCACGCGGATGAGCGCCTGCTCATCACCGAAGAGCGCCTCGGCAAGCGCGCGGCAGAGCTCCGTCTTGCCGACGCCGGTCGGTCCGAGGAAGAGAAAGCTGCCGATCGGCCGGTTCGGATCGCCAAGCCCGACGCGGCTGCGGCGGATAGCGTTCGAGACCGCGCACACCGCCTCCTCCTGCCCGACGACGCGGCGGCGCAGCGACGCCTCCATCTGCAGCAGCTGCTGGCTCTCGCTCGACGTGATGCCCGCGACCGGGATGCCCGTCCAGAGCGAGACGATCTCGGCCACGTCCTCGCCCGTCACGGCGCGCACAGAGCCGGAATTGGCCTGCTCCCAGCGGCTGCGCTGCATGCGCAGCTCCGCACGCAGCTTCTGTTCACGCTCCCGCAGGGCGGCCGCACGCGCAAAGTCCTGCGCACGCACGGCGCGTTCCATCTCCGCCGCTGCGGCGGCGAGCTGCGTCTCGAGCGCGTGCACCCGCTCGGGCTGCACCAGCGCCTGCATCCGTACACGCGAGGCCGCCTCGTCGACGAGGTCGATGGCTTTGTCCGGCAGCCAGCGGTCGCCGATATAGCGCACCGAGAGTGCGACCGCTTTGTCGAGCGCCTCGTCCGTGATCTTCAGGCGGTGGTGCGCCTCGAGCCGCGCGCGCAGGCCGCGCAGGATCTGCAGGCTCTGCTCGGGCGTTGGCTCTGCGATACGCACGGGCTGAAAGCGCCGCTCGAGCGCCGCGTCCTTTTCAATATACTTGCGGTACTCCTCAAGCGTCGTCGCGCCGATGATCTGCAGCTCGCCGCGCCCGAGCGCGGGCTTGAGGATGTTCGCCGCGTCGATCGCGCCCTCGGCAGAGCCCGCGCCGACGATCGTGTGCAGCTCGTCGATGAAGAGGATGACGCTGCCTGAGCGCTGCACCTCCTGCAGGACGCATTTGACGCGCTCCTCAAAATCGCCGCGGTACTTTGTGCCTGCAAGCATGGCCGTCAGATCCACGCTCACGATGCGCTTGCACTTCAGGTCCTCGGGCACACTGCCGTCGGCAATGCGCTGCGCGAGCCCCTCGGCCACCGCCGTCTTGCCGACGCCGGGCTCGCCGATGAGCACGGGGTTATTCTTGCTGCGGCGCGAGAGGATCTGGATGGCGCGCTCAATCTCGCGGTCGCGGCCGATGACCGGATCCATACGTCCGGCTGCGGCAAGCTCCGTGAGGTCGCGGCCGTACTGGTCGAGCGTTTTCGTCTCGGCAGCGCGGCGCGGCTGTGCGCGCGGCGCGCCCTGCTGCGGCCGGGGCTTATACTCTGGGCGGCCGAAGACGTCCATGATGTCCGTATAGATCTTGTTGAGGTCGCCGCCCGCCGCCACGAGGATACGCGCCCCGGCGCTGTCCGCCTCGCGGAGGATACCCATGAGCAGGTGCTCCGTGCCGACATAGCAGTGACCGAGGCGGTTGGAATCCTCGGCGGCCAGCTCGATGACGTGCCGCGCGCGGGGGCTGAGTCCCTGCTCGGGCGTGCCGGGCACGCCGCGCCCGACCGTCTCCGTGACCATGCGCGTGAGCACGGAATCGGTAAGCGCGTTGTCCGCCAGAATGCGCGCGCCGAGCCCCTCTCCCTCCCGGATGATCCCGAGCAGGATATGCTCCGTGCCCACATAACTGTGCCCCATTCCCGCCGCCGCATCGTGCGCCTTGCGGATCGCCGTGGATGCCCGCTGTGTAAACCTTTCGCTGCCGCGCATAGATCGTTTGCCTCCTTCGCCGGTCATACGCCTCTATTATCCTCCGGCCGGCGCAAGGAATGTGCCGAATCCGGGAAACTGATTTGTATTATTTCCACGTCTTCCCGGGTTTTAATCAGCACACATTTTCGAATTTCGAAAAACGCGGTTGATTTTTCAGATTTTTGTGCTACAATGACTCTCATACCAGTGGTAGCGATACCCGGTGAAAAACATAGGAGGTAACGACAATGGCTTTTGTTATCAGCGATGATTGCGTCATGTGCGGCACCTGCGCCGCCAACTGCCCGGCTGAGGCAATTTCCGAGGGCAACGGCAAGTACGTCATCAACGCGGACAGCTGCATGGAGTGCGGCACCTGCGCTGCGAACTGCCCGGTGGGTGCGATCTCCGTCGACTAAGTTCCGCTCGGAGAACAACGCAAACGAATGAGGCGATATGCAAGCTGCATATCGCCTCTGTCTATATGACGGCAACGGAAGGAGCGTGCGCCATGACCCAACCGGAATTTGACGACCTGTGGCCCGGCGGACCGCGCTTTGTGCGCTCCGGCGCGGGGTTTGCCCTCGGCACGGACAGCGTGCTGCTGGCCGATTTTGCGGCGCAGCGCCGCGCACGACGCATTGCCGACCTCGGCTGCGGAGCGGGCGTGCTGACGGTGCTGCTGCTGCGCGCGCTGGAGCAGGCGACCGCCGTCGGCATTGAACTGCAGCCGGACGCGGCACAGCTCGCGCGCGACAACATCAGAGCAAACGGTCTGAGCGACCGGGCGCAGATCCTCTGCGCCGACCTGCGCGCGCACCGCACGCTGCTCCCCTCCGGGAGCTTCGACCTCGTCGTTGCAAACCCGCCGTATTTCGCCGCCGGCAGCGGCTACACCTCGCCCGACCCGATGCGGGCGCACGCGCGCGACGAGCGCACCTGCACCATGCAGGACATCTGCGCCGCCATGGCCTATCTCACGCGCTGGGGCGGCTCGGCCGCGCTCGTACACCGGCCGGAGCGGCTCAGCGAGCTGCTGTGCACGCTCACGGCCGCAGGGCTCGAGCCCAAGCGCCTGCGCACCGTGGCATACAAGGCCGACGCCGCGCCCAACCTCGTACTGGTCGAGACGCGCCGCGGCGGAAAGCCGGGTCTCACCGTTTCGCCGCCGCTGGCGCTGTGCACGCCCGACGGCGCGGACTCAGACGAGATCCGCAGAATTTATCACAGGAGGACGCAACTATGAGCGGAACACTGTATCTGGTCGGCACGCCGATCGGCAATCTCGGCGACCTGTCCGTGCGCGCGCTGGAGACGCTGCGCAGCGCCGACTTCATCGCCGCCGAGGACACGCGCGTGACCGCAAAGCTGCTCAACCACTTTGAGATCAGAAAGCCGTGCGTGAGCTACTACGAGCACAACAAGTACGCCAGCGGCGAGAAGATCGTCGCGCGGCTGCTCGCGGGCGAGACGTGCGCGCTCGTGACCGATGCCGGCATGCCCGCCATCTCCGACCCCGGCGAGGACATCGTGCGCCAGTGCGCCGAGCAGGGCATCGACGTGCAGGTCATCCCCGGCCCGTGCGCCGCCATCGCCGCGCTGGCCGTGTCCGGCTTGCCGACGCAGCAGTTTTGCTTCGAGGGCTTTCTCGCCGTGAGCGGCAAGACCCGCCGCGAGCATCTGCAGCGGCTGCAGGGCGAGACGCGCACCATGATCTTCTACGAAGCGCCGCACAAGCTGCTGCGCACGCTCAGCGACCTGCGCGATACGTTCGGCGGCGAGCGGGAGATCACGCTCGCGCGCGAGCTGACAAAGCTGCACGAGCAGACGCTGCGCACGACGCTCGACGGCGCCGTGGCATACTTCACCGAAAACGCGCCGAAGGGCGAATTCGTGCTCGTGCTGCGCGGCGCGCCCGAGCGCTCCGAGCCCGAGGTCACGGCCGAGCAGGCGCTGGAGATCGTGGCGCGCTACCGCAGCGAGGGCCGCGCGCTCAAGGAGGCGTGCAAGCTCGCCGCCGCCGACACCGGCTTCGGCAAAAACGAATTGTATCAGATGGCGCTCAACATCTGAGCATGATGGAATCGATTTCTATCTCAAAATTATTTTGATTTTGGCGAAAAAAAGTCCCCTGACCTGAGGTCAGGGGACTTTTTTCAGCTCCGCTCAGAGCTTTTCGTTCATGGCGCGGATGCAGTCGGGGCAGATGTTCTTGCCCTTGTAGTTGATGATGTCCTTCGCGTTGTCGCAGAAGATGCAGGCCGGCTGATACTTGCGCAGGATGATGGACTCACCATCCACGAAGATCTCGATGCGGTCCTTCTCCTCGATGCCGAGCGTTCTTCTCAGCTCGATGGGAAGCACGATACGGCCGAGCTCGTCTACTTTTCTAACAATACCGGTAGATTTCATAAAAGTGTCCTCCAATACGTATGGGATAAGGGAAAGGATGACTCAAAAATCATTCATTTCAACAACTGCATTATACCAAAGGTTGTCAAAATGTCAACGGATTCGACAAACGTTCACAGCTAATTTACGCTTTTCTACCATTTGCATATTTTGGTTCCCATGCGCATAATTATTTTTTGTGAATAATCACCGAAAACTTAAATTTTTTGATAGAAAGGAGCGACCAAGATGGCACTGTCCAGGATATGGGTCAGCATGATATGCGTCGCGCTGGCCTTCGGCGCGGCGTCCGGACGCGGTGCGCAGCTCGGCGCAGCGGCGGCGCAGGGCGTGCAGCAGGCAGTGGATTTCTGCCTGACGGTTGGCGGTATGATCTGCCTGTGGTCGGGCGTGATGGAGCTCATGCGGCGCTGCGGCATCGCAGGCGGACTGTCGCGGCTGCTGCGGCCTGTGCTGCGGCGGCTGTTCCCGCACGCCGCGCGCGATGTGCAGGCGCTCGATGCGCTGAGCATGAACGTGAGCGCGAATCTGCTCGGGCTCGGCAACGCAGCGACACCGGCCGGTGTGCGCGCGGCGCAGGCAATGGCGCGCGAGCTGCGCGGCGACACCGCCAGCGACGAGCTGTGCCTGCTGGTGGTGCTCAACACGGCCTCGATCCAGCTGCTGCCGGTCACGATCGCCGCCGTGCGCGAGGCGGCGGGCGCTGCCGTACCGTTCGACATTCTGCCCGCCGTATGGGTGAGCTCACTCTGCTCGGTCACGGCGGGGCTGCTGGCCGGAAAGGGGCTCGCGCGCATATGGCCGTGAGTGGACTGCTGGCACTGACCGTGCCGCTGCTGCTGGCCGGTGTCGGGCTCTGCGGTGTGCTGACCGGGACGGATGTGTTCTCCGCGCTGACCGACGGCGCACGCGACGGGCTGCGCACCGTGGCGCGGATCTTCCCTGCGCTTGTGGCGCTGCTGACGGCGGTAAGCATGCTGCGCGCATCCGGCGCGCTCGAGGCGCTCACGCGGCTGTGTGCGCCCGTGCTGGCTTGGCTCGGCATCCCGCCGGAGACGGCGATGCTGCTGCTCGTGCGGCCGATCAGCGGCAGCGGTGCGCTGGCCGCCGCAAGCGACATCATCCAGACCTACGGCGCGGATTCCCGCATCGGGCGCACCGCCGCCGTCATGCTCGGCTCAACCGAGACGACGTTCTACGTGCTGGCGGTCTATTTCGGCGCATGCGGCATCCGGCACAGCCGCTGGGCGATCCCCGCCGCCATCGTCGCCGACGTGACCGGCTTTGTCACGGCCGCGGCGCTGGTGCGCTGTCTCTGGGGTACATAGGCGGACGACAAAGTGCACAAAAGCAGACGGTGAGGTTGATATTTTCTTGACAAAACGCCTATTTTGCAAAAATACGCACTTTTTGCTTTACAAAGCCGACGGAATGTGTTATAAAATAATCACGTTAGTTAATAAATTAACTCAACGTTCTTCCGATTTCTTTTCTTTTCTCTTCTTATTTTTGCTCTCTCGACAACAACGTGTCGCCACTCTCCGGCGGCACGTTGTTGCCGTTTTCGGGCCTATACGAACAAGCTGCCCTCCCCCGTATATGCGGGAGAGGGCAGCTTGTGTTTGTACGAATCACATTTTTTCCGGTGCAGTCACGCCGATGATGCCCAGACCGATCTCGAGCACGCAGCGCGTCGCGTCGGCCAGCTTCAGGCGGGCGTCGCGCACGAGGGGCTCTGCGTCCTTGATGCGGCAGACATTGTAGAAGCGGTGGAAACGCGCGGCCAGCTCCGTCACATAGCGGTTGATGCGGCTGGGATCGTAATCGCGCGCAGCGAGGTGGATCTCTTCCGGGAGCATGGCGAGCTGCTTGATGAGCTCGCGCTCCTGCGGCGTCGAGAGCAGCGCTGCGTCGACATCCGCAGCGGCAGGCACGGTGCAGCCGTTGTCCGCCATGGCAGCCAGCAGCGTGCAGATGCGCGCGTGCGCATACTGGACGTAGTAGACGGGGTTTTCGCTGTCCTGCCGCACGGCGAGGTCGAGGTCGAACTCGAGGTGCGTGTCCGGCTTGGCGTTGAAGAAGAAGCGGCAGGCGTCCACGCCGATCTCGTCCATGAGGTCGGCGAGCGAGAGCGCCTTGCCCGTGCGCTTGGAGACCTTGACGATCTCGTCGCCGCGCATGAGGCGCACCATCTGCATGATGAGGAAATCGAGCTTGCGTCCCTCAAGGCCGAGCGCGGGCGCGCGCATGGTCGCAGCGAAGCGGATGGCGTGGCCGTGATGGTCAGCGCCCCAGACATCGATGACGCGGTCAAAGCCGCGCTCGATAAACTTATTGCGGTGATAGGCGATGTCGACCGCGTAGTAGGTATAAAAGCCGTTCGAGCGGCGCAGGACCTCGTCCTTATCGGCGCCGAGGTCGGTGTTGCGCAGCCAGAGCGCGCCGTCCTTTTCATACGTCAGGCCGGCATCCGTGAGCAGCTGCACAGTCTCGGCCACGTAGCCGGAGCTATGCAGGCTGCTCTCGAGGAACCACTGGTCAAAGTGGATGCGGTAGCGCTCAAGGTCGCGCTGCATGCGCGCGATGTTGTACGGCAGACCGAAGGCCACGAACGCCGCGCAGCGCTCGGCGCTCGGCACGGTGAGGTACTTGTCGCCATCACGCTCGTAGATGAGCTTGGCGAGCGCCTTGATGTCGTCGCCGTGGTAGCCGTTGTCCGGGAATTCGACCGCGTCCTCACCCTCGATGAGCTGGAGGTAGCGCGCCTCGATGGACTTGCCGAACAGGTCGACCTGATTGCCGGCGTCATTGACATAGAACTCACGCCAGACATTGTAGCCCGCGCGCTCGAGCACGGACGCGAGCGCGTCGCCGAGCACGCCGCCGCGCGCGTTGCCGATCGTCATGGGGCCGGTGGGGTTGGCGGACACGAACTCCACCATGACCTTCTCCCCGTGACCGTCGTCCACGCGGCCGTAGTCCGCGCCGGAGCTCTCGACGGCGGACAGCACGTCCTGATACCACTTGTCGGACAGGCGGAAGTTCAAAAAGCCCGGGCCTGCCGCCTCAACGCCGGAAAACCATGAGCCGCCGAGCTCCATGTGCGCAATGAGCGCCTCGGCGATCTTGCGCGGCGCCATGTGCATGGTCTTGGCCGACGCCATGGCATGGTTTGCGGCAAAGTCGCCGTTGGCGGTGTCCTTCGGCTGCTCAACGCTGCCGCGGATCTCCGCGCCCTCGGGCAGCTCGCCCGCGGCGACGGCACGCAGATATGCTTCCCGGATGCACGCATCCACAGCGGCGCGTGCCTGTTCGATTCGATTGGCCATAATCAGTTACCCTCTATTCTATAATCTTTATTGTTCTCTGACGGTGATCTTAAGCCGGTTGCGGTTGGCGCAGGCGTGGTCAAAATCCACAACGTACAGCAGCTCCAGCACGCCGCCGCGCTCGCCGAGCGTGGAGCGGTAGCGCTGCGTTTCCAGTCCGACCGTACTCGTGCCGTACGGCGTCTGGTACAAAAACGTGTTGCGC
Organism: uncultured Eubacteriales bacterium; assembly: GCA_900543625.1. Classification (GTDB taxonomy): domain Bacteria; phylum Bacillota; class Clostridia; order Oscillospirales; family Oscillospiraceae; genus CAG-103. The sequence goes on from UQSF01000002.1 coordinate 154,298, forward strand.
GTGCCGGGGGCAAAGACCATCCGGCTCGTGACGGTGCCGGTGCGCTTGAGCACGGCGTTTGACGGCGTAAAGGTGATGGTGGTGAGCGTACCGGCCATGCCGGTCAGCTCGCTCTCGGGATAGGTGAGCATGCCGCAGCCGTCGACGCAGGTATATTCCCCGTCGGTCGAAAACTGCACCAGTTCATCCGGCTCCTGCTCCAGAACATCCGCCTGAGCGCCCTCGATCGTGATAACGACCCGCATACGCCGCCTCCTTTGCATAATTGTGCGATTCTATTACTATATACTGTTTTGTCCAACTTCGCAACAGAAAAATGGTGTAGAATTTCCCGTCACCGTTTGCTATAATGGTAGCACAAGCGCATCCGCCGCCGACCGCTGCGGATGCCAGCCATTTTTCGGGGGCGCTGCTCCCGTCGGGAGGGATGACCGGATGAACATTGAGCTCACCGACAAGGAGTTCCGGCGACTGCTGGATCTCGTCTATATCGGCAACTGGATCCTTAACTCCACGCGCGAGAAAGACCGGTTTGAGGACTATGATATTTTGCAGGAGAAGCTCTTTGCGCTGTGCGCCAGAAACGGCATGAGCGCGCTCATCTCCCGCTGGCAGGGGCATATCTTCCCCTCGCAGGCATACGAAAACGGCGGCATCCATGAGGCCATCGCCGACTATGAGGACGCCGTGTTTTTCGACATTCTGGCCGAGGAGCTCGCGCGGCGCGATCTCGGCTGTCTCGACGGCGAGCCCGCCGATCTGACCGAGCTCAACGCGCGCATGGACGAATACATGGATGAGTTTGAAAAGTCCGGCGTGGAAAATCTGGTGATCGAGGCGTGAGCACGCGCACGATCGAGACGCCCATCGGCGCGCTGACGCTCACCGCGTCGGCGGACGCTGTCACGGCCGTCCGCTTCGGCGCGCAGGGCGCGCGGGATGCTTCGGCGCTGCTCGACGCGGCCGAGGCACAGCTGCACGAATACTTCGCGCGCACGCGGCGCACGTTTGACCTGCCGCTCGATCCGCGCGGTACGGCGTTCGAGCTGCGCGTGTGGGCGGCGCTGCGCACGATCCCCTACGGCGAAACGCGCAGCTACGGCGCGATCGCCGCCGCCATCGGCAGCCCGAATGCCAGCCGTGCCGTCGGCATGGCAAACCACCGCAACCCACTACCGATCCTCATCCCCTGCCACCGTGTCATCGGCGCGGACAGCTCGCTCACGGGCTATGCCGGCGGGCTGGAGACAAAGCGCCGCCTGCTGGCGCTAGAAGGGATCACACATTTAAAATAAACAACCGATCGAATAACCAATCGAAAACACGGCCGCCGGAAAAATCCGGCGGCCGTGTTGTTTTTTGCACAGCGCATAGTTTTCGCGTGTGCGGTCATACTGTGCGCAGGAGATGAGGACAATGCGCATGAGCAGCGACGAATATGCGGCCTTTGTCGATTCGCTCTCGCCGCGCTCGCCCATCTGGGGCGATCTGCTGCGCGCGGGGCTGGTCGGCGGCGTGATCTGCACGCTTGGGCAGGCACTGACTGACCTGTACACAGCCTGCGGCGCAGCGGTGGAAACGGCGTCGGCCTGGTGCTCGATCACGCTGGTGTTTCTCGGCGCGCTGCTGACGGGGCTGGGCGTTTACGACGATCTGGCGCGCTTTGCCGGAGCGGGGTCGCTGGTGCCGATCACGGGGTTTGCCAACGCCGTCGTATCACCGGCGCTGGAATTCAAGACCGAGGGGCTCGTCACGGGCACGGCAGTGAAGATCTTCACGATCGCAGGGCCGGTGATCGTCTACGGCATCGGCGCAAGCGTGGTCTACGGGCTGATCCTTGCCGTATGCGGCATCCACTGACAAGGAGGACAATATGAACGATCACAAAAACGGCGGGCGCAAGAGCGCACCGGTACAGACCGGGCACGACCACCGCGCCGGAAAGCGCGAGCACAGCGAATCCGAGCATACGTCAAAACCCGACACCGCACCCAAAAGCAAGGCGCACGCGCCGGACGGTATCTCCGGCTACTGGGAATAAGGATATCCGCTGCGAATGGGATCGTTTGCTTTTTCTTGCACATGGCGCAAACCGGAAGGCCGTCGATGATCGGCAGTCACTTCCAATTACCGCCCCAGCTTCCGTGGAAAACTTCTGGGCAGCGGGGGAGCTCGAGGGGGCGAAGCGCCCGCCTCGAATGGAATCGTTTGCTTTTGTCTATGCCCTGCATAGACAAAAGCGGCCGCTGAGTAATCAGCGGCCGCTTCGGTTTTCTATGGTATGGCTTACTTCTTGGCAAGACCCTTCTGACGGGCATACTCGGCAGCGCCCAGAGC
>UQSF01000003.1 GCA_900543625.1 uncultured Eubacteriales bacterium
GCAGGTGAGTTCGGCTCCATAGTATCATATGGCCGGATAAACTACAAGAACAGCCACAGCAGTGCAAACTGCTGTGGCTGTTCGCTGCCTTACGAACACCGGCCATTTTGCGGCGTTTTCGCTTTTCAGCCGTTCTGGATCAGCAGCTCTGCGATCTGCACGCAGTTGGTGGCTGCGCCCTTGCGCACCTGATCGCCGCAGCACCAGAGGCACAGACCGTTGGGATCGGTCAGGTCGGGACGGATGCGGCCGACGAACACGAGATCCTGATCCGACGTGTCGAGCGGCATGGGGTACTGCAGCGCGTCGAGATCGTCCACAAGGCGGCAGCCGGGGGCGGCGGCGATGGCTGCGCGCGCCTCGTCCACGGAGATGTGGTGCGCGAAGTGCACGGCGGCGGAGATGGAGTGGCTGCGCACGACGGGCACGCGCACACAGGTGCACGCCACGTTCATGTCCGGCAGGTGAAGGATCTTGCGGCCCTCGTTCTGGAGCTTCATCTCCTCGGAGGTGTAGCCGTCGCACTGCTCGCCGCCGATCTGCGGGATGACGTTGTAGGCGATCTGGTGCGCGAACACCTTCGGCGCGTAGGTCTTGCCGGCGCGCAGGGCGTCGACCTCGTTTTGCAGCTCGATCGGACCGCCGGCGCCCGCGCCGGACACAGCCTGATATGTCGAGACGACCATGCTGTGGATGGGCGAGAGCTTGCGCAGCGCGTTGATGGCGGTCAGCGTGATGATGGTCGAGCAGTTGGGGTTTGCGATGATGCCGTGGTGCAGCTTCACGTCGCCGGGGTTGATCTCCGGCACGACGAGCGGCACGTTCGGGTCGAGACGGAAGGCCGAGGAGTTATCCACGAACACGGCGCCGGAGCGCACGATCGCGGGGGCAAAGCGCTCGGCGATGTCGTTTTCCGCCGCACCGAGGACGATGTCCATGCCGGCGAAGGCGGCGTCCGTCGCCTCCTCGACAACGATGTCCCGCCCCTGCCACGACACGACCTTACCGGCCGAGCGGGCGCTTGCGAGCAGGTGCAGCTCCCCGACGGGGAAGCTGCGCTCGGCGAGGATCTTCATCATTTCCTGACCCACGGCGCCGCTTGCGCCGAGGATGGCAACACGATACTGCTTCATATCTGGACTTCCTTTCTTACTTCACAAAGCTGTTGTACAGGACCTGAATGGCGGGGGCAAAATCCTTCGTGTCCACGCCGACGATGATGTTGAGCTCGTCTGGCCCCTGCGAGATCATGCGGATGTTGATGCCGTGCTCGCCGAGGGCGGCGAAGATGCGGCCCGACGTGCCGGGGCGGAACACCATCTTCCGGCCGACGGCCGCGACGATGGAGATGTTCTCCGTCACGTGCAGGTGATCCGGCTTGAGCTGCTTTTCCAGCTCGCCGAGCACGGAATACAGGCACGGGGCGATCTTCTCGCTCGGCACGACCAGCGACAGGCAGTCGATGCCGCTGGGGGCATACTCGATGCTCACGCCGTTGCGCTCGAACACCTCGAACACCTGCCGGAACGCGCCCACGCTCGAGGACATACCGGTCTTGGCAATGGTGACGATGGAGTAGTTTTTCTTGCCCGCGATGCCGGTGATGAGCCGCCCGTCGTCCACGTCGTCAAACGACTCCATGATGAGCGTGCCGGGGTGGTCGGGGTCGTTGGTGTTGCGGATGTTGAGCGGGATGTTTTTCTCGCGCACGGGGAACACCGTCCCCTCGTGCAGCACCTGCGCGCCGACGAAGCTCAGCTCGCGCAGTTCGTTATACGTGATGCGCTCGATCGGCAGCGGGTCGGGCACGATGCGCGGGTCTGCCATGAGGATGCCGGACACGTCCGTCCAGTTTTCGTACACGTCGGCATTGAGCGCCGCCGCCGCGAGCGCGCCGGTGATGTCGCTGCCGCCGCGGGAGAAGGTGCGGATCTTGCCGTCGGGCGTCACGCCGTAAAAGCCGGGGATGACGACGCTGCGCCCCTCGGCCAGCCGCTGCAGCGCGGCGTAGGACGCCTCCTTGTCGATCGTGCCGTCAAAGCGGAAGCGCACCCACAGCTCCGCGTCGAGAAACGAGTAGCCGAGGTAGTCCGCCATGAGCAGGGCGGAGAAATATTCGCCGCGCGACACGAGCTCCTCCTCCGAGATGCCGCTGCGCAGCTTCTGGCGCAGCACGTCGAGCTCGGCCTCGATGTCGACGCTCAGCCCGCACGCGTCGCGGATGGCAATGTAGCGCTCGCAGATCATCTGAAAGATGCTCTCGCAGCTCACGCCGTACTGCAGATGCGCGTGGCAGAGGTAGAGGAGGTCTGTAAGCTTGTGGTCGTCCGCGTCACGCTTTCCGGCGGCGGACACGACGATGACCCTGCGCGCGGGATCGGCGCGCACGATGTCGCGCACCTTTTCAAACTGCTTGGCGTCCGCCATCGACGAGCCGCCGAATTTTGCAACCTTGAGCATGGCGTCCTCCTTATTGCAGCGCGGCAAAGAAGCTCTCGCCGTCCTGCCCGAGCGCCTGCGCCATGAGCGCGTGCATCCGGCTCACGGGGATGGGCTGCGTGATGACGGCGCCGTCCCAGTCACCCTCGGCGAGGGCGGCCAGCTCCGGCAGCGCGGCGCGCGTGCGCACATAGTAGCGGTGCTGTACGCCGGCATTGTCCGGCACGGCCGGAACGAAGGAATCGGTGTAGAAGGCGTGCACCCCGCGCGTGATGTCCACGAGGTCCTGCACGACGTTGTAAGCCGTCGGGTAGCGGCCCGCGCCCTGACCGAAGAAGCTCTGCACGCCCATACGGTCGCCGTCCATGCTGATGAGGTTAAAGTTCGCGGGCACGGCGGCCTCGAGCGCATCGCTGCCGAGCAGCGTCGGCTCGACGTAGGCGCTGATGCTGCCGCCGCGCTGTTCGGCGGTGGCGATCAGCTTGCACGTGCAGCCGTGCGCCTGAAAGCGCGCGATGTCCGCCTTGCGCACGTTGCGGATGCCGGACACCGGCACGTCCGCCTCGCGCAGCGACACGCCGAAGGCGGCGTTTGCGGACAGGATCAGCTTGCGCTGGATGTCCAGCCCGTCGATGTCGGCCGAGGGGTCGGCCTCGGCATAGCCGAGCGCCTGCGCCTGCGCGAGCACGTCGGCAAAGTCCACGTCGCTGTGGTGCATCGCGTCCATGATGTAGTTGGTCGTGCCGTTGAGGATGCCCCAGACGCGGGAGATGTGGTTGGCGCGCGCGGCCTTTTCGAGGTTTGTCAGCCACGGGATGCCGCCGCCGACCGCCGCCGTGCACCGCAGCGCCGCACCGTGCTCCTTGGCGAGCGCGTTGAGCTCGTCATAGTAGCGGCACATGAGGTATTTGTTCGAGGATACCACGTTCTTTCCGGCGCGCAGCGCAGCCACCACGTACTCATACGCCGGGTGCAGACCGCCCATGACCTCCACGACGGTGTCCACCGACGGGTCATTGAGAATGTCCTGCATCTCGTAGGTGGTTCGGGCGGTCAGCTCGCCGAGATCGCGCCGGCACAGCACCCACGCTGCGCGGATATCGTCCCGGTCGGCGAGCATATCGTAAACGCCCCTGCCGACAACGCCAAAACCAAGAAGTCCGATGTTCATGATGTTCCCTCACTTTAGATCCGATGAAAATTGCCCGCGATAAGCGGACATATGTTTTTCGAGCGAGAACAATATACCACGCCTGTCTGTGAAATGCAAGGCTGCATGGCATTTTTGCGCCGAAAACGGCAAAAAACCGGCAGAAGCGAACTTCTGCCGGTTGCCTTTGTGCAGTTTTTACTGTCCGCGGTGCTGCAGCGCGGTCAGGTAGGGGTTGAAGCGGCGCTCGGTCTCGAGCGTGGAGCAGTCCATGTGGCCGGGGTAGACCTCGTAATCGCCGGGCAGCGCCGCGATTTTCGCCAGCGACTGCAGCTCGACCTCCATGCTGCCGCCCTCAAAATCCGTGCGGCCGCAGGAGCCGGCAAAGAGCGTGTCGCCGGTGAAGAGCGCATCGCCGCAGATGAGCGTCACGCCGCCGGGGGTGTGGCCGGGCGTCTCCATGACGCGGAAGGTCAGATTGCCGACCTTGACCTCGTCGCCCTCCTTATAAAAGATCGTGCCCTCGGGCGGGACGAACGAGTAGCTGTCGAACGCGACGGCCGTGCCCGCGTCGAGCGCGTTCATGTACACGGGCGCGCCGGTCTCCTCGTGCACGGCATAGACGGCGCCGGTGTGGTCGTAGTGCCCGTGCGTGAGCAGGATGGCGCGGCAGGTGAGGTGGTTGTCCTCCAGATAGTAGAGGATGGTGTTGGACTCGTCGCCCGGGTCGATGACGGCGCACTCGAGCGTGGTCTCGTCGGTGACGATGTAGCAGTTGGTCATGAGGTGCCCGACAGGCAGACATTTGATGAGCATGGGGTAGCCTCCTTTATAATTGATCGGTATCGAGCAGGATGGTAACGGGGCCGTCGTTGACGGACGCGACCTGCATGTCCGCGCCGAACTCGCCCGTGCGCACCGTGAAGCCGCGGGCCCGACAGCCGGCGATCACGCGCTCATAGAGCGGCACGGCGGTCTCCGGCCGGGCGGCGGCCGTGAAGCCGGGGCGGCGGGAGCGGCAGTCGGCAAAGAGCGTGAACTGGCTCACAATGAGCAGCTCTGCGCCCGCGTCGGTGGGATTGACGTTCATTTTGCCATTGGCATCTTCAAACACGCGCAGGCCGCAGATGCGGTCGACGATGCGGTCGGCTTCGGCCTCGGTGTCGGACACGTGCACGCCCAGCAGGACGAGAAAGCCCTTGCCGATGCGCGCGGTCTCCTGTCCGCCGATCGTGACGGATGCTTCGTTCACACGGGTGATGACAGCTCTCATGCTTTGCCCTCCTGTTTGGCTTTCTTGGCGTTTTTGGCGTGCTCGGCCTGCAGCTCCGCCGTGTTTGCGGTGGCCTTCGCGATGTCGGACGCACCGCTGCGCGAGATGCGGATGACGCCGCGGACGGCGCTCAGGCGGCTGATGATCGTGCGCAGCTCGGCCAGATCGTGCACCTCGACCGTGATCGTGATGGTCGAGCGGCCGCTGTCCACGTCGCGCGCGGTGAGCGTGCGCACCTTGGCGTTGAGCGTGTTGAGCGCGGTGGCCACGTCCATCACGAGACCCGAGCGCTGTGCGCTGAGCAGCGTGAGCGTCGTGCCGTAGGAATCGGTGGTGTTCTCCGCCCAGCTCACGCGGATCCAGCGGCCGGCGGTCTCCGGATTGTCGCGGCTGGCGAGGTAGTTTTCACAGTCCGTCCGGTGGATGGACACGCCCGCGCCGCGCGTGATGAAGCCGATGATGCTGTCGCCGGGCACCGGCGTGCAGCAGCGGGAGAATTTGATGAGGCAGTTATCGAGCCCCTCGACGAGGATGCCGTGCACGGCGTGGCGCGGGCGCTTGCTGCGGCGCTCGGCTGCCTCGTTGATGCGGTCGATGGCGTTTTTCTGGTTGGCCTTCTGGCTGCGCAGGATCTCGTCGCGGATGCGGTTGACGGTGCGCGTGGCGGTCACGCCGCCGTAGCCGATGGCGGCGTACAGATCGTCGAGCGAGGTGAAGGCCAGCCGCTTGAGGATCTGCGGCAGGATCTCGTCGCCCATGATGTCGGCCGGGGCGATGCCGTTGGCGCGCAGCTCGCGCTCAAACTGCTCCTTGCCGTGGATGATGTTCTCCTCGCGGCGCTCGCGCTTGAACCACTGCTTGATCTTTGTGCGCGCGGCACCGCTCTTGGCGAGATTGAGCCAGTCGCGGCTCGGACCGGGCGCGTTTTTCGACGTGCGGATGTCGACGATGTCGCCGTTTTGCAGCACGTAGTCGAAGTTCACGATGCGGCCGTTGACCGTTGCGCCGACCATGCTGTTGCCGATCGCGGAGTGGATGCTGTAGGCGAAGTCGATCGGCGTCGCGCCGGCGGGCAGGTTGATCACGTCGCCCTTCGGCGAGAACACGAACACCTCGTCGGCGAACATATCCACCTTCAGATTGTGGAAAAAGTCCTGCGCGTCGGACTCCTGCTGCGTCTCGAGCAGGCGGCGGATCCACGCGAACTTCTCCTCGTCGCCGGCCTTGGTGCCCTCACCGCTGCCGGTCTTGTATTTCCAGTGCGCCGCGACGCCGTATTCCGCCGTCATGTGCATCTCCCACGTGCGGATCTGCACCTCGAACGGGATGCCCTCCGAGCCGATGACCGTCGTGTGCACGCTCTGGTACATATTCGGCTTCGGTGTGCTGATATAGTCCTTGAAGCGGCCGGGCAGCGGCTTGTACATATCGTGGATGATGCCGAGCACGTTGTAGCAGTCGGGGATCGTGTCCACGATCACGCGAAACGCGCACAGGTCAAAAATACCGTTGATGTCGAGCTTCTGCGCGTACATCTTGCGGTAGATGCTGTAGATGTGCTTGATGCGGCTCGAGATGGTGGCGTGCACGCCGTCGAGCTCCAGCCGCTCGCGGATCTGCGTGCGCATCTCGTCCATGAATTTTTCCAGCGTCGGCATACGCGCCTCGAGCGCGTCCGTGATGGCGCGGTAGCCCTCGGGGTCGAGGTAGAGCAGCGAGAGGTCTTCAAGCTCCCACTTGATCTTCTGCATGCCGAGGCGGTGCGCGATGGGGGCGTAGATCTCCATCGTCTCGAGGGATTTGATGCGCTGCTTCTCCTCGCTCTGGTAGGCCATCGTGCGCATGTTGTGCAGACGGTCTGCCATCTTGATGAGGATGACGCGGATGTCCTTGGCCATGGCCAGCAGCATCTTGCGCATATTCTCCATCTGCTGTTCTTCGACGCTTGTATACTGCACGCGCGTGAGCTTGGTGACGCCCTCAACGATGTCGGCCACCGAGGTGCCGAAGCTGCGCGCGATGTCGTCATGCGTGAGCGAGGTGTCCTCGATCGTGTCGTGCAGCAGCGCCGAGATGATCGAGTCCTCGTCGAGCCCCATCTCCGCCGTGATGATGGCGGCGGCAATGCAGTGCGACACATAGGGCGAGCCGTCGCGGCGCTTTTGCCCCGAATGCGCGCGGTCGGCGCACTCGAAGGCCGCGCGCACGCGGCCGAGATCCGCCGGGATGCCGGCGGAGGTGATCTTCTGTTCCAGCTCCTGATAGTGTGCCTCGAGGTCGTATGGCACCGGAGCCGCGTTTTCGGCGCGGGTCGCTTCAGACATGGGGGTCGCTCCTTTCCGAAAAGGAATGGGAATTTCCTGAAAATATTTCATAGCAGCTTCTGCCGGCGGTCGCGCAGCGCCTGCAGCAGCTTCGACGCGCCGAGATCCACCTTGCCGCTGGTCGGCAGCGGGCGCAGGCGCAGCGTCTCACCGTCGAAGTCGACGGCGGCGAGTCCCATCTCGGCCATGACGCGCAGGCACACGCAGAATTTCTCCGGGCGCATGGGCGCGCGCTCCGGCAGCTCCGAAAGAGAAAAGACCATCGGCGCCTTCAGCCACCGCCACGCCACGGCGAAATCCGCCCGCAGGGGGTAGAGATCCACCGTGTCCCACGCGGGCACGCACTGGTTTTTGAGCAGCGCGCTGCACAGCGGCAGCGGGTCGCTCGGGCGCACGTCGGTCACGAGCAGCTGCACACTGCGGCGGCCGCGGAATTCGTTGATCTGCGGCGTGAAGGCCACATCCGCCCACTGGCCGATGCGCACGCCGAGCTCCGCCGGGGTGCAGGAGAAGAAGATGCCGGCATAATTATACCCGCCCTTGGCAAAGTGCAGCCGCAGGTGGCGGCCGCCGCCGATGGGCACGGCGTTGACGAGCCGCGCGCCCGTGATGCACAGCAGGGGCTTGGGGTTGCCGTTGCCGCACGGCTCGAGCGCGTCGAGCGACTCGATGCACGCCATGGTCAGCAGGTGCGGATCGTCCACGCGCAGGTCGCACGTGAGCTCCGGCAGGTCGTCGGCCGGGTTCTGGCGGTAATACTCGCCGAGCGCGCGGCGGAAGCGGTCGATATTCTCGCGCCGGATGGTCAGTCCGGCCGCCAGCGCGTGGCCGCCGAAGCCCTCGAGATACTCCGAGCAGGCGCTCAGGGCGTTATACAGGTTGAAGCCGCCGAAGCTGCGGCACGAGCCCTTGCCGCGCTCGCCGTCGCAGCAGATCATGATCGTTGGCAGGTGAAACTCCTCGCTCAGGCGCGAGGCGGCGATGCCGATCACGCCCTGATGCCACGTGTCGCTCGCGAGTACGAGCGGCGCGCGCGGCGGATAGCGGCACGCGATGGCCGAGGCCTCCTCCCAGATCTGCTGCTCGAGCTCCTGCCGCTCGCGGTTGAGCTGGCAGAGGCCGGCGGCGTAGCGGTCGGCGTCGGCGCCGTCATCGGTCAGCAGCAGCAGCGCGGCGATGGACGTTTTTCCGAGGCGGCCGGCCGCGTTGATGCGCGGCGCGAGCGTGAAGCCGATGGTCGTGGCCGTGACAGGCCGCCCCTCCGCGCCGCACTCATGCAGCAGCGCGCGGATGCCGGGGCGCGGGTTGGTGTTGATCTGCGCCAGACCCTGCGCCACGAGGTAGCGGTTTTCGCCCGTGAGCGGCATGACGTCGGCCACCGTGCCGATGGCGACGAGGTCGCCGTAGTCGCGCAGCACCTGTTCGCTGCCGCCCTCGAGCGCGCACAGGAGCTTATATGCCACGCCCACGCCCGCGAGCCCGCCGTTGGGATACTGCGAGCCGGGGCGCTTCGGGTCGACGACGGCCACGGCGTTCGGGATCGCCTGCCCGCTGCACTCGTGGTGGTCGGTGATGACCATGTCGATGCCGCGCTGCAGGGCGTAGTTCGTCTCGTCGATAGCGGTGATGCCGCAGTCGACGGTGATGATGAGCGTGATGTCGTCGGCGCGCTGAAGGCTCGTGATCGCGTCCATGTTCAGGCCGTAGCCCTCCTCGATGCGGTCGGGGATGTACGGGTGCACGGGCACGCCGCGGCGGCGCAGATAGTCCGTGAGCACGCACGTCGATGTGATGCCGTCGACGTCGTAGTCGCCGAAGACGGCCACGTGCTCCCGCCGCTCGATGGCGGCGCGGATGCGCGCGACGGCCTTGTCCATGTCCTGCAGGAGCATGGGGTCGAACACGCTCTGGTCGCCGCCGCTGAGAAAGGTGCGCGCCTGCCCGGCGTCGTCATAGCCGCGCAGCGCCAGCAGCACCGCCAGCAGCGGGGAATAGCCCGCGCGCAGCAGCGCCTCCGGCGGCTGCGGCGCGGTATATGGAATTTTCCAGTTACGGTATTTCATATGCGCTGTGTGCCTCAAATCCAAAACGATCGATTATAATAATACAATAATTTATTATTCTATCAAAATATCCGTGCAGATGCAAGAGGCGTGTGTTGGTTATCTGCCGCCGCCGGGGGCGATTTTTCGCCGCCGCGCGCTGCGCTTCCTGCCCTTGACAGGGATGTGCCGCCGGTGGTACGATATGGCGGGTATGCCGGCGTGGCGAAACAGGCAGACGCAAGGGACTTAAAATCCCTCGGTGGCAGCACCGTGCGGGTTCGAGCCCCGCCGCCGGTACCACGTCGGAGCGGACTGCATATCGTTCGCTCCGACTTTTTTCCTGGATGGGAAACTTTTTTCGCATATTTTGCATATACGCATATAATGATGGCCGTGCGTTCCGCGCGGCCGGGAGGGAACTGCTTTGAACGAACGCGCGCACGTGGAGTATTTTGACTGGCTGCGCATCACTGCGGCGCTGAGCGTCATTTTCATGCACACGGCGGCCGGCCCGCTGCGCGCCGGCATCAACACCGGCTGGCACCTGCTCAACGTATGCACGTCACTTGCCTTTACGGCGGTACCGCTGTTTTTCATGATGTCGGGCTATCTGCTTATGACGAGCCGGAAAACGGCCGACATTTCTGTGCTGCTGCGCCACCGGCTGCCGCGGCTGATCGTGCCGCTCGCGGGCTGGACGGTCGTAGCTGTGCTGTGGCAGATGTTTCTGGCGCACACGCTCACGCCCGGCGCCATCTGGGCGCAGCTCGTCGCGGCGCTCAACGGGCCGGCGATGGTGCACTTCTGGTATCTGTATACGCTCATCGCGCTCTACGTGCTCTCGCCGATTCTCCACGGCGGGATCCGGACGCTCGGCAAGTCCGGGCGGGTGTATCTGTTCGTGCTGGCGGCGGCAGTGTCGGTGCATACGGTCCTGCTGACGGTGCTTCCGGACGGCGCGGCGCAGTATGTCGATCTGGACATTTTCGGAAAGCTCAAGATCTTCGGCGGGCACATGGCCACATTTGTGCTCGGTTACCTGCTCGGCAGCTATGAAAAGAAGCTCCCTAATTGGCTGCTCGTGCTCGGCGCGGCGGTGACGCTTGCAGTGATTTCGGTCGGAACGTGGCTGCTCACGGTACGCACGGGGGAATTCAATCAGAACTTCCAGAATCAGAGCTCCGGGTTTGAGATCGTGCTGGCCGCGTGTATTTTCCTGCTGTGCAAGCAGACGTGCAACCGGCCGCCGCGCGCATGGGTCAGGGGTGCGTTGGGCTCTGTTGTGTCGCTGTCGATGGCGATCTACCTCATGCACAACATCTTCCTGAGCATGCTCTATTCCGTCGGCGTGTCGCCGCGTTCGTTTGGCGGCACGGTTGGCGTGACACTGCTGGTGTTTGCCGCGTGCTTTGCTGTGACGAAAACGGTGGCGACCGTCAAGCCTCTGTGCTACCTTGCCACAGGCAAAACGTATGCCGAGGCGTGCCGCAGCTGCAACTGGGTATATACCTTCCGCAGGCTGCGCGGACGCACCGAGACGAAAACATAAAAACGACAGGCCGGAGGAAATCCCTCCGGCCTGCCGTTTGCGCCTTCACATTTCCGCGCGGCGCGGCGCCACGCGCCCGGCCACGACGGCGATGTAGCCCAGTACGATCGTGAGATAGTACGACGCCAGCCGCCAGATGAGCATGGCGGTTGTCAGATAGTCGCCGAACAGCGGCGAAAAGGCGAGGTAGAACGTGCCCTCGCTTGCGCCGGACGCGCCCGGCATGGGAAAGCAGCTCGCCCCGATGTACAGCAGCACCTGCGTGCCCGTGACCTGCCAGAACGGCACGCCGCGCAGCCCGAAGCCGCGATACGTGCAGTAGGCGACCGACATATACGCCGTGCACTGCAGCAGCGCGAGCGCGAGCGCCCCGGCGAGCTTGCCGCGGTGGCGGATGCCGGCGGCAAAGGCGTCGTGATACTCCGCGACGAAGGCGCACCACTTTTCGGCGGCCGCCGCAGGGTCTGCGCCCCGGCGCACAAACGGGCGGCGCCGGTACAGCCGGCGGATGCACACCGTGCCGAACGCGGACATCGGCTTCGGGAAAATAGCCGAGAGCAGCACGAGCGACAGCAGCCCCGCGTGCACGAGCAGCCCCAGCGCCAGCACGGGGATCCATGCAGCGCTCTGCGCCGCGAGCTTGCCGCCGCACAGGCACATGCCCACGATGCCGATCGACACGAGCGCGATGTTCCACAGGCTGTAGACCGTGCAGATGACGGACGTAGCCGTGCCGGTCGGGATGCCGCGGCGGTGCATATGCAGCACCTGAAACGGCTGGCCGCCGGCGGCTGCGGGCGTCACGGCCGAGTAGAAGAAGCCGATCATCGATACGTCGATGCTGTCGCCGAGCGGCTGCGCGCAGCCGAATGCGCGCGTGATGAGCCGGTATTTGAGCGCGTCGCACAGGTAGTACAGCAGCATGCACCCGACGATCGCAGCCGTCCAGCCCGGCATCAGCGCCTCGAGCGAGGCGCGTACGTCGCCCGCGTCGAGCGTGGCGGCGGCAAAGATCGCCAGCGCCGCCGCGCCGAGCGTCAGCAGGCCGATCGAGAGCCATTGTTTTTTCTTGTCATGTTTCATGGGCAGACCTCGCTGCAGGAGAAGATTCTGATAAGACCTTATATTATAACGGATATGCAGGCCAAGTGCAACCAAAAACCGGGCGTCCCGACTGGGACGCCCGGTTTGGCATCAAAAGACGAGCTGCACGAGCAGCATGTAGCACACGGTGCCGGCGGCGATGCTCAGCAGCGTGTTGTGCCGCCACCAGTGCAGACCCGCCGTCACGCCGACGGCGATGACCTGCGGCACCCACGCCCCGGCCGATGTGAACTGCATTCCGCGCAGGCAGTAGACCAGCAGCGAGACCATGACGGCCATGGGCAGAATTTTGCCGAGGTACTCCACGACCTTCGGCACGGCGCGGCGGCCGAACAGCAGCCACGGCAGCCAGCGCTCCAAAAACGTGCACGCGGCGCAGACCGCGATGATGGCGATGCTCTGTCCGACGGAGAGGGTCATACGGCGGCACCTCCTTCGGCATACTTCGGCGCGAGCACCGGGCGCAGCAACGTGAGCGCCGCGACCGTCACGAGCAGGGATGGCAGCAGGAACTTGTCCGGCCCGAGCAGCAGCAGCGCGCCGATGCTCGACACCGCCGCGACCACGGCGGGGATGCGCGTGCGCGCGCCGCGCAGCTGATCGACCACGATGACCGTGAACAGCGCCGTGAGCGCAAAGTCGATGCCCGTGGTGTCAAATGGGATGAGCGAGCCGACGAGCCCGCCGAGCATGGACAGCGTCACCCAGTAAAACGTCACGAGCGCGGCCGTGAGCACATAGGCCCATTTCTCATTGACGTCGGGGCCGAAATCGTGCGAGCAGTGCAGCGAATAGTTCTCGTCGCACAGCGAATAGATCAGAAACCAGCGCCACGGGCCGAAGGAGCGGAATTTGTCGATGAACGACAGGCCGTAGAAAATGTGCCGGCTGTTGAGCAGCAGCGCCAGCACGGCCACCGTGGCCAGCGACACGCCGCCGGCAAAAAACGTGACCATGAGAAACTGCAGCGAGCCCGCCAGAACGAACAGGCTGCACGCGCCCGACCACAGAAAGTTGTAGCCCGTCTGCTGCATGAGCAGCCCGTAGGCGATGCCGACGGGGAAGAAGCCGATCAGGATCGGGATCGAGTGATGGAAGGCGTAGGCGGCCGTTTTGCGCATGGCGCAGCGCTCCTTTCGGACGAAAAATGGCAGTGGAGTCCAGTATAACAGAGCGTTTTCGCTTTTTCAACAAAGGTTATAAAGATGTCAGCGCCCGCCCGTTGGGGCAGACGCTGACGGAACTTTTTGTGATGCGGGGTTCAGCTCAGGCCGGGGATGTTCAGACCGAAGAAGTCGGTGAGCTGGCAGAAGAGGATGAACGCCAGCAGCACGGGCACGATGAACTTGAAGCAGACCTTGAAATAGCCCGCCGCGCGGTATTTCACACCGCTCTGCTCGCATTCGATCTGCACGACCTCGGGCTTGAGCACCCAGCCGATGAGGATCGTCATCACGAGCGCACCGAGCGGCATGAGGATGCCCTCGGCGACCATGTCGTACAGGTCGAGCCAGCAGTCGTTCCAGCCGCGCACGCTCAGACCGAGCAGGGTGGCTGGTGTCTCGACGGCGGCACCGCCGGCAACGCCTGCACCCAGACCGTCGAGCGCGACGAGCGAACCCGCGATGAACACGAGCGCCGCGACCTCGGACGTGTGCTTGGCGCGCTTGGGCGTGAGCCCCTTTTCGATTTGCTTGTCCACGGCGTAGGCCGTGCACAGCTCGAGCATGGAGATCGACGACGTGAGTGCCGCGATCAGCACGAGCAGGTAAAACAGGAAGCCGATGAGATTGCCGACGCTGCCCATGTGGGAGAACACGGTCTGCATCGAGGCGAACAGCAGCCCGGGACCGGCACCGTACTCCACGCCGAAGGCGGAGCAGGCGGGCATGACGGCCATGCCGGCCATGAGCGCGATGAGCGTGTCCGCGCCGCAGACGATGAAGGCGTTGCGCTGCAGGTGCTCCTGCTTGCCGAGGTAAGAGCCGTAGGTGATCATGACGCCCAGACCGATCGACAGGGAGAAGAACATCTGTCCGGCGGCGTTTTTCAGCACGCGGCCGAAGCCGACGTTCGGGTCACTGAACACGGAGAAGTCGGGGCGGAACATGAACTTGTAGCCCTCGGCAGCGCCGGGCTGGCAGGCGATGTAGGCAATGATGAACACGAGCAGGCAAAACAGCGCCGGCATGCCGATGTTGCAGAACTTCTCGATGCCGCCGTGCACGCCGCCGGACACGACGATGATGTTGAGCAGGATGTAGAGCACAAAAAACAGAATCATGCTCTTGGTATCCGTGAGAAAATAGCCGAAGAAGTCCGTGCCCTGTCCGGACCATGCAAACGTGCTCCCGCCGAAGAGCGAGAGGAAGTAGCCCACCGTGTAGCGCAGCACGATGCCGCCGAGCACAAAGTAGAAGCACATGATGCAAAAACCGCACAGCACGCCGGCATAGCCGAGCCAGGTGTACTTTTTCGACAGCGCGCGATAGGTGCTCACACCGCTCTTGCCGCTGCGGCGGCCGAGCGCGAGCTCACCGAGCATGACCGTCACGCCCACGAGCACGACGAGCACCAGATAAAACAGCAAAAACACGGCGCCGCCGCTTTTGCCCATCTTATACGGGAACCCCCAAATGTTGCCAAGGCCGACGGCCGAGCCGATCGAGGCCATGAGGAAGCCGAAGTTGCTGCCCCAGCCACCACGCTTGGATTTGATCTCTGTATCCACAAAACCCCTCCTGATCCTTCAGATTTCACCAAAATACTGCGCCCTCCACGCAGATGTTTATTCATTATAGCAGACACCTGCGTACAATTGCAAGCGTTACGCGATTGACAAAAAAGCGGCCGCTCCGGAGTGGAGCGGCCGCGAAAACACGCTTTTCAGATATCGAGGATGCCGAGCAGCACGATGCCCGCGACGATCAGCACCAGCATCAGATAGTGCCGCCACGAGAGCTTCTCACGCAGGAAGATACGGCTCCAGAGCACGGACGCCGCGCAGTAGGCCGCGATGATGGGCGCGGCGTACATGACGTGGTCCTCATCCGCAATGGCGTAGATGTACGCGAACTGACCGGCCGTCTCAAAGAGCGCGCCGATATATTTCGGCGCCTCGCGCTTGGTCTGGAAGCGGTCGTGCCGGATGAACTTGACATATACGAACGACACCACTGCCGCAAACAGGAACGTCAGCTCATATGCGCAGTTGGCCGAGTCCGGGTCGAGGCTTCGCAGCACGAGGCTGTCGGCAAACGTACCGGCGGCGTCGAGCAGGCAGTAGGCCACCGGCAGCGCGAGCGCGAGCCAGCTCTTGGCGTAGCGGTAGTTCGAGGCGGCCTGCCGTGCGCGGCGCAGCTCGTCGTCCTCACGCGACTCGACGACGCCCAGTCCGATCACGCCCAGACACACGAGCGCCACGGCGGCCAGCGCCATGACGCGCATCCCGCCGGTCAGATCCTCGTCCAGCCCGCCGAAGCACAGATACAGCACCGCCACCACCGCGCCGGAGGCGTTGCAGATCGGCGACGAAATGGACAGCTCGATGTAGCGCAGACCGATGTAGCCGAGCGCCATCGACACGATGTACAGCAGCGACACGGGCAGGTACGTCCAGATGACGTGCCACGAGATGCTCACGCCGCCGATGAAGATCTCATACGCCGCGTGCAGACCCATGACGACGCCGACGGCGATGACCATCTTCAGGTGCGCGAGCTTGTCGTCCGCGTCGCGGCAGCCGATTTTTGAAAACAGATCCGAGCCCGACCAGCACAGCAGGGCAATCAGGGAAAGCCAGAACCACATACTTTATTTCTCCTCCAGTTGATCAAGTGCAACGAGACCGGCGTCCACGAGCTTCTGCAGGCTCATGAGAATGCCGAGCTTTGCGTGATACCACGTCAGGCCGCCCTGAAAATACACGGCGTAGGGCGGGCGGATCGGCCCGTCGGCCGAGAGTTCAATGGACGAGCCCTGGATGAACGCGCCGGCGGCCATGATGACCTCTGAGTCGTAGCCCGGCATCGCCCACGGGATGGGGTCGACGTAGCTGTCCACGGGCGCGGCCGCCTGAATGCCCTTGCAGAAGGCGACCATGTGCTCTGCCGAGCCGAGCTCGACGCACTGGATGATGTCGTGGCGCGTCTCCGTCGCGTTCGGGATGCAGCGGAAGCCGAGCCGCTCGTAGACGTTCGCCGCGAACACCGCGCCCTTGAGCGCACCGGCCGTCACGGTCGGTGCGAGGAAGAAGCCCTGATAAAACGCCGGCATGAGCCCGAGGTTCGCGCCGACCTCCTGCCCGAGACCGGGGGCGCTCAGACGGAAGGCGCAGCGATCGACCACATCCTTGCGGCCGCAGATGTAGCCGCCGATGGGCGCGAGACCGCCGCCGGGGTTTTTGATGAGCGAGCCCACGATCATGTCCGCGCCGAGGTCGGACGGCTCGATCGTCTCGACGAACTCGCCGTAGCAGTTGTCGACCATGCAGATGACGTTCGGGTCGATGCGCTTGCAGAACGCGATCAGCTCGCCGATCTGCGCGACCGAGAACGTCGGGCGCGTGGCGTAGCCCTTCGAGCGCTGGATGGTCACGAGCTTGACGCCGTCGCGCAGCGCCTGCTCGATGGCCGGATAGTCAAAACCGTAGTCCGGCAGCAGGTCGACCTGCCGGTAGTGCACGCCGTATTCCTTGAGCGAGCAGGTGCTCGGACGGATGCCGATGACCTCCTCGAGCGTGTCATACGGCGCGCCGACGGGGCTGAGCAGCGTGTCGCCGGGCAGCAGGTTCGCGCTCAGCGCCACGGTCAGCGCGTGCGTGCCGCAGGTGATCTGCGGGCGCACGAGCGCGGCCTCCGTGTGGAAGCAGTCGGCATAGACGCGCTCGAGATTGTCGCGCCCGGCGTCGTTGTAGCCGTAGCCCGTGGTGGCGGCGAAGTGCGTCGCGTCGACGCGATTTTTCTGCATCGCGCCGATGACCTTGCACTGGTTGTATTCTGCGACGCGGTCGATCTCGTCAAAGCGCGCGCGCAGACCGGCGAGGATCTCCTCACCGAAGCGGTGCACCGCCGGCGAGATGCCGAGCGCGGTGTACATGGACTCTGTATTCATCGTTCCTCTCCTTATTATGATTCGTCGGATTCGTCAAAGATTTTTGCGGCCACGTCGCGCATGACCTCCGGCCGCGTGACCACGATGCCGCGCGTCTCATCGCCGAGCACGAGCAGCGTGTCTCCCGGCTGAATGCCGAAGACCGTGCGCGCCTCCTTCGGGATCACGATCTGTCCCTTTTCGCCGACCTTGACCGTGCCGAAGATGTGGCGCTCGCGGCTCTGACCGAGCACGTGTTTCCCTCCGGGCATAGCCTCGCCTCCTATTGCGGGAATTCATACTTTTCCTACTTGTAGGAACAGATGATACCGCACATCGACGGGAAAGTCAACCGCCGTTCGGACAAAAACCGTCCATTCGGCGATTTGCCGGATTTTTTGCGAAAAACGGTTGCGCACATCCCGCGCGGGTGCTACGATAAAAGCTATCTTAGTGATTGTGGGAGGATGGAGCGTTATGCAGCTTCTCGAGCAGCGCATCCTCGCCGACGGCGAGGTCAAATCCAGCGAGATCCTGAAGGTCGACCGGTTTTTGAACCATCAGATGGACCCGAAGCTGTTTCTGGCGATGGCGGAGGAGTGGAAGCGGCTGTTTGACGGCTGCGGCGTGAACAAGCTCGTCACGATCGAGGCCAGCGGCATCGGCATCGCGGCCGTGGCCGGGCTCGTGTTCGAGTGCCCGGTCGTGTTCGCCAAGAAAACCAAGAGCCGCAACGTCTCCGACGATGCGTATACGACGGTCGTGCACTCGTTCACGCACGGCAACGACAACACCATCCGCATCTCGCGCGAGTATCTCTCGGCGCACGACCGCGTGCTCGTCATCGACGATTTTCTCGCCAACGGCGCGGCGCTCGACGGGCTCATCACGCTCATCGAGAGCGCGGGGGCGACGGTGGTCGGCGCGGGCATCGCGGTGGAAAAGGCGTTCCAGCCCGGCGGTGCGCGCATCCGCGCGCGCGGCTACCGCGTGGAGTCGCTCGCCCGTGTGCAGAGCATGGACCCGGAGACCGGCATCGTGTTCTGCTGACCGGATTGTGCAAATCGACGGGGTAAATGTTTCAAAAGTGTGAAATTCACCCGTTTCGACGGTTGACAACGCGGTTCGGGAATGGTAACTTATTAATGTTCCCGTTTTTCGGGTACAGATATGATATATAGCAGTCGATATAGACCAATGGTTATGGCTTGGCGTTTCTACCCGGCACCGTGAATTGCCGGACTATCGATGGGAAATGTTCCGCGGGAGTTGGCTGTGTGCTGCTTCCCGGTTTCGCATTGGCAGGAGCGCCGTCGTCGGCTGCGCCTGCCAATGCGCTTTTTTGGCAGTTGAGGGGTATCTTCTTTGCGCAAGCAATGCAGATAAATACAAACAATATTTAAGGGAGAGCTGAGAATGAAAAAGTTCGTAGCGATGCTGCTCGCGCTCGTCATGGTGTTCGCACTGTGCGCCTGCGGCGACAAGCCCCAGAATGACAAGCAGGACAAGGCGGCCGTGAAGGTCGGCTTCATCTGCCTGCACGATGAGAACTCCACGTACGACAAGAACTTCATCGACGCCGCCAAGGCCGCCTGCAAGAACGCCGGCCTGAGCGAGGATCAGTACATCATCAAGACCAATATCCCCGAGGGCCAGGAGTGCTACAACGCCGCTGCCGAGCTCGTGGACGCCGGCTGCAACGTCGTCTTCGCCGACAGCTTCGGCCACGAGGACTTCATGATCCAGGCCGCCAAGGAGTTCAAGGACGTGCAGTTCTGCCACGCCACCGGCACCAAGGCGCACACCGAGAAGCTCAGCAACTACCACAATGCGTTCGCCTCCATCTATGAAGGCCGCTACCTCGCCGGCGTCGCTGCCGGTATGAAGCTCAACGAAATGATCGAGGCCGGTGAATTCACCGCCGATCAGGCCAAGATGGGCTACGTCGGCGCCTTCACCTATGCGGAAGTCATCTCCGGCTACACCTCTTTCTATCTGGGCGCCAAGTCCGTGTGCCCGAGCGTGACCATGGACGTCACCTTCACCGGCTCCTGGTACGATGAGGCCCTCGAGAAGGAAGCTGCCAACAAGCTCATCGCCGGCGGCTGCAAGCTCATCAGCCAGCACGCCGACTCCATGGGTGCTCCGACCGCCTGCGAGCAGGCCGGCGTCCCGAACGTGTCCTACAACGGCAGCACCCAGTCCGCCTGCCCGAACACCTTCATCGTTTCCTCCCGCATCGACTGGACCCCGTACTATGAGATGGTCATCAAGGCCGTTCAGGACGGCACCGCGCTCGACTCCGACTGGACCGGCACGCTCAAGACCGGCTCCGTCGTGCTGACCGATGTCAACGAGAAGGTCGCTGCCAAGGGCACTGCCGAGAAGATTGCCGAAGTCACCAAGCAGCTCGAGGACGGCACCCTGCACGTCTTTGACACCTCCACCTTCACTGTCAACAAGGCGCCCCTGACCAGCTACATGGCTGACGTCGACACCGACGCCGACAACACCGGCGACACCGAGGCCATCAAGGACGGCTACTTCCACGAGTCCGAGTTCCGCGCCGCTCCGTACTTCAACGTGCAGATCGACGGCATCAACCTGCTTGACCAGAACTTTGGCAGCTGATATCTGAATCCACCGCAGAGGGAAGGCCTGTCAACCCAGGCCTTCCCTCATATGTACTTTAAAGCGCGCCGCCGCCGTGCGGCGTCCGCCGGCATTTCGGGAGGGACACCATATTGGACAACAAGATTGCAGCGGTCAAAATGCGCGACATCACCAAGCGCTTCGGCTCCGTCGTCGCCAATGACCGCGTCTGGCTCGATATCTACCGGGGCGAGGTCCTGGCGCTGCTCGGCGAAAACGGCAGCGGCAAAACCACGCTCATGAACATGCTCTCGGGCATTTACTTCCCCGACGAGGGACAGATCCTCATCGACGGCGAGGAGGTCGTCATCCGCTCCCCACGCGATGCCTACCGTTACGGCATCGGCATGATCCACCAGCACTTCAAGCTGGTCGACGTCTTCACTGCCGCTGAAAACATCACGCTCGGTCTCGAGGAAAAGCTCGATCTCAAGGCCACGGCCGCGCGCATCCGCAGCATCTGCGAGCGCTACGGCTTCGACCTCGACCCGAACCAGAAGATCTACGATATGTCCGTGTCCCAGAAGCAGACGGTCGAGATCGTCAAGGCGCTCTACCGCGGCGCGGATATCCTCATCCTCGACGAGCCGACCGCCGTGCTCACCCCGCAGGAGACGGACAAGCTCTTTGCCGTCCTGCGCAGCATGCGCGACGACGGCAAGGCCATCGTCATCATCACGCACAAGATGCACGAGGTCGAGGCACTCAGCGACCGCGTGGCCGTGCTGCGCCACGGCCAGTTCGTGGGCGACATGCTCACCAAGGACACCGACGCGCAGGAAATGACGAACATGATGGTCGGCCACGCCGTGACGCTCAATATCGACCGGCCCGACCCCGTCGACCCCAAGCCGCGCATCGAGGTCAAAAACCTCACCGTGCGCAGCATTGACGGCATCGTCAAGCTCGACGACGTGTCCTTCACCGCCAACTCCGGCGAGATCCTCGGCATCGCGGGCATCTCCGGCTGCGGCCAGAAGGAGCTGCTCGAGGCCATCGCCGGTCTGCAGCCGACGGAGAGCGGCAGCATCTGCTACGTCGAGGACGACGGCACGCGCGAGGAGCTGCTCGGCAAGGACCCGCTGCGCATCGCCGAGATGGGCGTGGCGCTCTCGTTCGTGCCGGAGGACCGCCTCGGCATGGGTCTGGTCGGCAACATGGACCTGTCGGACAACATGATGCTGCGCTCGTTCCGCAAGGGACACGGCATCCTCACCGACCGCAAGGCCCCGCGCAAGCTCGCCGAGACTGTCGTCGAAGAGCTCGACGTCAACACCCCGGGCGTGACCACGCCGGTGCGCCGCCTGAGCGGCGGCAACGTGCAGAAGGTGCTCGTCGGCCGCGAGATCGCCTCCGCCCCCACCGTGCTGCTCACGGCCTACGCCGTGCGCGGCCTGGACATCAACGCATCCTACACGATCTATGACCTCATCAACCGGCAGAAGGAGCGCGGCGTCGCCGTGATCTACGTCGGCGAGGATCTCGACGTGCTGCTCGAGCTGGCCGACCGCATCCTCGTGCTCTGCGGCGGCAAGGTCAGCGGCATCGTCCCCGGCCGCGGCGCGACCAAGCGCGACGTCGGCATGATGATGACGCAGTTGGGAGGGAACGAAGCCCATGCATAACAAAGTCCGGGAACCGCTGTTCCACATCGTCAAGCGCGACACGCTGCCCTGGTATCAGGCCTGGGGCATCCGCGCGATCGCCATCGTGCTGGCGCTGCTGCTGTGCGCGCTCATCACGACGCTGTGCACCCACCTCAATCCGCTCAAGGTGTTCGGCACCATGTTCAGCGGCGCGTTCGGCTCGCCGCGCAAGATGTGGATCCTGGGGCAGAATCTCGCCATCCTGCTGTGCATTTCGCTGGCCGTGACGCCCGCGTTCAAGATGCGCTTCTGGAACATCGGCGCCGAGGGTCAGGTGCTCGCGGGCGGTCTCGCCGCCGCGGCGTGCATGATCTGCCTCGGCGACAAGGTGCCCAACGGTCTGCTC
The DNA here is from genome assembly GCA_900543625.1 of uncultured Eubacteriales bacterium. Classification (GTDB taxonomy): domain Bacteria; phylum Bacillota; class Clostridia; order Oscillospirales; family Oscillospiraceae; genus CAG-103. The sequence continues at coordinate 21,620 of UQSF01000003.1, forward strand.
ATCGTGCTCATTGTAATCGCTGGCATCGTCGCGGGCGCGGTCTGGGCCGTCATCCCCGCCATCTTCAAGGCCAAGTGGAACACGAACGAGACGCTCTTCACCCTCATGATGAACTACGTCGCCACGCAGCTCGTGGCCTATTTCATCATCGTCTGGGAGTCGCCGAAGGGCTCCGGCAAGGTCGGCATCATCAACCAGAGCACCGAGGCCGGCTGGCTGCCGCAGATCGGCGGCTACAAGTACCTGCTGACGATCCTCGTCGTCGCGGTGCTGACCGTACTCGTCTACATCTACCTCAACTACAGCAAGCACGGCTATGAGATCTCCGTCGTCGGCGAGAGCGAGCGCACCGCCCGCTATGTCGGCATCAAGGTCGGCAAGGTCATCGTGCGCACGATGCTGCTGTCCGGCGCGCTGTGCGGCATTGCAGGCGTGCTGCTCGTGTCCGGCACCGACCACACGATCACGACCACCATCGCCGGCGGCCAGGGCTTCACGGCCGTCATGGTCTCGTGGCTGGCCAAGTTCAATCCGCTCGGCATGATCCTCACGAGCTTCCTGCTCGTGTTCCTCGACCGCGGCGCGGGCGAGATCTCGACCGCGTTCGGGCTCAACCAGTCGTTTGCCGACATTCTCAGCGGCATCATCATTTTCTTCATCATCGGCTGTGAGTTTTTCATCACCTACCGGCTGAGCTTCCGCAAGCCGGCGAAGAAGGAGGCGGCGGAGCATGTTTGATTTTGTGTCCTTTATCCCCCGCGCCATCATGCAGGGCATCCCGCTGCTGTTCGGCAGCACCGGTGAGACGCTCACCGAAAAGTCCGGCAACCTCAACCTCGGCATCGCGGGCATCATGTACGTCGGCGGCATCAGCGGCGTCATCGGCGCGTTCCTGTATGAGCAGGGTGTCGGCGGCGCTGCGGGCATGAACGGCTTTCTCGCCGTGATGATCCCGCTGCTGTCGTGCCTGCTCGGGTCGCTGCTCATGGGTCTGCTGTACTGCTTTCTGACCGTCACGCTGCGCGCCAACCAGAACGTCACCGGTCTTGCCATGACGACGTTCGGCGTCGGCTTCGGCAACTTCATGGGCGGCTCGCTCATCAAGCTCACCGGCAGCGAGGTGCCGTCCATCGCGCTCTCGGCGACCAACAGCTACTTTGCCAAGACGATCCCGGGCGTGGAGCGCCTCGGCTGGTTCGGGAAGATCTTTCTGTCCTACGGCTTTCTGGCCTACCTCGCCGTGGCCATCGCGCTCATCGCGGCCTATGTGCTCAAGCGCACGCGCGTGGGTCTGCACCTGCGCGCCGTCGGCGAAAACCCGCAGACGGCCGACGCCGCCGGCATCGACGTCAATAAGTATAAGTACATCGCCACCTGCGTCGGCAGCATGATCGCCGGACTCGGCGGATTGTACTACGTCATGGACTACGCCTGCGGCGTCTGGTCGAACGACGCCTTCGGCGACCGCGGCTGGCTTGCCATCGCGCTCGTCATCTTCACGGTCTGGAAGCCGAACGTCGGCGTGCTCGCGTCCTTCCTCTTCGGCGGACTGTATATCCTGCACATCTTCCTGCCGAGCGGCACGAACCTCGCTGTCAAGGAACTGTACAAGATGATCCCCTATGTCGTCACGATCATCGTGCTCATCATCACGAGCGTGCGCTCCAAGCGCGAGAATCAGCCCCCCGCAAGCCTCGGCCTGCCGTATTTCCGCGAGGAACGGTGACGCCGGACGGCGCAAACGAAAAGCAAAAACAGGAGAGCTGCGGCTCTCCTGTTTTTTGCGTCTTTCTGACTGCGGCGCGGGCACCGCTTGTCAGATGGGCTTCTGCGCCTTTTCCAGCTCTGCCTCGATCTCCGCCAGCACCGCACTCGGCCGCATATGCAGCGCCTCGCCGATGCGGTAAAAGGTCTCCAGCGTCGGCTTGCGCTCTCCGCGTTCAATGGCGCTCAGATGCGTCCTGCCGATCCCGGCGAGACCGCTCACAATCTCCTGCGACAGGCCGCGCTCCTCGCGCAGCCGCTGCAGCACACTGCCAACAACATTTGCATCCAGCATCGTCTACACTCCCTTTTCGGTTTTGCTTCCAGTGTAGAGAGAAATTTCGCAAACTATGAATACATATGTTGTCATTTGAACACAAATGTGTTATCATTTGTTCGGGAGCTTCCGTGTATTTCCGAATTTGACCGGAAACATCCAAGCGTGTTGGGGCGAGAGGGCAGAGATGTTCCCGTTTCCGACGTCTGTTTGGAAAGCGGACCGGCGGCACAGTGCCGCGCGGACAGAAAGACAAACCGAAAGGAGAACAGGAAAATGAAATGCAGTCATTGCGGTGCAGAATTTGAGGGCAATTTCTGCACGGCCTGCGGCGCGAAGGCAGAGCCGTGCCCGCAGCCGTCGCCAGAGATCCCGGCAGACCGCCCGAGATCTCAAAAACCGAAGAAACCGATTTACAAGAAGTGGTGGTTTTATGTGATCGTCGCCGTGGTCGTGATCGCGATCGCCGGCAGGATCTCCGGAGGCAGCAAGTCGGAAAAAATAGATTGGGACGATATGGTCTTGGGCGCGCAGCTGCCGCAGCCGCCTGCGAAGAAAGGTCAGATCCATACGAACACAGCCGATGAGCTGTGGGTCGATATCGAAAAGACCTCCGACAAGCAGTATGCGGACTATGTGCAGGCGTGTCAGACGGTTGGGTTCACGGTGGATGCGGAGTCCAATTCCTCGTCGTTCAGCGCTTACAACGCTGAAGGATACAAGCTGAAGCTGAGCTATTACGAAAACGGGGAGGAATTGTCCATCCGGCTGGAAAAGCCGATGGAGATGGGCCCCATCACCTGGCCGGACAGCGAGGCCGGCAGGCAGCTGCCCGCACCCAAATCCCTGACCGGCAAATTCTCTTTTGAGTATGATGACAATTTCTTCGTTTACATTGGCGGCACGAGCAGAGACGATTACAACGCCTATGTCAGCGCCTGCCGGGATAAGGGCTTTACGGTCGACTACAATAAGGGCGACAACTATTATCGTGCCAATAACGACGCGGGGTGGCATGTCTCGATCGACTATGTGGGCAACCAGATCATGAGCATTCGCATTGACGCGCCGGACACGAACTCGGGCAGCACGACCTCCGGGACGCAGCAAAACGATGCAGAGCTCGTCGACGGTATGCGCAAGGAATTCAAAGAGGCTATGGACAGCTATGAGGCCGTTGTGGATGAATACATCGCGTTCATGAAAAAATACAATGCGAATCCGAACAATCCTGCGCTGCTGGCCGATTACGCACGCTATATGAGCAAATACACGGATGCGTGTGAAAAGTTCAAAAAATGGGAAAGCGCGGACATGAACGACGCGGAAACCGCTTACTACATCGACGTGCAGGCACGGGTCAGCAAAAAGCTGCTGGAAGCGGCGGCCTGACGGACGGCGCGTGTGCTGCAGTCGGTCTGCAAACTCGTTTGTCAAAAAGGAATATTTCTTAAATGCTCACACGCCCCGCGCCATTCGGCGCGGGGCGTGCTTTTTGCGGTTATTGGGGGAGAAAATCAGATCGCGTTGCCGGCGTTGAAGCCCTCGCGGATGTTCTTGTAGCCGTTTATGGCGCTGCAGGTGCTGGTGTTTGTGCTGTGCATCCTCTTCCCGCAGATCGTGACATGGCTTCCCGGCCACATGATCGGCTGATATCCGAACTCCCGACCGGGGTGCGGCGGCGTCCGAGAGCATTCGGCGCGGCCGCGCCCCGGCTTTTTACTTGCGCTGCGCCCGCAGCGGACAAAAAAGCCTCCCCCGCGGGATATACCCGCGGGGGAGGCACAGATTTGCTTACCTGATCGGTCAGTTCTCGTCGAGGCAGGCGCGGCGCTCGGCCTTTGCCTTGGCCGTGCGCTCCCTGCGCACCGGCAGCAGGGCAGCCGCAGCACCGAAGAGCACTGCCGGCAGCACCCATGCAAAGCCGAGGTCAAACAGCGGCAGCTTGTGCAGGAACGTCAGCGGCACACCGTAGCCGTCGAGCGTGCACAGCACGCTCATGAGCAGCGCGCCGAGGGCAGCACCGCGGCTGATGCGGTCGGGCAGCTGCGGACGCACGAGCGCGATGAAGATGAGCACGAGCGTCGGCGGATAGACGATGTCCAGCACCGGGGCGGCGATGGCGACGATGCGGTCAAGGCCGAGGTTCGACACGACGGCGCTGAACACGCAGATGGCGATGACGAACGCCTTGTACGGCACCTTGCCGCGGCAGAGCTTGGAAAAGTACGCGGCGGCGGAGCTGGTGAGCGCCACGGCGGTCGTGACGCACGCGAGGCCGACGACGATGCCGAAGAGGATCATGCCGGTCTTGCCCATGAGCGCCTCGACGATGGCCATGACGAGCTGGGCGCGGCCGATCTCACTCGTGTACTGCGCCGAGACGGTGGCGCCGAGGTACGCAAGCCCCATGTAGACGGCCAGCAGCAGCACACACGCGAGGATGGACGAGCCGCTCATGATGCGGAACTTCTTGCCCGGCTCGGTATAGCCCTTGTCGACCACGCTCTGCAGCACGAGGATGCCGAACGGCAGCGCAGCGAGCGCGTCCATGGTCTGGTAGCCGGATTTGACACCGGTCACGACGGCGCTGTCGATCTTCGTCTCGGCCGCGATCGTGCCGAGCGGCGTGACAATGCCCTTGACGATGATGGCCGCAAGGCCGAGCAGCAGCAGCGGCGTGAGCACCTTGCCCACGATGTCCACCACGGCGGACTCGCGGATGCACAGCGCGAGGATGAGCGCGAAAAACAGCACCGAGAACACCACGGCCGACACGCCGGGCAGATTCGGCGCGATGGCCATCTCGAACGTGCTGGCGGATGTGCGCGGGATGGCGACCATCGGGCCGACGCACAGGATGATTGCGCACATGAGGATCTCGGCCGGCACACGGCCGACGCGCTGGAGCACGGCCTCGCTGCTGCCGACGCGCAGCAGCGCAAACATGGCGGCAAGCGCAAGACCGATGTCCGCGATGAAATACGCGCTGAATCCGGCCAGCCACGCCGGTCCGGATTCCATGCCCAGATACGGCGGGAAGATCACGTTCCCGGCGCCGAAGAACATGGAAAACAGGGCAAAGCCAACAACAATGATATCGCGGCCGGCCCGATTTTTCGTTTCTTTCATGATTTTCTCTCCTTTGATTCCCCAAGAAGGGACTCCCGTTTCCTTTTTTCGAATATAGCGTATCATTTTTATTGATAAATGAGAACCGAGACTTCTTCATGTGGGTATGAAAAAAACGCATGACATCGGTGAAAAAGTTTTTATTCTTTTTCTGTGATTTTATGTGAAATTGACACAAATTCATGGTATGATGGAGGCGCAAAATGCAGATAAGGAGGCAGCGCATGGACGACGGTAAACTTCGCGCCCTGCTGACGGCGGTCGATTGCGGCAGCTTCAGCAAAGCGGCGGCGCAGCTGGGCTATACCCAGTCCGCAATGACACATCTGGTCAACAAACTGGAGGCGGAAATCGGCTGTACGCTGCTCGAGCGTGACAGTCAGGGCATCCGCCTGACGGACGCGGGCAGGCAGCTGCTGCCCTATATTCAAAACGTGGTCTGCGCGTGCGACACCCTCCTGCAGGAGGCCGCCGAGCAGAACGACCCGCGCAAGCGCACGCTGCGCATCGGCTGCTTTGCGAGCATTGCGCGCGCCCGCCTGCCGGAGCTGCTGCGTGTCTTCCGCGCCGAGCACCCGGAGATCCAGCTGGACGTGCTCGTGCGCAGCGAGGAGCTGACGACCGCGCTCGCGAGCGGGCGCATCCAGCTCGCCCTCGTGGATGAGGCGCGCGCGAAGGGCTTTGATTTTCAGCCGCTGGCGGATGCGCCGCTCGTGGCCGTCGTGCCGCCGGACTTCCCGTGGGAGGGGGACACCATCCCGCTGGAGCGCCTGCTGCGCGAGCCGTTCCTCTCGAGCCCGGATCAGTATATCGAGCCGTTTCTCCCGGCGGATGCGCCGCGCGTCGAGGTCTCGGCGTCGGACGACGGGGCGATCCTCTCCATGGTCGCGGCGGGGCTCGGCGTGGCGGTGCTGTCGTCGTTCTCGCTCGTCGGGTATGAGGAGCGTGTGCGCGTGCTCCAGCTCGAGCAGCCGATCGCGCTGCGCCTCGGCGCCGCCGTCAAGTCCATCAATGCGGCGGGTACATCGGCACGGACGTTTTTGTCGTTCCTGTGCGCGTATTACGGACAGGAGGAGCGCCTGTGATCCGGAACATCTGCACCGACCGCTTCTTTCTCATGCAGCCGTCCGAGCCTGCGACGGCGGCGGATCTGCCCGTGGCGCAGGATCTGCGCGACACGCTCGCCGCGCACCGGCAGACGTGCGTCGGCATGGCCGCCAACATGATCGGCGTGCGCAGGCGCATCATCATCTTTGACGACAACGGCACGCCCACCGTCATGCTCAATCCCGTCATCCTCCGCCGGACCGAGCCGTACACAGCGGAGGAGGGCTGCCTGTCGCTGACGGGCAAGCGCACGGCCAGACGCTGGCGCAGCATCAAAGTCCAGTGGCAGAATGAGCGGCTGCAGACGCGCGTGCGCACGTTCACCGGCTGGACAGCGCAGATCATCCAGCACGAGATCGACCACTGCGACGGCGTGCTCATCTGAAGCAAAAAATACCTGCCCGGTGCTTGCAAGCGCCGGGCGGTTTTTGTATACTGGGGGCAAAGGGAGGCCGGAGCATGCGCAACACCACACTCTGTTATATCGAGCGCGGGCAGCAGTATCTCATGCTGCACCGCGTGAAAAAGGAAAACGATCTCAATCACGACAAATGGGTCGGCATTGGCGGAAAATTCGAGGGCAATGAGACGCCGGACGAATGTCTCCTGCGCGAGGCGTATGAGGAGACCGGTCTGACGCTGACCGACTGGCGCTGCCGCGGCGTGGTGACGTTTTTGTCCGACACGTGGGAGGGGGAGTACATGTACCTTTTCACGGCCGGCGGCTTCACCGGCACGCTGCGCGCGTGCAATGAGGGCGTGCTGAGCTGGGTCGACAAGGCGGCTGTTCCGGCGCTGCCGATGTGGGAGGGCGATAAGATCTTCTTCCGGCTGCTGGCGGAGGATGCGCCGTTTTTCCTGCTCAAGCTGCGCTACGAGGGCGACACGCTGGTCGAGGCCGCGCTCAACGGCGCGCCCGTCGCGCTTTGAGACGCGCATAAAAAGGGAGGAGAGAGGACATGAGACGCAAACAGCAGATTCAGGCCCTGCAGCAGGAGCTCGCGCTCCTGCGCCAGACCGTGGACAGCGGAAAAGAGCTCGCCGCGCTTGCGGCCGATGCGGCCGGGCAGCTGCGCAGGCCGGGCCTGCGCACCATTGCCGTACAGGTGATGCGTTCGCCGCGCGTTCGCCGCGCCGCGCTCATTGCCGGCGGCACGGTCACCGCCGTCACGCTCGGCGCTGCAGCGGTGCACTGCCGGGTGTATCAGGCCATCGTCGCTCAGGAGGTCAAAAAGGCGCTCAAGCCCGTCAACGCCCGCCTCGATGCGCTGCAGGCGACCGTGGACGCCGTGGCCGAGGCCGAGGGCATCGCGCCCGACAAGGCGCACAAGAGCAAAAAGCACAGCCGCTGACGGCACGCAAAAATGCTCCGTTTCCGATCGGAAACGGAGCTTTTTTATATGGTTTTTGTCGTTTCGACCTGCGATCAGGTGAGACCGAACGCGGCGGCCAGACCCGGGGACGCCAGAACGGTCGTTCTGTGGAACACGGCGGCGTTGGTCATGGCAGCGCGGCGCAGACACAGGAATGTTCTGACGAATAAAATAATAAGAAATAATAAGACCGGATCACCCGAGGGGGATCCGGCTGAGACGGTCGGAAAGCCATGCGGTTTTCCGGCAGAAGACGTGCTGCCTGCGGGCGGCACACACTGTATGGCTTTTTCACATGTTCACGGGGCTGACCGGCCGGTCAGCCCCGTTTCGTTATGCAGGCGGTTACTCGATCTCGACGATGCCGCCGTCGCGGATGCGCACGGTCTGCCCCGTCTGCACGGCGGCGAGAAATTCGTCGCCCAGGCAGTCGATGACCGGCATATCGGCGTCCGTCCACACGGACGCGAGGATCGCGCCCGAGGCCGCCAGCGAGTCGATGTGCTTGGAAAAGAGCATACACGCCGGCTGCTGCCCGGAGGCGCAGGCGGTGTAGAGCACCATGCCGCCGGTGGTCGAGCCGATGGTCTCCGGCAGGCACAGCGCCTTGCCGATCATCGGCTTTTTGTACAGGTCGGGGTTGTTCTGGTCGCCGCATTTGACCTGCTTGTCATGGAACATCAAGGCCATCTGGTAGCTGGCGAGCGTGTTGAAGCCGCCGTGCGACACGAGGGCTTCCGCCTCGCATGTGCCGGGGCAGATGACGCGGCCCTGAAACTGTTTCATCTTACTTCGCCCCCTTCGTAATCATGGTGATGATCTCGTCCTCGGTGTAGTAGCGCGCGGTCGAATACGTGCGCAGCTTGTTCGACGAGGTGATGACGGGCATGGCCTTGCTGAGCGGGTTGTTCATGTACATGAGCGGGCAGATGTAGCTGAGCACGACGCCGGTGCTGCGCAGGCGGGCGGCGTAAGGCGTCTTTTCAAATTCCTCGATGACGCCGGGCGCGGCGGTGAACACCGTCGGGATGCAGACCTTTTTCTGCCCGTGCGCCCGCAGCCCCGCCTCGACGCGCTCGGTCGTGTCGATGAGCTGGTGCAGCGTCATGTGCGGGCAGCCCATGAAGCACAGCTTCGGCTTGGCGTTGCGGTTTTTCCACACGCACGGGTAGCTCTCGCGCACGCGCTGCAGCTCCGCATCGTCGATGATGTACACCGGTGCGCCGTCGCGGATGAGCGCCTCGCCCTGCTGCACGGCCTCGGGCGTGAGGTGCTCGATGTGGTACAGACCGACCGCACCGTTGGACGCGGTGGCCGCGCCGAAGTCCTTGAGATAGGCGATGGCATCGTCATTGATCTCCGTGCCGAGCCATTTGTCCAGTCCCTTGACATACGGCACTTTTTCCATGACCTTCATGCCGATGGCGGAGCCGAGCAGCTGCGGCTCGGGCTTTTTCGTTGTGCGCACCTCAACGATCCAGTCGGCCTTACGTCCGTCGTCGGTCAGGAAGCCGAAGTACGGCACGCAGCCCGCGATGGAGCCCATGAGCTCGATCATGCCGGAGTTGCGGTTGCAGCGCGCGCCGAGCACGCTGTTGGCGTAGACCACGGCGGACGATTCCGCCCACGAGAGCACCTCGCCCTGCTTGGGCTTGTTGCCCACCTCGTCGAGGTAGCAGGTGCAGGTATAGTCCTTGTCGCTGAGGATGCCAAGCTGGCGCAGCTGCTCCTCATAGCGCGCCTGCTGCTTATACATGAACTTGCGGAACACCAGATCCTGCAGCGGATTCGAGGGGACGTTCTTGTCGAGCGGGAGCGGGTCGGCGGTGAATTTCTGTTCGGAAAACGCGCCGGCTTCAATGAGCTGGTCGTACAGGTCGTAGACCGGCTTCATGGCGTTGATGCCGAAGCTGATGACCGTGTGGCCGTAGGTGCTCGTGATGGGCACCATTTTTTCCGCGCCGAAGGCATCGCCGTACATGACGAGCGTTTTCATGACCTTGGCCATGACTTCGCCCTTGCTGCCGTCGAGTACGGCCTGCTGTTCGGGTGTCAGTTTCATGGGGAATCGACCTCCTTGTGCATACATTTGCTGTGAATTTCTTGACAAGAATTATAGCCCCATTTGGGCAAAAATGCAAGGGGATATTGGGACAAGCTCGTAAATCTGTGCAAAAAATCCCCGCCAGTTCCATGCCGTTTTGTGGGGCACGCACGAGGGAGAATGTGTAAAAAGCGCTTGACGAAAGCACCAGAAGTTGTCATACTGAAAACGACGCGATTTTTACACTGCCTGTTGAGAAAATATATCACAACGGAGGTATGGACATGAATGAACTTATCCATAAGGATCATTTTCTGCAAATGATGGCCGCGACGGAGGTCGCGCCGGCGGCGCTTAAGACCGAGCTGAGTGCACAGGCATATGGTAAGCTGCCTCTGTCGCAGTTGGCTGCCTTGGGGGTTGGATTAGAGCCGGTCGTGTCGGCAATCCAGCAGATCACAAATCATGGACAGGCGGTGAGCGGTTACTATAAGGTGACAATTCCAGAGGGAACTCATCTCGCAAACTTTCAAGATGGGAGCGGCTTCCTTGGGACAGTTCTGGAGGATGCGACGAATCGCATTGGCGCACAAGCGCGCCTGAATCCACTGCTCTGCAATCCAACGCTGCTGTTTGCTGCAGCAGCGCTTATGAGTATGGAGCGAAAGCTGGATGCAATACAGGAGACACAGCGAGAAATGATGGATTTCCTGCTGCAGAAAGAAACCTCCAAGCAAAAAGGAGACCTGGATTTTCTGTCAGATGTGCTTGCGAATTACAGATTCAATTGGAATAATGATAAGTTTAAGGCGGCAAATCACAGTCAGGTGCTGGCAATTCGGCGTGAGGCCGGGCAGCAAGTGGACCTTTTCCGGGAGCAGGTCAAAAAGAAGTTTTTGAAAGGCGGCTTTCTATTGACAGCACAGGATGTGCAAAAACAGCTGAATGGTCTGACGGGGGCGTTCCAGAGCTACCAGTTGGCGCTATATCTGTATGGGTATGCTTATTTTCTGGAGATTTTGCTGCAGGAAAGCTTTGATTCCGAGTATTTGAACGCTGCTGCCGCCAAGTTGGAACAGATGTCTCTTGCGTACCGCGAATTATACACAGAAGCTTATGAGCACATAGAGAAACGCGCGAAATCGTCTCCTGAAGCATATATGCTTCGCGGCGTATCGTCTGCAAGTAAGGTGCTTGGTGAAACCATTGCCAAGCTGCCGGTCATCAGCCGGTCGCAAATGGACGAATCACTTATCGAGGCCGGTCAAAAGATCGGGGACTACGAGAAAAAGTGCACTGCCAAGACAATGCAGCAGTTAGTGGAGCATCAAAGCAGCTGCGTTCATCCGTTCATTGACCAGATCCAATCCATGGATCGGCTTTATCATGGTGAGCTCACCATGATCTTCAATGACGAGACGCTCTATTTAGGGACGGCCTGAAAAGAAAAGCGGATGATTCCGTAAACCGGAATCATCCGCTTTTTTGCGGTCTTATTTGCTTCCCTCGCGGGCGGCCTTGGCCGGCAGCGGGATCTGCGCGAGGACGACGGCGAGGAACATCAGCACGCAGCCGAGGTATTCGCGCGGGGTCATGCTCTGGTGCAGGATGATCGCGCCCGCAATGACGGCGAACACGCTCTCGAGACTCAGCAGGATGGTGACGACCGTGGGGTTCGAGCCCTTCTGCGCGAGGATCTGCAGCGTGTAGCCCACGCCGCACGAGAACACGCCCACATACAGCAGCGGCAGCGCGCACGAGAGCAGGGCGGCGGCATCGACGTGCTCGAAAAACGGGATGCACACGCCCGACCACAGCGCCGCGAACAGAAACTGCACGCAGCTGAGCTTTACCCCGTCGCACGTCGCGCTGAAGCGGTCGATGACCAGGATGTGCACGGCAAAGCACACCGCGCACACGAGCACGAGCAGGTCGCCTGCGGCGAGCCGGAAGCTGCCCTTGATGCACAGCAGGTACAGCGCCGCGACCGACAGCGCGACCGCGACCCAGACCGGCAGGCTGACCTTGCGCTTGAAAAACAGGCCGAACACCGGCACGAGCACCACATACAGCGCCGTGAGAAAGCCCGCCTTTCCGGCGTCCGTCCCGGCGACGATGCCGGCCTGCTGGAAGTTCGAGGCGATGGCCAGCGCCGTGCCGCAGCAAAAGCCGCCGAGCCAGAGCTGTTTGCGTCCGGCGTGTTTTTCCTCCGCCGTGGGCTGCGCGGCGTCCTTATGCACGGCGCCGCGCACCGCGATCAGCACCAGCAGCGCGAGCACCGCGATGGCATAGCGCGCGGCGTTGAAGGTGAACGTGCCGATCGTGTCGGCGCAGACGTCCTGCGCGACGAAGGCGGTGCCCCAGATGAGCGCGGCGAGAATGGGAAAGACAACTTGACGAATCGGATTCTGTTTCATATGCGGGATCTCCTCTGAGATGTCGGCGGCAAATACAAAAGCAGTCAGACTCCATCGCCTGACTGCCGGTAGGTGCGCACCCGTGCCCATAGGATAGTACAGGCGCGGGCGCTTGTCAATCGGTTTTTAGCTGTAAATCGTGAAATTTCACGCCTTGTGCGCGCGGCCGCCGCCATGCATGGCGGCGTGCTCCCTGGCGATTTCGGCGTAGAGCGCCGGAGCCGTCCATGCGGCGTTCGTGTCTGTCAGCATGGCCTTGAGCGCGACGGGTGGGATGTGCGCGGCGCGAAAGCCCTGCAGCAGTCCCTCGAGCATGCCGGGGCGAAAGTGCGCCAGGACGAGTATCTCCCCCGGGAGCGGGGCGGCGGGTGCGTCCGGATTCCGCGGCAGTACACCGGCCAGCGCGCCGATCGGCTGGCCGAAATCGGCCGGGTCGACCGCCTGCACGCGGATGCCGAGCCGCAGGCATACGACCTGCATTTTTCCGAGCTTTCCGGGCTCGATTTGATAGGCGAGTAGGGTGGGCGTCATATCAGATCACCTGCTTCCAGATCAGAATAAGATACACCACGGCCGCGCACTGCACGCCGAGCAGCGCGGGAAAGCCAAAGCGAAATTCCTTGTGCTTCGTCTTGTGGTGAAATACGCGCATGCCCAGCGTTCCGCCGAGCGCGCCGCCGAGCGCGGCGAGGGCGAAGAGCGTGCTCTCTGCGATGCGCCACTTGCCTGCGCGCGCCTTTGCCTTGTCGATGCCCATGGCGGCAAAGGCGATGACGTTGACGGCGGCAAGGTAGATGAAGAGATAGCTCATCGGCGGCCGCCTTTCCCGCGCGGGGTTTGCGCGCTCCTGCCGCCGGACTTTCCGCCGGACTTTCCGCCGGACTTTCCGGAGGCGGCGGACTTTCCGGGCTTTGCGTTTTGCGCGCTGTGGGCGGCTGCGGGCTTTTTGCCGCCGCCGTAGACCTTGCCGTATTTGCGCTGGGGCGGCTGAGGTTCGGCGGCCTTGGCGGGTTTGCGCCGGTCGGTCATCGGGCGGACGAGACAGTCTTTGCCGAAGCCGATCAGATCTTCGCGCCCGGCCTCGTGCAGCGCCTGAATGACGAGGCGGCGTTTATCCGGGCGGCGCCACTGCAGCAGCGCGCGCTGCATATCCTTTTCGTGCGGCGTCTTGGCGACGTAGACCGGCTGCATCGTGCGCGGGTCGATGCCGGTGTGGTACATGCAGGTGCTGATCGTGCCGGGCGTGGGGTAGAAATCCTGCACCTGCTCGGGCTGGCGGCCGCGGCGGTTGAGATACTCCGCGAGCGCCACGGCGTCAGAGAGCGTGCTGCCGGGGTGCGAGCTCATGAGGTACGGAACGACGTACTGTTCCTTATCATACTTGTTGTTGAGCTGGCGGTATTCGTCCATGAAGCGCTCATACGTGCCGATGTGGGGCTTGCCCATATAGTCGAGCACGGTGTCGATGCAGTGCTCGGGCGCGACCTTGAGCTGGCCGGAGATGTGATAGCGCACGAGCTCGCGGAAGAACGCGTCGTTGTCGTCGCAGAGCATATAGTCGTAGCGGATGCCGCTGCGCACGAACACCTTCTTCACGCCGGGGATCTGGCGCAGCTTGCGCAGCAGGGCGAGATAGTCCGAGTGGTCGGCGTCGATGTTCGGGCAGGGCGTCGGCGCAAGGCACAGCCGGTTCGGGCACATGCCGCGCTCTTTCTGCTGCCGGCACGACGGGTGGCGGAAATTCGCCGACGGACCGCCGACGTCGGACACGTAGCCCTTCCAGAGCGGGTGGTGCGTCATGGCCTCGACCTCACGGATAACGCTCGCGTGGCTGCGGCTCGTGATCATGCGGCCCTGATGGAACGCCAGCGCACAGAAGTTGCACCCGCCGAAGCAGCCGCGGTTGTGGATCACGCTGAAGCGCACCTCCTCGATCGCGGGCACGCCGCCGAGCGGCTCGTACATCGGGTGCCACTCGCGGGTGTAGGGCAGGTCGGCCACGCGGTCGAGCTCCCTGGTGTCGAGCGGCATGGCGGGCGGGTTGATGACGAGATAGCGCCCCTCGCACGGCTGGATCATGGCGCGGCCGCGCACGGGGTCATGCTCGGCGTATTCGGTGCGCGTGGCCTCGGCATAGAGGCGCTTGTCGTCGCGCACGTCCTCGAACGACGGGAGCGTGATGTGGTCAAATTTGCACACGGAGGGGTCACGCGTGATGTAGCCCGTGCCGGGGATGTCGGTCATCGTGTGCACGGACTGCTTTTTCTTGAGCCGGTGGGCGATCTCGATCGTCGCGGCCTCGCCCATGCCGTAGACCAGCAGGTCGGCCGGGGCGTCAAAGAGGATAGCGCGGCGCACGGAATCGTCCCAGTAGTCATAGTGCGCAAAGCGGCGCAGGCTCGCCTCGAGCGAGCCGAGAATGATCGGCACATCGGGGCCGAAGGCCTCGCGCGCGCGGTTGCAGTAGACGATGGCGGCGCGGTCGGGGCGGCAGCCGGTGCGCTTGCCGGGGGAGTAAAAATCCTCGCTGCGGCGGCGCTTGGCGGCGGTGTAGTGCGCGACCATGGAGTCGAGATTGCCCGCGCCGATGAACACGCCCAGCCGCGGCCGGCCCATGGCGCGGAAGGCCTCCGCATCGTGCCAGTCCGGCTGTGCGAGCACGGCTACACGCAGCCCCTCGGCCTCGAGCACGCGGCTGATGACCGCCGTGCCGAAGCTCGGATGGTCGACATAGGCGTCACCGCCGACGACGAGCGCATCGTACCACCACCAGCCGCGCTCGTGCATCTCCTCGGCGGAGACGGGCAGAAAATCACACCGATCCATGTGTCACCGTCCTGTGGATGAGCCGCCCCATGAGCAGCAGACGCTCGCGCACGCCGGGATCGCGCCCGAGCTGCACGAAGCCGCTGCGCCGGTAGAAGGCAATGGCGCGGGCATTGTTTTCCGACACGTGCAGGCGCACGGTGTTGCGGTCGTGATTTTCATAAAACCAGAACGCATAGCCCAGCAGCTGGATCGCCCAGCCGCGGCCGCGGTATTCCGGCAGCATATACAGCAGACTGATCCAGCCGCAGCCAGTCTGCTCGTCGCGCGCGGGGTCGAGCTCGACCAGACCGACCACGGTGTCCCCGCTGAGCACGCGCACGACGGAGCCGGGGTGCTCCTGCGCGTGCTTGGCTGCGCTGCGGGCGTAGAGCTCGGGCACGAAGCCCTCGTCCGAGCCGTGCACGTTGCACCACGCATCGCGGTAGCACTGCAGGTAAAACGCCTCGTCGTGCGGGAATGTGAGCTGCTCGTAGCGCAGGTTTTCCGCGCCGCTGCCGCTGCCGCGCCACCAGGTCTGGCGGCCGAACGTGCTCAGCGCGGGCGGGAGGTGGCGGTTGTCATTATAATATTCCACGGTCGTGCGCTCCCCGTCGACGAGCAGCAGGCTCACGGACGTGTTGTCGCCGTAGGGCAGGGTGGACATCTCGCTGTTCGGGATGCCCAGCACGGTGCACAGATAGGCGCGGATGGCCATGCCGTGGCTCACGACGGCGACGGTCTGCCCGTCGTGCCGCGCGGCGAGATCCTGAATCGCGCGCGTCATGCGTTTTTGCACCTCGCGGATCGGCTCGCCCCCGGGCACGGACCACTTTTCGGGGTCGGTGTTGAAATAGCGCATCTGCTCGGGGAACTCGTGCTCCACGTCGCCCCAGGCGCGGCCCTCCCACACGCCCATGCGGATCTCCGTCAGGCGCGGCGTGGCCACGGCCGGAACGTCGTGATAGCGCGTGATCGCCTCGGCTGTCACGCGCGCGCGCGACAGGTTGCTGCAGTAGAGCGCATCAATGTGCTCGTGCCGGAATCGCTGCGCGAGCGCGTCGATCTGCTGCAGACCGAGCGCGGTGATGCTGCCGTCCCAGTGGCCTTGAATGCGGCGGTAGAGGTTACCCTCCGCCTCCGCGTGCCGGATCAGATAAATTTTCGTCATTGCGCGCCTCCAAAACTTGACCATAGTGGAATCATACAGTATAATAATCTGAATCCGCACATGTCATTTGTGCGGGAATGTGTCAACGCCTGTACGCACGCATTATACCGTGTTTTTGCGGTGCGCACAAGTGCTTTGGAGGGCAAAGTGAAAGTAATCCACCTCATCAGCGGGGGCGACACCGGCGGTGCCCGGACGCATGTTTACTCCCTGCTGAAATATCTCGGTCAGATCATCGACGTGCAGCTCGTGTGCTTTCGCGGCGGCGATTTTGCCGACGGTGCGGCCGCGCTCGGCATCCCGACGATGGTGCTCGACAGGGGCTTTGCGGCCAATCTCGGCGCGCTCAAAAAGCTGATCCGCGCGGGAGAGTACGATCTGGTACACTGCCACGGCTCCATGGCCAACGTCATGGGCGCCCTGCTGCGCCGGAGCGTGCGCGTGCCGGTCATCAGTACCGTGCACAGCGACTACCGGCTGGACTATCTCGGCCGGCCGTTTGCCCGCGCCGTCTACGGCACGCTCAATATCTGGGCCCTGCACCAGCTCGATTACCGCGTGTGCGTGTCCGACCCCATCCGCCAGCGGCTGATCGACCGCGGCTTTGAGCCGAACCGGCTCTTTTCCATCTACAACGGGCTCGACTTTTCCCACGTCGTGCCCAAGACCGACCGCGCGGCATATTTTGCGCAGTTCGGATATACCGTCCACGAGGGCGACGTGATCGCGGGCATCGCCGCGCGGCTTGACCCCGTCAAGGACATCCCGACGCTCATCCGCGCCGTGGCGCTGGCGCAAAAGGCCTGCCCGCAGCTGCGCCTCGCCATTGCGGGCGAGGGCATGGAGCGCAAAAAGCTCGAGGCACTCGCAGCGGAGCTCGGCATTGCCGACAGCGTCTTTTTCCTCGGCTGGGTCAACGACCTCGACAGCTTCTACGGCGCGCTCGACATCAATACCCTCTCGTCTCTGTCGGAGGCGTTTCCCTATGCGCTGCCCGAGGGGGCACGCGCGCATCTGGCCACCGTCGCGTCCAATGTCGGCGGCGTGCCGGCCATCATCGAGCACGGCGTGACCGGCCTGCTCATTGAGCCGGGCGACGTGCGCATGCTCGCGGCCTACCTCGCGCGCTTCGCGCTCGATGCCGATTACCGCCATGAGATGGGCGAGGCGCTCTACCGGCGCGGCAAGGCCGACTTTTCCGAGGAGGCCACCGGCCTGCGCCAGCTGGAGATCTACAACGCCGTCTTTCGCATGGAGCGCAACCGGCGCGACGGCGCGCGTGACGGTGTGCTCATCTGCGGGGCCTACGGCTTTGGCAACACCGGCGACGACGCGATCCTGCAGGCCATCATCGGCGAGATGCGCCGCATCGATGCGCATATGCCCGTGACCGTGCTCTCCCGCCGGCCGAAGGACACCCAGCGCGCGTTCGGCGTCAACGCCTGCCACCGGTTCGGCGTGTTTGCCATCCGGCGCGTCATGCGCCGCAGCCAGCTGTTCATCAGCGGCGGCGGCAGCCTCATGCAGGATGTTACGAGCCGCCTGAGCCTGTGGTACTATCTCAGCACGATCCGCATGGCACACGGCTGCGGCTGCAAGGTGCAGATGTACGGCTGCGGCATCGGCCCGATCGTCTATGCGCGCGACAAGAAGCTGGCCGCACACGTCATCAATACCTGCGTCGACAAGATCACGCTGCGCGAGCCGGACAGCCGGGAGACGCTCCGGGAGTTCGGCGTCACGGCGCCGGAGGTCATCCTCGCGTCCGACCCCGCGCTCACGCTGCCGGCGGCCGAGCACAGCCGCATCGACAGCATCCTGCGCGCGCATGATATGGACATCGGCGGCAAGTATATCGGCTTCGTGCTGCGCAAATGGCCCGGCATGGAGGAAAAGGCCACCGTGTTTGCTGCCGGCGCCGTGTATGCCTATCTGAAGTACGGGCTGACGCCGGTGTTTCTTGGCATCAACTTCCGCGCCGACGGCGCGGCCGGCCAGCTCGTCACGGAGCATCTGAGCATCCCGTTTTACCGGATCGACGAGCAGATGACCTCGGGTGAGGTGATCGGCGTGCTCTCACGCATGACCGCGGTCGTGTCCATGCGTCTGCACGGGCTCATCTTCGCCGCCGGACAGGGCGTGCCGCTCATCGGCGTCGCCTATGACCCGAAGGTCACGGCGTTTCTCGACTATGTGGAGCAAAATAACTACATCCAGCTTGCGGCGCTCAACGAAAAGGACCTGTCGGACATGATCGACTCGGCCGTCGCCCTTGCCGGCAGGGGCGAGGAGATGCGCCGCCGCACCGAACTGCTCAACCGGCAGGAGGATAATAACCGCGCCACAGCCGCCCGGCTGCTGGGGAAGGAGTAAACTGTTTATGATCCGCAGTGCTGTTCTGGTTTCCGGCAAGGGAACAAAATTGCAGAGCCTGCTCGATTCCGTGTTCTTCGGCGAGATCCCGGAGCTGCAGCTCGTCGCCGTCATCTCGTCCAACGCGGGTGCCTACGCGCTCAAGCGCGCGCGCAACGCCGGCATCGAGACCGTCGTCGTCGAGCCGAGCGTGTTTCCGAACGACACGTCGTACGACATGGCCATCCGCAACAAGCTCAAGGATATGGACATCGAGCTTGTGATCAACGCGGGCTTTTACCCCGGCATCGGCCGCGAGACGGCAAAGAGCTTCCGCAGCAAGGTCATCGCGGTGCAGCCGTCGCTCGTTCCGGCGTTCGAGACGCTGCGCGGCGACGCGGTGCACGAGGCGGTGCTCGCCCGCGGCCTGAAGGTCACGGGAGCGACGGCTTACCTTGCGGATGAAAACGGCGGCATCGGCCCGGTGCTGCTGCAAAAGGCCGTGCCCGTGCTCGCCGACGACGATCTCACGACGCTCAAGCGCCGCGTGCTCACGGACGCCGAGTGGAAGCTCCTGCCCGAGGCGGTCAAGTGCTTCTGCGCCGGGAAGATCCGGCTGCACGGCGGCCGCGCGCAGATCCTGGAGTGAACAAGAGATAAATGAGATAAAAAGCAGCCCCGAACCGTGTCGGTTCGGGGCTGCTTTTGTGCTGCGCATTTGTCAGCCGGCCATGATGTGCACGCGGATGACGCCCTCGGCGGACTTGAGCGCCGCCATGAACAGCTCCATCGTCGTCTGCATGTTCTCGGTCGCCGCCGTGATCGTCACGGGGGCGACGCCGCTGGTCGGGATGCTCTGGTTGATGGTGAGTATATTCGCGCCGTTTTCGGCAAAAATAGCAAGGACGGACGACAGCACGCCCTGCCGGTCGAGCAGCTCGAGGTTGAACGTCACGAGATGGCCGCGCGACATGTCCTGAAACGGGGACACGAAATCCTTGTATTTATAAAATGCGCTGCGGCTGATGTCCACGCACGCCACGGCGTCCGCCACTGTGCGCACCTGGCCGGTCTCGAGCAGCTCCTTGGCCTCGATCACCTTGGCGAAGATCTCGGGCAGGACGCTCGCCTCCACGAGATAGTATTTCGGTTTGTTGCCAGCTGCCATGCTGGAAGCCTCCTTTTGTGCGCGTACTGCGGGCAATTGTTTGCTCCGTGCAACACAGTGTAGCACATTCCGGACGGCAGTGCAAGAATTTCTTCGAAGGGAAGCGATGGTTTTTGGGTGGATTTCTCGCCTGTATTCTCGCCGGTGCGGCGATGAGCATTCAGGGCGTGATGAACACGCGCCTCGGCGGGCATATCGGCACGCTGGAGACCAACGCCTTCGTGCAGTGCACGGCGGCGGTGCTGTCGCTGCTCGTGCTGCTGTTCTGGCGCACGGGCAGCTTTGCCGCGCTGAGCGCCGCGCCGAAATACTGCTGGTTCGGCGGTGTGCTGGCGCTGGCCATCACGGTCACGGTCATGCTCGGCATGGGTAAGCTCGGCCCGACGCTTGCCGTGGCGGTGATCCTCATCGCGCAGCTTTCCGCGGCCGCCGCCATCGACGCCTTCGGCATCATGGGCACGGAAAAGCTCGCCTTCGGCTGGGGCAAGTGGGCGGGGCTCGCGCTCATGACGGGCGGGATGCTGCTGTTTAAAATGAAGTGAGGCTGTCAAAAAGTAATACTTTTTGACAAAGAGATTGCAGTCTGCTGCGCGCATAATTTGTGCGCCGCCGGCGCACAAATTCCACACTTGCAGCCTGAGCGGTATTTTCTTCGCCGCACATGTCGCCGGAGAAAATGATTGGGCTTTCTTTCGCCGCTTCGGCGGCGAAACTCTACGAGGTTTTTGGATAAGCTGAAAAGGCGGCGAGCATAGCTCGCCGCCTCTTGTTTCGGTTTTCTTACAGGCCGATGCTTGCCAGCAGGTCTGCGATGCCGGTGGATTTGATGAACGTGAAGATCGCACCGATGTCGTAGTGCTCATATGCCGCGTCCCAGATGCGGTCGGGGCTGCCGCCGGTCGCAAGGCCGACGCCGAGCACGATCTCGCCGACGATCAGGATGCACAGCGCGATGATGAGAATGGTCTTCCATGCTTTTTTCATGCGGCGATCTCCTTTCTGCACCAGCGATGGCCCAGCCGCGCCAGCAGCCTGACCCAGCCGATGACCATGCGGATGAACAGCCAGACGGCCAGCCAGATCACGACGAGCGCGATGGCGATCACGGCGGCGCCGCCGCCGAGCAGGATGAGCATATCCGCCACCACGGGCAGGCCGATGAACGCAGTCATGATCAGGCTCACACCGGCTGCACCGCACACGGCGCCGATGGCCAGCACGGCCAGATCCAGCACCAGCAGCACGGCGAACACCGGCACGCCGATGATGATCGCGCCGAGCGTGTACAGGATCGCCAGAAAGACGTTCGTCTTGTATTCCGGCTCGTAGTCGTCGTAGTATTCTTCGTCGTATTCCTCGCCGTATTCTTCGGCGGGCTGCTCGTCGTAGTAGCCGTCGTCGTCGGCGGGCTGCTCGTCGTAGTAGCCGTCGTCCTCGGCGGGCTGCTCGTCATAGTAGCCGTCGTCGTCGGCAGGCTGCTCGTCATAGTAGCCGTCGTCCTCGGCGGGCTGCTCTTCAAAGTAGCCGTCGTCGTCAGCCGGCTGCTCGTCGAATGAGAGCTGCCCGTCGAGCACGGGCGCTTCGTCCGTTTCGGGCTCGTCGGGCTCCTCCGGCAGATCCGGGAACGTGAACGACGGCGCGGGTCTCTGCGCGGCGGCCGCGGTCATCGGGCGGTACTGCTCTGCGCGCGGGCGCGGCTGCGGCGTGCGCCTGGGCTGCGCCTGTGCGGGAGCGACCACGGGCGCGGCGGCCGGTGTGATCTTGCCGCTGTCGGCATACCGGATGAGGGCAACGGCGACTTTGGTCGGGTTGCCGATCTCCTGAATGAGGCGCTCCTCATCGGGCGCATTGTCAAACATATTCTCCATCTGCGCGATGAGCGCCTGACGTGTCTGGTCGTCGGTGATCAGGCCGAGCAGGCTGCTGATCTCCGCCATGTAACTCTGTCTGTTGATAGATGGTCACCTCCAAGGGGTTCGATGCACATTGTATGGCATTCTAATTTACATATTATATTGCACGAATCAGGTGCGGTCAAGCCCGAAATGCACTTTTCGCCCGTGCGCCGGCTCTTGACAGGCGGTCTGCGGCGGGGTATCCTGTGAAAAAAGAGCCGGTTTTCCGAAAAGCCGGAAAGGAGTGGAACGCATGGAACCAAAGCGCCCCTACACCGAGACGGATCCTGAAACGGCAGCCGAGACCGCCGAAACCGTGACCGAAACCGCCGAAACTGCGGCCGAGGCGGCCGCGCCCAAAAAGCCACGCGAGCCGTTTTTCCGCCGCCAGCGCCGCGAGCTTTCAGACGCCTGGCGCGAGATCTACTGCAACAGCCGCGTGCGGCGCATCCGCACATGGCAGATCGCGGTGTTCGCGCTCATGATCGTCGAGGCGGCGGTCATGGCCATCGCCATCCACCCGGCGTACTGGGTCGGTGCGGGGCTGCTTGCACTGCTGTGCGTGAGACAGCTGTTCGACCGCCGGCCGGAGCGGCACTCCGCCGCCGGTGTCGTGCTCTACGGCGTGATCGCCGTGCTCATCGGCATTTTTGTCGCCGAGCAGGTGCTTTGAGCGCTGTGCGTGCTTGACAAACGGTGGGCGATTGCATAAAATATAAAAGTTGCCCAATACATTATAAATTACGGCTGCGCGGGTGCTCCGCGCGGCATACAGAGGAGAGTTGCGCTTATGGCCAAAGAAAAAAAGGTCGAGCAGATCACCGATATGGAAGTGGATTTCGCCCAGTGGTTCACCGACGTGTGCACCAAGGCGGAGCTTGTGGATTATTCCGACGTCAAGGGTCTGTTCGTTCTGCGCCCCTACGGCTACGCCATCTGGGAGAACATCCAGAAGGTGCTCGACGGCAAGTTCAAGGCGACCGGTCACCAGAACGTGTCCATGCCGATGCTGATCCCCGAGAGCCTGCTGCAGAAGGAGAAGGACCACGTCGAGGGCTTCGCGCCCGAGTGCGCGTGGGTCACCATGGGCGGCAGCGAGGAGCTGCCGGAGCGCCTGTGCGTGCGCCCGACGTCCGAGACGCTCTTCTGCCAGCACTGGAGCCACATCGTGCACAGCTGGCGCGACCTGCCGTGCCTGTATAACCAGTGGTGCAGCGTCATGCGTTGGGAAAAGACCACGCGCCCGTTCCTGCGCGGCCGCGAGTTCCTCTGGCAGGAGGGGCACACCCTGCACACCTCTGAGGAAGAGGCGCGCAAGGAGACGCTGCAGATGCTCGAGATCTATGCCGACACCTGCGAGCAGGAGCTGGCCATGCCCGTCATCCGCGGCAACAAGACCGACAAGGAGAAGTTCGCCGGTGCGGTGAACACCTACACCATCGAGTGCATGATGCACGACCGCAAGGCGCTGCAGTCCGGCACGAGCCACTACTTCGGCGACGGCTTTGCCCGCGCGTTCGACATCACCTATACCGACAAGAACAACCAGCAGGCCTATCCGCACCAGACCTCGTGGGGTATGTCCACGCGCGTCATCGGCGGCCTGATCATGACCCACGGTGACAACAGCGGTCTCGTGCTGCCGCCGCACATCGCGCCGATCCAGGTCATTGTGCTGCCCATCGCGGCGCACAAGCCCGGCGTGACCGAGAAGGCCGAGGAGCTCGTCGCGCGTCTGAAGGCCGCCGGCCTGCGCGCGCAGGGCGACTTCAGCGACAACAGCCCCGGCTGGAAGTTCGCCAACTGGGAGATGAAGGGCGTGCCGCTGCGCGTCGAGATCGGCCCGAAGGATATCGAGGCCGGTCACTGCGTCGCCGTCCGCCGCGACAACGGCGAGAAGATCACCGTCGCGCTCGATGAGCTCGAGGCGCGCATCCCCGCGCTGCTCGAGGACGTGCAGCAGGGCCTGTTCGACAAGGCAAAGCGCAACCTCGACGAGCACACCTACGCCGCGCACTCGCTGGCCGAGGCCAAGGAGCTGCAGGAGAAAAACGGCGGCTTCATCAAGACCATGTGGTGCGGCGACCTTGCCTGCGAGCTCGAGATGAAGGACAAGGCCGGCATGTCCAGCCGCTGCATCCCGTTTGAGCAGGAGCACATCGACGATGTCTGCCCCGTGTGCGGCAAGCCCGCTAAGTGCATGATCTACTGGGGCGTGGCGTACTGAGCCGAGCCCGAAACGCAAAAATCAACCGCCCGCTGCGATCGCAGCGGGCGGTTTTGTTTATTCGTTTTCGATATAGAAGATCTTGCGCAGCGTCTGCACCGGAAGCTTGACGATGCTGCGGTCATAGGTCACGAGGCCGTTGAGCTCGTGCTCCACGTCGCTCAGCTGCGTGTACACCGCGGCACTGAGGCCCTGCGCGATGGCGGGGCGGATCTGCTCGTCATAGAGCGCCTGCAGCGCGTATTCGAGCGAGAGCGGCGCGTCGCACGTCTTGTAGCCGACGCTCCTGCCGCCCATGGCGTGCCCCTCGACGCGGTGGACATAGCCGCCGAACTCCGACAGCAGCGTGGCGCGGCCGAGCTTGTCGGGCTGGAATTTGTACTTCTGGAAGTACACGTGCAGACTGCGCACATCGCCGAAGCCCTGATCGTGCCAGCCGCTGGCGGGGTCGATCGTGCGCGTCTTGTCCACGGACTGGATGACCTGCACGGCCGTCTGGCTGTCAAACTGGCCCCAGCCCTCGTTGAACGGTACCCACACGGCGATGCACGGGTGGTTGTAGAGCGCGGTGACCATGTCGCGCAGCTCGTTCAAAAACGCCTTGCGCGCCGTCACGTTCGTGCGGCCGAAGAGGGGATACCAGCTGTCGTCGAGGTGCCAGCCCGTCACGAGCGGGGTCGAGACGATGAGCGGGTCGTAGCGTCTGCCGCCGCAGGGCATGTCCTGCCAGACGAGCATGCCCAGCCGGTCGCAGTGGTAATACCAGCGGTCGCACTCGACCTTGATGTGCTTGCGCAGCATGTTGAAGCCCATATCCTTGGCCAGCTGGATGTCGTAGACGAGCGCGTCGTCGCTCGGCGCGGTGTAGAGTCCGTCCGGCCAGTAGCCCTGATCGAGCAGCCCGTTGTGAAAATACGGCTTGCCGTTGAGAAACAGGCGGCGCACGCCGTCCTTGCCCGTCTCGACGCTGCATTTGCGCATGGCAAAGTAGCTGTAGACCGTGTCGCTGCCGAGCGTCACGCTGAAGGGGTAGAGCGTCGGCTGCTCCGGCGACCAGGGGCGGAAGGCGCGTACCGGCACGTGCGCCGGAACGCCCGCCGGGAACGTGTAGCGGCGGCCCTCAAGGTCGATCGTGCACTGCCCCTCGCCCTCGACGGTGATCTCCACCTGGTGCGCGTCGAACAGCGGTGTCACGCGCAGGGAGCGGATGTAATTCTGCGGCACGCTCTCGAGCCAGACCGTCTGCCAGATGCCGCTCTGCGGTGTGTACCAGATGCCGTGCGGGTGCAGCGTCTGCTTGCCGCGCGGGAGCTGGGACTTGTTGGTCGCGTCGCGCACGCACACAAGGATCGTGTTTTCCTTGGCCAGCACCTCGGTGATGTCCACCGTGAACGGCAGGTAGCCGCCCGTGTGCGTGGCCAGCTCTACACCGTTGCACCACACGGTCGCGGTCTGATCGACCGCGCCGAAGTGCAGCAGCACGCGGCCGATGTTGAACCCGTCCGGCAGCGTGACCGTGCGGATGTACCACAGGTATTCCTCCGGCTGCAGGATGTGTCCCACGCCGGACAGCTCGCTCTCGGGCGAGAAGGGCACGAGGATCGTGCCGTCGGCCTGCGCGGGCTTTTGCGCGCTCGTCGTGATCGCGTAGCTCCACGGGCCGTTGAGATTCAGGTAGCTGTCGCGCACCATCTGCGGCCGGGGATACTCCGGCAGCGGCTGCGCGCGATCGAGCGTGTCCGCCCAGGGTGTCTGCATAACGTGGCCTCCTTTTCCCGCCGGCGGCGCGCCGGCAGAACAGTTGTGATCTATTTTACAGGATTTTTGCGCGCTTGTTAAGCCCCTGCGCGCGGATTTTTTTCGCGTCTGCGCATGCCTGTATTCCGGATGAAACGGGGAAAAAGAGACCAAAATGCACAAAATGCTGCAAATTTTCCGCAAAGATCGGTCTTGTCAGCATTTTTTCAGGTTCGTTAATATTTAAATTAGTACAATTTGATGTTTTTCCGCCGTTTTTGGTGGACGAAAATGGGGTGGTGTGCTAAGATATGTGGGTCAAAAAATAGAGAGGTGATGCAAATGCCCTTTAAGTTTCATGGCGGAGTTCATCCCAACTACATGAAGGCGCCGGACGTTCCGGTGACCGTCATTGCTCCTCCGCCGCAGGTCGTGCTCCCGGTGATGCAGCATATCGGCGCACCCTGCAAGCCGCTGGTCGAAGTGGGCGACTATGTGAAGATGGGTCAGAAGATCGCTGACAATCCCGCACCCGTCTCCGCCCCCATCCATGCGACTGTCTCCGGCAAGGTGATTGCCATCGAGCCGAGACCCCACCCGCTGGGCGACATGGTCCCCGCGATCGTGATCGAAAACGACTTCCAGGACACCCCCTGCACGGATCTCGCGCCGCTGACGCCCGAGCAGATGAAGGATCCTGAGGCCATTCTCGAGCGCATCCGCGAGGCCGGTATCGTCGGTCACGGCGGCGCCATGTTCCCGACCGCGTTCAAGATCCGCGGCGGTCTCGGCAAGGTCGACACGCTCATCATCAACGGTGCAGAGTGCGAGCCGTACCTCAACGGCGACCACCTGACCATGAAGAACCACCCTGAGGAACTGCTCAAGGGCATCGAGCTGGCGCGCATCGCGTCCGGTCTCGATAAGGCGTACTACGGCATCGAGAAGAACAAGCAGGACGCCATCGACCTGCTCCTGTCGAAGAACCCCGCGCAGTACGGCGTGGAGATCGTGCCGGAGAACGTCAAGTACCCGCAGGGCGCCGAGAAGATGCAGATCAAGGCCATCACGAACCGTGAGGTCAAGCCCGGCGGTCTGCCGTCCGGCGTCGGCTGCAACGTCATCAGCACCCAGACGGCTTACGCCATCTACCGCGCCTGCTACGAAGGCATGCCGAGCATCGAGCGTGTCCTCACCGTCGCCGGCAGCGCCATGGGCGATAAGTCCTATAACCTGCAGTGCCGCTTCGGCACCCCGTTCAGCTACATCGTCGAGCAGTGCGGCGGCTTTGTCGTCGAGCCAAAGAAGATCGTGCTCGGCGGCCCCATGATGGGCCTGATCGCCACGAATCTCGAGGCGCCCAACATCAAGGGCACCGCGGGCATCCTGTTCTTCACCGATAAGGAAGACCGCTCGGTCGAAAACCCGACGTGCATCCACTGCGGCAAGTGCCTGACGGTCTGCCCGATGAAGCTCGAGCCGCTGTATATGTACAAGTACTTCCAGAACCGTGACTTCGAGAACATGGAGAAGTACCACATCCTCGACTGCTTCGAGTGCGGCAGCTGCTCGTACAACTGCCCGGGCCGTCTGCCCCTGACTCACACCTTCAAGACCGCAAAGCTCCTCTTCGCCGCCCGCGCGGCGGAAGAAAAGGCCCGCGCGGAAGCCGCTGCAAAGGAGGCTGAAACGAAATGACACCGAAAGAATTTACCTTTGACGCTGCCTATCAGCCTCAGGTTCGCGCCAAGCGCGGCACGCGCGAGATCATGCTCGATGTGATCATCGCCCTGCTCCCGGCTCTGTGCGTCGGCGTGTGGCAGTTCGGCGCGCAGGCGCTCATCCCGCTGGCCGTGTCGGTCGTGTCGTGCGTGTTTTTTGAGTGGGCTTACCGCAAGCTCCTGAAAAAGCCCGACACCATCGGCGATCTGTCCGCCGTGGTCACCGGCATCCTGCTCGCGTTCACCCTGCCCGCCAACTGCAAGTGGTGGCTGCCGATCATCGGCGCGTTTTTCGCCATCGTGGTCGTCAAGCAGCTCTACGGCGGCATCGGCAAGAACTTCCTCAACCCGGCGCTCGCCGGCCGTGCGTTCCTGCTCGCGTCCTACGCGCTGTTCATGACCACGTGGGTCGTGCCCGGCAGTCTGGCCGGCGTTGTGGACGCCGAGACCATGGCCACCCCGCTGAGCTATATGAAGGCCGGCGAGGCGCTGCCGCAGTATTTCACGCTGAAGTCCATGTTCCTCGGCACGATGCCCGGCTGCCTCGGTGAGGTGAGCGCGCTCGCGCTGCTCATCGGCGGCGTGTACCTGCTGTGCCGCAAGGTCATCACCTGGCACATCCCCGTGTCGTTCATCGGCTCCGTCGCCCTGCTGACGCTCATCTTCGGCAGCAAAAACGGCGGCGGCTATACCCACGTCGAGTGGATGCTCGACAACCTCCTGACCGGCGGCCTGCTGCTCGGCGCGTTCTTCATGGCGACCGACTACAGCACCAGCCCCGTCACCGCTCCCGGCCGCATCATCTACGGCGTCGGCTGCGGCGCGCTGACCGTGCTCATCCGCGTGTTCGGCGGCTTCCCGGAGGGCGTTTCCTTTGCCATCCTCATCATGAACTGCTGCGCGTGGATGTTCGACAAGCACACCCAGCGCCGTCAGTTCGGCGTCAGCCGCGAGGACGTCAAGGCCAAGAAGGCCGCTGCAAAGGCTGCGAAGAAAGAAGCAAAGGAGGCTGCTGCAAATGGCTGAAAAGACTGAAAAGAAATCCGGCGGCGGCCAGATCATCAAGCTCGCGCTCGTGCTCTTTGCCGTGTCCGCGATCATGGCGCTCGCCCTCGGCCTCGTTTATGAGGTGACGAAGGACACCATCTCCATGCGCGCAGCCGAGACGACCAAAAACGCATACGCCAACGTTCTCCAAGCTGACGACTACGCAGAGCAGGCCGATTTCGAGAACGACGGCACCATCACCAAGCTCAGCGTCGCCACCACCGGCGGCGAGCAGACCGGCTACGTCGCCGAGACCACGTTCTCCGGCGCACAGGGCATGATTACCATGGTCGTCGGTCTCGACAGCGACTATAACTGCACCGGTGTGTACATCACCAAGCATTCCGAGACCTCCGGCCTCGGCGCCAAGGCGGCCGACACCACCGACGGTGCCTGGCGCGACAATCTCGTCGGCCAGGGCGACGGCCTTGCGCTGACGAAGGACAAGGGCACGGTCGCAGCCATCTCCGGCGCGACGATCACGTCCCGCGCCGTCGTCACCGAAGTGCAGACCGTCATCAACGCGGCCAAGTCGCTGGGTTAAGGAGGGCTGAAGCATGAATATCAAACAACAGTTCAAGGAAGGCCTCATTACCAACAACCCGGTTCTCGTGCAGCTCATCGGCATGTGCGCGACCATGGCCATCACGACCAGCCTCTTCAACGGCATCGGCATGGGCCTGTCCGTGCTCGTCATTCTGACGTGCTGCAATGTGGTCATTTCTCTCATCCGTAAGGTCATCCCGAATGACATCCGTCTGGCCATCTTCGTGCTGGTCATTGCGAGCTTCGTGACGATCGTCGACCTGCTGCTGCAGGCCTACGTTCCCGCGCTGAGCGCGTCTCTGGGCGTGTTCATCCCGCTGATCGTCGTCAACTGCATCATCATCGGCCGCGCCGAAGCGTTCTGCCAGAAAAACCCCGTCGGCCCGTCGTTCTTCGACGGCATCTTCCAGGGCCTCGGCTACACGCTCGTGCTCATCGCCATGTGCGTTATCCGTGAGCTGCTCGGCAAGGGCTCGTTCGGCACCGGCATCTTCAACACCATCGACGGTGTCATCGGCACCGGCAACGGCATTCAGATCTTCCCGGCCGAGTACGGCGCGCTCGTGCTCACGCTCCCGATCGGCGGCTTCATTACGCTCGGCTGCCTGATCGCGCTCATGCAGTATGCGCTGCGCAAGTCCGCCGAGAAGAAGGAAGCCAAGGAAAAAGCGCTCGCTGCGCAGGAAAAGGAGGCGGCATAACATGAGTTCATCGACCGGTATTTTTGCCATCATCCTCAGCGCCGTCCTGACGAATAACTTCATCTTTTCGCAGTTCCTCGGCTGCTGCCCGTTCCTCGGCTGCTCGAGCAAGATCGACACCGCCGCCGGCATGGGTCTGGCCGTTACGTTCGTCATGGGCCTCGCGTCCGCCATCTGCTGGCTGGTCAACCTGCTGCTCGTGCAGCTCGGTCTCCAGTTCCTGCAGACGATCGCTTACATCCTCGTCATCGCCGCGCTCGTGCAGTTCATCGAGATGTTCCTCAAAAAGTCCATCCCGTCGCTGTACTCCGCGCTCGGCATCTACCTGCCCCTGATCACCACCAACTGCGCCGTGCTGGGCGTCGTGCTGCTCAACACGCAGTACACCTTCGGCTTTGTGCAGAGCGTGGTCTACGGTG
Organism: uncultured Eubacteriales bacterium; assembly: GCA_900543625.1. GTDB lineage: Bacteria > Bacillota > Clostridia > Oscillospirales > Oscillospiraceae > CAG-103. Next base: position 51,523 of record UQSF01000003.1, read on the forward strand.
TGTTTGGCGGTCTCGGCTTCATGCTCGCTATCTGCCTGTTTGCAAGCGTGCGTGAGAAGCTCGAGTTTGCCGACTATCCGGAGTGCTTCGAGGGCTTCCCGATCTGCCTTGTCTCTGCCGGTCTGCTTGCCCTTGCGTTCATGGGCTTCTCCGGCATGAAGATCGGCTAAGGAGGGCATGAATATGGATTTTAAATTGATTCTTGAGGGCATCGCTGTCCTCGGCGCCATGGGCGCCATCTTCGGCGCGCTGCTGGCCTTTGCCGCGAAGATCTTCTATGTGGAGGTCGACCCCAAGCAGGAAGCTGTCCGTGCGTGCCTCGCCGGCGCCAACTGCGGCGGCTGCGGCTACCCCGGCTGTGACGGCTATGCCGCCGCGGTCGCGGCTGGTAAGGCTCCGGTCAACTGCTGTGTGGCCGGCGGTCAGGCCGCTGCCGATCAGATCGCCGAGATCATGGGCGTCTCCGCCGGTGCGGAGGAGAAGATGGTCGCGTTCGTGCCGTGCTCCGGTGCGGAGGGCGTCGCCGTCAAGCGCTTCAACTACTCCGGCCCGCAGGATTGCCAGGCCGCCATGCTGTTCGGCGGCAAGAGCAACAAGGAGTGCCGCTTCGCCTGCATCGGCCTCGGCAACTGCGCCAGAGCCTGTAAGTTTGGCGCGATGCACATCGTCAACGGTGTCGCCAAGGTCGACCGCGACAAGTGTGTCGGCTGCATGGCCTGCGCCGATGCCTGCCCGAAGAAGATCATCGAGCGCGTGCCGTACAAGCAGGCCGTGCTCGTTGCCTGCCGCAATCAGGACAAGGGCGCCGTCACGCGCAAGATCTGCGACGTTGGCTGCATCGGCTGCATGAAGTGCCAGCGTGAGTGCCCGGCGGACGCCATCAAGATCGAGAACTTCGTGTCCAAGATCGACTATGACAAGTGCGTCGGCTGCGGCCACTGCGCCGATATCTGCCCGCGCGGCATCATCAACCTGCTCGACATGGTCAAGCAGTAAGCTGCCAAAACATGAAAAACAGACGGACACCCCGGTGTCCGTCTGTTTTTTTGCGCACGAAGCATGGAAACGTCCCTTTCCCTGCGGGGCAAACGGTCAGTCCGCCAAGAGCCTCGCAGAGTTTGTCGCCCGCAGGCGGCAAAAAAGTGGAATCATTTTCTCCGGCGACATGCGCGGCGGAGAAAATACCGCTCAGGCTGCAAGTGTGGAATTTGTGCGCCGTTGGCGCACATATTATGCGCGCAGCAGACTGCAAACCCTTTGTCAAAAAGGAATACTTTTTGACAGGCTGTCCCGGTGTCCGTCTGTTTTTTGCGCACGGAGCATGGAAACGTCCCTTTCCCTGCGGGGCGGAATGTGTTACAATAAATCAATCAACGTGAGGAGGCCGCCATGTACCAGACCAGACCCGACGACTATGATGCGTTCCGGTGCATCGCCGGTGCGTGTCCGCAGACGTGCTGCGCCGCGTGGGAGATCGTTGTCGACCCCGATGCGCAGGACGCCTATCTGCGCCTGCAGCATCCACTGGCGGAAAAGCTCCGGCGCGTGATGCGCGTGGACGCGGACGGCGACACCTACTTTGCGCAGACGGACGGGCGCTGCCCGTTTTTGTGTGCCGACGGTCTGTGCGAGCTGCAGCGCACGCTCGGCGCGCAGAGCCTGTGCCGCACCTGCCGCGATTTTCCGCGCTGGGAAGTGCTGCTGTGTGACCGGGTGGAGCAGGGGCTGTCCCTCGCGTGCCCGGAGGCCGCGCGGCAGCTGCTCGCGCGCACCGCGCCCCTGCGCCTGAAATCCGTGCGGATACCGGATGACGGCTATGTGCCCGGCGCGCGGGAGCGGCGGCTGACGGAGGCGCTCATGGCGGTGCGCGACCGGACGCTCGCGCTGCTGACGCGGCCGGAGCATACGGCGCGGGAGAACCTCGCGGCGGCGGAGGCGTTTGCCTGTGCGGCGCAGCGTCTGCTCGACAGGCACCGGCTCGCGGCGCTGGCTGCCGGAAATGTACCGCAGCGGTGCAGGGATGCGTGTGCCGGGTGCCTGAAGCCCGCAGCGCTGGCGGCGGCGTTTGCATCGCCCGAGCCACTCGATCCGCAGTGGCCGGAGCTGCTCCGGCGCGTGGCCGCGCTGCCGGTCTGCCCGCTGCCCCGGCTGACGCAGACGCAGCAGATGTGCCTTGCGCAGGCGATCGTCTGGCGGCACGGCATGGATGCGCTCGACGACCGCGACGTGATTTTCCCCGTGCGGTATGCCGCGGCGGCGCTGCGGCTGCTCGACTGCCTTGCGGCTGTGAGCGGGCGGACGGATGCGCAGCTTGTCGTGTGCGTCATGCGCGAGACGGAAAATGACCCCGAGGCGCTGCCGAGGCTGCGGGCGGGGCTGCAAAATACGGCAAAATTATGAGGCTTAGGAGGCACTCAAGGATGAAAAAATGTGACTGCAAGATCATGAACACCCTCAGCAGGTACCCGAAGGTGTGGCCGTGGCTCGGCGTGGCGGGCTACGCGCTCGACGGCGCGGAGCTCGTGCTCAAGCACACCCGCTGGGGCAAGATGAACTACAAGGCGCGTATGCTCGTGCACGGTGCGGGCGCAGGGCTGCTGTGCCTCGGCGCGGGCGTACACACGGCGCAGGCGGTCGCCGCCGGCATGGTCAATGTCCCCGCCGCCGTGACCGGAGCGGTCATCGGCACCGGCATCGTCGGGCTGAACTATACGCACGCTGAGGCGAAGAAGATCGGCGTCAAGCGCGCGCGTGTGCTGCACCGCGTGTTTTGCGCCATGACCGGTCTCGGCATCGCCGCGCACGTGATCGGCGTCAAGCGCCCGAGACACTGAGGCTCTCCGGCGAACCCGGCTGCATCGGGTGCTCGCGGAATTTGACAAATGGAAACCGGCGCGGCCACAAAGGCCGCGCCGGTCATTTTTTTGGATAACCGCCTTGAATCAGCCGGTGGTGACATAGCTGCCTGACTCCGGCGCCTTGGCGAGAAACGGCACGAAGCGCGTCGCCGCGTCAAAGCTGCTGTCGGCGGCGATGACGCTCCGGAGCGAAGCAACGTTGTCCGCCGTGGCGAACACGCACACGCGGTCCAGCAGCTTCGGCAGCACCGTCATGTCCTGCCCGGAGAGCTTGGCCTGCTTTTGCAGGATGGAGTCCGCGCTCACGACGGCGCTCACGCGCAGCCCCGTTGCGGTCAGGTTCGCGCGCAGGTACTTCGCCAGCGCGACGACCGCGTCCGTGCGCGAGGGCGTGCCGCTCTGGGATGCATATTTGAGCTCCGTGGCCGCGAGCGGCTGCTGCAGGTACGAGAACGCGACCTCGTCAAAGCCGAGCTCCCGCAGCTCCTTGCAGAGGCTGACGAGGTACGTGCGCGTGAAGGTGTTGTACGGGTCGATCCAGCCGCCGGAGCTGTCGGTGTACGCGCTGCCGGACGCGGTCTGCAGCGCGGTGGCGGCGTAGCGCTCGGCCATGAGCGAGTCCACGCACGTGCTCACGACCGCGACGAGGTAGATGTTCTGCCCCTTGACGGTCCGGAGCGCGTCGGCGAGCTCGGCCGTGCCGTTGACGCCGTAGGCCGATGCCTCCGAGACGCCGGACTTCCAGCTGAGCGTGCCGCCGGGGGCCTTCATCTGCAGCACGAGGGCGTTGCCGCCGGCGGCCTTCACGGATGCCGCGGCGCGGGTGAGTCCTTCGGGCGTGATCTTGTCGGCGGTCAGATACTGCGCGTGCAGCTGCGAGAGGTCCTTGCCCGCGTCGGAGATGATGCCGGAGTAGTCCGGATCTTCGAGCACGAGCTCGGTGTCGACCGTCTCGGGCTGGCCGTCGTCCGTCACGGGGGCGGGCGTCTCCATGATGGGAAAGACGACGTGCAGCGAACCGTCGCTGCCGTAGACGATGTATTTCTGGCCGGCGTAGAACAGGATCACGGCCAGCACGATCAGTCCGGCGAGGATCCACAAGAGCGCCGGCCAGACCTTGCCCCGGCTGCGCCGGGCGCGGTAGACGTCGTTTCGATGGGCGCGCATCGGCACACCTCCTTTGGGTCAGGCGGCCTCAGCCGCGGTTTTCGATGTCGCTGATGAGCGCGACGCGGCGCGCATGGCGGCCGCCCTCAAAGTCCGTGGTCAGGAAGGTGTCCACGATCTTGAGCGCGAGGCCTGTGCCGAGCACGCGTGCACCCATGGCAAGAATGTTTGCATCGTTGTGGCGGCGGGTCATCTCTGCCGAGTAGCAGTCCCCGCACAGGGCGGCGCGGATGCCCTTGACCTTGTTGGCGGAGATGGAGATACCGATGCCCGTGCCGCAGATGAGGATGCCGCGCTCGCATTCCCCGCCCGCGACGGCGCGCGCGACGGCCTCGCCGTAGACGGGGTAGTCGCAGCTCTCCTCGCTGTAGGTGCCGAAGTCCTTGTAGGCAAGGCCCAGCTCGTCGAGATGGCGCATGACCTCCTGCTTGAGGGCATAGCCGCCGTGGTCACATCCGATCGCAATCATATACAATACCTCGATTTCTGAAATTTCCCGGCGTTAAAATGGCCAGTCCGGGAGCCATTTGAGCACATTCCATGCGTAGCTGCGCGAGATCGTCACGCCCGTGAGCACGGGGTAAAACAGCGCGAACAGCGCACCGCTCGCCGCGGTGAAGGCGTACACGATGCCGAAAGATCCCCGCTGCCGCAGCCGGTCGAACACATATCCGAGCGCGAGCACGAGAAAGAGCGTCGCCGCGAAGTAGTGGTATTCAAACGTCAGGCGCGAGATGAACACCCACGGCAGCACCTGCGCCAGATAGCCGACGAGGAGAAACAGCGCCGTGCGCTCACGCTTGGCCGCGTGATACACCAGCACCGGCAGCGCCAGCAGCCCGCCCCAGCACAGCAGGGGGTTGACGAACGCGCCGATGGTCGACACCGTCCCGTCGCCGTACGACAGGTAGTAGAGGATCGGCCGCAGGTCGAGCAGCCACTGCCACCAGCGCGAGGCATACGGATGCGTGGCGACAAGGCCCGCGTGATACGTGAACATGAAGCGCTGATTTTCCAGCACGATGGCGGCGTATTCGCGCGTGAAGTACATGCCCGCGCCGTGCAGACCGCGCGCCGCGCCGTAGGGGTAGTAGCTCGCGTAGTAGATCATGCCCGGCACGAGCACGAAAAACACGAGGCAGAAGCCGATGTTCGAGACCAGCCTGCGCACATAGCGGCGGCTGTCGCCGTCACGGTGCGCCTGCACGCCCTGAAACACCCAGTGCAGCGCCCAGAGCACGCCGAGGCCCGCCCCGGCATACAGGCACGTCCACTTCGTGGCCGCGCCGATGCCGAACGTGACGCCGCAGGCGGCGAGATGGCGCAGCTTACCCTCCGCAAAGTACCGGTACAAAAACAGGTACATGAGCAGGATGAACAGCGTCGCAAAGCTGTCGATCGTCGCAATGCGCGTCTGCGTCAGGTGCATGAAGTCAAATGCCAGCAGCGCCGTACCGCACAGGGCCACGCGGTCGTCGCGGAACATCCGGCGCAGCAGGTCCCACATCAGCGGCAGCATGGCCACGCCGAAGAGCGCGCCCATGCAGCGCCAGCCGAATGGCGTCATGCCGAAGAGCGCGATGCCGAGCGAGAGGATCTCTTTGCCGAGCGGCGGGTGCGACACCTCATACGGGTACACGCCGCGCAGATGCTCGTAGGCCGTGCGCGCGTGGTAGATCTCGTCAAAATACGAGCTGTTGAAGTACGTGGACGATGCCGGCACGGTGTCCGCCTCGTCGCAGAGGGCGGCCGCGGATGCCGGGCCCGTGATCTCGCGCACGGCGATGCGTTCGCCCTGCGCGTCGAGCAGCGCAAGTTCGCCGAGCTCCAGGTGCGTGCCCGCCGTGACGCGCACATAGGCCGCCGACGCGGGCGCAGTGTCCGCCGGCTGCGGCTGCAGCCATTTGAAGAGGTCGGCGTAGCCCTGCGGCATCGTTCCGGCGGCGGTGTAGGTGATGCCGTCGTCGGAGTAGGCGAGGGTGTATTCGCCCGTGTACAGGCCGGTGTAGTACCAGACGGTATCGATGCTGTGCACGCCGTCGAGCGCGAGCGTGGCGCTCTCACCGGCCTCGAGCGTGCAAAAGTGCTGCGGGTCGCGCGCAGAGCCGAGCCCCGTGAACGCGGCGACGGCATACACCGCCGTCAGCACCGCGATGCCGATCCCGCCGCGGCGCGCCGTGCGCCGGGGGATGGGGGTGCGCGCAGGCCACGCCAGCTGCAAAAACAGCGCCAGCGTCAGCGCAATGGCCGCCGCGGGCAAGATGATCCGAAGCGCCGCCATGCGCCGTTCCTCCCTTCGCCGGAGCGTTGGATGCTCGCGTTTGTCGGATGGTCTATATTATAGTACAGCGCGGCGGCGCTGTCCAGAAAAGAATCCGGCGGGCAGCTTCCGGCACTTGACAACGGTACGGAATAAAGTTAAAATAATGTGATTATATTTTTGGCGGCGGATGGAGCACCGCCACAAATATCGTTATGTTCCCGGCGGGTACGCTTGATGGCCCGCCTTTTCCAACTTGAAAAAATATCGTGAAGAAATCTGAAGAAACGGAGGATTACAATTTCATATGTCGTTACCAATAGCACTCGGTTGTATCATCGCAGCGCTTGTGGTTGGTTGTATCCTTGGCGGGCTCTACCGCAAAAAGGTCTCGGAACGCGAGATCGGCAGTGCGGAGGAGAAGGCCAAGCAGATCATAAATGATGCCTATAAGAGTGCCGAGAGCAAGCGGCGTGAGACCCTGCTCGAGGCCAAGGAAGAGATCCACAAGAGCCGTTCGGAGTATGAGCGCGAGGTCAAGGAGCGCCGCGCGGAGCTGCAGAAGCAGGAGCGCCGCCTTCAGCAGAAGGAGGAGACGCTGGACCGCAAGACGGACACGCTCGACAAAAAGACCGACGCCCTCAACCAGAAGATCGCCGCGATCGACACCAAGCAGAACGAGATCAACCAGCTCAAAAAGACCCAGATGGAGCTGCTTGAGAAGATCTCCGGCTACACGGTCGAGGAGGCCAAGGCCTTCCTCATCAACAGCCTGAAGGACGACGTGGTGCACGAGCAGGCGCTCATGGTCAAGGAGCTGGAGAACCAGTACAAGGACGAGGCCGACAGCCGCGCCCGCGAGATCATCGCCACTGCCATCCAGCGCTGCGCCGCCGATCATGCCAGTGAGGTGACCGTGTCGGTCGTGCCGCTGCCGAACGACGAGATGAAGGGCCGCATCATCGGCCGCGAGGGCCGCAACATCCGCGCCATCGAGACGCTCACCGGCTGCGACCTCATCATCGACGATACGCCCGAGACCATCACGCTCTCGAGCTTCGATCCCGTGCGGCGCGAGGTCGCGCGCATCGCGCTCGAAAAGCTCATTCAGGACGGACGTATCCACCCAGCCCGCATCGAGGAAATGGTCGCCAAGGCCCAGAAGGAGGTCAACGCCACCATCAAGGCCGAGGGCGAGCGCGCCGTTTTCGAGACGAACATCCACGGTCTGCATCCCGAGCTGATCAAGCTGCTCGGCCGCATGAAGTACCGCACCAGCTACGGCCAGAATGTGCTCAACCACTCCATCGAGGTTTCGCACATTGCAGGCCTGCTCGCTTCCGAGCTCGGCGTCGACGTGGCCACTGCCAAGCGCGCCGGTCTCCTGCATGACATCGGCAAGGCCATCGACCACGAGGTCGAGGGCAGCCATGTGACCATCGGCGTGAACATCGCCCGCAAGTACAAGGAGTCCGAAGAGGTCATCCACGCCATCGAGGCGCACCACAACGACGTGGAGCCGCACACCGTCGTCGCCTGCCTGGTTCAGGCGGCCGACGCCATCTCCGCCGCCCGCCCCGGCGCTCGGCGCGAGAACATCGAAAACTATGTCAAGCGTCTGGAAAAGCTCGAGGAAGTCACCAAGAGCTTCCCCGGCATCGCCAACTGCTTTGCCATTCAGGCCGGCCGCGAGATCCGCATCATGGTCAAGCCCGAGGAGGTCTCGGAGGATCAGATGGTGCTGCTCGCGCGCGACATCGCCAAGAAGATCGAGGACGAGCTGACCTACCCCGGTCAGATCAAGGTCAATCTCATGCGCGAGACCAAGGCCGTCGATTACGCGAAGTAAACCAAAGCACAAACAAAACGCCCGCCAGGAATGGCCGGTGTTCGTAAGGCAGCGAACAGCCGCAGCAGTTTGCACTGCTGCGGCTGTTCTTGTAGTTTATCCGGCCATATGATACTATGGAGCCGAACTCACCTGCAAATCGGAATTTATCGAACAGATAACGAGGGCGCACTTCTATGCACCGTTCGGTGTAGTGCATTACGCGCGGAACTTGGCTCTCCCTTTGGGAGAGCTGTCGGCGCAGCCGACTGAGAGGGGAAAACATGACCATACCAAAGGACAACAGTCAACTGGAAAACGCCCGGCGGTTACGCAGTGAGATGACGCCCCACGAACGAAAGCTATGGTATCTTTTCCTCCGCAAATATCCGGTGAAGGTTTATAAACAGCGAATCATCGGGAGATTTATCGTAGACTTTTATTGTGCTTCTGCCAAGTTAGTTATTGAATTGGATGGTTCTCAACACTATGAGCCTCAGGGGATGGCCTATGATTCTGAGCGTTCCGCATTCTTGACAGCGCTTGGATTGGAGGTCCTGCGTTTTTCAACCGAGATGTTGATGTGGATTTTCGCGGCATGTGCACACAAATTGATATCACCATTCAAAAACGCCTGTAAGACCCTCTCAGTCACCTTCGGTGACAGCTCTCCCAGAGGGAGAGCCAAGGGGGCCGCTGCAACTGTGCCGTATGTCATAATAGCATAAAGAAACGGAGCGCATCCGCACGGATGCGCTCCGTTAACTGTCTTACGAACGCCCCGCTAAACCGGCGGGCGTTTGTGTATCTGGTGCATTTTGGAAGCGGCGGACGCAAGCGCCGATTTGCGACAGATGCATGAAAAACGAATCTGTTATAAAAAGGAAAGAAATACTTGACAAAAACAGTCGATTTATGGTAATATTTTTCCGGAACTGATAAAAATTGTTCTAAAACATGAAAGGAGAGTAAAATTCATGAATTGGGATTGCCTGTTTTGCTTCCTCGGATGGCTGCATGATCAGTGGGGCTGGGACCACGAAATGGCCGAGAAGTTCAGATCCATGTGCCCGAACAAGTAATGGATTTTTTGTGTGCTGTTAACCGGTAGCACGCTGTCAGCCCGCCTGGGGCTGAGCCAACCTTACGAGGCCTGACGCTTTGCGTCAGGCTTTGTTTTTTACCCGGGTTTGACAGCCCGCGCGCGGGTGTGTAGAATGGGCGCAGAGACCGAAACGGACGGGCAGGGAGATGCGATGAAGCAAAAGTGGCATAAGCTCTATGACAATACTGCGACTTACTATATATTTGGCATAGTCATGCTGATATTCGGGTCATTAACGGCGCTGAACATTTGGATATATAGGGAATGCAATGTTGTTTCAGAAAAAATCGCACTTATGCTTGTATTAGATGTTCCAGGGGCAGCATTTTTCATCTTGGCGAATAAGCCGCAGGCATTCAGCCGATTTTTAACGCGCTGCAGCTTTGATGCCGAAGGCATCCATTGCCGGAGCCCGCGCTGGGGGCACTTTACACTTCGGTGGGATGAAATTCGTACATATGGCTTTGGCGTGAATTCATTTTCGTACATGTCTGCATCATTTTTGTATTTCTCACGGAACGAGGTGGAGTATGTGCCGAAAAACGGCATGGAGCTGCTGCGGATCGGCCGTGACCGGATCATTTTTCAGTATCGGCCGTCCATCTGGGCGGCGCTGACGGAGTATATGCCGCGGGATATGATCAAGCGGCTGGACGATGTGATCCGCAATGAACGCGGCGGGCATTTCCGGCGCAGGCCCGGCGCGTGAGCGGGCGAGCCTGCTGCACCGTGGATAGAGAAGAAAGCAGACAGCAAAAAATCCGGCGCCCGCATCGCGGGCGCCGGATCTTGCTTTGTCTGTTGTTTTGCCGGGGCAGGGGGGATCAGTACATGCCGCCCATGTCCGGGGCAGCCGGAGCGGCCGGAGCGGCCTTCTCGGGCAGGTCGGCCACAAGGGACTCGGTGGTCAGGACCATGGAGGAGACGGACGCGGCGTTCTCGAGCGCGCTGCGGCAGACCTTGGTCGGGTCGACGATGCCGTTGTCGATCATGTCGCCGAAGGTGTCGTGTGCGGCGTCGTAGCCGTAATTGACGCTCTTGCTCTTGCTGACCTTATCGAGGATGACCGCACCCTCGACACCGGCGTTGGCCGCGATCTGGCAGATCGGGGCGCGCAGCGCGGCGGCGATGATGTTCGCACCGGTCTTCTCGTCACCGGAGAGCTTGGCAGCCGTCGCCTGTGCGGCCTTGCTGGCCACGACATATGCCGTGCCGCCGCCGGCGACAACGCCCTCTTCAACAGCCGCGCGGGTCGCGTTGAGCGCGTCCTCGATGCGCAGCTTCTTTTCCTTCATCTCGGTCTCGGTCGCAGCGCCGACCTTGATGACCGCAACACCGCCGGAGAGCTTTGCCAGACGCTCCTGCAGCTTCTCCTTGTCGTACTCGGAGGTGGTCGTCTCGATCTGGGCGCGGATCTGTGCGATGCGGCTCTGGATGTCGTCCTTGGCGCCGGCACCCTCGACGATGGTCGTGGTCTCCTTGGTGACCTTGACCTGACGCGCGTGGCCAAGCTGTGCCAGCGTGGTGTCCTTGAGCTCCATGCCGAGGTCGGTCGAGATGACCTGACCGCCGGTCAGGATGGCGATATCCTGCAGCATTTCCTTGCGGCGGTCGCCGAAGCCGGGCGCCTTGACGCACACGCAGGTGAACGTGCCGCGCAGCTTGTTGAGGATGATGGTGGCCAGCGCCTCGCCCTCGATGTCGTCGGCGATGATGACGAGCTTCTTGCCGGCATTCAGCACGGCCTCGAGCACCGGCAGGATCTCCTGAATGTTCGAGATCTTCTTATCGGTGATGAGGATGAGCGCGTCGTCGATGACGGCCTCCATCTTGTCGTTGTCGGTGACCATATACGGGGTGACATAGCCGCGGTCGAACTGCATGCCCTCGACGACCTCGGAATAGGTCTCGGCGGTCTTGCTCTCCTCGACGGTGATGACGCCGTTCTGGCTGACCTTCTCCATGGCCTCGGCGATGAGCTTGCCGATGTGCTCGTCACCGGACGAGATCGCGCCGACACGCGCGATGTCGCCGCTGCCGCTCACGGGCTGGGAGTTGGTGCGGATGGCATCGACGGCAGCCTCGGTCGCCTTCTGGATGCCGCGGCGCATGACCATCGGGTTTGCACCGGCGGCGAGGTTCTTCAGACCTTCGCGGATCATCGCCTGCGCCAGCACGGTGGCAGAGGTGGTGCCGTCGCCCGCGACGTCGTTGGTCTTGGTGCTCACTTCGCGGATGAGCTGCGCGCCCATGTTCTCGAACGCGTCCTCAAGCTCGATCTCCTTTGCGATCGTCACACCGTCGTTCGTGATCAGCGGAGCGCCGAACTTCTTGCCCAGCACCACGTTGCGGCCCTTGGGGCCGAGGGTGATCTTGACGGTATCAGCCAGCTGATCCACGCCGCGCTGCAGCGCCTTGCGTGCTTCTTCACCATAAATGATCTGTTTTGCCATAATGATAGCCTCCTAATGAATCCAAGCAGTAGTGTCTTACTCGACGACGGCCAGAATGTCGCTCTGGCGCACGATGGAATACTCCTCGCCGTCCACCTTCACGGTGGTGCCGGAGTACTTGCCGACGATCACGCGGTCACCGGCGGCGACGGTCATCTTCACTTCGTTGCCGTCCACCATGCCGCCCGGGCCGACTTCGACGACCTCGAACATCTCGGGCTTCTCCTGCGCGGATGCTGCCAGGATCAGGCCGCTCTTGGTCTTTTCCTCGGCCTTGAACTGCTTGAGGATCACACGGTCTGCCAACGGTTTGAGTTTCATAATCTATATGCCTCCTAATATTGAATACAAAAAAGCGATGCGTTAGCACTCAATTCCTCGGAGTGCTAACGCATCATACTATACCACAATTTTTCGGATTATCAAGCCCCTGGCGAAATTTTTTTGTAAACGTTTTATGACCGCGTTTTTCGTCAGGTATGGACAAATTCGCGTGTCTCGTGGCCGCCTGCGGTCTCGGGGTGGAAGAAGGCCATATTCGCCGGCACGAGGAAGTTCACGCCGCCGGGGATGAGGTCGAAATTCACGTGCTTGCCGTAGAGCGCCTCGCCGTCGATGTTGACGACGATCTCGGTTTCGCTGTCGATCTCGAGGTGGTCGCCCTCAAGGTGCGTGATGTACTTTTCCAGCTCACGGTAGCGACCCTTGGCGTATTTGCCGACGAGCTGGATGAACTGCAGGCGCGAGACATCGCGCACGACGAGAAACTCCAGCTTGCCGTTGTCGGGCATGGAGTCGGGGATGGGGTTGAAGCCGCCGCCGTAGAACCGGCCGTTGCACGCGCAGATGAGCGACGTGCCGCCGGAATACTCCATGCCGCAGCCGCGCACGGTCAGCGGCTGGGCGATGCCCTTGAAGAGGTTTGCCACGGCGGAGAAAATGTAGCTGTCGTGATACTGGTGCACCTCCGTGCCGATGCGCGCGTCGATGCCGACCGAGCAGATGTTGAGCGCGTAGCGCCCGCAGCACTCGATGATGTCAAAGGGGCGCACCTCGCCGCGCACGAGATCGGCAAGGTCGGAAAAGCGCGCCTTTTCCTCGCCGAACATCTTGATGAAGTCGTTGCCCGTGCCGCAGGGGAAGTGCGTCACGGCAACATTGCTGCGGCCGGCGGCGCCGTTGACGCACTCGTTGAGCGTGCCGTCGCCGCCGCAGGCATACACCCGCAGCTCCTCGCCGGAGGCCGCCTCCGCGGCGATCTTGGCACACGCGTCCATGGGCGCGGTCGTGACATAGACCTCGTAAGCGTCCTCACTGCCCTCGAGTGCGAGACGCGCCTGCTCGGCCACGTATTCGCGCCGGTCCTTGCCGCCGGCGATGGGATTGACGATGAACAGATGTTTCATAGTGAATTCCGGCACTTTCGACAAAATAATACAATAACTATACCACGTGCGGCGCGGACGCGCAAGGGGAAAATCGTGAATATTTGCGGATTTTTAACTACCGGTGTGAGCATATGCACCGGCCTGCCGCTTCACACGTCCTTCGTGTACTGGAACAGGTCGCAGCGGAGCGTGCCGTTGTAGAGCTTGCGCTTCTTGTCCGCCGGACGGCCGAATGTGCGCTCAAACTCCGTGTGCGAGCTCAGGAGGTAGAGCTTCCAGTGCGCGGTCTTGGCGTAGGCTGCGCCGAAGGCGGCGTAGAGCGCCTCGGCCTCGCGCTTTTCCATCAGGCGCTCGCCGTAGGGCGGGTTCGTGACGATGACGCCGCGCTCGGTCGTGCGGTCAAATTCCCGTGCGTCGGCGACGGCGAACGTGATGCAGTCGTCCACGCCGGCGCGGCGGGCATTGTCGCGCGCCATGGCGACGGCGCGCGGGTCGATATCGGAGGCAAAGATGTGATACGCGCCGTGAAATTCCCGCGCACGCGCCTGCTCGCGCGCATCCTGCCAGACGGCCTTGTCCAGCCACGCCCACTGCATGGCGGCAAAGTCGCGCCGGATGCCGGGGGCGCGGCCTTTCGCGGCCAGCGCCGCCTCGATGGCGATGGTGCCGCTGCCGCAAAACGGGTCGCAGAAGTCACCCCGGCCGCGGTAGCCCGCGATGTCCACGAGTGCGGCGGCCAGCGTCTCGCGCAGGGGCGCCGCCACGTGTGCCGGACGGTAGCCGCGCTTGTGCAGCGGCGTGCCGGTCGTGTCGAGATAGAGCGTGGCCGTGTCGTGCACGAGCGAGAACTGGATCTGATACAATGCGCCGGTCTCGGCGAACCAGCCGACGCGGTAGCGCCGCTTGAGCGACTCGACGACGGCTTTTTTGATGATCTTCTGGCAGTCGGGCACGGAGTGCAGCGCCGACTCCAGACTGTAGCCCTTGACGGGGAAGGCCGCGTCCGCCGGCAGATAGTCCGCCCACGGCAGCGCCTTGACGCCCTCAAAGAGCGCGTCGAACGTCGGCGCGGGGAAGCTGCCCAGCTCGAGCAGCACGCGCTCGCCGAAGCGGCAGCGGATGTTCATGCGCGCGATGTCCGCGTCCGTGCCGGTGCAGCGCACGCGGCCGTTTTCGGGCATAACATCGCGCAGCCCCATATGGCGCAGCTCATTGCCGAGCGGGCCCTCGAGCCCGAACAGGCACGGCACGCACAGTTTGTGGTCAGGCATCGGGCGTGTCCTCGGTTTCTTCGGATTTTTCGGGCTGCGCGGCCTCGGTCTCCGGCTCGGTTTCAGGCTCGGTCTCCGGCGCAGCATCCGCCTCCGGGGCATCTTCCGTCCCGGGCGTCATGTCCACGAGCTCGAAGGTGATGTCCGGCAGCTTTTCCTGCTCATACTTGCCGCAGAGAATGCGGATGAGCACCACGATGGCGTAGATCAGGCAGGCGACGGCAGCGACCGTCAGCCCCTCGACCCAGCCCTGCGGGATGCTGCCGACGGTGTCCACGCGCACGATCTCGTCGGGCAGGTAGTCGGCCGCGTCCTCACTGTTGCCGATCGCGCCGATCTGCTGCAGGTAGGCGTGGTTTTCCGTGTACCAGTCGTAGAGCGCGGACGAGACGGCCTCCGGCATGGTCTTGACCGTACCGGTGACGCGGATGAAGCTGTCGACCGAGTAGCTCTGGCCGGAGAGAACGCTTGTCGTCGCGTCGGCAATGGTCTTGACCGAGGCGTTCCAGCGCGCGGGGAAGCGGAAGGCCACGAGCTTGCCGCCGATTGGCACAACGCCGTACTGCGCGCTGCTGCCGTTGGGGTCGGAAAACGTGTTGAGGATAAAGACAATGTCATGCTGCACGAACGTGCCGGGGTCGGCATCGAACGTGCCGGCGATCTCCTGCGCGCCGCGGGCGATGCGGAACACGCCGAAGCCGGACACCGCCAGCAGCACGATGGCCGCCAGCAGACCGGCCACACCGCGCCGGAGCGCGTGACGCGCGCGGACGCTCATGGGCTTTTTCTCCGCCGGAGCGGGGACTTCGGCAGTATCGGCTTCGCCGGCGGGGACTTCGGCGGTGTCGGTCTCGACAGCGGCGGACTCGCCGGCCGTGACTTCTTCCGGCTGCGCGCATGCTTCGGGCGCATCGGTCTCCGGGGCGTCCGGCGCGGCGTTGTCGTTGATGATTTCTTCGGGGGTCTTGTGTTCGTCCATGATGGGCTCCTTTCTCAGATCGTGGCGGCGCTGTCGAGCATGGCGTCGAGTACGCAGCAGGCGAGTGCGGCCTCCATGACGGGGATCGCGCGCGGGGCAAGGCACGGGTCGTGCCGGCCGTTGATGCGCAGCGGCGTCTCCTCCATGGTCACGAGGTCGACCGACGGCTGCTCGCACGCGATCGACGGCGTCGGCCGCAGGGCCATGCGCACGACGAGCGGCATGCCGTTGGTGATGCCGCCGTTGATGCCGCCGGCGTTGTTGGACGCCATGGTGATGCGCCCGTTTTGCAGGCGGATGGGGTCGTTTGCCTCGCTACCGCGCATTTCGGCAAGGGCGAAGCCGCGGCCGAACTCCACGCCCTTCACGCCGGGGATGGCGTAGAGCATACCGGCGATGCGGCTCTCCATGCCGCCGAAGAGCAGCCCGCCGACGCCGGCGGGCACGCCCGTGACGACACACTCAAGCTCGCTGCCGACGGAGTCACCGGCGCTGCGCGCATCGAGGATGGCGCGCTTCATGTCGAAGTTGAGCTCCTTGCCCGTCGCCTGACCGACGCGCACGGCGTTGGCCGTGATCGTGATGCCGCGGCGCTCGAGGATCTGGCGGCAGACCGCCCCGGCAAACACGAGGCACGCCGTGAGCCGGCCGCTGAACGGGCCGCCGCCGCGCAGGTCGGCGTGGCCGCCGAAGCGCACGGTCGCGGCATAGTCCGCGTGGCTCGGACGCGGGATCTCCGGATGGTAGGCCGCGCTGTTCTGGTCCTTGTTGCGGAAGATGGCCGAGATGGGCGCGCCGGTCGTCACGCCGTTGAGGATGCCGCTCATCACGAGCGGGTCATCGGTCTCGGAGCGGTGGGTCGTCAGGTCGGACGAGCCGGGGGCGCGCCGGCGCATCTGGATGCGCACGGCGTCCATGTCAACGGCCTCTCCTGCCGGGACGCCGTCGAGCACGACGCCGATCGCCGGGCCGTGCGACTCGCCGAAAATCGTCACTTTTACACGTTCGCCATAGGTGTTCATGCGGTTGCCTCGCTGTTCGTTCAAAAATAGGTTTACAGTTAACCATACAACATTTTCGCGGTCTTGTAAATGCCTTTTGCGCGCCGGGAGCGCCGCGCGGCCGCGCGGGCGCGGATTTTACAGATTGGACATGAAAAATACGCGCCGATTGTTTATAATAGAACGAACCATTGGATCATTATGCCCGGCGCACCGCGCCGGTGAAGGAGGCAACATCACATGAGCCAGAAAGTGCTCGTCGTGGAGGACGATATCAACATCGCGGAATTGCTGCGTCTGTACCTGCAGAAGGACGGCTTTGAGGTGTCGCACGCGGCCGACGGCGGTAAGGCTGTCGAGATGGCCAAGGAGATCCAGCCCGACCTCGTGCTGCTCGATATCATGCTGCCCGTGATGGACGGCTGGCAGGTCTGCCGCGAGCTGCGCAAGAGCATGAAGATGCCCATCATCATGCTCACCGCCAAGGGCGAGACCGAGGACAAGGTCTCCGGTCTGGAAATGGGTGCGGACGACTACATCGTCAAGCCCTTCGAGGTCAAGGAGCTGCTTGCGCGCGTGCACGCCGTGCTGCGCCGCACCGGCGACGACGGCAAGCCTCAGAGCAAGAAGCTCACCTTCGACAAGCTCGTCATCAACCTCGACTCCTATGAGCTGATCGTCGACGGCAAAAAGGTCGACACGCCGCCCAAGGAGATGGAGCTTTTGTACCACCTTGCGGCCACGCCCAACCGCGTCTACACCCGCAACCAGCTGCTCGACGAGGTGTGGGGCTTTGACTACTTCGGCGACAGCCGCACCGTGGACGTGCACATCAAGCGCCTGCGCGAGAAGCTCGAGGGCGTGTCCGACAAGTGGGCGCTCAAGACCGTCTGGGGCGTGGGCTATAAGTTCGAAGCGGAAGAGACGTAAGTGAAGAGCATCTATTTCAAGAACTTCGCCGCGACCGCCGCCATGGTGCTCTTCAGCTTTCTGATCCTCGGCACGGCGTTCGTGTTTCTCGGCCGCAGCTATGTCATCAGCGAATACCGCGGCAACATGGTCTCCAACGCCGAGGAGGTCAGCCATGCGGCGCAGGCGCTCGTGCGCAGCGGCGAGCTCACGAGCTGGGACCTGCGCATGGTCATCAGCACGCTCGCGCAGTCGACCGGCAACCACATCTTCATCACCGACACCGACGGGACGGTCGTGTCCTGCTCGTGCCGGAACATCGCCTGCGAGCACCTCGGTCGCACGCTCACCGGCAGCGCCATGACGCAGCTGCGCAGCGACGGCAAGCTCAACCTCATCACGAGCCTCGGCGGGTTTTACAGCTCCGCACACTACGTCGTCGCCCAGCCGATCACCATCGGCTCGGCCGCGCGCATCGTCGGCTACGTGTTCGTGACGACCAACAGCGCCACGATCATCGACGGCTGGCGCACGTTCGTGTGGGTATTTCTCGCCGCGTCCGCAGCCGTGATGATGATCGCGCTGCTGCTCTCGCTCGTGACGAGCAAGCGCATGGCCCAGCCGCTCGACGAGATGGCCGTCGCCGCCAAGAAATTCGCACATGGAGATTTTTCCGCCCGCGTCACGGATGACGGACGCACCGACGAGGTCGGCGCGCTCATCTCGGCGTTCAACACCATGGCGGACTCGCTCGAGACGAGTGAGGAGCGCCGCAACGCCTTCATTGCCAACGTTTCGCACGAGCTCAAGACGCCCATGACCACCATCGCCGGCTTTGCCGACGGCATTCTCGACGGCACGATCCCCAAGGATCAGGAGGACAAGTACCTTGTCACCATTGCCGACGAGACGCGCCGCCTCTCGCGCCTTGTGCGCAGCATGCTGGACATGTCGCGCGTGGAGAGCACGGGCGAGGATCTGACGCGCCGGCGCGAATTTGACATCTCGGACAGGATCGTCAGCACCATGCTCAGCTTTGAGGCGCGCGCCAATGACAAGCAGCTCGACGTCGACCTCCAGCTTCCGGAGGATCCGATGCTCGTGCTCGGCGACCCGGACGCCATCACGCGCGTACTTTATAATCTGATGGACAACGCCGTCAAATTTGCCGCGCCCGGCAGCACGCTGTGCGTCTCGCTCTGGAAGTCGGAGGGCAAGGCCTACGTCTCCGTGCGCGACCATGGCGAGACCATCCCTGCCGACGACCTGCCGTTCATCTTCGACCGCTTCCACAAGTCCGACCGCAGCCGCAGCCTTGACCGCGACGGCGTGGGCCTCGGGCTGTATCTGGTCAAGAGCATCCTCGACGCGCACGGGGAGGACATCGCCGTCACGAGCCGCGACGGGGAGACGGAGTTCGTGTTCACGCTCACGCTCGCAAAGCCCGCACCCAAGCCCACCGCAAAGCCCGAAAACACCGGCCGTCGGGGCGGGCGCAAGAGTTCATGAATTGTTCGCGGAATTCATAGAATGTTCGTTTTCCATTCATAAGCAGCACAAAATCGTGTGTTATCATCAAATCGTTCCTTGGGAGGGACACCAACATGTACGACAACGTTCGCAAACCGGAGTCCGACTGGTATGAGGCCGGCTACACCGCGCCCCGCAGCGAAGCTTCCGGCAGCGGCTGCTACGACTCTTACTGGAGCCCGTCGCAGACCGCCGCACCGAAGAAAGCGTCCCATCAGGGTCTGAAGATCACGATGATCATTCTCGGCGTGTTGGTGCTGATCATCGCCTCGTGTTATGTGTTCGCGGCGCGCGGACGGGACTCTGCTCCCTCCGTCGATCCCGGGCAGCACGGCAGCGTGACGATCCCACAGGACGATGCGGACGATGACACCACCGTCACCGGCAAGAACGAGCTGCCGGGCGCGCCGACAGATCCCGGCGTGACCATGGCGCTCCAGCCCGCCGGCGGCAGTGTGCTCTCGCTGCAGAGCGTGTATGCCAAGTGCCTGCCGTCCGTTGTCGGCATCCATGCCGACATCCGCCGCGGCGAATACAGCACCGGCACGGGCATCGTGCTCACGAGCGATGGCTACATCGTCACGAACACGCACGTGCTCGACGGCGCGAAGAGCGTCACCGTGACCACGTCGGATGGCACCGAGTATACGGGCGCACTCGTCGGCGCAGACGCCGTGAGCGACATCGCCGTGCTCAAGATCGACGCACAGGGGCTCACCCCCGCCGAGTTCGGCGACTCCAGTTCCCTGCAGGTCGGCGATGACGTTGTGTCCATCGGCAACCCGCTCGGCGAGCAGCTGCGCTGGACGATGACCAACGGCATCATCTCCGCCATCAACCGCGACATGGTCTATAACGGGCACAGCATGACCCTCCTGCAGACCAATGCCGCCATCAACGAAGGCAACTCCGGCGGCCCGCTCATCAATATGTATGGGCAGGTGATCGGCATCACGAACATGAAGGCCCTGTCCACCGGCGTGGAGGGCATCGGCTTCGCGATCCCGACGGCGGTCATCCGCCCGATCGTCAACGCCCTGCTGGCAGACGGCCGCGTTTCCGGCCGCGTGAGCATCGGCATCACCGTGGGCGCGATCTCCTCTGCCGCTTCGGACTACTATGATCTGCCCGAGGGGCTTTATATCAGCGACGTCGCTGAGGGCTCGGACGCCGAGAAGCAGGGCATCCAGTCCGGCGATATGCTTCTGGCGGTCAACGGCAAGGCCGTGACCACCACCTACGATGTCAGCGCCGTGAAGGATGGCTTGCAGGTGGGCGACACCGTCACCCTGACCATCTATCGCGACGGCAAAACGTTCGACGTCAAAGTCAAGCTCGTCGACACGAACGACATCTCTTAATTTGCTAGTTTCTCCCTCCTCATATTCTCCTCTCTATTGAACGAACCCCAGGCGGCTTGCCGTCTGGGGTTTGTTCTATGTTTGAGTGCGGTTGCGCGCTGCTGTGCCGCGCAACTGATCAGCAGGGGAGCCCGAGGGGGCAAGGCCTGCCTCGGTTCGGATGCTGCGAGCTTGCGCAGCAAGCCGACGAACC
This sequence comes from uncultured Eubacteriales bacterium, assembly GCA_900543625.1. Taxonomy (GTDB): domain Bacteria; phylum Bacillota; class Clostridia; order Oscillospirales; family Oscillospiraceae; genus CAG-103. The sequence continues at coordinate 71,826 of UQSF01000003.1, forward strand.
CCAGATGGGTAATACCATCTGGGGTTTGTTCTATGTCCGGGTAAAAATGCTGCGATGGGTCATGTGACGGAGCGGTGGATGCGCAAAACAGCCCGCTCCATCAGAGCGAGCTGTTTTTTCTGCGTTTTGGTGCGTTTTGCACTTCACGGTATGCCGCAGCGAAACGTGCCGCCGGCATACGCATACACCGTGCAGCCGAGCGCATCGGCGTCGGCGGGGTCGTGCGTGGCGAGCACAAGCGTCCTGCCCTGCGTCTCGGCGGCGATGCACGCAATCACACGCGCACGCAGCGCCGCGTCCAGAGCGCGAAACGGCTCGTCGAGCAGCAGCACCGGCGCGTCATACGCGAGCGCGCGCGCAATGGCCACGCGCTGCTGCATACCGCCGGAGAGCGCCGCGGGATATTGCTCCGCCGCCGCGCCGAGCTCCAGCCGCTCGAGCCATGCGCGCGCCTGCGGCATGGTCTGCGTCCGGTCGGAGAGCACGGCGTTGACATTTTCCGCCGCCGTGCGCCACGGCAGCAGCCGCGGCTCCTGAAACACGCACGCGATGCGCCCGGGCGAAACGCGCACGCTGCCGCCGTCCGGCGCGCGCAGCCCGGCGAGCACGCGCAGCAGCGTCGTCTTGCCGCAGCCGGACGGGCCCATGAGCGCGATGTGCGCCCCGTCGGGCACGGTGAGCGTGACCTTGTGCAGCACGTCGCGCCCGTCGTAGGTCACGGTGAGGTCATGCGCCTCGATCATGTGCCGCCGCCTCCTTTCCCGCGCGGGGTCAGCGCGCGCAGCACCAGCCGCTCGAGCCCGACGCTCAGGAGAATGACCGCGAGCGTCCACGCGAAGAGGTCGGTGGTCTGCAGATACAGCTTCGATTCATAGATCATGCGGCCGATGGCGCTGTGCGGCACGGTGAGTACCTCGGCAGCGATGGCGGACTTCCAGCCGAAGCCGATGCCGGAGCGCAGCGCCGCGAGAAAGTGCGGCTGCACGCCCGGCAGATAGATCCGCCGCAGGATACGTCCGCGCGGCCAGCCGTACACCTGCGCAAGCTCGAGCAGGGCGGGGTCGGCCGAGCGGATGCCGGTGCAGACGTTGCTCCACACGACGGGCAGCACCATGAGCAGTGAGATGAACACCGGCAGCCAGTCGCGCGCGATCCACACAAGCGCGAGCACGACGAACGATGCCACCGGCGTGGACTTGACGACCGTCATGAGCGGGCGCAGCAGCGCGTCAGCGGTTTTCGACACCGAGCACGCGACGGCCATGCCCGTGCCGAGCGCGACCGCCGCCGTGATTCCGAGCAGCACGCGGCCGATGGATACGGCCGTGATGCGCCAGAATGCCGCCGTCGCCGCGAGCTCGCACAGTCTGCGCACGACGACCCACGGCGCAGGCAGCAGCAGTTCCCGGTTCACGAGCAGCGCGAGCGCCGTCCACACCGCGACCCAGAATGCAAGCGTCAGCGCGCCGCGGGCGAAACGCTTCATTTCAGCACGCAGTAGAAGTCATCCCCCGGCACGCTGCCGCCGATGCTCTGCGGGGCGACGGTGCTCAGCGCGGTGAGAAACGCCGTGAGCGGCGCCTGCATCTCCGCGCCGGAGACAAAGCAGACGTTGCAGTTCGGGATGGCCTTGGCGGCCACGGCGGCCTTGGCAAAGATGCCCGCATCCTGGATCATCTGGCCGGCATGCTCGGGCTCAGCCGTCAGGAATTCGATGGACGCCTTGTATTCGTCGAGAAACGCCTTGACCTCGTTCGGGTGCTCGTCGGCGAATGCCTTGCGCACGACGACGCAGCCCTGCACGAGGCTGCCGGCCTCGGAGACCTTGTCCCATTCGGCGGTCAGGTCGAGCGCGGCGGTGAGCTCCGGATTGGCAGCGCGGGCGATCGTGACCATCGGCTCGGGCAGCACGGCGATGTGCACCTCACCGGAGGCGAGCGCCGTGTTGAGCTCGGCCGGCTGGGCATAGGTGTTGTCGATGGTGATGTCCGTGCCGGCGGTCAGGCCGTTGCGCTCACACAGGTACTGGAAGATGAACGTCGGGTTCTGCACGGGGACATAGACGTTTTTGCCGCGCAGGTCGGCGAAGGACGTGATGTTCTCCGTGCCGTCGGTCACGACGTAGAGCACGCCGCGCGTGTTGAGCGCGAGCACCTGCACGGCGCCATTGGTCTTGTTGTAGAGCGCGGCGGCGGCGTTCGTCGGCAGGGCGGCGATGTCGGCCGTGCCGTTGACGAGCGCGGCGGTGGCGTTGCTCGGGTCGGTCTCGACGGTGAAGCTGTAGTTGAGCGCGGCGCTGCCCGCCTTGCTGTCGGCCATGAGCTTTGCCATGCCGAAGCCGGTCGTGCCGTTGAGCGAGACGACGTTGACGGTCAGGTCCTTGTCGACGGCGCTGCCCGTGTCCTTCTCGCCGCAGGCGGCGAGGGCGAACACCATCAGGACGGCCAGCAGCAGGGCCGTGCATTTGCGCAGATGTTTCATTGCAGATCTCTCCTTTTCGTGATTGCCGCCTGCATCGTGAGACAAAAAATGCCATGCCCGGAAGGCATGGCGGTGCGGCAAGGCACGCACGCAGCCTTCCACCTCATGGGCGATTCGGTGTCAGATTCGGTGCGGGATCGGCGGCGGCCGGGCCGGCAGCAGAGCTTGCGGCGCGGGCGCATAGTTTGGTTCGATTATGACACGGGAATACAGGCGTGTCAAGCATTTGCGGCGACTTTTCCAAAAGATGCACAGAGGTTGAAAAATGGAACGTATTGTGAAAAAATCTCTCAGTTTGTCGTTATCAAAACGACGGGGCTGGGCATTGAAATCACAGAAAAAATCCTGTATATTGTATATAGAAAACCTGCATCAGCCGGGGTAGGAGCCGGCAAAGTGCAAATTTGTTGGAAAGGGAATCGAGATTATGGAACAAATCGATTACAAATTCATTGACCAGGTCCTCGCGGATCACGCCTGCGATGCCTCGCAGATCATTGCGATCATGCAGGATGTGCAGGCCAAGTATCGGTACCTGCCGAAGGACGCGCTGCGTTACATCGCGGACAAGGTGGGCATCAGCGAGTCGAAGATCTACGGCGTGGCGACGTTCTATGAGAACTTCTCGCTCGACGTCAAGGGTAAGTATGTGCTCAAGGTCTGCCGCGGCACGGCGTGCCATGTCCGCAAGTCCGGCAACGTCCTGCAGGCGCTGTATGACGCCACCGGCCTGAGCGAGAGCAAGCCGACCTCAGACGACGGCCTGTTCACGATCGAGATCGTCTCGTGCCTCGGCGCGTGCGGCCTGAGCCCGGTCGTGATGGTCAACGACACCGTCCACCCGTCCATGACCCCTGAAAAGGCCGCAGATCTGATCGAGGAGTTGCGTGCAAAGGAGGGTGCGTAATGCGTCAGAGAATCGAATCTTTGGAGCAGTTCCGCGCGCTGCAGGCCGAGTACATGGCCGCACGCGAGGCGGAAAAGCGGAAGATCCTTGTCTGCTGCGGCACGGGCTGTGTCGCCGGCGGCAACCTGAACGTCTATCATGAGCTCAAAAAGCGCATGGATGAGCTCGGCATCCCCTGCGAGGTCTCCCTGACCGAGCACCACGACGACTCCGTCGGCCTGAAAAAGTCCGGCTGCCACGGCTTTTGCGAGATGGGACCGCTGGTGCGCATCGAGCCCGAGGGCTGGCTGTACACCAAGTGCCAGGTCAGCGACGTGGAGGAGATCATTCAGAAGACCATCCTCGGCGGGCAGTTCATCGAGCGCCTCGGCTACAATCGGGGCGGCGAGCTCTATGAGCGGCAGGAGGATATCCCGTTTTACAAGCGTCAGACCCGCCGCGTGCTCGAGCACTGCGGCCACATCGACGCGGAATCCATCGAGGAGTATCTGTCCATCGGCGGCTACGGCGCGCTGGCCAAGGCACTGTTCGAGATGCAGCCGGACGAGATCGTGCAGGTCGTGAGCGATTCCGGTCTGCGCGGCCGCGGCGGCGCGGGCTTCCCGACGGGCAAAAAGTGGGCGCAGGTCGCTGCGCACACCGAAGAGCCCGTGAAATACATCGTCTGCAACGGCGACGAGGGCGACCCCGGCGCCTTCATGGACCGCTCCTGCATGGAGGGCGACCCGCACAAGGTCATCGAGGGCATGATCGTCGCGGGCGTTGCCACGGGCTCGACCGAGGGCTACATCTATGTCCGCGCCGAGTATCCCATGGCTGTGCACCGGCTCACCGTTGCCATCGAACAGGCGAAGGAGCTGGGCCTGCTGGGTGACAACATCCTCGGCAGCGGCTTCAACTTCCATATGCACATCAACTGCGGCGCGGGCGCGTTCGTCTGCGGCGAGGGCTCGGCAATGACCGCGTCCATCGAGGGCAACCGCGGCATGCCGCGCACGAAGCCCCCGCGCTCCGTCGACAAGGGCCTGTACGGTAAGCCCACCTGCCTGAACAACGTCGAGACGTTTGCCAACGTCCCCGACATCATCAAAAAGGGCGCCGACTGGTTCAAGTCCGTCGGCACGGAGGGCAGCTCCGGCACGAAGGCCTTCGCCCTGACGGGCAACGTCGTCAACACCGGCCTGATCGAGGTGCCCATGGGCACGACGATGCGCGAGGTCGTGTATGAGATCGGCGGCGGCATCAAAAACGGCAAAGCGTTCAAGGCCGTGCAGATCGGCGGCCCGTCCGGCGGCTGCCTGACCGAGGCGCACATGGATCTGCCCATGGACTTTGACTCGCTCAAGAAGGCCGGCGCGATCATCGGCTCCGGCGGCCTCGTCGTCATGGACGAGGACACGTGCATGGTGTCCATCGCGCAGTTTTTCATGAACTTCATCTGCAACGAGTCGTGCGGCAAGTGCACCCCGTGCCGCGAGGGCACGACCCGTATGCTCGACATCCTCACCCGGATCACGAAGGGCAACGGCAAACCCGGCGACATCGAGGAGCTGCGCTCCCTCGCCAAGATGATCCAGAATTCCTCCCTGTGCGGTCTCGGTAAGACTGCGCCGAACCCTGTGCTGTCCACGCTCGCAAACTTCGAGGACGAATACCGCGAGCATATCTTCGACAAGAAGTGCCGCACCGGCAGCTGCCGCAGCCTGACGACGTATGTCATCGACCCGGCAGTGTGCAAGGGCTGCACGAAGTGCGCGCGCAACTGCCCGGCCGGCGCCATCACCGGCGAGCTGAAGAAGCCGCACCACATCGATCCGGAAAAATGCATCAAGTGCGGCACCTGCAAGGCCGGCTGCCCGTTCGGTGCGATCAAGGAGGCGTGAACCATGGCTGAAAAGAAAATGATCATCGACGGCGTGTCCTGCCCGTTCACGACCGAGCGCAACGTGCTCGAGGTCGCCCGCAACAACGGCATCGACATCCCCTCGCTTTGCTACTGTGAAAACCTGTCCATCTACGGCGGCTGCCGTCTGTGCCTTGTCGAGAATGACCGCGGCAAGATGGACGCGGCCTGCTCCATGCAGCCGCGCGACGGTATGGTCGTCAACACCCACACCAAGCAGGTGCTCGACAGCCGCCGCACGACGCTGCAGCTGCTGATGAGCAGCCACCGCGCCGACTGCCTGACCTGCGATCAGAGCGGCCGCTGCAAGCTGCAGGAGTATGCCCGCCGCTACCATGTGGACGAGCACCGCTTTGAGCCCAACACCTACTGCACCGAGCCGATGGATCTCTCGTCACCGAGCATCGTGCGCGATCCGAGCAAGTGCATCCTCTGCGGTCTGTGCGTGCGTACCTGCGCCGAGATCCAGAACATCGGCGCGGTCGATTTCAGCGGCCGCGGCAAGAAGGCGCATATCTCCGCAGACTTCGGCAAGACCCTCAGGGATACCGACTGTGTCGGCTGCGGCCAGTGCGCGTCCGTGTGCCCGACCGGCGCGATCACCATCCGCAACGAGACCGAAAAGTTCTGGTCGATGCTGCAGGATCAGACCCGCAAGGTCGTCGTGCAGTACGCGCCCAGCGTGCGTGTCGGCATGGCCGAGCGCTTCGGTCTGCCCGCAAACGAGCCCTGCACCGGCAAGCTCGTCGCCGCGCTGCGCCGCCTCGGTGCGGACGTGGTGTATGACACCAACCTCACCGCCGACCTCACGATCATGGAGGAGTCGGCTGAATTCCTCGAGAAGGTCAAGACCGGCGCGAAGCTGCCGATGTTCACCTCCTGCTGCCCCGGCTGGATCCAGCACGTCGAGAACCGTCACCCGCACCTCATGCCGCAGGTGAGCACCTGCGGCAGCCCGATGGCGATGTTCGGCTCGCTCATCCGCAAGCAGTTTGCGGGTGAGGACGTCTATTCCGTGGCCATCATGCCCTGCACCGGCAAAAAGTTCGAGGCTGCGCGCCCCGAGCTCGAGAAGGACGGCGAGCGGCTCATCGACCTCGTCATCACGACGAGCGAGCTGTGCGACATGATCGAGGAGGCCGGCATCAACTTCGCCGCCCTCCCGGATGAGGAGCCCGACGCTCCGCTCGGCGACTACACCGGCGCCGGCGTCATCTTCGGCGTGACCGGCGGCGTGACCGAGGCCGTCATCCGCCGCGTGCTCGACGACGCCAGCCCGAACACCCTGCAGACCATTGCCGAGTGCGGCGTGCGCGGGCTCGAGGGCATCAAGGCGTTCACCGTCACGGCCGGCGACCTGACCATCCGCATCGCGGTGGCGAATGGCCTGGCCAATGCTGATAAGCTCATCGCCAAGGTCGAGTCCGGCGAGGAGCAGTTCGACTTCATCGAGGTCATGGCCTGCCCGAACGGCTGCATCGGCGGCGGCGGCCAGCCCCCCGCCTGCAACAAGCGCAAGGCCGAGCGCGCCGAGGCCATCTTCAAGGCCGACGAAGCCTGCGCCCTGCGCATCCCGCAGCAGAACCCCGACCTGGGCTATGTCTACGACAACCTGCTCCAGGGCCGCGCCCACGAACTGCTGCACATCCACTACCCGGCACACGGCGACCACGCCTGAGCCGCGGGCAAACACAGATAGAAAACGTGCATGGAAGCGAGCTTCCATGCACGTTTTTTGCTTGTGGTCTGCTCTGCACCTCCGGTCGAGCGGAAAGGTGAAAAAATCTCCGGTGTCCGTAACGTCAGAAAACCCCGCGCCGGTGGCGCGGGGTTTTTTGCGTGTTTTGCTGTTTGCTCAGGCAGAGCGGGCAACGGCGTCACTCCGTCGCGTCGGAGATGAGACCGTAGCCGCCGTCCTTGCGCCGATAGACCACCGACACCGCCCCGTCGGCCGCGACATCGCGGAAGACGAAGAACGTGTGCTCGAGCAGATCCATCTGCAGGATCGCCTCCTCGACGCTCATGGGCTTGATGGGGAAGCGCTTGCGGCGCACGATCTCGAACGCGCCGGCCTCGGCCGCGTCGTCCGCGGGGAGAAAATCGGGCTGCACCTCGCGCTCAAACGCACCGTCGCGCAGCTTCTTGGCGAGGCGGGTCTTGTTCTTGCGGATCTGGCGCTCGATCGTCGCCACGGCGGAATCGACGGAGGCGTACATGTCGCTCGTCGTCTCGTGGGCGCGGAAGAACGTGCCGTTGTTCTTGATCGTGATCTCGGCCGTGAAGCGGCCGCGCTCCGTGCTGAAGGTGACGTTTGCCTCGCTTTCCGTGCGGAAGAGCCGGTCGATCTTGCTGACCTTCTTCTCCGCATATGCGCGCAGGGAACCGGACGGGGCCATTTTCTTTTCGATGAACGTGAACTTCATAAAACGCCACTCCTTTCAGGTTTGCACTCCGGGTCACCCCGGATCGTTATATACATGATAACCGATTTCGCGGCAAAAGGGAAGTGGATTCTGTGAATTTTTTCTCAATTGCCGCACGACCGGCAATTTTCCGGCGGAAAGCGCGGGACTCAGCCCTTTTTTGCCTCCGCCTTGGCGAGAAACTTCTCGGCCATGATGAGGAAACGCTCGTGCGTGCCCTGACCGATCGGACCGGCATCGTCGGACGCCGTGACGCGGAACACGAGGCGGCGGCGGTCGACCTCAACGAGCTCGGCCCTGGCCGTGACGTGCATACCGACGGGGGTCGCCGCGTCGTGCGAGACGTCAAGCTTCGTGCCGACGCTGCTCTGGCCGTCCTCCAGAGCGTCTGCAATGGCGTTGCAGGCGGCATTTTCCATCAGGGCGATCATATACGGCGTTGCGAACACCGGTAGGGAGCCGGAGCCGACAGCGGCCGCGGTATTTTCAGGCGTCACGACGGTGGAAGCGGTACCGACGGCGCCAACGGAAATGGACATTGGAAATCTCTCCTTTACTACGTTTGTGGGCCACCGGCGACGCCCGACGTATGTGCGTTTGTCAACCGGGGGTAAGGTTAGTTTAACATGATTTTATAGGGAACGCAACAAAATTCCGCGCTGCGCGCGCGGCCGTGTTAACGTTGTGTCATTCCTTGCAGGACGGGGGGCGCGGTGCTATAATATAAAATTGTCCGATCGGGTCGTTTCCGGCCGGACACGTCCCGCCGAAGCCATCGGCGGAGAACATTTGGCTTCCGCCATCGCCATTGGCGGAGCAGGGAGGAAAATCATGAAAAACACCGAAAAGACAATGGACAAGATCGTCGCCCTGTGCAAGAACCGCGGCTTTGTGTACCCCGGCTCTGAGATCTACGGCGGTCTCGCCAACTCCTGGGACTACGGCCCGCTCGGCGTGGAGCTGAAAAACAACGTCAAGCGCGCATGGTGGCAGAAGTTCGTGCAGGAAAATCCCTACAACGTCGGGCTCGACTCCGCGATCCTCATGAACCCGCAGGTCTGGGTGGCTTCCGGCCACGTGACGACGTTCAACGACCCGCTCATTGACTGCAAGTCCTGCAAGATGCGCCACCGCGCCGACAAGCTCATCGAGGGCTGGCTGGCCGAGAACCCCATGCCCGACGTGAACGTTGAGGCCATGACCAACGACGAGATGGTCGCCTTCATCCGCGCCCAGCAGATCCCCTGCCCGGGCTGCGGCAAGAGTGACTTTACCGATATCCGCAAATTCAACCTCATGTTCAAGACCCACCAGGGCGTGACTGAGGACACGGCCGCCGAGGTGTATCTGCGCCCAGAGACCGCGCAGGGCATTTTCGTCAACTTCAAGAACATCCAGCGCACGACGCGCCGCAAGATCCCGTTCGGCGTCTGCCAGATTGGCAAGAGCTTCCGCAACGAGATCACGCCGGGCAACTTCATCTTCCGCATCCGCGAGTTTGAGCAGATGGAGCTGGAGTTCTTCTGCGAGCCGGACACGGATCTGGAGTGGTTCGACTACTGGCGCAGCTTCTGCCACGAGTGGCTCAAGGGCCTGCGTATGCAGGATGAGAACCTCCGCCTGCGCGACCATGAGAAGGAGGAGCTGAGCTTCTACTCCAAGGCCACGACCGACTTTGAGTATCTGTTCCCGTTCGGCTGGGGCGAGCTCTGGGGCGTCGCCGACCGCACGAACTACGACCTGAGCCAGCACCAGAAGTTCTCCGGTCAGGACATGGACTACTTCGATCAGGAGAAAAACGAGCACTACATCCCCTATGTCATCGAGCCGTCGCTCGGCGCAGACCGTGTGACGCTGGCCTTCCTGTGCGAGGCGTATGACGAGGAGGTCGTGGACGAGGCCAAGAACGACACCCGTGTCGTCATGCACTTCCACCCGGCGCTCGCGCCGTTTAAATGCGCGGTGCTGCCGCTGTCGAAAAAGCTCTCCGAGCCTGCGACCGAGCTCTATCACCAGCTGCAGAAGCGCTTCATGTGCGACTATGACGAGGCCGGCTCCATCGGCAAGCGCTACCGCCGTCAGGACGAGATCGGCACGCCGTACTGCGTGACGTTTGACTTTGACTCGGCGGAGGACGGCTGCGTGACCGTGCGCGACCGCGACAGTATGCAGCAGGAGCGCGTCCCCATGGATCAGCTCGCCGACTACATCGCCGCGCGCATTCAGTTTTAAGCCATGCCGAGGATCGTTCCGCCGCCGGATCCGACCGAAAAGGAGGAGCCCGGCGCGCAGATCGCCCGCTGGCTCGGACCGGTGGGCGGCGTCTTCGTGCTGCTGCTCTCGGCACTGATGGTCGTGTTTTGCTTCACGGCGGGGGCAAACCCCGTGCCGGGCTACACGCCGCCGCACGACAGCGACTATTACGCCCAGCATCTCGACGAGCTCGCGCAGGAGCTCAACACGAATTTCCTGCCCGTGCTCGACGAGACCGCGCACGCCGAGGTGAGTGACGGTACTGTCACCGTTACAGCGTCAGAAAAGGAATACGTGCCTGTGCGCGGCGCGGTGCTGAAGTTTTACGACGCGGCGCTCTTTACGTTTGAGAAAACAAATTAGAATATTAGAATAGAGAAAAGGAAGAATCAACATGAAACACGGATTTATCAAGGTTGCAGCGGCTGCTCCCGAGATCCGGGTAGCAGACCCGATGTTCAATGCGGATGCCGTCATCCGCGCCATGGACGAGCATGCGCGGCTCGGCGTGAAGGTGCTCGTGTTCCCGGAGCTGACGCTCACGGGCGCCACCTGCGGCGATCTGTTCTACCAGAACACCCTGCTCGCGGGCGCGGCGGCCGCGCTCGAAAAGGTCGTCAAGGCGTCCGAGGGTAAGGACATGCTCGTGTTCGTCGGCCTGCCGGTCGCGCAGGGCGCGAAGGTGTATGACGCGGCGGCTGCTGTGTGCAACGGCGAGCTGCTCGGCGTCGTGCCGGCGAGCTGCCCGGGCGACAAGCATTTTGCGCTGCCCGGCGCGCTGCTCGACGATATTCAGATCGGCTCCCTCGGCCCGGTCGATTTCCACCCGCAGCAGCTGTTCCAGCACAGCGAAGTCAGCGAGCTGAACGTCGCCGTGCTCGTCGGCGCGGACGTGTCCGCGCCGGTGTCTCCGGCCGTGCGCCACGCGCTCGCCGGTGCGACCGTGCTCGTCGAGATGGCGGGCTTCCCGATGGCGACGGACTCCGCCTGCCGCGTGACCACCGCCGTGCGCGCCGAGAGCGCGAAGCTGCACGCCGGTGTCGTGCTGGCGGCCCCCAGCTTCGGCGAGTCGAGCACCGACGCGACGTATTCCGGCCTGTGCCTCATCGCTGAGGACGGCAAGCTGCTCGAGAGCGCCGAGGACGGCTGCTCCGACGTCGTGACCGAGCTCGACGTGCAGTTGCTCATCGCCGCGCGCCGCAAGGACGCGACCTTCACCGGCGACGCTGCGTCCTACGTCGTCACCGAGTGGGGCGAGGGCGTGGAGGAGACCGTGCTTACCCGCCCGTTCGGCAAGTACCCCTACCGCCCGGACGACCCGGCCGATTATCACGCCGCGGCCAAGCGCCTGCTGCACATGCAGGCCGCCAGCCTTGTGCGCCGCATGCAGTACGCCAATCTCAAGCACCCGGTCGTCGGCATCTCCGGCGGCGTGGACTCCACGCTCGCCGTCATCATCTGCGCCGAGGCTGTGAAGATGATGGGCCTGCCGGCCGATTATGTGAACGCCGTGACCATGCCGTGCTTCGGCACGACCGACCGCACGAAGTCCAACGCCATCATCGTGTCCGAGCAGCTCGGCGCGACCGTGCGCGTGATCGACATCGGCGAGAGCGTCATGCAGCACTTCAAGGACATCGGCCACGACCCTGAAAATCGCAACGTCGTGTATGAAAACGCGCAGGCGCGCGAGCGCACCCAGATCCTCATGGACGTGGCCAACGGCTTTGCCGACGGCGGCATCCATGTCGGCACCGAGGACATGAGCGAGTTTGCCGACGGCTGGTGCACCTACAACGGCGACCACATCTCCATGTACGATGTCAACGCCGGCTCCACCAAGACCATGGTGCAGATGGTCGTGCGCTACGTTGCCGAGACCACGGACGACGATGTGCTGTCCAAGGCGCTGCTGGATGTGCTCGACACGCCGGTCAGCCCCGAGCTGCTGCCGCCGACGCGCAACGGCGAGATTGCTCAGAAGAGCGAGGATTCCGTCGGCCCATACAACCTCCAGGACTTCTTCCTGTACTATCTGGTCGATCACGGCTTCGCGCCCGAGAAGGTGCTGCGCCTGGCCGACATCGCCTACGGCGACGAGTTTGACCACGCGACGCTCAAAAAGTGGCTGCGCAGCTACTGCCGCCGCCTCTTCAGCCAGCAGTTCAAGCGCTCCTGCCTGCAGGACGGCCCGACGCTCAACGGCTTCAGTTTCTCGCCGCGCACCGGCTTCAGCATGCCGTCCGACGGCTCGGATGCGCTGTATCTGGCGAGCGTGGACGCGCTGAAGTAAACCCCGTTATAAAAAACTGTCATGAGCGGATGTGCAAAGTTTGTACATCCGCTCTTGATTTTTTGCGCCGGATTGGGTATCATACTCGTGCGCTATATCCCGCCCGGAGCGGGAACAGCAGCTTAGGAGGTATAAAAAATGAACAACAGCAATGGTAAGACCCGGCGTCTGGCTGGGCTTGCACTCTTCACCGCCATCGTCGTCGTGCTGCAGCTGCTCGGCAGCTTCATCAAGGTCGGCCCGTTTGCCGTGTCGCTCGTGCTGATCCCGATCGTGGTCGGCGCGGCCGTTTACGGCGTGAAAGCCGGTGCCTGGCTCGGCTTCGTGTTTGGCGTCGTCGTAACGATCGCCGTCGTCACCGGCGCAGATGCCGGCGGCTACATCATGTTTTCCGCGCGTCCGGTCATGACCGTGATCGTCTGCCTGCTCAAGGGCACCGCAGCCGGTTATGTCGCGGGCCTTGTCTATCGCGCCATCAGCAAAAAGAATGCACTCGCCGGCGTGATCGTCGCGGCCGCTGCCGCGCCGGTCGTCAATACCGGCCTGTTCGTGCTCGCCATGCTGCTGTTCTACCAGCCGCAGCTTCAGGCGTGGGCGGGTGACACCGCCGTGGCGACCTATATCGTCACGGGTCTCGTGGGCGTGAACTTCCTGCTCGAGCTGGGCGTGAACCTCGTCCTGAGCCCGACCATTACCCGGCTGATCGCAGCCGGCAAGAAGGGTCCGGTGGACTGATATGCTTCTGGCTCTGGACGTTGGCAATACAAACATTGTGATCGGTTTTCTCGATGCGTCGGGCATCCGCAACATTGCCCGTCTGGAGACCGACCGTGATAAGACCGCGCACGAGTATGCGATCTCGCTGCGGCAGGTGATCGAGTTTTCCGGCATCGCGCCGGAGGATGTCGACGGGGCGATCCTGTCGTCCGTCGTGCCGCCGATCAACGGCGCGCTCGTTGCCGCCGTGCGCATGATCACGGGCATCCGCCCGCTCGTCGTCGGCCCCGGCATGAAGACCGGGCTGAACATCGCGCTCGACAACCCCGCCACCATGGGCAGCGACCTTGTGGTCGGCGCGGCCGCAGCGCTTGCGATGCACGCGCCTCCGCTCATTATCATCGACATGGGCACGGCCACCACCATGACGGTCATCGACCGTGAGGCGCGTGTCCTCGGCGGCGCGATCATCCCCGGTGTGGGCATCTCGCTCGAGGCGCTCGCAAGCGGCACGTCGCAGCTGCCGCACATCTCGCTCGACGCACCGAAAAAGTGCATCAGCACCGACACCATCGAGGCCATGCGCTCCGGCAGCGTCTACGGTACGGCCGCCATGCTCGACGGTATGATCGAGCGCATGGAGGATGAGCTCGGCGAGTCTGCGACCGTCATCGCGACCGGCGGCCTCGGCGGCATCGTCATCCCGCACTGCCGGCGCGAGGTCATCTATGAAAAGAACCTGCTGCTCAACGGGCTGTGGGAACTGTACCAGAAAAATAAGCGCAAGCGCTGAGCGCGCGCACCGACGCATCGGCGTCACGGAGGCAGCTCCGTGACGCCGATGTTTTTTGGCCCGCACGCCCTGTGCTGATTCACATTATGTAAACCAGCCTCCGAAGCCTGCGTCGAACCCTGTCGAACGTGATTACCTAGCCGACAAATGCGGGCAGGATGTGAATTCTTAGCATATCTTAGCACAAAATTTGCGCAATTTTGCGCGTAAGGCAAGCGGAAAGCGCGCAGAGGCAAGCGAACCTGCACGAAGAGCCGCCCGAAAGGGCGGCTCTTCGTGCAGTGTATATCCGCTTTTCCGGCGCGATCGCCGCGCGTCTTACGCGGGGTTGACGTGCACGGTGCAGTGCTTGACGTCCGGGAAATCGTGTTCGAGCTCATGGTGCACGCGCTCTGCGATAGCGTGCGCGTCGCGCAGCGGCAGTGCACCGTCGACCGCGATCTCGGCATCGACATACGTCCGGCTGCCGAACAGCCGCGTCTTGAGATCGTCCACGCGCACGACACCGGGGGTGCGCAGCATCGTCCGGCGCATGGCGGCGACGGTGTCGGTGTCAGCCGCGCGGTCGACGAGACGGTCGATGCTCTCGCGGAAGATACCGAAGGCCACCTTGAAGATGAACAGGCAGATGACGATCGACGCGATGGGGTCGAGGATCGGCAGGCCAAGGCGCGCGCCGAGCACGCCCGCAAAGCTGCCGATGGACGACAGCGCATCCGAGCGGTGATGCCATGCCTCGGCCTTGAGCGACACGGAGCGGATGCGCTTGGCGGCTGCGATCGTGTACCAGTACAGCGCCTCCTTGACGACGATGGACACCACCGCCGCGATGAGCGCGAGCATGCCGGGGGCGGCGAGCGTTTCGCCGTGGAGGATCTTCGTGATGCCAGTGTAGCCGATGGCAGCGCCGACGAGCACGAGAATATTGCCGAGCAGGATCGAGGCGATGCACTCGAGCTTTTCGTGCCCGTAGGGATGGCTGGCGTCGGCCGCCTTGTTGGAAAAGATTGCGCCGATCATCACGATCAGCGAGCCGAGGATGTCAGACGCCGAGTGCACGGCGTCGGCCACTATGGCCGACGAGTGCGCCACGATGCCGGCGACGAGCTTGAACACCGTCAGCGCGGCGTTGCAGACGATGCCGACGGTGGATACCTGCATGGTCACGCGCTTGGCATCATCGGGTGCGGAAGCGGTTTCACGCATGAAAAAAGACTCCTTTCTGAATAAAAAAGCGCCTGCGGGGCATGAAGTCCCACAGACGCGGTGATCTCTGTCTGCTGCGGCGCGGACGCCGCCCGGCCGTTTCCGGCCTGTCATTAGACGCGAGTATAGCACGGGCGTGGCCCGCCGTCAAGCGGTAGTTTTGTTTTTTCACCGGCGCAGCCAGTGCACACCGGCGCGGCGGAGCTTTGCCCCCAGGATGAGCGCGATCTGCACCGGAACGCCGACGAAGAACACGGCCCAGATGTTATATTCTAGGTACTGGAAATAAAACGCGGTGATCATGCTCCATACGAACAGTGACGCGAACACGCACTGCAGCACCGCCTCACCCTTCCAGTGGCGGGAGAAAAGGAACGCCACGGCGAACGACACTGGCACCGCCCACACGAACGCCATCCAGTACATCTTGCCGATACTGAACTGCGAGTACAAAAACACGACGACCGCAACGACCCACACCATCGTCACCCACATGGCGGCGATGAGCATTTTCTGCATCAGGTATGCGTCGCGCTTTTTTTCGCGGCCGGCCGCCTCGGCGAGCGCGCTGGCAACGCCGTCCTCGGTCAGCAGATCGTCCACACGCAGCCCGTAGAGGTCGGCGATGGTCTTGAGCATGACGACATCGGGTAGGGAGTCGCCCCGCTCCCACTTGGACACGGCCTTGTCGGAGTAATTGAAGCGCGCGGCAAACTCGGCCTGCGTCAGATTTTCTTCTTTTCTCAGCTCGGCTAAATTGGCGGCGAGCGCGCCTCTCACATCTTCCATGGTATGAGTATACCACAGCGCGTGCCACACCGCAAGCCTGGCAAAATCCCAGATACAGGGATTCTCCTGCCGGTAGAATCGGCTTCTCTCAACATTTCTACCGGTCGAAAGGGGGGAGGATGCGTTTTCAAACCTCTTGCCGTATAATGAAAACAAGAAAAAACCGGGATTTGCCCGACGATGTGCACGCCGGGGCTGCCCGCAAGGAGTATGAGATCTATGCGCAAACAACATTTCCGTCTTCCACCATGGCGGCGCAAGCCGACGGCGGACGAGGCCGCGCCGGACATCGCCGACAGCGAACTGGTGCCCTCCGAGAGCGCCGCGCAGCCGACGCGCCGCAAGCACGGCAAGCGCACCTATGTCATCGGCGGCGTGCTGCTGGCACTGGCGATCGCGGCGGCGGTGGCGCTGCCCGGTGCGGTCGATACCGACGACGGCGCCGGCGGGGCGAGCACCACGCTCGCGCGTCCGGACGGCGATCCCTCCGGTCAGAGCGCCGAGGACAACATTTATATTACGACCGGCGTCATGGATCAGGAGACCTACCGCTCCGAGACCGTCGGGCAGACGAAGGCGAAGGTCGGCTTCATTGACTATAACCAGAACGTGCACAACGTGCGCGTCGTGACGAGTGACAGCGTCTTCACCGAGGCCATCAGTACGAGTATGTTCGTCAAGCTCGGCGAGCAGAAATATTTTAAGGACGGTGCGATCCTTGTGCGCAAGGCGAGCTCCGTCTCCGCCGACAGCGCGACGTGGAGCGACCAGATCGTGGCCATCTCGCAGCAGGACTATCAGGATGCCTACGGGCAGGATCCGCGCAACCTCAGCAACTACGTCATCAGTCAGGACACGGTGCAAAACCCGACCATGACCGCAAATGACGACGGCACGTACACCCTCACCTTTGACCTCGAGCCTGCGGGCGCGAGCGCATACTATAAGCATCAGGTGCGCACGTACAGCGGCGCGTCGAAAAACCCCGAGTTTACGGCTGTGCACATGGTCTGGACGATCGACGCCAACTGGGATCTGCTGCAGATGGACACTGTGGAGAGCTATTCCGTGTCCATGTCCGGTCTCGGCAGTCTCAACTGCACGAGCACGCTCACGGAGACGTTCACGGACTTCGGCGCCGTGACCGACGACCAGACGGAGTTCCAGCACTATCTCGCCACCCAGTACGACCCCAACAACCTCGGCAAGCTCTCCGACGGCGGGCAGGACACGCAGGCCATGGTGCGCGACTTCTTCCGCCGCACGCCGAACTACAGCCTCACCGTCACCGCCAACGGCCAGTCCTACGGCCTGACGGCACATATGGATATTGACCAGACCACCTTCCAGCTGCGCGGCAATGTCGCGGGCGTCGACCTCTTCGCCGCCTACAGCAACGAGCGGGTGTACATCGCCTTCGGCAGCCAGAAGATCACCCTGCGCGCGAGTGACACGCTCGACGCGGCGCGCACGGTGGCGGGCTATCTCGGCGTGCAGATCCCGGACATCTCGCTCGATTCCGCCGGCATGGCTGCGCTGACGAAAAACGTCACCATGCAGGAGACCGCCAACGGCATGAACATCCGCCTCAACGACCCGATGATCTCCGGCACGGTGCAGCTGACCGATCCCGACGCGCTGCGCCTGACGCGCGCGGACGTGTCGCTCAACCTCGGCGGCGCACGTATGCGCATCGCGGCCACGCCGTACTACGGCGGCTTCCGGGTGCAGTCGCTCGACGGCTACACCGATCTGACCGGCGCGCTGAGTCTCGTCAGCCCCCTCATGGATGCGGCCACCGCCAGGACCGCGACCTTTGACGTCGCGCTCAGCGGCCCGCTGAGTCTCTCGGGCACGGCCACCGTGACCCGCACCTCCGGCGGCTATGACGCCGCGCTCACCACCTCGGTCGACGGCGTGACCGTCACGGCCGAGTACATCGGCGGCACGGTCTACGTCTCCGCCGGCAACATCCACGTCAGCGGCACGGGCAGCGAGATCCGGGAGCTCGTCGCGTGGGCGGGCAAGCTCGCCGGTGTGAGCGGAGCGGACGCCGCGGGCAGCGCTTATGCGCAGTTTTTCCGTGAGCTCACGCCGCAGTCCGCCGTTGACAGCATCCGCGGCCTGACGTGGTCGAACAATGCCCTGCATGCGCAGCTGAACATCGCGGGCACGGATGTGTCCGCCGCCCTCTCGGCCGACAGCGTAAGTGTTACGGCTGCTGGCTGGACGGTGCGCGTGACGATCACCGGCACGTCCGGCAGTGCCGCCGCGCTCAGCCCCACGAGTGGAAATTATGTCACGCTCTCGCAGCTGCAGCCCTTCGCCCCCGTGCTTGAGCGCTATGTCGGCGCGCAGGCCATGGGCATGGACGCGACGGTGAGCGTCAACGGCTACAGCCTTGACACCGACGTCGTGCTCTCGCTCGGCAAGCCCGTCGCGGCGCGCGCCGTGTCGAAGATCCTCGGCCGCGACCTGACCGTCACGTTCTGGAACGACCGCGTGTACATCGACTATGGTTGGCACCACGTCACGGCGTCGATGGATTCGCTCGAGCGCGCGCTCTACGCCGTGCTCACGATCACGCCGGGCGTCGACCGCCAGACGGTGCAAAACGCCATCGAGGCGTACACCTACTTCTTCGAGCACCTGTCGTTCGCGAGCGTTGTCGGCGCGATCTCGGACTTCGGCTATGCCGACGGTGCGCTGAACATCACGGCGAATATCGCGGCCTCGCCGCTGTACATCTCGCTCACGCCGAGCCGGATCACACTGCGCACGCAGGTCGATGCGGCCAACCTCACCGTCACGGCCGCGCCGGGCAGCGCCTATGCCGCCGCGCCGGATCTTGCGCCGCAGGGCGGCAGCTACCGCAACCTCGACGATTTCCTCGCCCTGTTCCCGAGCTGGTAAGCCCGGGCAGCGCGTGCGCTGCAGTCAGGCCGCAAACCTCTTTTTCAAAAAAGCAGTACTTTTTTGACAGAAAGCGCCCCCGAACCGTTTTGGGTTCGGGGGCGCTTGTGCATCCCTTTGCTATCCATGCCGCGCGTCAGCACGCGCTCTGCTTCTGCCGCAGACTCAGGCAGTCGGCGATCATGGCGATGAACTCCGAATTCGTCGGCTTGCCCTTGATGTTCGAAACCGTGTAGCCGAAAAACTTCTGCAGCGTCTCCAGATCGCCGCGATCCCACGCGACCTCGATCGCGTGGCGTATCGCACGCTCAACGCGCGAGGGCGTGGTGTTGAATTTGCGCGCGACCTCGGGGTAGAGCACCTTGGTCACGGAATTGATGACGTCCATATCGTCGATGGCCAGCATGATCGCCTCGCGCAGGTACTGGTAGCCCTTGATGTGCGCCGGGACGCCGATCTCATGGATGACATCGGTGACGACGCTCTCGAGCGTGGGCGCGGGCTCGGGTGCGTCAAGCTGCGCGCACAGGCTGCCGGTGCGGCGGCGCGGACGCGCGGTCTGCCGGATGCGGTACACGAGCAGCGGCGGGTCGACCGGCTTTTGCATGAAGTACATCGTGCCGAGATCGGCACACTCCATGAGCACCTCGTCATTGTAGATCGCGGATGTAACGATTACGCGCGGCGGCTTCTCCTTGGCCTGCAGCCGCGCCAGCAGCGACATACCGTCGACGCTTGCCAGCACGAGGTCGAGCACCACCACGTCGGGCTGAAATTCGTCGACGAGTGCCTCTGCGCGCAGCCCGTTGTCCGTCTGCGCGACCAGCTCCATGTCCGCCTCCCGGGCGATGGCCCTGGCATAGGCTGCGCGATATTCTTCACTGGGCTCTGCCACCAGTACACTGATTTTTGTTTCCATAACCTTCTCCTCTGCAAAATTTCGGGCTTGCGGTCAGCTGTCTGATGAACCGCTCGTTTTCCCTGTCTTGCGCGGATATTTTACCATGTTTGGGATGCTGGAATCGTGTGGTTCTTGGCGAATAACCCTAAGTTTCCGTTGACATAATCTGATATACTTCGTTGAAAAGCACAAAGATTCGGAAAAATCCATTTTTTCTCGCCCGCCTTCGACAGGTGGAACGTGTCGAGCGGGCACTGGAATTATGTAAACTTATTTTTCGACGTGCGCCGCGTTCCCTTGACGAAAGCCGCCTGTGTGCGCGGCGCTCAGTCCTCGTCGCCGTGCTCGCGTTCGTGCTTTGCCTCGTGCGCGGCGTGGCGCTCGAGGCGCTCGGCCTTGTGCTCGGCGTGGCGCTGCATCTTGCGCGCGAGATCCTCGGCGTGCTTTTGCGTGCGCTCGGCGGAGTGCTCCGCGTGGCGGCGGGCACGCTCGGCCGCGCGCTGCGCCTTTTTGGCCAGCTCTGCCGCCTGCCGCTGCTCGCGTGCGACCTGCGCCTCCGCCTGGCGGCGCAGCCGCTCCTCAAGCTGCCGCTCGTGGCGCAGCTGCTGCTCGGTGGCATGCTGCTCGTGCCGCTCCTGATGCGCGGCGGCGTGCTGCTCGTGCCGCTCGAGCAGCTCGGCCTGATGCTGGGCGCGGCGCTCGTTTCGCTCGGCGCGCTCGCGCTCGATGCGTGCGCGCAGCTGCTGCCGGCGGGCGTCGATGCGCGCGGCGCTCGAGGGGTGGTTGGCGTGGAAGTCGTGGTCGAGGTGGTCGCGGCGCTCGCGCACGTGCTCGACCAGCTCGGGATAGTCCTGCTCGACGCGGTCGATGAGGCTGTCGCGCTCGACCTCGAGGTCGGTGAACACGTCGTCCTCGGAGTTGCCGAGCAGCTGCGCCAGCTCGTCCGTGTGTCCCTCGAGATGCAGCAGCACCTCGTCGGCGTCGATGCTGCCGAAGTGGAAGTCCTCGTTGAGGAAGTGCTCGAGCATGGCGCGGCGCGCGCTCACGTCGTCCGTTGTGCGCATGCGCGCGAGCATGAGCTGGACGTTGCGCTCGATCTGCACCTCCGCGTCCGCACCGTAGAGCCACTCAAGCTCCTGCAGCTGGCGGATGTCGTCCATATTGCCGGGGATCCGCTGATACGAGCTGCCGGGGTCGAGCGTCACGCCGGCGTCGCGCAGCGCGCCGCGGATCGTGCGGCGCACGGCGCCGGTCTCAATGAGCTCGCCGGCCTCAAAGTGGCGCAGCTGGTCGTTGACCTCGCCGATGTGCTCGGTCAGATAAAAGCGCACGCCCTGCGCGCGCAGCTTGCGGTTGAGCGCGACGAGCCGGTCGCAGGCGGTGATGTCCACGCTCACGACGGCGCTGCCGTCGACGATGACGGCCTGCGTGTCGGGCTGCAGCGTGCCTTCAATGTCCTCCTGAAAGCGGCGGATGTTTGCAAAGAACAGGCTGCCGCTGAAGCGGTAGAGCACGATGTGCGGCAGCGGCTGCACCCCGCTGACGCGGTCGATCGGGAAGAAGCCGGACTTGCCCGGCAGTGTGCCGAGGAAGGTGCGCTGCGGCGCTGCGGCGCGCATGAGCACGTCGACAAACGACAGCACCATGCCCACGAGCACGCCCTTGATCGCACCGAGCAGCAGCACGCCGAGAAACGCTCCGGCGAAGATGCCGAGCTCCACGCGGTTGACGCGCCAGAGCCGCCGCGCGATGCCGAACTCCGTCGCCCCGATGAGCGCGTTGACGACGATGGCCGTCAGCACCGGAACGGGCAGAAAGCGGATGAGCGGCGTGGCGAAGAGCAGCACGAGCAGCATGGTCACGCTCGCCGTGACGGACACGAGCTGCGTTTTCCCGCCGTTGCGCTCATTGACCGCCGTGCGCGACACGCTGCCCGACACGACGCAGCAGCCGACGAGCCCGGCGGCGACGTTGCACACGGCGTAGGCTGCGATCTCGCGGCGGCCGTTGAGCCGGTAGCCGTTTTTCTGCGCTGTGCCGGACGAGGCCAGCAGCGTCTCGGCCAGGATCACGGCCGCGACCGGCAGCGTCGCCACGAGCGCCTCGGTAAACGGCAGCGCCGTGAGATCCGGCAGCACGGGCTTCGGCAATCCGCGCGGCACGGCGGCCAGCAGCGCCACGCCCCATGCATCCAGCGGCGCAAACGCGCCGAGCAGCCCGCCGAGCACCATCATCACCAGCACCCACGGCACCTTCGGCCACTTGCGCGGCGCAAGCAGCAGGATCGCCAGAGTCGCAAAGCCGAGCGCGGCGGTCGGCAGGTTGACGGCCTTTGCCGCGTCAAAAATATGCTCCAGCAGCTCGAACAGCTCGCCCGTGCCCGTGCCCGAGCCGAGCAGCTTCGGCACCTGCATGAGGATGATCTCGCAGCAGACGCCGCTGATGAACCCGCCCATGACGGGCTCGGAGATGTAATCGACGGCCCTGTCCGCGCGCACGAGCGCGAACACTGCCAGCCACAGCGCGACGTAGAGCGTCAGCACCGGCACGATGCGCATGGCCTCCGCGCTGCCGGCTGTGACGCCGAGCGAGGCGAGCACCGCGCCGATCATGGCGGCGGGCGCGGCATCCACGCCGAAGATGAATTCCCGCGTCGTGCTGAGCATCGCAAAGAGCAGGATCGGGATCAGCGACCCGTACAGACCGTAGACCGGCGGCAGACCCGCCAGCTGGGCATAGCCCATGGAGATCGGGATGGACAGCAGCGCGATGAGCACGCCGGAAAACAGATCCGGCCCGAGCTGTTGCCGGTCATAGCCCCGCAGGGAGGCAAACAGCGGTTGTGAGAGCGCTTTCATAACATCACCTGAATTACATTATAAGGTATGGGATCCCCTGCTCAGGCGAGCAGGGTGTCGAGTCCGGCGTCGAGCCGGGCGTTGCGCTTCGGGCGCGGACGGTCGATGATCCGGCCGCGCGCGACGACCATGTCGAGCGTGCGCAGCGCGCGCAGATCCTCGAGCGGGTTTTCGCTCGTGACGAGCATATCGGCGCACAGGCCGGGGCGGAGCGTGCCGGTCACGTCGCCGAGACCTGCCATGCGCGCGCTCTGACCGGTGGCGCAGTAGAGCGCGCAGGCGTTGGACGCGCCGGCGTATTCGTGGAAATAGCACAGCTCGCGCCAGAAATCATACTGCGCGACCCACTGGCAGCTCGTGTCGTTGCCGAGCACGACGGGGATGCCGTGCGCGAGCGCGGCCTTCGCGCAGGCGATCATGCCGTCAAAGACGACGCGGCCGTTGAACTGCTCGTCCTCGGTCAGGTGCGTGACCGCGCGGTCCGCGCATACGGCAGCGCGGGCGAGAACGTTGCGCACAAAAATGCGCCCCGCTCCTCAAACAGCCGCAGGATCTCGTCGTCCGGCTTTGCGCCGTGCTCGATGGAGTCGACGCCGTTTTGCAGCGCGATGCGCACGCCCTCCGTGGACTCGGTGTGCGCCGCCACGGTGTAGCCGAGCGCGTGCGCGCGCTCGCACACGGCGCGCACCATCTCAGCCGGCATTTTCACCTCGCCGGGCATGCCGCGCTCGGTCGCGTCCATGACGCCGCCGGTGATCATGAGCTTGACAAGGTCTGCGCCCTGCGCGTGTACGGCGTCGACCTGTGCGAGCGCCTCGTCAACGGTCCTGGCCGCGATGGCGACCGAGCCCGCCATGTGTCCGCCGGGGACGGAGATGGCCTCGTTTGCCGCGAGCACGCGCGGCCCGATGCGGCGTCCGGTGCGGATCTCGTCGCGCAGGCGCGTGTCGAACGTGTCCAGCCCGCCGACGGTGCGGATCGTCGTCACGCCGCCGAGCAGCTCGGTGCGCGCAAAGGAACACACCATGCGGTAGGCCACCGCGCGCGAGACGGGGTTTGAAAGGATGCGGCGCACGAGCGTTTCCAGATCGCGCTGCTTTTTCTGGATCTTGCCGTTTCCGGCCAGATGCACGTGCATATTGATCAGACCCGGCAGCAGGTAGCGCCCGTGCAGGTCGATGCGCGTATACCCCGCCGGTGCGGTACCGGCGGGCACGATGTCCGTGATCGTCTCGCCGTCCGTGAGCACGCACAGCCCCGGCTGCACGCGCATATCCTGTGTGCCGTCGATCAGATTGGCGTTGTCAAAGGCATACTTCATCGCAGTCTCTCTTTCCGGACCGGCGCGCTGCGCCGGTCAAAGTGCATAAAAAAGTGGCTTCGTGTTTGGTCAGGCTGCCAGCCGCGCCGTCATGCAAGCGTGGCCGTGAAGCAGTGCCACTCCTCAAGGCTGTCGTGCGCCGTGACCGTGAAGCCCGCGCGCTCGATGGCGGCGCGCACCTCGTCCTCGCGCCCGTCGATGATGCCCGAGCAGATGAACGTGCCGCCCGGGGCGAGAAATGCCGGGGCGTGCGCGGCCAGCGGGATGATGACGTCGGACACGATGTTTGCCAGCACGAGATCATACCCCGTGCCGAGATGCCGGCGCAGTCCGGCGTCGGCGAGGATGTCGCCTGCGCAGACGGTGAACCGGTCGTCAGAAAAGCCGTTGAGCGCGGCGTTGCCCGCCGCGACCTCGGGCGCTTTGGGGTCGATGTCGCAGCCGGTGACGTGTGCGCAGCCGAGCAGCAGCGCACCGATGCCGAGGATGCCGCTGCCGCAGCCGAGGTCGAGCGCGGTCTTGCCCGCGCCGGCGTACTGCTCGAGCGCGGCGAGGCACATGCGCGTTGTGGGGTGGCTGCCCGTGCCGAAGATGAGCCCCGGATCGAGCCGCAGCGCAATGCGTCCGTCCGCCGGAGCATCGAGCCATTCGGGCACGACGACGAGCTTTTCACCGACTTCGATCGGCTGATAGTACTGCCGCCAGTTATTCTCCCAGTCGCTGTCGCGCACGGTCGCGGTCGTCAGCTCGCGGCCGATGCCGGCGCGGATGGACGCAAGCTGCGCGCGGCCGTCATCATCGTCCGAGAGGTAGAACTTGATGCGCGACACGCCGCGAAACTGCGCCTCGAGCGCGTCGTCAACGTAGTCCCAATACTGATGGTTGTGCTCGAGAAATTCCTGAAAATCCGCCTCGTCCTCCACGACCATGCCGCCGGCGCCCAGCTCGGCCAGCTGCGCGCAGACGTCGTCGATCTCATCGCTGCGGGTGGGGACGGACACTTCGATCCATTGCATATGCAGTGCTCCTTTGTGCGTGATTTGCCGCCCCGCGCAGGGCGGCAGGCGATTATTATTATATGGTATCTTCTCATTATACCGCGTGACGCGGCGCTTGAAAAGTGGGCGCGGCGGCTTTTTACACATTTTTTGGCATGCGGGCAAAAAACGGCCCGTTCGAGCGGAGCGTACATCGGCCGGCGGCTGCGGGAATATTCGCGCGAATGCATATTTCACTGCCGCTTACAGGCGCCGCAGCGCGGAAAAGTGCGTATAAACACCCCGTTTTTGTGAATATCACGGAAAGAATATGATTTTTTCGGCGAATTTTATGCAGATGGAGGGTTGACATTTGCACGAAAAAGGTGAATAATATGCACATCTTATGAATGAATAATCAATGGAGGTACCCATTATGAAAAAAGAAGATATCAAAAAAGTCGTCCTTGCTTACTCCGGCGGTCTGGATACGTCCATCATCATCCCGTGGCTGAAGGAGCACTACAACAACTGCGAAGTCATCGCCGTGTCCGGCAACGTCGGTCAGGCCGACGAGCTCGACGGTCTGGAGGAAAAGGCCATCAAGACCGGCGCGTCGAAGCTCTACGTGCTCGACCTGACGGACGAATATGTCGACGATTACATCATCCCGACCATGCAGGCCGGCGCCATGTACGAGGAGTACCTGCTCGGCACGAGCCACGCGCGGCCGTGCATCGCCAAGGGCCTCGTCGAGATTGCCCAGAAGGAGGGCGCGGACGCCATCGCCCATGGCTGCACCGGCAAGGGCAACGATCAGGTGCGTTTTGAGCTGGCCATCAAGCACTTCGCGCCCGATATGCCCATCATCGCCCCGTGGCGTGAGTGGGACATCCAGTCGCGTGAGGAGGAGATCGCCTACGCCGAGGCGCACAACGTGCCCCTGAAGATCAACCGCGAGACCAACTACTCCAAGGACAAGAACCTCTGGCACCTGAGCCACGAGGGTCTCGACCTCGAGGATCCGGGCAACGAGCCGCAGTATGAGAAGCCGGGCTTCCTCGAGCTGGGCGTGAGCCCGATCGACGCACCGGACGCCCCGACCTATGTCACGCTCGACTTTGAGCAGGGCAAGCCCGTCGCGCTCGACGGCAAGCAGATGAGCGCCAAGGACATCATCCTCAAGCTCAACGAGCTCGGCGGCGCCAACGGCATCGGCATTCTGGACATTGTGGAGAACCGGCTCGTCGGCATGAAGTGCCGCGGCGTGTATGAGACGCCGGGCGGCACGATCCTCTACAAGGCGCACAGCGTGCTCGAGACGCTCTGCCTCGACAAGATGACCATGCACGAAAAGCAGAAGCTCGCCGTGACCTTCGGCGAACTGGTGTACAACGGCCAGTGGTTCACGCCGCTGCGCGAGGCGCTCAGCGCGTTCGTGACCAAGACGCAGGAGCACGTCACCGGCACGGTGCGGCTCAAGCTCTACAAGGGCAACATCATCAACGCCGGCGTCTGGAGCCCGTACTCCCTGTACTCCGAGGAGATCGCCACCTTCGGCGCGAGCGACTACAATCAGGCGGACGCCGCCGGCTTCATCCAGCTCTACGGCCTGCCGATCGCCGTGCAGGCAAAGGTTGACGGCAAGAGCATGTAAGCGGTACAATAAATATATCGTAAGATTTTCTCCCCGCGCCGGGTCCCCCGGCGCGGGAAGATCGTTCCAAACGCCTCGCAAATGTGCGCGCATGACGCGTGCGCTGCAGCGAGCTGCATCTTTTTCAAACGAGAGCCCGGCGAAGCGGGTCTCGTTTGAGATAACGCACGAAGGGAGACCATCACCATGGCAAAAATGTGGGCGGGCCGCACGGCCGGCGTGACCGATCCGGTCGCGGACGATTTCAATTCCTCCATCCGCTTCGACAGCCGTATGTACCGCGAGGACATCACGGGCAGCATGGCGCACGCGGCGATGCTCGGCGCACAGCACATCCTCCCGCAGGCGGACGCCGATGCCATCATCGACGCGCTGCAGGGCATTCTGGATGACATCGACAGCGGCGCGCTGACGTTCGACCCCGCGTGCGAGGACATCCACATGTTCGTCGAGCAGGTGCTCACCGCGCGCATCGGCGACCTCGGCAAGAAGCTGCACACCGCCCGCTCGCGCAACGATCAGGTCGCGCTCGACCTGCGCATGTACCTGCGCAGCGAAACGAACGACATCATCGCGCTCACGAAGGACGTGCTCACGGCGCTCGTGGAGCAGGCCGAGGCGCACAAGGGCGACATCCTGCCCGGCTACACGCACCTGCAGCGCGCGCAGCCCATCACCTTCGGCCACCACCTGATGGCCTATGCCATGATGCTCCTGCGCGACATTGACCGCATGCAGGATGCGGTCAGGCGCATGAACGTCTCGCCCATCGGCTGCTGCGCTCTCGCCGGCACGACGTATGACACCGACCGGTTCTTCGAGGCCAAACAGCTCGGCTTTGACGACGTGGCGCGCAACAGTCTCGACGGCGTGTCCGACCGGGACTTCTGCGTCGAGCTGCTCGATGCCTACGCCATCGAGATGATGCACCTCTCGCGTCTGAGCGAGGAGCTGGTGCTCTGGTCGAGCTGGGAGTTTCAGTTCGTGCAGCTCTCGGACAGCTACACGACCGGCTCGTCGATCATGCCGCAGAAGAAAAACCCCGACATGGCCGAGCTCGTGCGCGGCAAGACCGGCCGCGTCTACGGCGACCTCATCGCCATGCTCACGGCGCTCAAGGGCCTGCCGCTGGCATATAATAAGGATATGCAGGAGGATAAGGAGGCCGTGTTCGACGCGGTCGACACCGTGAAGATGTGTCTGCGCGTCATGGCGCCGATGCTCGCGACCATGACCGTGCGCGCCGACAAGATGCTCCACGCGGCGCAGACGGGCTTCCTCAACGCGACTGACCTTGCCGACTATCTCGTCACGAAGGGGCTGCCTTTCCGCAGCGCGTACAAGGTTTCCGGCCAGCTCGTGGCCTACTGCATCGCGCATGACACCGTGCTCGAAAAGCTGCCGCTCGAGACGTTCCGGACCTTCAGCGCGCTCTTTGATGACGGCGTGTATGCCGCCATCGACCTCAAAAACTGCGTCACGCGGCGCGTGTCCTACGGCGGCACGTCCGTGCCGAGCGTCGAGGCGCAGATCGCCTGGGTCACGCAGCAGCTCGAGGCATAAGCACATACGTATATTTTTTGCAAGACCGGCGCTCCCATTTGGGAGCGCCGGTCTTGCATTGCACAAAAAAATCCTGTACAATAAACAAAAAATTGTGCAAAAAGGCTTGCCATTTCCGGGGGGGGGGGTGGTATCCTTTTTAATACCCACTTTGTTGAAAAAGGAGAAATGGTATGAGAAAGAAACTTCTGAGCATCCTGCTTGTCCTGAGCCTGATGCTCGCGCTCGTGCCGGCGGCCTTCGCGGCCGGTGATGTGAGCGCCGAGCTGGAAAGCGACGGCACAACGCTCACCTTCTCCGGCAGCGGCACCGCCACGGCCGACTGCTGGAACGGCGACTGGACCGCCGTCACGCACATTGCCCTCGGGTTTGAGATCCGCGGCGTCGCCGAGGATGTGCTGGCCTGCTGCGTCAACCTCGTGTCCTTTGAGACCATCAAGGGCAGCTGGTATCTCCGGACCTACAACGGCGGCCTCATCTCCGAGGACAGCAAACAGATGCTGGCCGCGCCGAACAAGTGCACGGCTTATGAAATTCCCGACTTGGTGCAGACCGTCAAGACGGGCGCGTTCCGCTACTGTCAGGGGCTGACGGCGGTCACGTTCCCGGCGAGCCTCACCACCATTGAGGCGCAGGCCTTCACCAGCTGCCTGAGCCTGACGGCGGCCGCGCTGCCGGACGGCCTGAAGACGATCGGCGACTTTGCCTTTGCCGGCTGCGCCGCGCTGACGAGCGTGCTCATCCCGAAGAGCGTCACGAGCATCGGCGCGGGCGCCTTCGCCGGCTGCACCGCGCTCACGGCCATCGACTACAGCGGCACCGGGGCCGAGTGGGCCCAGCTGACCAAGGGCGAGAACGCGCTGCCGGAGGGCGTGACCGTGAACTTCAACGCGCCCATCCACCACTACGGTTCCTGGACGGGCACATACCCGAGCTGCACGACCGAGGGTCAGCGCACCCGCACCTGCACCGATGAAGGCTGCGGTCACACGGAGGAAATGACACTCCCCGCCCGCGGCCACTACTGGGGCGTCGGCCGTGTGACGACGCCGCCGACGGAGACCACGGCCGGCGTGCGCACCTATACCTGCCGGATCTACGGCTGCAATGCCACGCGCACCGAGGAGATCCCCAAGCTTGCCCCGCAGGTGCCCGTGAGCGAGCGCTTTGACGACGTCGACCCCAACGGCTGGGCGTGTGAGGACATTCAGTACTGCGTGGATCACGATCTCATGAACGGCATCGGCAATCGGGAATTTGCGCCCAAGATGGTGATGACCCGCGCGCAGATGGTGCAGGTGCTGTATAACATCGTGGGTGAGCCCGCGGTGACCGGCGAGACGACGTTTACCGACCTCACGGCGAATTGGTATCAGAACGCGGTGCTCTGGGCGTACCAGACCGGCGTAGCGTCCGGCATGAGCGAGACGACCTTCGCGCCGGACGACCCTGTCACGCGCGAGCAGGTCACGGTGTTTCTGGCCGAGTTTGCGGATCGGGTGCTCGACAAATACACCCCCTATATGTGGGATGCGCTCTTCCCGTTCCAGGATCGTGAGAGCATCTCCTACTACGCGCGCACGGCCATGAACTGGGCGTGCAATCTGGGGCTGATCAAAGGCATTCCGGGCCCGGGCGGCCTGCGCCTTGAGCCGCAGAGCTACGCCACGCGCGAGCAGATGGCAGTCATTCTGGCGCAGTTCTGCCGCGAGCTGAATGTCTGGAACGAGCCCATTCCGGAGCTTTGAATCATCCAAAAAAGAAAGGAATTACGCACATGAAAAAGAAACTCCTGAGCATCCTGCTCGTCCTGAGCCTGATGCTCGCGCTCGTGCCGGCGGCCTTCGCGGCGGACACGGGCACACTCGAAGGCGGCCTCACGTGGGAGCTGGACAGCACCGGTCTGCTGACCATCTCCGGCGAGGGCGCTATCCCCGATAACAACGCTGGCCTGTGCCGCTGGGCGGACATGAACGTCACGGCGATCGAGATCAGTGACGGCGTCACAGCTGTCGGCGCGCACGCATTTGAGGGCTGCGATCAGGCCGGGTACGTCTATCTGCCGAGCACGGTCGAGACGCTCGGCGACGGCGCCCTGTCCGGCATGGACACCCTGCAGGCCATCTACGTGGACGAGACGAACCCCGCCTTTGCCGAGCGCGACGGTGCGCTCTACACCAAGGACGGCAAGACGCTCGTGCAGGTGCCCGCCGTCGTGACCGAGTTCGTCGTGCCCGACGGTGTGACGGCGATCGGCAGCTATGCATTTTCCGGCTGTGCGCATCTGCGCTGCGTCTATTTCCCGGCCGGCGGCCTGACGGCGATCGGCTACAACGCCTTTTCCGGCTGCACGCAGCTTAAGGATGTCATCCTGCCCGACGGCCTGACGCGCATCGAGATGAACGTGTTCAACCGCTGCTCGGCGCTGACTGAGGTCACCATCCCCGCCAGTGTCACGGAGGTTCGCGGCTTCTCGTTCATGGGCTGCACCGCGCTCACCGACGTGTATTACACCGGCACGCAGGCACAGTGGGATGCCGTGCGCATCGACACCTCCTACGGCGATCCTTTCAAGAGTGCGGCCGTGCATGTGGACGCCGAGCAGCATGCCTTCGGCGCGTGGCAGACGGTCGAGCAGCCCGGCTGTGAGCAGCCCGGCACCATCAGCCGCACCTGCACCAACGGCTGCGGCCTGAAGCAGACGGCGGCCGTTCCCGCGCTCGGCCACGACTGGGACGAGGGCGTCGTCACCACGAAGCCGGACGGCGTGCTCTGCGGTATTCTGCACGTGACGTGCAAGCGCTGCGGTGCGGAGAGCGACGAGCTCCTCATGCCCGAGATCTGGGCCTATGAGCAGTTCGGCGATGTCGACCCCACTCTGTGGTCGTATGAGGGCATCCAGTTCTGTGTCATGATGGGCTACATGTCCGGCATGGACACGCATGTCTTTGCTCCGCGCGGCGTGACCACCCGCGCGCAGCTCGTGCAGATCCTGTATAACTTTGTCGGCGGGCCCGAGGTGAGCGGCGAGACGCCGTTTACCGACCTCACGGCGAACTGGTACAAGGACGCGGTGCTCTGGGCATACCAGACCGGCGTAACGTCCGGCACGAGCGAGACGACCTTCTCGCCGAACGACCCTGTCACGCGCGAGCAGGTCGCGGTGCTGCTGTACAAGTTTGCTGACAAGGTGCTGGAGGTCGGCGGAGCGGAGACTCCGGCGGATCTGTCCCGATTCCCGGACGGAGATCAGGTCTCTTCCTGGGCGCGCGAGGCGATGGCCGATGCCGTCGCGCTCGGCATCATCAACGGCACCAAGGTCGACGATCAGGTCTTCCTTGCGCCGCAGGGCAGTGCGACCCGCGACCAGATCGCCACGATGTTCGAGGGCTTCTGCGCAAGCCTCGCGTAAACTGAACCCGATCCAGACCGGCGTCCCGAAAACGGGACGCCGGTTGAGACTGTCAAAAAGTATTACTTTTTGACAAGGGGATTGCAGTCTGCCGCGCGCATCATTTGTGCGCCGCCGGCGCACAAATTCCACACTTGCAGCCTGAGAAGTATTTTCTTCGCCGCACATGTCGCCGAAGAAAATGATTGAACTTTCTTTGCGCCTGCGGGCGCAAACTCTACGAGGTTCTTTGACAAGCTGAACCGGCGTCCCGAAAACGGGACGCCGGTTTTTGTCGTACGGGCGCAATTGTTAATCTGCAGCAAAACAGTAAGAAGCAGGGGGCGAGTGGAAGAAAAAGGAATACACTTGCGCAGGAATGCAGAATTGACACAAAAAAACGGGAAAAATGCATTGACATCTCCTGCGCGGATGTTACAATAAAGTTACAGGTTGGTATTGCAATTTTGAGTATTTGTAACATTTGGAAAGGAGTGCAGAGATGAAACTGAGAACGCGCAAGGTGTTGACCCTGCTGCTGGTGGCTGCCATGGTGGTAAGTCTGGCAGTACCGGCATTTGCTGCCGACGGCGGCTACTCTGCGACGCCGTATACCTACGATGCCGGAGATTACACCTTCGGCAAGATCTCGCACGCGGACAAGGCGACCGGCCAGCCGGACGGCCTGGTCGACTACACCGGAGACGGCACCGTTGCCGTGACCGGAACGGTCGAAGGTGCCGACGGGCAGGGCGACCGCGGCCAGAGCTACTCCTGGGCAGCCATGGCATACGGCGACTATGTCTATGTCGGCACGTGCTACGCCGCCATGGGCAAGACCCTCTCGGCTATGGACAACGTCATGGGGCACAAGTTTGACGAAGAGGTCATGCGTGCCGAGCTCAACGCCATCTTTAACGGTACGTTCTTCTATGGTGAGGAGGACGGCGGCGTCTCCGACGGCATTCTCGTCAAGATCAACGTGCACACCGGCGAGATGAAGCTGATCATGGCCAACTCCCTCAACAAAGTCACGCCGCTGTTCCGCAACGCCATTCTCTATAAGGATAAGATCTATTTCTGCGGCAGCGTGACCGCCAACGGCCGCGCCGGCCTGCCGAGCATCTATGAAGTCGACCCGAAGGACGACAGCTTTAAGTGCGTCTACACGGGGCTTGAAAACATGCAGGAATACGTGCAGGCATACAAAGAGGGCGTCTGCACCGGCATCCGCGGCATGGCGGTCTATGAAGGCAAGCTTGTCATCAGCAACGTCGGCGTCGACGGCGGCTACCTGCTCATCAGCGACAACCCGTCCGAGGGCTTCACAAAGATCGCCACGCAGTCCGATCTCTATAACTATCCCGCCGTGCACTTTGTCGACAGCGTCTACGGCGGCGGCATCTGGGAGATGGTCGAGTATAACGGCAGTCTCTACGTCGCCATGTGCACCGGCACGCCCGCCACGCGCGTGGGCGACAACATGCGCTCGTTCGCCATCGTACGCGGCGATTGCTCCGGCGACTGGAATGACCCCAGCGCGTGGAAGTGGACGCCGGTCATCGGCGACAAGGCCGACGGCGCGAAGTACACCTTCGGCATCGACCCCGAGCGCACGCGCGCGGCCGCCTGCAATATGTGCATTTATGACGGCTACCTCTACATCGGCGAATACAACGACGAGGAGATCCCGCTCGAGGAGCTCATGTTCAGTCAGGACTTCGGCTTCCTCGCGCGCAACCTGGAGCAGTCGGTGAACCTCTACCGCATGTCCATCGGCAGCGACGGCAGCGAGCAGATGGAGCTCGTCGTCGGCGAGGCGACGAAGATGTTCCCGGCCGGCGGCATCCTGTGCAAGCGCTCCGGCTTCGGCGACTATGAAAACCAGTACTTCTGGCAGTCGAAGGTCTTTGACGGCAAGCTCTTCCTCGGCACGTTTGACACCAGCTCCCTGCTTGAGCCGCTTGGTCAGTTCACCAACGGTGACCTGCTCAAGATGTCGCGCGAGGAATGGGCCAGCCAGATCGGTTACCTGCGGGTGCTGCTCAAGCTGCTGCTGAATCAGGATAAAAACGGCGACGGCACGCTCATGGCGGCAGATGCCGATCCCGACGCCGCTATTGACGCTGCGGTCGACGCGGTCAGCGACGAGAGCCCCGAGCTCTTCTCCTTCACCGACGCGCAGCATGACACCATGCGTCAGGAACTCCAGGACGGCGTGTACAACGCGTACTACAGCGTGAGCACGCTGCGCCAGCTCAACGAGCTCAACGCGCTGCTCACCGAGCTGACCGACCTCGTCGAGACGAACGATATCGAGGGCTTCGTCGCGCTCTACCAGAAGGTGAACGACCTCTATGCGAGCCTCAGCGGCAAGCTGCCCGATGCGCTCAAGAAGCTCTATGAGACGCTCGTGCGCATCACCGAGCTGGAGAACATGAAGGACCTGTGCATCTGCCTCAGGAAGCTCTCGACCGCGACGCGCGGCTTCGGCCTGTACGCCATCACGTCGGAAGGCGGCAAGCTCTCGCTCGAGACGCTTACGCGCGACGGCTTCGGCGATCCGTTCAACCACGGCCTGCGCGCCTTCGCCACGAATGATGAAGAGGGCTGGATGGTCATCGGCACGGCCAACCCCTTCATGGGCACGCAGCTCTGGCGCACGAATCTGACGAAGGCTGACCCGATGGCACAGTTCGCCGACGTCGATGAGAACAGTTGGTCGTATCCCGGCATCCGCTACTGTGTGGAAAACGGTCTGATGTCCGGCATCGGCAACGGCCTGTTTGCCCCGCAGATGACGACCACGCGCGCACAGATGGTGCAGATCCTCTATAACCTCGCGGGTGATCCGGAGGTCAGCGGCACGACGCCGTTTACCGATCTCACCGACGACTGGTATCAGGACGCGGTGCTCTGGGGCTACCAGACCGGCGTCGTGGCCGGCACGAGCGCGACGACCTTCTCGCCGAACGATCCCGTGACGCGCGAGCAGGCGGCGGTGCTGCTCATGGGCTATGCCGAGAAGATCGCGCAGGTCGATCTGTCCGGCGCGCAGGCTGACCTCTCCAGGTTCCCGGACGGGGATCAGGTCTCCGACTGGGCGCGCACGCAGATGTCCGCTGCGGTCGCGCTGGGCCTGATCAGCGGTGTCCCGATCGACGGCAGAGACTATCTGTGTCCGCAGGACAGCGCCACGCGCGAGCAGGTCGCAACGATCCTGATGGCCTTTTGCCGCAACGTGCTGCAAAAGCCCTGAAATGTAACGCCCTGAAACGAAATACCTTGCCCGCCGGAGCTTGTCTCCGGCGGGCTGACTGTCAAAAAGTAATCCTTTTTGACAAGGGGATTTGCGGCCTGACTGCAGCGCACGCGCCGTCCGCTTGGGCGGACGGCGCGCACGTTTGCAGGCCGAGAAGTATTTTCTCAGCCGCACATGTCGCCTGAGAAAATGATCGGACTTTCTTTCGCCGCTGCGGCGGCGAAACTCTACGAGGTTATTTGACAAACTGTGCCCGCCGGAGCTTGTCTCCGGCGGGCGTTCGCTTAATTTTTCTTAAAGCTGCCATTTGCCCCTGTGCGCGTGCGGGGCGGATGTGTTAGGATAGAGCCCAGAGGTGATACGATGGAAAACCCCCAGACCCCCGCTCGCATCCTCGTCGTGGATGACGAGCCGGACATTCGCAACATTCTGCACATTCTGCTCTCGTCACGCGGCTATGCGGTCGATGAGGCCGAAAACGGCCTGCGTGCCGTCGCGTGCGTGCGCGCGCAGCCGGACTATGACCTCATTATTATGGACATCATGATGCCCGGCATGGACGGCGTCGCCGCCTGCACGGAGATCCGGCAGCACAGCGTCGCGCCGATCCTGTTTCTGACGGCGAAGGCACAGCCCGGCGACATGAGCGACGCCTACGGCAGCGGCGGCGACGACTATCTCGTCAAGCCCTTTTCCAACCACGAGCTGTTCCTGCGCGTGGAATCGCTCATCCGGCGCTATCGCGTCTACCACGGCAAGGGCGATGCGCCGACCGTCATCGATGCGCTGGAGATCAACCGCGACAAGGGCACCGTGTGCAAAAACGGCCGCGCCGTCGAGATGACCAAGACGGAGTTTGAGCTGCTGCAGTACCTCATCGCCAACCGCGGCACGTCCGTGTCCGCGCGCAAGCTCTATGAGGATGTCTGGCATGAGAAATTCCTGCCGAGCTCGGCCAACACCGTCATGGTGCACATCCTCAAGCTGCGCAAAAAGCTCGAGGACGATCCGTCCAACCCGACGCTGATCCGCACCGTCTGGGGAAAGGGGTATCAGATTGATTAAAAAGTGGCGCGCCTCGATCAGTGCGCGCATGATCCTTATGCTCATCCTGGCGCTGGCCGTGGGTGTCGGGTGCTATTTCGGCTGCTACCGGCTCGGCGTGTGGACGATCAACCACGGCTACATGGCGCCCGATGCGGTCGAGCTGCGCAACCAGCGGCACGAGCGCAGCCTGCAGCAGTATGTGGCGAGCAACAACGTCTCCTCGCGCGACACGGTGGCCATCGAGCAGTGGCTGCGCAGAGAGAAAAACGCCAGCGTCATCGTCTATCAGGCGCAGGGCGACCCGTATGAGGCCGGCACCTGGGGCACGAGCCAGTTGCTCGACGACACGACGCAAAACGATCTCGCAACGCTCGGCTACAGCTTTTATACCGTGCAGTTTGCCGACGGCGCGTATCGCGTTGCCGTGTGTGATTATTCCGAGTCGCGGCTGTTCGGCTACGCGCAGATCGGCGCGCTCGTGCTGGCATTCGTGGCCTATTCGTGCATTGCCTTCGGCTTCACGCGGCGGCTTGCGCGGCGCGTCACGCGCCTGTCCGAGGCTGTGAGCGCGGCCGGCGCGCTCAACCAGACCATCCCCGTCACGGGTACGGACGAGCTTGCGCGCCTCGCGCAGAACGTCAACACCATGCGCGAGACGATCGTCGAGCGCACGCGCAACGAGCAGACCGCGCTGCAGGCCAACAGCGACCTCATCACCGCCATGTCGCACGACATCCGCAACCCGCTCACGTCGCTCATCGGCTATCTCGACCTGCTCGAGATGCAGCAGGCGCAGCTGCCGGAGGACCTGCGGCGCTACGTGCTCGCAAGCCGCGACAAGGCCTATCAGCTCAAGGATCTGACGGGGGAGATGTTCCGGTACTTTCTCGTCTTCAGCCGCGGCGAACAGGAGACGCACCCCGAACCGTATGACGCGCAGATCCTCTGCGCGCAGCTGCTCGGTGAGTGCGCGGAGGAGCTGCGCAGCCGCGGCTTTGACGTCAATCTCCTGCTGCTCGGCACACCCTGCACCGTTACGACCGATGCGCAGATGCTCAAGCGCGTGACGGATAACCTCCTGTCGAACATAGAAAAGTACGCCGACCCCGCCGCGCGCCTGACCATTCTGGCCGAGCGCGAGGGCGAGCGGCTGCACGTCTGCTTTGCCAACCGCGCCCGGCGCGAGCTTGCGCGCGTCGAGAGCAACCACATCGGCCTGCGCACCTGTGCAGCGATTTTGAAGCTGCTCGGCGGCGAATTTGTCACGCACAGGGACGGCGAAGCTTTCACGGCGGAGTTCACCCTGCCGGTCACGCCGCCGGACGCGGCGCAGAGCGAGACCTGAAACTGACCACCGGCTGTGGAGAATCTCTCCGCAGCCGGGTTTCTTTTTGCGCCGCGGCCTGAAAACCGCCGGAATGCCTTGAACGTTTTCGGGATTTCCGCTATAATAGAAAGAGACCCCGAGCGGCGCTGCCGCACCGGAACGACTGTACAAAGGAGGTGCGCTTGTGCGCAAGGTTTGGTTTGAGGACGATAATGAGATCCGTCTGCTGCGCCGCGGCAAGCGCCGCCTGCTGGATATCGTGTTCGGCCGCACGATGGTCATCGTCGTGCTGCTGCTGCTTCAGGTCGCCATCATGGCGTTCGGTGCGCACTATCTCGGCCGCTACTACCCCGCGCTGTCCGGCATCATGCATGTGCTGGCGGTCGTGCTCATCATCTATCTGGTCAACAAGCCCGGCAGCGCGACGACGAAGATCACATGGATCGTGCTCATCATGGCGCTGCCTGCGTTCGGCGTGCTGCTGTACCTGTTCATGCAGCTCGATGTCGGCCACCGCTACGCAAACCGCCGCGTGCAGGAGAGCATCGTGAGCACCGTGCAGTATGTGCCGCGGCAGACCGAGCTCATGACGCGCCTGCGCACCGAGCTGCCCGAGGTGCACAACCTCGCCGAGTACACGCTGCGCTCCGGTGACTATCCCGTGTATGAAAACACCGCCGTTACCTACTACCCCATGGGGCAGGACAAGATCGGCGCGCTGCTCGACGCGCTGCAGTCGGCCGAGCACTTTATCTTCCTCGAATACTTCATCATCGAGGAGGGCGACGTCTGGGGGCGCATCCTCAAGATCCTGGAGGAAAAGGTGCGCGCCGGCGTCGAGGTGCGCGTGCTCTATGACGGCACGTGCACGTTCTACCGCCTGCCGTATGGCTATCCCAGGCGCATGGAGGCGCTCGGCATCCGCTGCAAGATGTTCGCGCCGCTGCGCCCGTTTGTCAGCATCTATTATAATAACCGCGACCACCGCAAGATCGCCGTCATCGACGGGCGCGTCGGCTTCACCGGCGGCGTGAACCTTTCCGACGAGTATGCGAACCTGGTGAGCGTCTACGGCGTCTGGAAGGACACCGCCGTGCGGCTCGAGGGCGAGGCAGTGCGCTCGCTCACGCTCATGTTCCTGCAGATGTGGGGCATGGATGAGCGCGAGCCGGATACGGATTCCTACGGGCGGTATCTCAACGTGCCGCTGCCGCCGCTGCCGGAGGCGGGGGGCTATGTCCTGCCGTATGCCGACAGCCCGCTCGATGACGAGCGCGTCGGCGAGAGCGTCTATCTCGACATCCTCAGCCATGCCGAGCGCTATGTGCGCATCTTCACGCCGTACCTCATCCTCGATGAGACGATGGTCATGGCGCTCACGTTTGCGGCCAAGCGCGGCGTGGATGTGGAGCTCATTTTGCCGCACGTGCCGGATAAAAAGTTTGCCTTTGCGCTCGCCAAGGGGCACTACCGCGAGCTGCTCGACGCCGGCGTCAAGATCTATGAGTACACGCCCGGCTTCGTGCACGCGAAGGTGTTCGTCAGCGATGACTGCAAGGCCGTTGTCGGCACGATCAATCTTGACTACCGCAGCCTGTACCTGCACTTTGAAAATGCGGTGTATCTCTATGACTGCCCGTGCATCGCGGACATCGTGGCCGACTTTGACGCCACGCGCGCCCAGTCGCAGATCGTCACGCACGGCGACCTCGCGCGCATCCCGCTGCACACGCGCATCACTTCCGCGCTGCTCAAGCTGGTAGCGCCGCTCATGTAAACGGATTACGAAAGAAAGGGGAACCTGTTATGTCCAAATGTTATCTGCTGTTTGCCGAAGGCCTGGAGGAGTGCGAGGGCCTGATCACGCTCGACATTCTCCGCCGCGCCGGTCTGGAGACGTATACGGTCTCCGTTGAGGACGCGCACACCGTCGTCGGCGCGCACGGCGTGCCCGTCACGTGCGACCGCACGCTGCCGGAGCTGCTGGCGGCACCTCCGGAGCTGGTCGTGCTCCCGGGCGGCATGCCCGGCACGACGAATCTGGCCAAATCGCCGGCCGTGGAGACGCTCGTGCGCCGCACGCTCGAGCATGGCGGCCGCGCCGCCGCCATCTGCGCCGCGCCGAGCGTGCTCGCGCAGTACGGCCTGCTCGCCGGCCGCCGCGCCACCTGCTACCCCGGCTTTGAGGACAGATGCACCGGTGCGCAGATGGTCGATGCCGACGTCGTCACCGACGGGCAGATCACGACCGGCCGCGCCCTCGGCGCTGCGATCCCGTTCGCGCTCGAGCTCGTGCGCCTGCTCACCGATGAGCAGACCGCCGCACGCACGGCGGAGGAGATCGTCTACCGCGTGTGACGTCCGGGCAGTATGTGACGGTTGACAACGCGCGCGCGAATG
This sequence comes from uncultured Eubacteriales bacterium, assembly GCA_900543625.1. Lineage (GTDB taxonomy): Bacteria > Bacillota > Clostridia > Oscillospirales > Oscillospiraceae > CAG-103. The sequence continues at coordinate 111,208 of UQSF01000003.1, forward strand.
CGTAAAATGGACAGCACATCATCATCGTGAGGACCCACCATGGACGAACTGAAACTCATCTTTGCCAGCAACCTCATCCGCCTGCGCACGGCCGCGGGCATGACGCAGGCAGAGCTTGGCGAACAACTGAATTATTCGGATAAGTCGATCTCCAAGTGGGAGCGCGGCGAGGCCATTCCCGATGCCGCGGTGCTCAAGCGCATGAGCGAGATCTTCGGCGTCACGGTCGATTACCTGCTCAACGAGCACGATGCGTGGCAGCCCGGACCCGAGCCCGCCGCGTGCGACCGCAGCCATCATGCCATCATCCTTGTCGCCCTTATGGGCATCGTGACGCTGGCGGTGCTGGTGTTCGTGGTGCTGTGGCTGTGGCTGGGCGCGGTGGAGTGGATCGTGTTCGCCTGCTTCGTGCCGGCGGCGGTCATCACCTACCTTGTGCTCAACAGCGTGTTTTTCGGCGGACGGGGCAATCTGTACGTGGTGCTCGGCCTCGTGGCGAGTATTTTTGCCGTGGGCTACCTCGTGCTGCTGCGCTTCGGGATGAATTTCTGGCAGCTGTTTTTGATCCTCATCCCGGCGGAGGCCGTCGTTTATTTCAGCTTTCATATCCGTGCAAAGCATTGAAAACTCAGGCGTTCTATGATTTGTAGAGCGTGCCGTTCGGGGCGTAGAACAGGGGGGATCCATGTTCTACGCCCCGGTTCCGTTTTGTAGCTTGCGCAATCCCTGCTTTGCAGGTATGCTATGCGTGTATTGACAGGAACAAGACAGACAGCCCGCCCGGCGGGCAAATCAAAGGATGTAAAGGAGACCGACAACATGGCCGATTTTGTACTGAGCTGCTGCTCCACCGCCGACCTGACCAAGGAGCATTTTCAGCAGCGTGACATTTCGTATATCTGCTTCCACTACCAGCTTGACGGCGTGGACTACCCGGACGATCTGGGCGAATCGATGCCGTTTGATAAATTCTATGCCGCCATGGCAAACGGCGCGGACACGCGCACCTCACAGGTGAACATCTCGGAGTTCGTGGATTATTTTACCCCGTTTCTCGAGCAGGGCAAGGACATCCTGCATGTCTGCCTGTCCTCGGGGCTGTCGGGCGTGTCGAACTCGGCCGAGAACGCCGCGCGCATCGTGCGCGAGCGCTACCCGGAGCGCAAGATCTACATCGTCGATTCGCTCGGCGCGTCCTCGGGCTACGGCCTGCTGATGGATAAGCTCGCCGACCTGCGCGACGAGGGCATGGGTATCGACGCCGTGCGCGACTGGGCCGAGGCGCACAAGCTTGAGCTGCACCACTGGTTTTTCTCCACGGACCTGACGTTCTATGTCAAGGGCGGCCGCATCTCGAAGGTGGCCGGCGTGTTCGGCGGCCTGCTGGACATCTGCCCGCTGCTGAACATGGATAACCTCGGCCGGCTCATTCCGCGCGCCAAGATCCGCGGCAAAAAGCGCGTCATGAAGGAGATCGTCATGCGCATGGAGGAGCACGCGCAGGGCGGCCACGACTACTCCGGCAAGTGCTACATCTCCAACTCCGCGTGCTATGACGATGCGCGCGCCGTGGCAGACGAGATCGAGCGGAAGTTCCCGAAGCTCAACGGCAAGGTCGAGATCTACAGCGTCGGCACCACCATCGGCAGCCACACCGGCCCGGGCACCGTGGCCCTGTTTTTCTGGGGCGACGAGCGCAAGGACTGATTATGTGATACATCCCCCTTACCTTTTTCTCCATCCAAGCAAGAACCCCTGACCGCACGGTCAGGGGTTCTTACTTTATATGATATGACTTTGATGCTGCCCGACCGCTCAGCGCTTGGCGCGGGCGTCGGGCGGGCGCGCCCGGCCGGAGGTTATCCGGCGGGCGTGATGGATTTGAGCTTGCCGCTGTTCGTGATCTGACTGTAGGAGAACGTCAGGTGGAACGTTGCGTCCGGCTCTGCGGCGACGGCGGCGAGCTGCTCGGCCGAGCAATCGACGTGGATGACGGTGCCGGCCTTCGTCACGGTCAGCTGACCGCCGTCGTCCGTCGCGGCGTAGGCGTCGATGGTGTAATCGCCGTTGCCGGATACGCGGTTCATGCCGAGAAAGCCGCCGTAGGTCAGCAGACCCAGCACGCCGACGATCACGATCACACGAATGACGGTCATGACAGTTTTCTTCATGCGCACACCCCCTTTCGGCCAGTGTAACAGGCCGGACGCCATTTGGCAAGTGCTGCGCGAGAATTCTCCTTTACAAGACAGCGCGTCTGGCATATACTGAGGTATCATACGCGGCGGCGGCGCCGGCGCCGCGCAGCCTTCAAACGAGAGAAAGAGAAAAGAAACGATATGAACCTGTCCACTGTCTTTGCCAAGATGGCCATGCTGATCCTCATCATGCTGCTTGGCTACCTTTGTGCGCGCATCGGCATCACGGGGCCGGAGTTTAATAAGCGCGTGACCCCGCTGATGGTCACGGTGCTGATGCCGGCGACCATCCTCAATTCCGTGCTCGGCGCGCCGGCGTTTCAGGCCATTGAGATCGTCGATTATATCCTCGTCCTGACGGTCATGGTCGCGCTGCAGATGCTGCCGGCGTGGCTCCTGCCGCGGCTGCTGCGCACGCGCGGGGAGGATGCCGGTGCGATGCGCCTGACGACGGCGTTTGGCAACGTCGGCTTTGTGGGGCTGCCGGTCGTCGCGGCGATCTTCGGCGAGGAGATGGTCTTTTTCGCCTCCCTGTGCAACATCCCGTTTAACCTCGCGCTCTATTCCAGCAGCGCGTCGCAGCTGTCCCCGGAGGGCGGCCGCGTTCGCTGGCAGGATGTGCTCAACGCGCCGGTCATCGCGACGCTGCTGTCGATCGTGCTGCTGCTTACACGTGTGCCCGTGCCCGGTGTCATCGCCGACACGATCTTGGCGGTCTCCGGCGTGACGATCCCGCTGTCGATGATCGTCATCGGCACGTCGCTCGGCGCGATCTCCGTGCGCGCGGCGCTGACGGATTGGCGTGCCTATGCCGTTGCGGCGGTGCGCCTGCTCGTGTGCCCGCTGCTGACGTGGGCGGTGCTGCGGCCGTTTGTCAGCGGCGACCTGCTCGGCATCCCGGTGCTGCTCGCGGCGTGCCCGACGGCCATGCTCGTCACGGCGCTGTGCCTGCAGTATGACCGCTCGGATGCGTTCGCGTCCAAGTGTATTTTCATCAATACGATCCTGTCCGCCGCGACGATCCCGCTGGTGATCTGGCTGCTGTTCTGAGCGGGATCGCCATGACAGGATCCATTCTGAAACAGGAGGTTTTCGCATGATCGATCCCTTGACATTCATCGCGCTGCTGCCGGCCGTCGTGCTGGTGGTGTATATCTGCCGCAAGGACCGCACGGACAAAGAGCCGTCGGCGCTGCTGGCAAAGCTGCTGGGCTTCGGCGTGCTCTCGTGTCTGCCTGCCATCGTGGTCGAGCTCATCCTCAGCGCCATCATCGAGCGGCTGAACGTGCGCAATGTTTACCTCGGTTATTTCCTCGAGGCGTTCGTCGTCGCAGGGCTCACGGAGGAGACGTGCAAGTTCCTGTTTCTGCGCACGACGTGGCGCAGCCCGGCGTTCGACTTCCAGTTCGACGCGATCGTCTATGCCGTCATGGTCGCGCTCGGCTTTGCCGCGTTCGAGAACGTGAAGTATGTCTACAGCTACGGCTTTGCGACCGGCCTTGTGCGCGCGGTCACGGCTGTGCCCGGCCACGCGATCTTCGGTGTGTTCATGGGCTATTTCTACGGCTACGCCAAGCTCTCCGACTACTGGGGGCGTGAAGATGATTGCAGGGCTTACCTTGCGCTGAGCGTCGTCGTGCCGGTGCTGATGCACGGCTGCTATGACTTTCTGGCGTTCGCACAGGAGAGCGACGGCCGCTTTACGCTGCTGTTTTATGCCTACCTGATCGCGCTGTATGTGTTCGGCATCCTGCGCGTGAACCGCTCGGCGCGCGCCGACCGCCGCGTCTCGCGCGAGACGGTGTTTGACTACTTCCGGCGCATGCAGTACCCGGTGCCGCCGCAGTACCGCGACCGGAACGACGACTTCTGGCGCTGAGCGGCGGCCGGAGCTGGCGATCCATACCGATACAAAAGGGATGCTGCCATAGGACAGCATCCCTTTTGCGGTCTGTTGTTCCCGCCGTTGGTCAGGAAAGCCGGCGGTGGCTTTTCATCTGCGCGCCTGCTTGCAGGCGGGGGCATGCGGGTTATGCGCTGTGGCGGAGCGTGCTGCTCAGGTGTTCGAATTTGCCGTCGTGCTTGTCCGTGGAGTAGAGCAGCATCGGCTCGGCGTTGAGGCCGAGTACCTCGCTCGTCGCGGCGTCCACATAGCACTCGTAGTGCATCCACGTGGTGAACAGGTTGGCCTCACACAGGCCGTCGTGCATGGTGATGTTGGAAAACTCTACATCGCTGTCGTTGAGGTGCAGCTCGGCGAGAATGGCCCGGTATGCGCCGGCGGTGTTGATGGTATTGATGATATTTTTCATGATGTTGTCATCCTTTCTTGAATTGTGGGAGGTTTTTGCTCTCTTGACCTTATGTGCCCATGATACGGGCAAATTCTAAGAAAGAAATGAGACAAAAGAAAAGAAATTTTGAACGGCGCGGGCAACATTTCTGTTGCCCGCGCCGTTGATCGCTCACAGGGTCACGGAAAATATGCTTCCTTTTCCGGGGGTGCTCTCCAGGCCAACGGAGCCACCGTGCAGCTGCACGATCTCCTTGACCATGGCGAGTCCGAGCCCGCTGCCGCCGTCTTCCCCGCGCGAGGAATCCGCCTGCCAGAAGCGCTGCCAGACCTTGTCCTGATCCTCCGGTGCGATGCCGGGACCGTCGTCCGCGACGCGGAGCACGGCCTTGCCGTCTGCGTTTTCGTGCAGCGAGACGCGCACCCGCACCTGCTCTCCGCCGTATTTATAGGCGTTTTGCAGCAGATTGACGACCACGCGCGACATCAGTCCGGCGTTGCACGCCGCCTGAATATCGGGCTGGATGTCCAGCTCCACTTCTGCGTGTGAGCCCGGCGGCGGAGGGCATTCCTCACAGCAGGAGCAGACCAGCGCGCTCAGATCCATGCGCTTGATCGGGTATTTGTCCGTCCCGTGCTCCATGCGCGTCAGCCCAAGCAGCGCCTGCACGAGCTGCGACATATGCTCGCTCTGCTGCTCGATGACGCCGACGGACTCCAGAAAGTCGCCGCGTGTGTATGCCTTGCGTTTTGCGCGGTCGCACTCGGCCAGAATGACCGTGATGGGCGTGCGCAGCTCGTGCGAGGCGTCGGATGTGAACTGCCGCTCGGTGTCGAAGGCCTTTTCCAGCCGCGCGAACATCCGGTCAAACGCCGCGCTGAGCCGGCGCATTTCGCGCGGGCCGCGCTGCATATTCAGCCGTGCGCTCAGATCCTCGCCGGCAGAGATGCCGTCCACCGCCGCGAGGATCTTTTCCACCGGGCGCATGGCCGACCACGCGATGAGCCAGCCGCCGCCGATGGTGACGGCGAGCAGGATGGGCAGCAGTGTCGCCGTGAGGACGGTGATCGTATGCATCACGCCCGACCGGTCGTCGGAGGAAATGATGCCGCGCACCCAGAGGCCGGTCACGTCCATGTCGACATAGCTGTCATAGACAAAGTAATTCCTGCCGCCGCTGCTGACTGTGCGCACGATGTTTGGGGAAAACGCCAGGTTCGGATCGAAATCCTCCGGCAGCGCGCCGTGCAGAAGCGCGCCGTCCGTGCTGTAAAACTGGCTGTAAACGCCGCCGCTGTACATGGTCAGGTCGTCCCACTCGAATTTCCCGCGGTCGAATTCCACATCCTTCACATTCTCCTGTACGACGTTGACCAGCCGCCCGGCGGGGTCGTCTGTGATGGCGTTATGATTGATCACAAGCACGAACACCAGAGTCATTGCTGCCAGCAGCAGCACCATGAGCGTGATCCACGCCGTGATCCTGACCTTGATCGACATGTCAATCCTCCCTCAGTGTCCAGCCGCTGCCCCAGACGGTGCGGATCAGCTTGGCGTCAAATCCGGTGTCCATTTTTTTGCGCAGATAGCCGATGTACACGTCCACGACATTCGTTCCGCCCTCGTAGTCAAAGTTCCAGAGGTTGTTTTCGATCATTTCGCGCGTGAGGACGATGCCCTTGTTGCGCAGCATATACTCCAGCAGCGCAAACTCCCGCGCCGTCAGGTCGATGTTTTTGCCCGCGCGCGTCACGGTTTTGGCCGAGGTGTCCATCGTGAGGTCGGCGGCTGTGAAAATGTTGGAGCGGTTGCCGGTGTACTTGCGGGTGATGGCGCGGACGACGGCCAGCAGCTCCGGAAAATGAAACGGCTTTACGAGGTAATAGTCCCCGCCGCTCTCGAGCCCCTCCACACGGTCGGCGATGCTGTCGCGCGCGGTGAGAAACAGCACCGGCGCACAGATGTGCTCGCGGCGCATCTGCCGCACCGCCTCGAGTCCGTCCAGACGCGGCATCATGATGTCCATGACCATCGCGTCGTATTCGGCGGCGCGGGCGTATTCCAGCGCCTGCTCGCCGTCAAAGCAGGCGTCGACGCTGTAGCCCTCGTCCTCCAGCGCTTCGCAGATGATCTTGTTGAGGCGCTTTTCATCCTCTGCTACCAGTAGTCTCATGTGCGGCTCCCTTCGATGTCTGTATTCCCGGACAGAATAGCACGAAAAACTATGAAAAGAATAAGTTTTTGCTCCGTTTCCGAATCTTTTTTCGCGCCTTTGATCTGCACTGCGCAAAAGCGGGCAGCGGCCACGCACTGCGCGCCGCCGCTGCCGGATCTTCAGTATGTATCCTCCAGAAACTGCCGGAACGCAGTCGGCAGGGAGATCTCCGTGCGCAGCTCGTCCGGCGCTGCCCAGCGGTATTGCGGCGGCATGGCCGAGCACTCGAGCGTGTAGCAGCGCATCGTCCAGACGATGTGCGTGAAGATGTGCTTGCCGTCGCGCGCGCTGCGCAGCCGCACGTCGCCGAGCCCCTGTCCGCTGGCAAAGGCGCCCGCCTGCTGCTCGTCGAGCAGCCCCGGCGTGTTCGGCAGCTGCCAGAGCCCGGCAAGCAGGCCGCTCGATGGCCGCCGCTGGACGGCGAGCCGGTCGCCGCAGCGCAGGCAGAATACGGTGTGCTCCTCGGCGCGCTTGGCGCGCTTTGGCGCCTTGACCGGCAGGGCGGAGGCCGTGCCGTGTGCGCGCGCGAGACACAGCGCCGCGATCGGGCAGTCCGCGCACTGCGGCGCGCGGTTCGGGCCGCAGACGGTCGAGCCGAGCTCCATGAGCGCCTGCGTGAAATCGCCGCAGTGCCCGGCGGGGTAGCACGCGCTCAGCGCCGCGGTGAGCGCCGTCTTGTGCGCGGCGTTGTCGATGGGCGTCGCGTCGTCGAGCACGCGCGCGCACACGCGCAGCACGTTGCCGTCCACGGCGGCGGTCGGGCGCTCGAAGCAGATCGAGGCGATCGCCCCGGCGGTGTACGGCCCGATGCCCGGCAGCGCCAGCAGGCCCTCGACCGTGTCGGGCCAGACGCCGCCGCGCGCCGCGATCACGCGGGCGCATTCCTGCGCCTTGCGCGCGCGGTTGTAGTACCCCAGCCCCTCCCAGAGCTTGAGCAGCTGCGCCTCCGGCAGCGCCGCAAGCGCAAACACATCCGGCGCGGCCGCGAGAAAGCGCGCGTAATACCCGCGCACGGCCTCGACGCGCGTCTGCTGCAGCATGATCTCCGAGAGCCACACGTGGTACGGCTCGCGGTCGGCGCGCCACGGCAGCGTGCGCGCGTGCGCCTGAAACCAGTCGAGCAGCGGCTGCACCGTCTGCGATAGTCTCTGCGTGTCCATGGCTGCACCTCCCGAAAAAATCTGCGCTCATTATAGCATGGTTTGCCTCGCTGCGCAAAGAGGAGATTTGCCGCGCAGACAGGGGTCGCGCTTTCCTGCGCCGCGGCACTGGTCGAGCAGCTCGAAAATTGGATTGCCATGGTGCGTGACGCCAGGAAACACCTCAGCTCTTTCGCTTTGGCTGCCTTCCCGCATGCCCGCAAAAAAGGTCCCCGAAACATTCGTTTCGGGGACCTTCCTTATGTAGAGACAAGGAGTTTGAAATTACACGATGCCCTGAGCCATCATGGCGTCGGCGACCTTCAGGAAGCCGGCAACGTTTGCGCCGAGCATCATGTTGCCCGGCTGGCCGCACTCGACGGAAGCGTCGTAGCAGGCTTTGAAGATGCTCTTCATGATGCCGTGCAGCTTCTCGTCCACTTCCTCGAAGCTCCAGCTCATGCGCAGGGAGTTCTGGCTCATTTCCAGACCGGAGGTGGCGACGCCGCCCGCGTTGGAAGCCTTGCCCGGCGTGTAGAGCAGGCCGGCTTCGATGACCGCGCTGATGGCCTCGGGGGTCAGCGGCATGTTGGCGCCTTCGAACACGGCCATAGCGCCGTTGGCGATGACGGCCTTCGCGCCCTCAACGTCCATCTCGTTCTGGGATGCGCACGGCATGGCGATGTCGCACGGCACGGTCCAGATGTCCTTGCAGCCCTCGTGGTACTCGCTGCCGGGAACCTCGTCCGCGTAGACGCTGATGCGTGCGCGGCGCTTCTGCTTGATGTCGAACAGCACGTCAAGGTTGACGCCGTTGGGATCATAGATGTAGCCCTTGGAGTCGCTCATCGCGATGACCTTGCCGCCGAGCTCGGTGCACTTCTGCGCGCAGTACTGCGCGACGTTGCCGGAGCCGGACACGATGACCTTCTTGCCCTCGAAGCTGTCGTTTCTCAGGTGCTTGAGCACTTCGTCGGAGAAGTAGCAGATGCCGTAACCGGTGGCCTGCGTGCGGGCGAGAGAGCCGCCGTAGGTCAGGCCCTTACCGGTGAGGACGCCGCCCTCAAAGCGGTCGACGATCTTCTTGTACTGGCCGTACATATAGCCGATCTCGCGCGCGCCGACGCCGATGTCGCCCGCCGGAGTGTCGGTGAACTGGCCGATGTGACGGTAGAGCTCGGTGATGAAGCTCTGGCAGAAGCGCATGACCTCGCCGTCGGACTTGCCGTGGGGGTCAAAGTCGGAGCCGCCCTTGCCGCCGCCCATGGGGAGGGTGGTCAGGGAGTTTTTGAGGATCTGCTCGAAGCCAAGGAACTTGACGACGGACAGGTTGACCGACGGATGGAAGCGCAGACCGCCCTTGTAGGGGCCGATCGCGGAGTTGAACTGCACACGGTAGCCACGGTTGACCTGAACCTTGCCGTTGTCATCGACCCAGGGAACGCGGAAGATGATGATACGCTCGGGCTCGACGAAGCGCTCCATGAGGCCGGCTTCTTCCCACTCGGGGTGCTTGTCGACGACATGCTGGAGGCTCTCAAAGACTTCATCAACGGCCTGAAGGAACTCGGGCTCGTTGGGATGATTCTTCTGAAGGTCTGCGAAGACGCGGTTCAGATAGGCGTTGTTAATCATTTTCTTACCTCTTTCTTGTTATTCACTTTGCTCTCATAAATGGCCTGAGTGGCCAATTTCCTTCATCATGGTAACGCAAACGGAGAAAGATTGCAATATCCGTTTTCCATATAATTTCTTTCTTTTTTTGTGCAAAAAGTCAGAAAGGGCGCTTTAAATCACTTTGTTTTCGTCAAAAAACCGACGTTCTTGCAGAGCGCAACGCCCTGTCACGATTGTTTTTATGCAAGTGCAGAAATTGCACTTGACAAATTATCCTAACGAGTATAATCTAAGGCAGAAGTTATTCAAACGCATAAAAAATTTGCGGCAGAAAAGAGGTGATGCAGATGCGGCGATGTGAGGTGTGCTTTGCGCCGCTGCCGGAGTGGGCGGAGGCGTATCTATGGCCGTGTGCGCACGGCGGACTGACGGTGTGCGCCGACTGTTTCGACGCGCTGGTGAGCGGCCTGTCGCGCCGGGAGCTGGCGCAGCGGCTGTGTGCACCGGGAGCGTGAGGGGCGCAAAAGAAAAACCCGCCCACGGTGTGGACGGGCAGGCAGGTCATGTGCGGTTTTTCTTCGCGGTGTTGACGGAGGCGATCAAAATCTTCTTCAGCTCAATGCATTTGTTGAGTATTTCTGTGTCGCTGCTGTATCCGCTTTCGATGAGCAATTCGATCCAATATTCGGTTTCGGAGCACTCTTTCAGGGCGATTTGAAGCTTTGCAATAAAATCGGCTTTGCTGTGTGCATAAAAAGCCTCTCTAATGTTGGCACCTATGCTTGTTCCGGAACGCAGAAATTGATGGATCAGGGTACTTTCGCACTTTGCGGCTCTCAATTCTTTACACGTCCTGATGACGATCAGCGCAAACGCTTTCGATTTGGTGATCAAAGGGCTGTCATTCATGGCGATCCACCTTTCCGGCCCATGATAACGCACGCACATGAAAATGTAAAGAACACAGTATTAGGGAAGAAGGAAGAGTGAAGCGTGAAAAAGTAAAAATCGACAAGTCTCTTTCGAAACTTATGGAAATACGCCACAG
>UQSF01000004.1 GCA_900543625.1 uncultured Eubacteriales bacterium
CACCGCGCCCGGGGCCAGCGCGCGCCACGGGTCGGGCGGCGTACCCTGCGCTGCGCGCACGGCTGTGTCCAGCAATGTGTCCAGCCCCTCGCCCAGCGCTGCGCTTACCGGCACGACCGGGATGCCCAGCGCCTGCGCCAGCCCTGCCGTGTCCACCGCACCGCCGCCGGCACGCAGCGCATCCATCACGTTCAGCGCCAGCACGACCGGCACGCCCAGCTCCAGCAGCTGCAGCGTCAGATACAGGCTGCGCGCCGGGCACGTTGCGTCCGCGATGCTGATGATCGCGTCCGCCTCGCCGCCGAGCAGATACGCGCGCGTGACGCGCTCCTCGTCCGAGAAGGGGCGCAGTGCATACACGCCCGGCAGGTCCACGAGCGTCACGTCCGGCCGCGCGCGGCATACGGCCTCGCTGCGTGTGACGGTCACGCCCGGGAAGTTGCCCGTGCGCGCATTCGCCCCCGTAAGCGCGTTGAAGAGCGTTGTTTTGCCGCAGTTGGGATTGCCCGCGAGCGCGAGGATCATGGCCGTGCCTCCTTTTTTCGGATAGCACAGCCTATGCGCAGACAAAAAGCGGTAGACTTGTACACGTGCGGGATGGTAAAATAAAGCTGCGGCAAATGAAAACGCCGCCCGTGATTGGGCGGCGTGCGTTTTGCTGAGATGATGCGATTCCGGGCAGGATGACAGAGCAGCGGGGGCGCTCGAGGGGGCGAAGGGCCCGCCTCGAATGCAATCTGATTGCTGCCTGTGCGCGGATCTATCCGGGCACAGACAGCAAAACGCCGCCCGTGATTGGGCGGCGTGATTCGGTTTTCGCTTTAACGGAACGTGGCGGCGCAGTCGCAGATGTGCACGTCGACGCCCTTGCCGGCAGCGAAGTCATTGAGCTTCTGCATGAGCTTCTCGCGGTTGGCGTTGACGATCTTCGTGGCCAGACGCTGCTTTTGATCCTGCGACATGGTGCGCAGAATGCCCTTGACGATGCGTGCCGAGGCCTCGGGCGTGTTGCACGCGAGCTTGAGCACGGGGTTGATATTGCCGCTCTGGCTCAGCGCCTCGAGTACGAGCGGGAGCTGGGAATCGAGCTTATCGGTGTAGTCCAGACTCTCGATCCGGAAGGTAACTTCGATCATGATAAAAACTCCTTTGATATATACGTGAATGGGCAGCATTATAGCAGAAACTTTTTGCAATTTCCACCGTTGCGGAGCAAAAAAGCTGACAACATTTCCACAATCGCAAACAGGAGGTGACCCGGATGTACGATAACGATCACTTGGATGAGCAATGGCTGCGGCAAACGCCGCCGCGCCGCCGGAGCGGTGCGGGCTGCGGGCTGACGCTGCTGCTGGTGCTGCTGCTTGTGCTGGCGGGCGCGGTGTTTTATCCGCACATCCGCGCGCGGCTCACGCCGGTGCAGACGGTGCAGATCCAGCGCGAGTCATCCGTCCTGCCGGATACTGCGCCGAACTGCAGCGCGAACCCGCGCGTCGCCGCCGTGCTGCACACGGCGATGCGCGAGCAGACGGATGCGGTCGTCTACGGCTGCGACGCCGACACGCTCACCGCCTGCCTGGGCGAGCTGCTCGACGATCCGGAGCTCTGGGTGCGCTCGTACCGCTACACGGTGTACGGCGGGGTGAATGCGCACATCACCGTCACGTTCGACTGGGTCTATCCGGATGACGGCCCGGCGCGCCGCGCGCAGCTTGCGCAGACGGCGGACGGTCTGCTTGCCGCCGCCCCGGCGGAGGACTACGAGCGCGCACTGTATCTCTACGACTGGCTGCTCACGCACGTTACCTACACCGGGCGGGAGACGTATGACCAGACGGCCTATGCCGCCGTCTGCGAGGGACAGGCCGTCTGCGGCGGCATTGCCGATGCGTATGTCTATCTGCTCGAGCGCGGCGGTATTCCGGCGCGCGCCGTCACGGGCACGTCCGTGTCCTCGAGCGGCGCAAGCGAGCGCCACGCATGGGTCGCAGCCGAGCTCGACGGCGCAGTCTACTACTTTGACCCCACGTGGGATCTGCAGGACGAAGGGAGCGCGGAGGCGCTGCCGGACTATCTCAGCCACACGTGGTTTGCGCTCACGGCGGCGCGCATGGCCGTGCGCCACACGCCGGACGCGACCGGGCTCTGGCCGGACAGCCGCGCGAATGCCGACAACTACTATGTCCGCAGCGGCTATACGGCGGCGGAGGCGACCGTCGCTGCGGCGGCTGCCGCCGTGCGCAGCCAGTGGGAGGATGGGCGCGCCGTGCTGGAGTTTCGCTGCGAGTCGCCGGAGGTCTATGATGAGATGCGCGCGCTGCTCTTTGACCGCGAGCGCCTGTGGGATGTCTACCGCGCGCTCGGAAGCCGTGTCGCCTCGTCGGGCTATCAGTGCGTGGACGACCAGCAGATCATCCGCCTCATCCCAAGACAATAAGAAAACTGCACGCCCGAGCGGGCGTTTTGAGGCTGTCAAAAAGTACAACTTTTTGACAAAGGGGTTTGCAGTCTGCTGCGCGCATAATTTGTGCGCCGCCGGCGCACAAATTCCACACTTGCAGCCTGAGAAGTATTTTCTTCGCCGCACATGTCGCCGAAGAAAATGATCGGACCTTCTTTGCGCCTGCGGGCGCAAACTCTACGAGGTTCTTTGACAAACCGAAAAACTGCACGCCCAAACGGGCGTGCAGTTTTTCGCGCTTATTTCGCTTCCTGGTCGGCGTTCATGCTCAGGTAGGCGTTGATGAAGCCGTCGATGTCGCCGTCCATGACGGCCTGAATGTTGCCGTTTTCAAAGCCGGTGCGGTGGTCCTTGGCCAGCGTGTACGGCATGAACACGTACGAGCGGATCTGGCTGCCCCACTCGATCTTGAGCTGGACGCCCTTGATGTCGGAGATCTTCTCCAGATGCTCACGCTCCTTGATCTCGGCCAGACGCGCACGGAGCATATTCTTGCAGTTTTCGAGGTTCTGGAAGTGGCTGCGCTCGACCTGGCTGGACACGACGATGCCGGTCGGGATGTGCGTCAGACGCACGGCAGACGAGGTCTTGTTGACCTTCTGACCGCCCGCGCCGGACGAGCGGTACACGTCCATCTTGATGTCCTCGTCGCGCAGCTCGATCTCGCTGTCCTCGGTGATCTCGGGCATGACCTCCACGGCGGCGAACGACGTGTGGCGGCGGCCGGAGGCGTCAAACGGGCTGATGCGCACGAGACGGTGGATGCCGTTTTCGCTCTTGAGGAAGCCGTAGGCGTTCTCGCCCTCGATCATGATGGTCGCGCTCTTGATGCCGGCCTCATCGCCGTCGAGATAGTCCATGAGCTTGACGGTGTAGCCATGGCGCTCGGCCCACATGTTGTACATACGGTAGAGCATACTCGTCCAGTCCTGCGCCTCGGTGCCGCCTGCGCCGGCGTGGAAGGTGAGGATGGCATTGTTCGCGTCATACTCGCCGGTCAGCAGCGTCTCGAGCCGCATGGATTCGAGCGTCTCCTCAAAGGACTGGAACTCGCTCTCGAGGTCGGGCAGCATCGAGTCATCGTCCTCCTCGACGGCCATCTCGCACATGGTCAGCATATCCTCCCACGCGCCGGTGAGCTTGGCGTAGCGCTCGAGCTTGTGCTTGAGCGTCTTGATGCGCTTTTGCACGCGCTGGCTGTTTTCGGTGTCGTTCCAGAAACCGTCCTGCGCGCTCTCCTCCTCGAGCTTTTCGACCTCGTTGCGCGCCTCGTCAAGATGCAGCGCGCCGCCCAGATCGTCCAGCGCCGGACGGAGGTTGTTGAGCTTGTTTTTATACTCTTCAAATGCAATGGATGCCATAGGTTGAATCCTGCCTTTTTTCAGTCTAACTTACTTATTATAATCAAAAAACGCGCGCTTGTAAAGAAAAAACGCGCTCATTCGGCCTCGGCCTTCGGCTGGATGGACTCGTCGTTGACGATCCAGTTTTGCACGTCGATGATCTCGATGCCGTCGTCGCCGATGCGGTTGACGACGCGCGTGATGCCGGAGTTGATGATCATGCGCCGGCACATGGCGCATGAGGTCGTGTCGTGCAGAAGCTCGCCGTCGGCGGCGCTGCGCCCGACGAGGTAGAGCGTGCCGCCGATCATGTCGCGCCGTGCGGCGGAGATGATGGCGTTGGCCTCGGCGTGGACGCTGCGGCAGAGCTCATAGCGCTGACCGCTGGGGATGTTGAGCTGCTCGCGGTTGCAGTAGCCGAGCTGCGAGCAGTTGACGCGGCCGCGCGGCGCGCCGTTGTAGCCGGTGGAGAGGATCTCGTCGTTCTTGACGATGATCGCGCCGTATTTGCGCCGCAGGCAGGTCGAGCGGTCGAGCACCGCGTCGGCAATGTTGAGATAGTATTTGTCCTTGCTCATGCGCTGATCCATGTTGGACGCGCCTCCTTCGTATAATTTCCTATCATATATCATATCGGAAATGCTTCGCCGCGTCAAGAGCTGCACTGGTATTCTGTGCGCGTGTGTGCTATACTGACCGGCGGGTGACGCTTATGAAAGAAAACTATCAAAAACAGCTCGACGCGCTGCTCTCCTCGCTCCCGCCGGAGGAAAAGCCGCGCCTGCTGCTGCAGAGCTGCTGCGGCCCGTGCAGCAGCTACGTGCTGGAGTACCTCACGCGGTATTTTCGCGTGACCGTGCTGTACTACAATCCGAACATCCAGCCGCGCGCGGAATACGACCGCCGCCTCTACTGGCAGCAGGAGCTCATTCGCTGCCTCCCGACGCCGGAGCCGGTGGCGCTGCTCGCGTGCGATTATGACGGGCAGCGCTATATCGACGCCGTCCGTGGCCTCGAGCGTGAGCCGGAGGGCGGCGCACGCTGCACGGTATGCTTCCGTCTGCGTCTCGAGGAGACGGCGCGGCAGGCACAGGCGCACGGGTTCGATTATTTCGGCACGACGCTCACCGTTTCGCCGCACAAGGACGCGCAGCGCCTCAACACCATCGGCGCCGAGCTTGCGCAGCAATACGGCGTGCGCTGGCTGCCGTCGGACTTCAAAAAGCGCGAGGGCTACAAGCGCAGCATTGAGCTGTCCCGCCAATATGGGCTCTACCGGCAGGAATATTGCGGCTGCCTGTACAGCAAACCGGTTGACAACGGCCGGACGGAGGAGTAGAATAACCGCCGTCACAATTTCAACAGGCGCAGGTGCCATACCCCTGCGCGCACAATGTGTGCAACGAAAAAAATGGGAGGAATTGAATCATGCACATCACCACGAGAAAACTGGCCGCTGCGGCGGTCACGGGCGCGGCTTATGCCGCATTGACGATGCTTTTGGCGCCGATCAGCTACGGAGCGATCCAGTGCCGGGTCTCGGAGGTGCTGTGCATTTTGCCGTTTTTCATCCCCTGCACGGCATGGGGGCTGTTCGCCGGCTGCGCGATCGCAAATCTGCTGAGCGCGGCGGGCATTTTTGACGTTGTCTTCGGCTCGCTGGCGACGCTGCTGGCGGCGCTGTGCACGGCGTGGCTCGGCCGCGGGCGCGGCGCGCAGTCGTGGCTGCGGTGCATCCTTGCGGCGCTCATGCCGGTCGTGTTCAATTTTGTGTTTGTCGGCGCGGTGCTCACGTGGTCGCTCACGGACGCCGCGTTCCCGCACCTGAATGCATCGTTCTGGCTCTTCGGCGGTCAGGTCGCGCTCGGCGAGGTCGCCGTGCTCGGCATTCTGGGCCTGCCGCTCATGCGCCTGCTGCCGCGCAACCCGAAGTTCCGGGAGATCATTTGCAGCTATCAAAAGGAGTGACGGAGCATGACCCGCTCAAGCGGTATCCTGCTGCCGGTGTCGGCTCTGCCGGGGCCGTGCGGCATCGGCGATCTGGGCACAGCTGCCCGGGAATTTATCGATTTTCTCGCTGCCGCCGGGCAGCGCTACTGGCAGATCCTGCCCCTCAACCCGCCGGACAGCGCGCACTCGCCGTATCTGTCGGCGTCGACCTTTGCCGGCAGCACCGACCTGCTGTCGCCGGAGCCGTTCATGGCGCGCGGCGCGCTCACGCTCGACGAGGTGCGTTCCGTCGACTGGGGCGGCGATCCGATGCGCGTGGACTACGGCCGCGTGCACGCGGGCAAGACCGCGCTCTGGGCCGCGGCATTTGCGCGCGAACAGGCTGCCGTCACGCCCGCATTGCGCGCCGCGCTCGCAGCGGAGCCGTGGCTCATGGATTACTGCCTGTATATGGCCATCAAGGAGGCGCAGGGCGGCGCACCGTGGTATGCCTGGCCGCAGCCCCTGCGCGACCGTGACCCCGCCGCGCTCGCTGAGGCGGCCGCGCAGCTCGACGCGCGCGTGCTGCTGCACGCGTATCTGCAGACGGAGTTTACCCGCCAGTGGGATGCGGTGCGCGCCTATGCGCACGCGCACGGTGTGCGCATCATCGGCGACCTGCCCATGTATGTCGCCGCCGACAGCGCGGACGTCTGGGCGAAGCCGGGGCAGTTCTGCCTCGACCCGGACGGACAGCCGAGCGCCGTCGCCGGTGTCCCGCCGGACTATTTCTGCGCCGACGGTCAGCTCTGGGGCAACCCGCTCTATGCGTGGGACGTCATGAAGGCGGACGGCTTCCGGTGGTGGAAGGACCGCGTTCGCGGCGCAGCAAAGCGGTATGATGTGGTGCGCATTGACCATTTTCGCGCCATTTCGAGCTATTGGATGGTGCCGCGCGGCGAATTGACTGCACGCGGCGGACATTGGGCGCCCGGTCCCGGACCTGCGCTGCTGCAGGCGCTGCACGCGGCTGCGCCCGAGCTCGAGCTGATCGCGGAGGATCTCGGCACGATCGACGACGACGTGCGCCGGCTCGTTGCGCGCTCCGGCTGTCCGGGGATGCGCGTGCTGCTCTTCGGCTTTGACCCCAGCGGCACGTCTGAGCACCGGCCGGATCGCGTGCGCGCGCACAGCGTCTGCTATGTCGGCACGCACGACAACGAGCCCGCCGCTGCATGGGCGGCGCTCGGCGGTGCGGACGCCGACTATGCCATGCGCTGTCTCGGCGTGTACGATGTGGCGCGTCTGCCCGAGGCGCTGCTGCGCGCCGGTATGGGCTCGCGCGCGGAGCTGTTCATCGCGCAGATGCAGGACGTGCTCGGTCTCGGCGCAGAGAGCCGCATGAACACCCCCGGCACGGCCACCGGCAACTGGGTCTGGCGGCTGCTGCCCGGTCAGGCGGACGCACAGACGGCTGCGCGCCTGCTCGCGCGCACACAGGCGGCCTGCCGCGCCTGACGGAAAAATGAAACAGCGGACACCGAAAAAACGGTGTCCGCTGCTTTTTTCCCTGTCGGAAAACCAGGCGGTTTTCCGACAAAAAGGCCTGCAGTCTGCTGCGCGCATAATTTGTGCGCTGCCGGCGCACAAATTCCACACTTGCAGCCTGAGAAGTATTTTCCCCGACGCACATGTCGCCGGAGAAAATGATCGGACTTTCTTTCGCCGCTGCGGCGGCGAAACTCTGCGAGGCTTTTTGACCCGCTGCTTTTTTTCCTGCACGTCAGACGATGACGGCGCGTACCTGCTCGATGAGCGTGGTGTAAAACATCTCATAGCCCGCCTCGGACAGGTGGATGCCGTCCTCGGCATTGCTCGCGCGCGGATCGACCCCGTCGAGAAAACGCTCGCGCGGGTCGACGCACGGCACGCCCAGCTCGGCGGCGATGGTGCACACGAGACCGGAATAGCGCTCCTGCGTGCGGTAGATGCGCCGCACGTCGCCCAGCCACTGCATGACGCCGGCGGCACTCGCGCCGTTGTGGTCGATGCAGGCGAGGTACTTCACCTCGTCGATGGGCGGCAGGGTCGTGAAGATGGGGCGCACGCCCGCCCCACGCAGCATCTGCACGATGGCTGTGAGGTTCGCGCGAAATTCGTCCGCCAGCACCACGGGGTCATGGTGCTGCTCGGGGTGGGCGGCCACGTCCGCCCAGTCGTAGTTGCAGTCGTTGCCGCCATACTCGATGAGCGCCCAGTCATAGCGATGGCCGCGCGCGAGGTCGCGCTGCACGAGCGTGACGCCCTTGCGCGAGGTCGCGCCGAAGACGGACTTGTTCGTTACCTCGGCGTCTACACCGGCAAGCGGAGCCTCAAACAGATCGGTGTGAAAATGATACCGGAGCTGCTCGTCCGGCAGTGTGCCCTTCATCAGTGAGTCGCCGTATACGGCGATGCGCAGCTTTTGTTCCATTGTGAGCTCCTCCTGCAGGTGGTGTTTTCACTATGATACCGACAGACACTTAAAAATCCATTAGAAAAGTGTAAAGAAAGCGAAAACGCGGCGGATGCCGCGTTTTCGCTTTCATTCGATCGGTTATTTCCACAGCGCGGGGGGATACGTTCCGTCAGCGTGCAGGGCGCGCAGCGCCGCAACGACGCCGGGCTTGTCGTCCTGATATGTCAGGCCGAACCAGTGCTCGTCCGTCTGCAGTACGCGCGTGCGCACGCGGCTTTGCGCCGTGAGCGCGTCCATCATCACGGGCAGCAGGCACTCGCGCTTTTCATCGCCGGGCGTGAGCGTGTGCACAAAGTCGTCAAAATACTGCGCCATCACGTCCAGCATCTGCGGATGATAGCCCCACAGGTTCATGCTCACGAGCGCTTCAGGGTCGAGCACGATGCCCTCGCCCTCACCGGACATGTCGCGGATCAGACCGTCGGGGCAGAGCCGGATCTTGTACGTCTCCTGCACCTTGCGCAGCAGGCCGTCCTGCGTCGCGCACACGCCGCGCGTGACCGTGCCGAAGGGGCTGACGGTGTTTTTCAGCCGGTAGCCGACCATGGCGGCGTCCTGCGCGCTGCCGAGCTGCGGCAGCGCGGCGGCGATGGCGTCGAGCGCGCCGCGGCCGTAAAAATCATCGGCGTTGATGACGGCAAAGGGCGTGCGGATCACATCGCGCGCGCACAGCACGGCATGCACTGTGCCGAGCGGCTTTTTGCGCTGCGCCAGCTCCGGGCGCGCCGCGGTGAAGCGGTCGGGCGTCTGGAATGCGTAGTCGATCCGGATGCCGGTGCGCTGCTCGATGCGGTCGCCGAAGAGCGCGCGCACATCCTCCAGCATCGACGGCTTGATGATGAGCACGATGCGGTCGAAGCCGGCGCGCAGCGCGTCATAGATCGCGTACTCCATGAGGATCTCGCCGTCGGGGCCGAGACGCTCGATCTGCTTGACGCCGCCATAGCGCGAGCCGAGGCCGGCCGCCATTACTACCAGGGTCATATCCATATGCGGTGAACCTTTCTGTCTGTTATAAAGATCGTAACATACAACATAGCACAAATGAAGTGAAACTGTCAATCTTTGTGTGCTGTCAAAATGCACCGCTGGAAGAGCAAACCATTGCAAAAACAGGATAAGTGCGGTAAAATCGCTTCGACCTGTGAGACCTGAAGGATCTTCGGTGTGACATTTTCCGAAAAGGAGGACGGGCGCGCACGCGGCGCGTCCGGAAAGATGATGAAGCGAATCTTGTCTTTTTTTCTGACTGTGGCTCTGTCGGCGGCGCTGCTGGCACCGGCTGCGTCGGCGGCGAATGAGGCTGCGGCGAGCAAGGATACCGACTGGCTGTACATCACGATCGACCCCGGTCACGGCGGCGACGGCGCGGGCGGATATGACCCCGGTGCGATCAACAGCACCTACGGCTATCAGGAGGCGGACCGCGTGCTCAGGATCGGCCTCTATCTCAAGCAGGAGCTCGAGACCTACCGCCATGTCCATGTGGACATGACGCGCGAGGACGCCAAGGGCACGAGCGCCACGGCACCGCTGAGCAAGGTGCAGGGACGTGTGGACTTTGCACAGCAGAAGGGCTCGGACCTGCTCGTGAGCCTGCACCTGAACGGTGCCGCCACGCAGTCTGCGCACGGCGCGTTGATCCTTGCGAGCAACGGCAACTATGACGCCAAGTGCGCGGACATCGTCGACGGTGTCGGCACGAACATCCTCACGCAGCTCGGCAAGCTCGGTCTCGACACGAGCCGCGGCCTTGTCAAGAGGAACTCTGGAGACGGTACGACCTATCCCAACGGCAAGCTCGCCGATTATTATGGCATCGTCCGCTACGGTCAGCTTGCGCACATCCCGTCGCTGATCATTGAGCACTGCTTCATCAGCAGCGACAGCGACAGCGCGCAGTTCCTCTCGAGCGAGGCAAAGCTGCAGGCGATGGCGCAGGCGGATGCGCGCGGCATCGCGGCGTATTACGGCCTTGAGAAGAAGGCGGAGGGCGAGACCGACCCCGAGCCGACCTTCCGCGACTGCCGCAAGCACTGGGCGCGGGAATACGTTGACACCGCCGCAGCCGCCGGCTGGGTGGCCG
Source organism: uncultured Eubacteriales bacterium (assembly GCA_900543625.1). Lineage (GTDB taxonomy): Bacteria > Bacillota > Clostridia > Oscillospirales > Oscillospiraceae > CAG-103. The sequence continues at coordinate 10,338 of UQSF01000004.1, forward strand.
GCGTCGGCAACGGGCTCTTCGCCCCGGACGACGCACTCACGCGCGGTATGTTCGTGACCATGCTGGCAGGGCTTGCCGGCGTGAACGAGGCGGACTATCCCGGCAGCCGGTTTTCGGACGTCGCGGCGAGCGCGTGGTATGCGCCCGGCGTATCCTGGGCAGCATCGGAAGGGATCGTCTCCGGCGTGGGCGACGGGAAGTTTGAACCGAACCGCAACATCACCCGTCAGGAGATGGCGGTGATCATGGCGGGCTACCTCGCATGGAAGGGCATCGACACGACGCCGGGCACCGAGGCCTCCGCCTACAACATCGCAGACCTGGACGACATTGCCCCGTGGGCGCTCGAGAGCGTCTGCTTCTGCTATGAGAAGGGCCTGCTGTCCGGCCGCGGCACGAGCTTCGCGCCGCTGGCCAACGCCACGCGTGCCGAGGCGTGCGTCGTGCTGTGCGGGCTCCATGACTTTCTTACCGCGTCCGGCGGTTGACTTCCTGCGCTTTCGGGGTATAATAAGGTCAACATACTGTCGAAACGGAGGAATCCACCACTATGAGTGACAATCACACCCACACGGAAACACCCGAAAACTGCACCCACGACTGCTCGACCTGCGGAGAGGCCTGTGCCCAGCACGAGCCGGAATCCCTGCAGCAGCCGCTTCGCCCCGGCTCCCGCGTCGACAAGGTCATCGCGGTCGTCTCCGGCAAGGGCGGCGTCGGCAAGAGCCTCGTGACGAGCCTGCTCGCCTGCGAGATGCAGCGCCGCGGCCATCAGGCTGCCGTGCTCGATGCCGATATCACTGGCCCCTCGATCCCGCAGGCGTTCGGCGTCCACGGCAGCGCCATGGGCGGCGAGGATTTCCTGTATGCCAACCGCACCCGCACCGGCATCGAGATCATGTCCATCAACCTCCTGCTCCCGAACGAGACCGACCCCGTCGTCTGGCGCGGTCCGGTCATCGCGGGCGCCGTGACCCAGTTCTGGACCGATGTCCAGTGGGAGAACGTGAACTATATGTTCGTCGATATGCCTCCCGGAACGGGCGACGTGCCGCTGACGGTGTTCCAGTCCCTGCCTGTGGCGGGTGTGGTCGTCGTCACGTCTCCGCAGGAGCTTGTCGGCATGATCGTTGACAAGGCCGTCAATATGGCCGATATGATGCACGTGCCCGTGCTCGGCATCGTTGAGAACATGGCCTACTACACCTGCCCGGACTGCGGCAAGCAGCACGCCATCTTCGGCGAGAGCCACATCGAGGCCATTGCCGCCAAGCACGGCATCCCCAACACGGCCAAGCTGCCCATCGACCCCGCCATTGCGGCGGCGTGCGATGCCGGCCGCATCGAGGACGTGCAGGGCGACTGGCTCAGCAGCCTCGCCGACGCCATCGAGGGCAAGTAATTCCCGCAAGAACAGAAAAACCGCTCTGCGAAATGCAGAGCGGTTTTTTTTGCTGTGTTTTACCATTTGTTGATGACCTTCTCGGCGAAGCCGGGGAGGTCTTTCACGTTCAGCACCGTGCCGTCGTCGAGCACGGCGCGGCCGTTGAAGACGCCGAACACCTGGTGCTGGTCGGACTTGATGAGCCCCACGTCCGAGCAGCTCGCGCGGTCGAGCACGGGGGTGTAGTCCATCTCGAAGCGGCCGTCGTCGCTCGTGAACGTCCACGGCTGCATATAGTCCGGCGTGCGTCTGCCGCCGTCGCCGGGGATGTGGAAGGTCACCTGACTGAGCTTGTGCGCGCGGCCCTTGTAAAAGAGCATATTCTCGCTCGCGGCGCTTGTGTTGCCGAAGCCGTAGCCGATGTTGAAGCCGAAACGCTCCCCGTCCACGAGACCGGAGGCGCTGCCCCAGTACCACGTGTTTTTGTACGTCCACACACCGCGCCCCCAGTCGAGCACGGCGAAGCTGTCCGCCGGGTTGAAGGTGTAGGTGCGGTTGTGGTAGCCGTAGGTCACCGTGCCCTCGGCGCGCATGCAGTTGATCTTCTGGTTGAAGTAGAAGTGCTTGTCCTTGTCAAAGGGCGTGGCGATGACCATGGACTCGGGCGGGATGTCCGAGAGCGTCACCTTCGCGTACAGCGAGCCCTCGGGGCCGAAGTTTTTCATCTGCGCGATGAGCACGCGCTTGTCGCCCTCGTTCTTGAAGAGGATGCTGTAGTTCCGCCCGGCGCTGTGCACATCGCCGGTCTCGCTGCTCTCGGGCAGACCGATCCTGCCGTTGGTGAAGGCGCGCATCGGGCTTTTCGTGATCTCCCACCCCTCGTCGAGGTTGAGCAGGGAGATGGAGTCGAGCCCCATGTAGCTGTTGTCCGCGATGGTCAGGGCGAGGGCGAAGTGCCCGTTGTTGATGCAGTAGTAGTCCCACTCCTTGATGCGCATTTTGCCGGCCTTGATGTCGCTGCGGCGGTAGATGGGCAGCAGGGTCTTGGCGTAGCCGGGCTCTGTCAGGTTTCCGCTCGCGTCGAGCAGGGGGCGGCGCTCGGTGATCTCGTGCTGATTCATGCTTCGCGCTCCTTTTTGATCTGCCGGATGTCCCGACCCGCGAACGGGAGCGTCTGGTATTCGCCCGCGATGCGCGACAGGATCTGCGGCGTGTATTTTTTCTGCAGCTCCTCGTTGGAGCAGTTGGTGCTGATGATGGTGGCCTTTTTGCGCGTCAGGCGCGTGTTGATGAGCGTGTAGAGGGCGCTCGTGGAATAGGCCGTGATCATTTCCGTGCCGAGATCGTCGAGGATCATCAGGTCGCAGCCGAGATACTGCTCCACACGCTGCGCGGCAGCCTCACCGTCTGCGCTGCTGCGCTGGAACTTCGCGCACTCAAACGCATCGAGCGCGCTCGCGGCCGTCTCGTAGGCGACGGCGTAGCCTGCGCCCGCGACCACGCGCGCGATGCACGCCGACAGATACGTCTTGCCCAGCCCCGTGCCGCCCTGCAGCAGCAGGTTCATCGTGCCGGGGCGAAACGTCTGCGCAAACGTGCGGCAGACCTGAAACACGCGCTCCATCTTCGGGCGCGCGCTCTCGTCATAGAGCGTGAGGTCAAAGTGCTCGAACGACTCGTCGCCGCTTTGCAGCAGGCGGCTGAGGTCGCGCGTGAGCTCGGCGTTGTAGCGCCGCAGCAGACAGCGGCAGGGCTGAGCGTGGATATAGCCCGTGTCGCGGCAGTCGGGGCAGGTGTAGATGTCGTCGGTGTAATCCGGCGGCAGGTGATAGCTTGTCAGCAGCTCGGCGCGCTGTGCCTGCGTGTCAAGATTCGCACGCTCGAGCGCGCGCAGCTCGTCCGTCGGGTCGCTGCCGTGGCGCATCGTCAGACCGACGAGCGTGATCATCTGCTGCTGCAGCGTCTGGTCAAGTGTGCGCAGACCGGGCACGCGGCGATAGGCGTCGTCCACGCGGCGGCGGTGCTCGCGCTCATTTTCCGCGCGCTGCTGCGCGATCTGCTCGCGGGCGCGCGCCAGATAGATCCCATTGCGGGCCATGCCGGTCCCTCCTTAGGTGTTGGTCTGCTCCATTTTGCGGAGCATCTGTTCCACGCGATCGAGATCATCGCGGTCGGCTGCGGGCGCGGCGGCAGCCGCGCGGTGCTTGCCCGCTGCGCGCGGGTCGCCGCTGCTGATCTCGTCGAGCGTGTGCAGCCCTTTTTCGTGCCAGCTCATGAGGATGCGGTTGAGATAGGGCCACTTGCGCGCGCCGGTCGCCACGACTGTGCGGTCATATGCCTCGGCAATCGCCTCGCAGTCAAAGCCCATGTCCAGCCAGCTCGTGATGTAGCCGCGTTCGGTGCGGCTCGGCGCACGGTCGCAGATTTGCAATACCTGCAGCACCTGCTGCGCAAGGTCGCGCCGCGCCTGACGCCGCTGCAAGAATTCCTCCGCTTGCGCCGTCGTGTGGATCTCCTGATCGGCCCATTCGTAGGCCTCCTTTTCGATCCGGCGCATCGTCGGCGTGCCGGCATGGCCGCGTTCGGCGCGGTATTCCTGAAAGACGTAGTGGATCAGCTCCATGAGCACGTCGGCCGGGAGACCGAGATAGTCGCGCAGCCCGAGTAGCATGTTCATTTCGGGCGTCGTGAGCTTGCGGCCGTAGAGCTGCTCGGCCTCGCGGCGCACGGTCTGCATGGGCCCGTCGCTGAGCATGCGGGTGGAGATGTCCTCCGCCGTGTACTGCGGCAGCTCGGCCGCGGGCACGAGCTTCGGCTCGGCGGCGCCCGGCCGGTCGTCTGCGGGCGCGGCGCGGCGCGGCGCCGGGGCGGGCTGTTCTTTTCCGGCGGCGGAGACGAGTCCGAGCGCGCACAGGCGCTCCATCGTCTGGCGCAGTTCGCGCTCGGTCAGGCCGATGCGCTCGGCGGGGAAGGACTTTCCCCCGGCGCGCAGCAGCGCGAGATATACCAAGGCGCAGCGCCCGTCCTTTTCCTGCAGCAGCTTGTCCGCTTCCTCGATCGGCAGCGACAGGCAAACCGGCCGCGACAGCGTAAATTCGGCTTGATCCATGCAATTACCCCTCGGGTCGATAGAAATTCATGATAGGTTCACATTATAGCATGAAAATTGACTTGTAGCAAGAGCAGCGCCTGTGTTATAATGCGATATGTATGACTATAACTAGGAGTGGGTCTATGCTGGAATTGTTGGCGCCTGCGGGCAACCTCGATGCCGTCATCGCGGCGGTGCAAAACGGGGCGGACGCGGTGTACATGGGCTTTGGCGACGGGTTCAACGCGCGCCGGAGCGCGGATAATTTCACACGGGAGTCGTTTGCAAAAGCGGTGCGCTACTGTCACATCCGCGGCTGCAAGGTCTACGTCACGCTCAACACCCTCGTGGGTGACCGCGAGATGGAGTCCGCCGCCGCGCTCGCGCAGCAGGCGTCGGATGCCGGGGCGGATGCGATCCTCGTGCAGGATCTGGGGCTTGCGCGCGTGCTGCGCGACGCCCTGCCGGATATCCCGCTGCACGCGAGCACGCAGATGAGCATCCACAACCTCGCCGGAGTCGAGGCTGCGGCCGAGATGGGCATCACTCGCGCCGTGCTCTCGCGCGAGCTCTCGCTCGAGCAGATCCGCTTCATCTCGCAGCACGCGAGCATCGAGACCGAGGTCTTTGTGCACGGTGCGCTGTGCTTCTGCTATTCCGGTCAGTGCTATATGAGCGCGCTCATCGGCCGCCGCAGCGGCAACCGCGGCGCGTGTGCGCAGCCGTGCCGCATGCAGTACAGCATGGGCGGCCGCATGGACGAGTACCCGCTGAGCCTGCGCGACAACTGCCTGGCGGATTATCTGCAGCAGCTCGATGAGGCCGGTGTCGCCTGTGTGAAGATCGAGGGGCGCATGAAGCGGCCGGAGTATGTCGCCGTGGTCACGGATGTGTACGCCAAGTGCATCCATGAGCACCGCGTGCCCACGCCGGAGGAAAATGACCGTCTTGCGCTGGCGTTTTCGCGTCAGGGCTTCACGCAGGGCTACCTGCTCGGCGAGAAGGGGCCGGATATGCTCGGCACCCGCGCGGCCGAGCCCGACCGCGAGGCCGAAAAGATGTTCACCGCCGCGCGCAAGGCGTATGCCGACGGTGAGCGCCGCCGTGTGCCCGTGAAGTTTTACGCCAAAGTGCGCGCGGGCGAGCCGGTCATGGCCGCCGTCGCGGATGAGGACGGGCATCGCGCCGTGCTCACAGGCCCTGTGCCCGAGCCTGCGCAGCGCGCGCCGCTGACCGGGCAGAGCCTTGCCGATCAATTTGCCAAAACGGGCGGAACGCCCTATTATTCCACCGGCACGGAAAGCCGCATCGACCCCGGCCTGTACCTTCCGGCGGCCGCCGTCAACGACCTGCGCCGCCGGCTCATCACCGGCCTGAAGGACGAGCGCGCGGCGCTGCCCGAGCGGCGCAGCCTGCCGCTGCCGCTGCGTCCGGAGGGGAAGCGCTATTATGCCGACCCCGTGCTCATCGTGCAGGTGCATCAGCCCGAGCAGCTCACGCCGGAGCTGGCCGCGCTGCGCCCGGCCTATGTGTATGTGCCGGTCGAAATTCTGGACACGGATTTTCCGCGCGTCGCCCCGTTTCTGGAGCAGGGGGCGCAGGTCGTGGCGGTGCTGCCGCGCGTCATTACGGACGATCAGGCGGAGGATATGCACGCAATGCTCTCCCGCGCCGCCGAAAACGGTGTGCGTGAGGCGCTCGTCGGCAACATGGGGCACATCTTCTTTGCCCGCCGCGCGGGCATGCGTGTGCGCGGCGACTTCGGGCTCAATGTCTTCAACTCCTACACCGAGGGGGTCTTGCAGCAGGCCGGGCTTGTGAGTGCGACGGCGTCGTTCGAGCTGCGCGTGGCGCAGATCCGCGACCTTGCCAAGGCGGTCGACACCGAGATGATCGTCTACGGCCGTCTGCCGTGCATGATCACCGAGCAGTGCATCATCCGCAATAGTGCGGGGCGCTGCAACTGCACCGTGCCGAACAATCTGGCCGACCGGCGCGGGGCGCTGTTCCCGGTGCTGCCGGCGTTTGGCCACCGCAACCAGATCTTCAACGCGCACAAGCTCTATCTCGCCGACAAGCATGAGGACTATGAAACGGCGGGGCTCTGGGGCGTGCGCCTCATGTTCACGACCGAGACGCCGCATGAGTGCGTCGCGGTCATGCAGAGCTATCAGGGCCTGACGGATTACCGCCCCAACGGGCTGACCCGCGGACTGTATTATCGGGGCGTGGAATAACCCGCCCGGGAGGAACGACCATGAACTGGATTCTTGCCTCCGGCTCCCCGCGCCGGCGGGAGCTGCTGGAGATGCTCGGTGTGCCGAACCTGACGATCCGTCCGGCCAAGGGGCCCGAGCGCGCGACGCCGGGCGCAGGACCGGAGCAGACCGTGCGCGAGCTTGCGCTGCACAAGGCGCAGGAGGTCGCGCAGACCTGCGCGCCGGAGGACATCGTCATCGCGGCGGACACGATCGTCTATCTTGACGGTGTGATCCTCGGCAAGCCGAAGGACACGGCCGACGCCGCGCGTATGCTCGCCGCCCTGTCGGGACGTGAGCACATCGTCTACACCGGCGTCGCCGTTTTGCGCGGCGGCGAGACGCGGCTGGCGGCCGAGCACACGGCCGTGCGCTTTCGCACGCTGACGCCGGAGGAGATCACGCGCTACATCGCCACCGGCGAGCCGATGGACAAGGCCGGCGCCTACGGCATTCAGGGGCGCGGGGCGCTGTTCGTCGCGCATCTGGACGGGGACTATTTCAACGTCATGGGCCTGCCGCTGTGCCGGCTCGGACAACTGCTGAACGAACTGGGAGTCGAGCTGCTTTGAACTGGAAAACATATCTGAAGAAAAAAGGTGCGCGCATCGGCGCGGTCGTGCTTGCGGTCGTGCTCGTGCTCGCGCTCATCGCCGGGGCGCTCGGCGGCAAGGCGGGATTCCTCACGAATCTCGACGGCATCGTGCGCGCGCCGCTGCAAAAGGCCGCGACCGTCACGGCGCAGTGGCTCGAGAGCATCTACGGCTACATTTATAAATATGACCAGCTCAAGGCCGAAAACGACCAGCTGCGCGTCCAGCTTGCCGAGGCACAGGCGCAGGCGCGCGAGGGGCAGGAGGCGCTGGCGGAAAACGAGCGCTACCGCGAGCTGCTGGGCTTCACGCAGCGGCACACGGATTTTGAGCTCGAGCCGGCGAACGTCGTGTCCTACGGCGCGTCGAACTGGTCGAGCACGCTCACGCTCAGCAAGGGCAGCGACTGCGGCATCGAGGTCGGCGACTGCGTCATGAACGAGGCCGGCGCGCTCGTCGGTCAGGTCATCGAGGTCGGCAGCACATGGGCGACCGTGCGCACGGTCATCGACGTGGACATGAGCGTCGGCGGCTACATCAGCAGCAGCGGCGCCACGGCCATGGTGCTCGGTGACTTCACGCTCATGCAGGACGGCTGCGTGCGCTTCGGCTATCTGGCCGAGGGCACGAGCATCTTCACCGGCGACACCGTGCTCACCTCCGGCAAGGGCGGCGCGTTCCCGGCAGGGCTCGTCGTCGGCACGATCACCGACGTGCGCACCGAGGCCGGCGGCCAGCAGACCTACGGCGTCATCACGCCGGCATGTGATCTCGGTGAGCTGCTGCAGGTGTTCGTCATCAAGGACTTTGACGTGGTGAGCTGACATGTGGGCGGATCTGATCAATAAGGAAAAGATACACCGCGTGCTCTGGTGCGCGCTGTACATGGCGGTGACCGTTGCACTGCAGACCACGGTCTTTGCGCACATTGCGCTCTTCGGCGTGCACGCCATGTTCGTGCCGGCGGTCGTCGTGGCGGTCGGCATGTTCGAGGGCGGCACATGGGGCGCGGTCTTCGGTCTCGTCACGGGCTATTTCTGCGCCATGGGCTACCCCGAAACGGGGCTGCTGTTTGCCGTGCTCTTCGCGCTCATCGGCTTCGGCGCGGGGATGCTCGCGGCATACCTCATCAATAACGGGATCTTCCCGTTTCTCGTGACGTGTCTGGCTGCGTTTCTGCTCACGGCCTTCTGCCAGATGTTCCGCCTGTGGATTTTCCACGGTGCGTCGTTCTGGCGGCTGCTCGCCATGGCACTGGGGCAGAGCGTGTTCTCGCTCCCGTTCGCCGTGCCGTACTACTACATCAGCCGTGCGTTTCACCGCCGGCGTGCCCAGCGCTGAGGCATTCAGCGCGCCCGTACCCCCGAAAGGATCTTCGCTATGGAAAAACCCATCAAGCCCGGCCGCATCACCGCGCTCGCGTGTATGCTTATGCTGCTCGTGATCGTGTTCGTGGTCGCGCTCTACAAACTGCAGATCGTCGACGGTAAGGCGTACTATGAGGAAAACCGCAACAGCGTCGCCAGCTCCCAGACCGTGGCGGCCGCGCGCGGCAGCATCCTCGACCGCTACGGCCGCGTGCTCGTGTCGAACACGAGCTGCAATAACCTCGTCTTTAACCCCGACGATCTCTTCGAGCAGGACGACCCGAACGGCATCCTGCTGAAGCTGGCGCGCACCGTCGTCAGCTGCGGCGACACGTATGTCGACGAGCTGCCGGTCACGACCGCGCCGCCGTTCGAGTATACGGACATGAGCGAAACGCAGCGCACGCAGCTCAAGGGCTTTCTCAAATATGCCGGTCTCGACGAGGAGGCCACGGCCGTGGAGCTTTTGAGCTACTGCCGTGAGAAGTTTGAGATCAACAACAACTACTCCGCGGCCGATATGCGCACCATCGCCGGTCTGCGCTATTCGATCAAGACGCGCTATATCGACAAGCTCTACCTGCCGGACTATGTGTTCGTCAAGGACGCGAGCATGGAGCTTATCACGTCCCTGAAGGAAAATAACGTCCCCGGCTTCGAGGTCACGGTGTCGTATACGCGCCAGTATCATACGAATCTGGCTGCACACCTGCTCGGCTACACGGGTCTGATGAACGCCGAGGAGTACACGACATATAAGACGCAGGGCTATCCCATGAGCGCGACCGTCGGCAAGGACGGGGCGGAGCTCGCCTTTGAGAAATACCTCCACGGCACGGACGGCACGGCGATCGTGACGAAAAACGCCGCCGGCACCGTCACCGGCACGACCTATACCAAGGAGCCGGAGCCCGGCAATCAGGTCAGTCTCACCATTGACCTCGACCTGCAGTCGGCGGCGGAACAGTCGCTGACCAAGGGCATCGAGAACATGAAGTCAAAATCCACGGAAAACAGCGACGCCGTCGGCGGCGGCGCGCTCGTGGCGGTCGACGTCGCCACCGGTCAGCCGCTGGCCATCGCAAACTACCCGACCTTCGACCTGCAGACGCTCTTCCAGAGTGAGGAGAACTACAAGGCCGTCTCCGAGGCGGACAACCAGCCGCTGTTCAACCGCGCGCTGCTCGGCCAGTATTCTCCGGGCTCGACGTTCAAACCCTGCACGGCCATCGCCGGCCTGACCGAGGGCATCATCACCACCGGCACGACCATCCAGTGCACCGGCACGTTCCGCAAGTATGAGGACACCGGCTACGCGCCCAAGTGCTGGATCGCCTCCTCCGGCACGACGCACGGCAATGACAACGTTACTGAGGCTATCCGCGACTCGTGCAACATCTTCTTCTACACCGTCGGCGACAGCCTGCCGATCGACACGCTCGCGCGCTATGCCGCGGCCTTCGGCCTCGGCGAGCACACCGGCATCGAGCTGCCGGAGAGCACCGGCCAGATGGCCACGGAGGCCGTGAAGAAAAAGCTCGAGAACACGAACTGGTATGTCGGCGACTCGCTGCAGGCGGCCATCGGCCAGTCGTACAGCCTGTTCACGCCGCTGCAGCTTTCGGAATACTGCGCCACGATCGCAAACGGCGGCACGCGCCACAGCGCGTCCATCCTGAAATCCGTGCGCAGCTATGACGGCAGCGAGCTCATCTACGAAAACGAGGCCGAGGTGCTCAGCACCGTCGAGACCGGCGACTACAACTGGGCCGCCGTGCAAAAGGGCATGTACCTCGTCGCCAACGACCCCGCCGGCAGCGCTTACGAGACCTTCGGCAGCTACGGCGTGAAGGTCGCCGCCAAGACCGGTACCGCCCAGCTCGGCGATAACCAGGTCAACAACGCCATTTTTATCTGCTACGCACCGTATGACAATCCCAAGGTCGCCGTGGCGGTCGTTGTGGAGCACGGCAGCGCCGGCGCTTCCATCGCCTCCATCGCGCGCGATTTTCTCGACGCATATTTTACCGTCAAGACCGTTGACACCGCCCCCGAGAGCGAGCTCTCGCTGCTGCGATGACGGCCGCTGACCAGAAAGAGAGGAGTTATCCATATGAACATTGCACTGATCGCTGACGACGGAAAAAAGGAACTCATGGTCCAGTTCTGCATCGCTTACTGCGGCATTCTGGCCAAGCACGAATTGTGCTCCACGTTTACGACCGGCCGGCTCATCTCCGAGGCCACCGGACTGAAGATCCGCACGTACCTGCACTCGGCACAGGGCTGCCAGCAGCTCGATGCGCGCATCGCATACAATGAGATCGACCTCGTGCTGTTTTTCTGCGACGCCGAGAGCGGCAACTTTGACGAGGTCAACCGCATGGCGCGCCTGTGCGACCAGCGGCAGATCCCGTTTGCCAGCAACGTTGCCACGGCTGAGGTGCTCATCCTCGGCCTGAGCCGCGGTGATCTCGACTGGCGCGACATCGTCAACCCCAAAAAGAAATCGTAAGCCCGAAAGGAAACCAAGACATCATGGACAAGATCAAACCCCGCACGCTGTCCGGCTTCATGGAGCTACAGCCGGACAAGCAGGTGCAGATGGACAAAATGCGCGCCGTTCTGGCAGAGACCTACGCCCGCTACGGCTTCACCCCGCTCGACACGCCCGCGATCGAGGCGGCCGAGGTGCTGCTGGCCAAGGGCGGCGGCGAGACGGAAAAGCAGATCTACCGCTTTACGAAGGGCGAGAGCGATCTCGCGCTGCGCTTTGACCTCACTGTGCCGCTGGCAAAGTACGTCGCGGCCAATTACGGCCAGCTCACCTTCCCGTTCCGCCGCTACCAGATCGGCAAGGTCTGGCGCGGTGAGCGCGCGCAGCGCGGCCGCTTCCGCGAGTTTTATCAGGCGGACATCGACATCATCGGTGACGGTGCGCTCGATATCCTCAACGAGGCCGAGATTCCGGCCATCATCTACGACACGTTCACCCGCCTCGGCCTGCACCGCTTCCGCATCCGCGTGAATAACCGCAAGGTGCTCAACGGCTTTTTCGCCATCCTCGGCCTGAGCGAGCAGGCGGGCGATGTGCTGCGCACCATTGACAAGCTCGATAAGATCGGCGCGGACAAGGTGCGCGAGCTGCTCACTGATACCTGCGGCGTCACGGTCGAGCAGGCGGATGAGATCCTGCGCTTTATCGCCTGCCCGGGCACGAGCGCGGACAAGCTCACCTTCCTCGAGCAGTACCGCGGCCGGAACGAGACGTTTGATACCGGCCTTGACGAGCTGCGCACCGTCGTGGGCTACCTGCCCGCGTTCGGCGTCCCGGAGGAGAACTTCGAGCTCGACCTCACGATCGCGCGCGGCCTCGATTACTACACCGGCACGGTGTACGAGACCGTCCTGCTCGACCATCCCGAGGTCGGCAGCATCTGCTCCGGCGGCCGCTATGACGACCTCGCGGGGTATTATACGAACAAGTCCCTGCCCGGCGTCGGCATCTCCATCGGTCTGACGCGCCTGTTTTACATCCTGCAGGAGCAGAACATGATCTCTGACGCCGTGCTCACCGCCCCGGCGGACGTGCTCATCCTGCCGATGACGGACGACCTGTCCGCTGCCGTGTCGCTGGCATCCATGCTGCGTGCCGGCGGTCTGCGCGTGCAGCTTTACAGCGAGAAGAAAAAGTTCAAGGCCAAGATCGGCTATGCCGACAAGCTCGGCATCCCGTTCGTGATCTTCCTCGGCGAGGATGAGATCGCGCAGAATGTCTGCGCGCTCAAGAACATGGACACCGGCGAGCAGGAGGCCGTGACGCAGGCCGCCGCGCTCGAGACCATCCGCGCGGAGATCGCGCGCCGCAGCGCCGGCACAATTTTGCGCGAGTCTTGATCCGGTCAATCCGCCGCCGCACCGCCGGAGGCGATATTCGATAGAAAGAAAGGGAATCAGGAGTATGTTTCAGTCCCGCACACACACTTGCAACGAGCTGCGGCTCGAAAACGTCGGCGAGCAGGTCCGCATCGTCGGCTGGATGGAAAACGTCCGCGAGGTCGGACAGAATTTTGCCTTTGTCGTCGTCCGTGATTTTTACGGCACGACGCAGGTCGTCATTGAGACCGAGGACATGATGAAGGTTGTCAAGGCGCTCAACAAGGAGTCCACGATCGCCGTTGAGGGCGTCGTGCGCGAGCGCGCGAGCAAAAACCCCAAGCTGCCCACCGGCGACATTGAGCTCGTGCCCACCAAGATCGAGGTGCTCGGCCGCTGCCGCTACAATGAGCTGCCGTTTGAGATCAACCGCAGCCGCGACGCCGACGAGGCGCTGCGCCTGAAGTACCGCTATCTCGACCTGCGCAACCCCGCTGTCAAGCAGAACATCATCCTGCGCTGCCAGGTGGTGGCCGCGCTGCGCGCCGCCATGACCGCGCACGGCTTTCTCGAGATCACCACGCCCATCCTCACGGCGTCCAGCCCCGAGGGCGCGCGCGACTATCTTGTGCCGGCGCGCAAGCACCCCGGCAAGTTTTACGCCCTGCCGCAGGCGCCGCAGCAGTTCAAGCAGCTGCTCATGACGGCGGGCTTCGACCGCTATTTCCAGATCGCCCCGTGCTTCCGTGACGAGGACGCCCGCGGCGACCGCAGCCCCGGCGAATTCTATCAGCTCGACATGGAGATGGCCTTTGCCACGCAGGACGATGTGTTTGCCGTGCTCGAGGACGTGCTCCCGCCGATCTTCGCCAAGTACGGCAAGTACAACATCGCGTCCGAGGCGCCCTTCCGCCGCATTTCCTACCGCGATGCGATGGACACCTACGGCTCGGATAAGCCCGACCTGCGCATTGACCTGACCGTGCAGGACATGACGGCGCTCGTCGCCGGCAGCGACTTTGCACCCTTCGCCGCGGGCAACACCGTCAAGGCCATCGTCGTGCCCGAGTGCACGCTCGCGCGCAAGGCCGTCGACAAGCTCTGCGCCGACGTGGAGGTGCAGTCCGGCAGCAAGCCCTACTGGTTCAAGGTCGATGAGCAGGGCAATTTCGCCGGCGGCATCGCAAAGTTCCTCACGGATCGCACTGCCGAGATCACGGCGGCGCTCGGCCTCAAGCCCGGCTGCTTCGTCGGCGTGACGGCCGGCAAAAAGACCGCCGCGCAGAAGACGGCGGGCGTGCTGCGCGCGAAGCTCGGCGCGGCCGTGCCGGGTCACATGGACACCGAGCGGTACGAATTTTGCTGGATCGTCGACTTCCCCATGTACGAGATCGGCGAGGAGTCCGGCGAGCTGGAGTTCTGCCACAACCCGTTCTCGATGCCGAACGGCGGCCTTGAGATCCTCGAGCAGGCCGAGCGCGGCGAGGTCGATCCGCTCGACATCAACGCCTTCCAGTATGACCTCGTCTGCAACGGTGTCGAGCTCAGCTCCGGCGCGGTGCGAAACCACGATCCTGAGATCATGGTCAAGGCGTTCGAGCTCGTGCGCCTCGGTGAGGACGATGTGAAGGCCAAGTTCCCGGCCATGTACAACGCCTTCTGCTACGGCGCGCCCCCGCACGCCGGCATTGCCCCGGGTGTCGACCGCATGGTCATGCTCCTCGCGGGCGAGGACAGCATCCGGGAGATCATCCCGTTCCCGATGAACAAAAACGCGCAGGACGTCATGATGGGCGCGCCCGGCACCGTCGAGCCGCACCAGCTTGAGGAGCTGCACATCGCCGTCGTCGGCGACACGGAGCCCGATACCGAAGCGTAAACCCAAAATCCGAGTGACGGCGCCCCGGTCAACGCCGGGGCATCGTCCGTGAAAGAAGGCGAACGGTTTGCTGTCCAAGATCCAGTCCCTCGGCTGCCGCGGTGTGAGCGGCTACGCTGTGAGCGTGGAGTGCCACGTGTCCAACGGTTTGCCGGGGTTTGATATCGTCGGCCTGCCGGATGCGGCCGTCAAGGAGGCGCGCGAGCGCGTGCGCAGCGCCATCAAGACCAACGGCATGAAGTTTCCGGTCAGCCGCCTGACGGTGAACCTCGCCCCGGCGGACACGCGCAAGGCCGGCACGCTCTATGACCTGCCGGTGCTGCTGGGCATCCTGTGCGCCACGGGGGAGATCCGCCAGCCGCCGGCCACGGCGGCCTTCTTCGGCGAGGTGAGCCTCGCGGGGGAGATCCGCCCCGTCACCGGCGCGCTCACGATGGCGCTCGCGGCCGAGCAGATCGGCCTCAAGGAACTCTTTGTCCCGGCGGGCAACGCGGCTGAGGCCGCCTTTGCCGAGGGCGTGACCGTGTACCCGGTCGAGAACATCTCGCAGCTCGTGCACCATCTGCGTGGGGACAAGCCCATCGCGCCCATGCCGCCGCCGGCGTTTTCGGCCGCGCCGCAATTTTCGGTCGATTTTTCCGAGGTCAAGGCGCAGGAGAACGTCAAGCGCGCGCTCGAGGTGGCCGCCGCCGGCGGGCACAACATCCTGCTCGTCGGACCGCCGGGCGCGGGCAAGTCCATGCTCGCCAAGCGCCTGCCGACCATTCTGCCCGCGATGAACCGCGCCGAAATGATCGAGACCACGCAGATCTACTCCGTCCTCGGTCTCACGACGCCGGACGATCCCGTCGTGCGTGTCCGGCCGTTTCGCGCCCCGCACCACACGGTGTCGAACGTCGCCATGTCCGGCGGCGGCAGCGCGCTGCAGCCGGGTGAGATGAGCCTTGCCGACAACGGCGTGCTCTTTCTCGACGAGCTGCCGGAGTTTTCGCCCGCCGTGCTCGAGACGATGCGCCAGCCGCTCGAGGACGGCAGCATCACCATCTCGCGCGCGACCGGCTCCGTGACGTATCCGAGCCGCTTCATGCTCGTGTGCGCCATGAATCCCTGCAAGTGCGGCTGGTACGGGCACCCTTCGGGGCGCTGCCGCTGCTCGCCGCGCGACGTGCGCCGCTACCATGCGCGCGTATCCGGTCCGCTGCTCGACCGCATCGACATCATCGTCGAGGTGCCGGCGCTGGACTTTGACGAGCTCACCGAGCCCTCGGCCGGGGAATCGTCGGAGACCATCCGCGCGCGTGTCAACGCCGCCCGCGCCGTGCAGCGCGCCCGCTACGGGGACGACACCACCGCGACCAACGCGCACATGGGACCGCGCGCCCTCGCGCAGTTCTGCACGCTCTCGCCCGAGTGCGAGCAGCTCATGCACCAGGCGTTTGACAGCATGGCCCTCACCGCCCGCAGCTATGACCGCATCCTGCGCGTCGCGCGCACGATCGCCGATCTCGACGGGGCACAGACCATCGCGCTCGCGCATCTGGCCGAGGCCATCCAGTACCGCACGTATGACTTTTCCGTCGCCGAGCCGTGAGCCCGGCGGCCATACATATGTTTAGCTGTTTAGCAATTTTGAACTAAAAATAGAGATGCAACTTGGAGGGGATTACTATGAAAGAAAAAATGGATGAAAAATGGCTAAAAGCTGACACGCCGTGCAGTCAAGGCAATCCAATAAATCCGCAGCAACCGCAGTATCAACAGCCTTATTCGCCCTGCCAGCCGTATGCTGCACCAAATGGGTACGCACAGCAGAGAAGCGGATTGGCTATCGCAAGCATGGTATTAGGAATTGTGTCTGCTGCGATGCTGTTCATGTCTTTGTTTGTTAGCTATTTTATTACGTCCATCATTTCATTTTTGGTGGGTATTGTTGGAATTGTTCTTGCTGGATGTGGGAAAAAAGATGGCTGCAACAGTGGCATGCTGACTGCTGGGTTGGTTTGCTCTATCGTAGGTTTGGCTGGCAGTGTAATCGTTTTTATGATACTCTCCCTTATGTAATGTGAACAAATCCAACACAGTGTTATGTAGCAATAACATGAGAAGGGAGCTTCGTCATGTACAACAACAACTATAATTGGTATCAGCCGCCCGCCCCGCTGCCCGGCAAGCACGAGGCTACCGTCGCCATGGTGCTCGGCATCGTGTCGTGCGCGCTGCTCGTGTTCGGCTACACGGCGCTCGGCTCGGTCGTCACGGGCATCATCGGCCTGATCTATTCCGCGCGCGCCAAAAGCCTCGGCTTCAACGGCACGCCGCGCACGGTCGGGTATGTCTGCTCGCTCATCGGGCTGATCCTCGGTGCGCTCGTGTGTCTGCTGCTCGTGTGGCTCGGCGCATGGTCGATCGGCGTGTTCATCACGCTCGTCGAGCGCTGCCTGTGATATCCTGAAAGAAAAGGAACGAACGATTTATGAAGGATCTGCTGCTCTGCAAGCCCGGAGAGATCTTCCTCAAGGGGCTCAACAAGCACTATTTTGAAGAGAGGCTGGTCGCAAACGTCAAGCGCCGCCTCAAGCCCATCGGCCACTTCCGCGTGACGTATCTGCAGTCGGCGCTCTACATCGAGGCTGCCGACGACGCGGCCGATCTCGACGCGGCGTATGACGCCGTGCGCAAGGTGTTCGGCATCGCGACGATCACGCGCGCGGCCGCCTGTGAAAAGGACAAGGACGCCATCACGGCGCTCGCCAAGACCTACCTGCACGACGCGATGACGGCGGCGCGCAGCTTCAAGGTCGAGACCAAGCGCTCGGACAAGCGCTTCCCCATGACGAGCATTGAGCTGTCGCAGTACGTCGGCGGCGAGCTTGCCGAGGCGTATCCCGACACGGTCGTCGACGTGCACGACCCAGAGCTGACCGTGCGCCTCGAGGTGCGCGAGCAGGCGGCGTATGTCCATGCGCAGGCAGTCGAGGCGGCGGGCGGTATGCCCGTCGGCTGCAACGGCGCCGCCGTGACGATGCTCTCCGGCGGCATCGACAGCCCCGTGTCCTCGTACATGATCGCCAAGCGCGGCGTGCGCCTGATCCCGGTGCACTTTTTCTCCTTCCCGTACACCTCGGAGCTGGCCAAGGAAAAGGTCATCTCGCTGGCTAAGGAGCTCACGGCCTACACCGGCCGCATGACGCTGCAGATCGTGCCCTTCACGCACATCCAGGAGGAAATCCGCCGCGCCTGCCCGGAGGAATATTTCACGCTCATCATGCGCAGATTCATGATGCGCATCGCCGAGGACATCGCCGCGCACAACGAGTGCAAGGCCATCGTCACCGGCGAAAATCTCGGTCAGGTCGCCAGCCAGACCATGGAGGCCATGGCCTGCACGCAGGCCGTGACGCACCTGCCCGTGCTCCAGCCGCTCATCGGCATGGACAAGCGCGATATCGTGAAGATCGCGCGCGACATCGGCACATTTGACACATCCATCCTCCCGTATGAGGATTGCTGCACGGTCTTTACCCCGCGCCACCCCAAGACCCGCCCGACCGTGGCGGAGGTCGCAGAGGCGGAGGCCGCGCTCGACATTGACGCGCTCGTGCGCGAGGCAGTGGACGGAATTGAAAGGATCCGGATCGATTTATGAATGCAGAACTCATTGCCGTCGGCACCGAATTGCTCCTCGGCGACACCATCAATACCGACGCGGCGGCTGTCGCGCGCCTGCTCTCGGAGCTGGGCATCAATGTCTATTGGCAGACCGTTGTCGGCGATAACCGCGCGCGGCTTGAGCAGGCGGTGCAGCTTGCCCGCACCCGCGCCGACCTCATCATCACGACCGGCGGCCTCGGCCCGACGTGCGACGACCTGACCAAGGAGGTCGTGGCCGGCGCGTTCGGCATCCCGCTCGAGCTCAACGAGGCGGAGGAGGCACGCCTGCGCGGTCTGTACCGCGAACGCCACACCTACATGACCGAGAACCACCTGCAGCAGGTCATGCTGCCGCGCGGCTGCACCGTGCTGCAAAACGACTGGGGCACGGCGCCTGCCTGTGCGTTTGAGGCGGACGGCTGCATGGTCATCATGCTGCCCGGTCCGCCGCTGGAGTGCGAGCCGCTGCTGCGCTACCGCGTGCGCCCGCTGCTCGCCGCGCGCGGCGACGGGATCATCGTCTCGCACAATGTCAAGATCTTCGGCATCGGCGAGGGCACGATGGAGTACCAGCTG
Organism: uncultured Eubacteriales bacterium; assembly: GCA_900543625.1. Lineage (GTDB taxonomy): Bacteria > Bacillota > Clostridia > Oscillospirales > Oscillospiraceae > CAG-103. The sequence continues at coordinate 29,013 of UQSF01000004.1, forward strand.
CGCGATCTCATGAACGAGATGCGCAATCCCACCCTTGCGCCCTATGCCAAGGAGGGGGAGTGCCTCGTGCGCATCACGGCAAAGGCCCCCACAGAGGCCGAGGCCGAGGCCATGATCGCCCCGTGCCTCGCGCGCGTGCAGCGCGAGCTCGGCGCCTTCGCCTACGGCGTTGACACGCCGAATATCGAGACCTGCGCGGCCGAGCTCCTGCTCCGGCAGCAGAAGACCATCGCCGTAGCCGACAGCTGCACCGGCGGTCTGCTCGGCGATATGCTCACGAACGTGCCGGGCGCGTCGGCGATATTTGCCGGCGGCATCATCGCCTACAACAACGACACCAAGACCCGGCTGCTGGATATCGACCCCGCGCTCATTGCGCGCTGCGGCGCGGTCAGCCCCGAGGTCGCGGGCGCAATGGCGGAGCACGCGCGCGCCATGTTCGGCACGGATCTCGCCCTGAGCATCACCGGTCTTGCCGGACCGGAGGGCGACGGTGTGCACACCGTCGGCACGCTCTTTGTGGCGCTTGCCACGCCGGACGGGACGTTTTACCGCACGCTGCACAAGGACAAGTGGGGGCGCGTGCGCATCAAGCACGCCGCCGCCAACCACGCCTTTGACATGGTGCGGCGATATCTCACCGATCTGCCGGTGGAGATCGAGGAAAACCGCTGACGCCATCATCTGCTTTTTCTGCGGCCGGGGCAGCTGTCCCGGCCGCGTTGTGACCCATGCATGATTTGAGAAACCGGAGAACCGATATGAACATCACCGTAGCCGGCGTGGGCTATGTCGGTCTGGCGCAGGCGGTGCTGCTCGCGCAGCACAACGCCGTCACCGCCGTGACCACGACCCCCGCCAAAGCCGAAAACATCAACCGCGGCGTCTCGCCGATCGTCGACGCCGAGATCACGGAGTTCCTGCGCGCAAAGCCGCTCACGCTCACGGCCACCGTGGACGCCGAGCAGGCCTACCGCACGGCAGACGTGGTCATCATCGCCACGCCGACGGACTACGACCCCGAGCGGCAGATCTTCAACACCTCGACCGTCGAGGCGGTGCTCTCGCTCGTGGGCAGGGTCAATCCCGGCGCGCTCGTGGTCATCAAGTCCACGGTGCCGGTCGGCTACACGGAGCGCGCCGTGGAGGCGTTCGGCTGCAGGCGGCTGCTGTTCTCGCCGGAGTTTCTGCGCGAGGGAAAGGCGCTGTATGATAACCTGCATCCGAGCCGCATCGTGGTCGGCCGTCCGCGCGGCGGCACGGCGACGGAGGCGGATGCGCGCCTGTTTGCGTCCCTGCTGCAGCAGGGCGCGGCGGAGCAGGACATCCCGACCCTCTACCCGAACGCGACGGAGGCCGAGGCCATCAAGCTCTTTGCCAACACGTATCTCGCCGTGCGCGTGAGCTACTTCAATGAGCTCGATACCTATTGTGAGCTCAAGGGGCTCGACACGCGGCAGGTCATCGACGGCGTGTGCCTTGACCCGCGCATCGGCGCACATTACAACAATCCGTCGTTCGGCTACGGCGGCTACTGCCTGCCGAAGGACACGCGCCAGCTGGTGGCGAACTTCGGTGACATTCCGAACCGCATCATCAGCGCCGCCGTCACGGCCAATGACGAGCGCAAGGATCACATCGCCCGTCAGATCCTGCGCAAGGCGGCGGGCGGCGTCGTCGGTGTGTACCGTCTGACGATGAAGGCCGATTCGGACAACTTCCGCGAGTCGAGCATCCGCGGCGTCATCGAGCGGCTGCGCCGCGCGGGCGCGAGCGTCGTGATCTATGAGCCGACGCTCAGGGCCGCCTCCTTTGACGGTCTGCCGGTGATCGCGTCGCTGACGGAATTCAAGCGCATGGCGGCCGTTATTGTTGCCAACCGCGCCGAGTCCGCGCTCGACGACGTACCGGAGAAGGTATACACCCGCGACCTGTACCGCAGAGACTGAAAAGGGAGGCACAGACGATGAAAGGCATCATCCTCGCCGGGGGCTCCGGCACACGGCTGTACCCGCTTACGCGGGTCACGTCCAAGCAGTTGCTGCCGGTGTACGACAAGCCCATGATCTACTACCCGCTCTCGACGCTCATGCTCGCAGGCATCCGCGACATTCTCATCATCTCCACGCCGGAGGACACGCCGCGCTTCGAGCGTCTGCTCGGCGACGGAAGCCAGTTCGGCATCCGCCTGTCCTACGCGGTGCAGCCGCATCCGGACGGTCTGGCGCAGGCATTTCTGATCGGGGAGAATTTCATCGGCAATGACACGTGCGCCATGATCCTCGGCGACAATATTTTCTACGGCAACCGCTTTCGCAGCAATCTGTGCGAGGCGGTCAAGGATGCCGAGGCGGGCTATGCCACGATCTTCGGCTATCATGTCAAGGACCCCGAGCGCTTCGGCGTCGTGGAGTTCGACCAGAACAAGCGTGTGCTGTCCGTCGAGGAAAAGCCCAGAAGCCCGCGCTCGAATTACTGCGTCACGGGGCTGTATTTTTACGACAACCGTGTCGTGGAAAAGGCGCGGCAGGTGCGTCCGTCGGCGCGCGGCGAGCTGGAGATCACGGATCTCAACCGGCTCTATCTCGAGGACGACCGGCTGAAGGTGCAGCTGCTCGGCCGCGGCTTTGCCTGGCTCGACACCGGCACGGTCGAGAGCCTCATGGACGCGGCGGTCTTTGTCCAGACGGTGCAGAACCGGCAGGACGTCATCATTTCCGCGCCGGAAGAGGTGGCCTATCACATGGGCTGGCTCACGAAGGCACAGCTGCTGGCTGCCGCCGCGCAGTATCACAACGCGCCCTATGGTGCGCATCTGCGCGCGGTCGCGGAGGACAAGCTGGTGTTTGAGAGGGAACTGCATGACTAGATTCGTAACCGGCGGCGCCGGCTTCATCGGCGCGAATTTCCTGTTTTACCTGCGTGAGCGCTATCCGGACGACCGGCTCGTGTGCATCGACAAGCTCACCTATGCCGGCAATCTCTCCACGCTCGCACCGCTGCTCGGGCAGCCAAATTTCCGCTTTGCCAGGGTGGACATCTGCGACCGTGAGGCGGTCTATGCCCTCTTTGCCGAGGAGCGCCCCGACGTGGTCATCAACTTCGCGGCCGAGAGCCATGTGGATCGCTCGATCGCCGACCCGTCGCTGTTTTTGCAGACGAACATCATCGGTACGTCCGTGCTCATGGACGCCTGCCGCGAATACGGAAACATCCGCTTCCATCAGGTCTCGACCGATGAGGTCTACGGCGATCTGCCGCTTGACCGGCCGGAGCTGCTGTTCACCGAGCAGACGCCGCTGCATACGAGCTCGCCCTACAGCAGCTCCAAGGCCGCGGCCGACCTGCTCGTGGGTGCGTATGGACGTACCTACGGCCTGCCGGTCACGATCTCGCGCTGCTCGAATAACTACGGGCCGTATCAGTTTCCGGAAAAGCTCATCCCGCTCATGATCGTGAGCGCCCTCGCTGACCGCCCGCTGCCGGTGTACGGGCAGGGACTGAACGTGCGCGACTGGCTGTATGTCACCGACCACTGCAAGGCCATCGACCTCGTGGTCACGCACGGGCGCATCGGCGAGGTGTACAACATCGGCGGTCACAACGAGATGCGCAACATCGACATCGTGCGCCTGATCTGCCGCAAGCTCGGCAAGCCCGAGAGCCTCATCACCTACGTCGCCGACCGGCAGGGGCATGACCTGCGCTATGCCATCGACCCCACGAAGATCCACACGGAGCTCGGCTGGCTGCCGGAGACAAAGTTTGCCGACGGCATCGGCCGCACGATCGACTGGTATCTTGCGCACCGTGCCTGGTGGGAGGAGATCGTCTCCGGCGAGTACCGGAGCTACTACGCGCGGATGTACGGTGAGCGCCCGACGCTGTGAGCGGCAAAGTGAAAAAGAGACTGGCAAAAAAGTAATACTTTTTTGCCAGTCTCAAAAACCCGCAGTCCACGGACTGCGGGTTTTTGCTTTGTGTCATTCTGCGTCCAGCCGCTTTTCCAGACAGACGAGCTCTACGCCTGCGATGCCGTTGAAGGTGCACGGCACGATGGCGGCCTCGCGGAAGCCGAGATAGGCGTAGAGCCGGCGGGCGGCGGCGTTTTTTGCATTCGTGTCGATGCGCAGCACCGTGCAGCCGAGCGCGCGGGCGCGCCTGGCATAAAAGCGCACGAACTGCGTGCCGTAGCCGTGCCCGGCGATCGTCGGGTCAACGACGAGCGTGTGCAGCACGAGCACCTGCTCCGGCGGCGCTGCGTATTGCCATGGCACCTGCACGTAGACCGGCACCTGCACTTGGTCGATGCGCCCGGCGGCGACGAGATCGCCGTTATCCTCGAGTACAAACAGTGCTCCGTCGTCGAGCGCGGCCTGTGCGGTCGCGCGCGTCGGATAGACGCCGCGCGACCAGCCGACGCTGGCGGTGCCGGTCTCCTCTGCGGTGTGGATCGCGTCGTAGATCTGCTCGATGCGCGGCAGATCGTCTGCGGTTGCGGGTCGGATGTCGATCATGGAGATACCTCCTTCTGCGGTGCCCGGAAGATGTCCTCCGGGATCAGGGCTGCGAGCGCGCGCTGTCCGGCGGGGGTGTGGTGCACGCCGTCGGTCGTGTAGGCCGGGATGAGCGCGTCCGGGTCGTCGGGGTCTGCCAGAGCGTCCAGCGGGATGTAGCCGTCGGCGGGGCAGTCCGCGCTCTGAAACCACGCGTTGAGCTCCGGCCGCAGTGCATCGAGCTCCGGCGACCACTGAATGTCGTCCCCGCGGCCGAAGAGGTTTCGCGTATAGCCCTTCCACGGCGTGAGCTCGCAAAACCAGATGCGCACGCCCTGCGCGTGCGCCATGTCGGCGAGCGCGCGGTAGCCTGCGGTCATCTGCGCGAACGTGACCGGGGTCAGCAGTCCCTGCTTGCTGCGGCAATGCGGGTGGATGAGATCGTTCGCGCCGAGCTTGACGAGCACCATGTCCGCGCCCGCCTGCGCGAGCACGTCGCGCCTGAAGCGCTTCACGCCTGCGCCGCCGAGGAGCTTCGCCGCGCGGCCGACGCCGTCGGCCACCAGCCGGTCGCCCTTGATGGCGGCCTGCGTCACGCTCACGCTGCCGATCCCGGTCTCGCGCAGGCGCGCCGCCAGCAGACGCGGCAGCTCGTTTGCCACGGTCGAGTCGCCGAAGATGACGCACGCGTGCGTCCCGGGCGCTGCCAGCACGTCGATCTCCGTGAGCGCTGGGATGACCTCATATGCGCCGGTCTCCGCCGTGTGCTGCATCGGTATGCCCAGATGCAGCAGAGGGCGGCGCGTGCAGTTGCCGAGCTCGGCGTAGCTGCACCCGCCGATGAGCCCGATCGTGCGCATGGCGTTGATGCCGCGGTAAAAGACCGTGACGGTCAGCGTCTGCCCGGCGGCGACCGGCAGCGCGGCGGCATCGGAGGTGCAGCTCGTCCCGGCGGCGATGCGGACGCAGTGCTCGCCGCCGAAGGTCACGGTGTGCAGCGTGGCCGGGTCGATGCCGCGCGCATCGTCCGCGCCGATGGCAACGGTGCAGGCGGCCACGTGCAGCGGCAGCACGCCGAACACGTTCGAGAGCGTCAGCCGCACGTGCGTGCCGCCGGCCGTGAGCTGCACGGCCGTGCGCGCGGACACGTCCGTCACGGCGACGCCGAGCCGATCGAGGGCGCCGGTCTCGGACAGGCTCGCGTCGATGGGGCTGGTGCTCCATGCGCTGACCCAGCGGTTTGATTTCTTGTCTTCGCCCATAGATAGCAGGACCTCCGGAATTTCGTATGCTTCTGCCTTTAAGATAGGCGCACGGCGCACAAAAGTCAACCGCAAACACTGCGCCCGGCTTTACAACACAGGCCAAAACGTGGTATCATGCGCAGAGAAATATCTGCAGGACGAAGGAGGGGACAGCTGTGCCAGACGAACGTCAGACACCGGCGGAGCGCCCGCCGAAAAAGCGCATGAGCCGCGCCACGCGCGTGCTGGTCATCATCGTGTGCGTGCTGCTCGCCATCGCGCTGCTGCTGGTCGCAACGGTATTGGTTTTGTCTGCGATCGGCCGCAATGCGCTGACCGATGACGACGGGATGAACATTTCCCGGGACGATGTGGAGTCGCTCGGCTCGGGCACGGTGCGCTACAATGACCGGCTCTACCGCTACAACACCGATATCGTCACGATCCTGCTCATGGGCGTGGACGAGCAGGTCAAGCAGGATGCCAGCGGCATCTACGGCAACGCCAACCAGTCGGATGCGAACATCCTTGCGGTGCTCGACCTGCGCAACAAGGAGATGACGCTCATCTCCATCTCGCGCGACGCGATGTGTACGCTCGATATTCTCGACAGCGCGGGCGAGCACGTCGGCACGGCTACGGCGCAGCTGGCGCTTGCCTACGCCTACGGCGACGGGGCGGAGCGCAGCTGTGAGCTGACGAGCGCGGCTGTCTCGCGCCTGTTTTACGATCTGCCGATCCCGGTCTACGGCTCGATCTATATGCAGGGCATCCGCCAGCTCGTCGACAGCGTCGGCGGCGTGACGGTCACGCCGGACACGAGCATTCCCGGCTTTGCCGCCGGGCAGCCTGTGACGCTCACCGGCCAGCTCACGGAAAGCTACATCCGCTACCGCGCCGACTCGACCGAGGGCAACAACCAGCGCATGCAGCGGCAAAAGCAGGTCGTGCTTGCGCTCGTGCACAAGATGCTCGCGCAGGTCAAGGAGGATCCGGCAAGCATCCTCGCACTCTACAACAACGTCCGGCGCAACACCACGACGAACATCAACACCGCCATGATGGTCTATCTGGCGCAGCAGGCGAGCGGGATGCACTTCTCGGACGACATCGTCAATGTCCCCGGCACGTCGGTCATGGGCGAGCAGCGGCACGCGGAGTATCAGGTCGATTCGGACGCGCTGCTGGAGCTGATCCTGAGCATTTTCTACGAGCCGGTGGAGGGGTAACCGGGAGGAAACGGATATTGTTTGCAATTACCCCCTTGCAATTTGTGTGCGGTTGGTGTAAAATCATACTGTATTTAAAATTGCTGAAATATGAATGGAGGAGTTCACAATGAAGCGTTTTGTGGCCATTCTTTTGATACTCGTTCTCGTGTTTGCCCTGTCGGCGACGGCGTTTGCCGCCGGCGCGGTCGTCAGCCCCGAGAAGAACAATACCGATACAACTGTCACGCCTGACAAGGGCACGACCTCTCCGCAGACCGGCGAGTCCTTCAGCATCCTGTGGGTGATCCTTGCGGCCATCGCAGCGGTCGGAGCGGTGCTGTTTTGCGGCAAAAAGCTGATTCGCGTCAAGTGAACCGGCGGTCACATGGATAACAAAGCCCCATGATCTTCATGGGGCTTTTGCTTTTATGAGGTGAGCGATGAAGAAGAAAAAGATCCTTGTGCGCAGCGTGCTGGTGCTCGTGGCGCTCGCGGCGCTGTGTGCGTGTGCGTGGTGCGTGTGGTATATCGTGCAGTACTATCAGGGGCAGGCCTTCGGCGACCGGATGCGCACCAACATTTCCGACGACGGCGGCAGCTTTCAGCTTGAGCGCGTGAAGATCCCGGTCGATTTTGACGAGCTGCAGGCCATGAATCCGGATATCTATGCGTGGATCAAGATCCCGGATACCGACATCAGCTATGCCGTGCTGCAGCGTGACGGCGATGATGATCAGGAGTATTACTCCAAGCACAGCGAAAACGGCGCGTACTACAGCGGCGGCAGCATCTTCAGCCAGAGCTACAACCGGAAGGACTTTTCCGACCCCATGACCGTGCTCTACGGGCACAATCTGCGCAACGGACGCATGTTTGCCCAGCTCAACGACTTTTCGGACGCGGAGGTCTTTGAGTCGCACCGCTATATCTACGTCTATCTCCCGGACCGGATGCTCGTGTATGAGATCTTCGCGGCCTATCCGCACTCGAGCGAGCATCTGCTGCTGTGCCATGATTTTGCGGACGCAGAGGATTTCACGGCGTATTTTGACGATGTGCGCGCGCAAAAAAGCCTGCAGGCCAATGTCCGCGAGGACGCATGGCCGCAGCCGGGCGACCGCGTGCTGACGCTCTCGACCTGCTACCGCGGGGACAATCACCAGCGCTATCTGGTGCAGGGCAAGCTCGTGGCGGAGGCCTACGCGAACTAACTGCATACGAAATATGAAAAACCGGCAGAGCCAACGCTCTGCCGGTTTTTGCGCCCGGATCGCTCAGCCGTGCAGGCCGTTTTCCTGACGCTCCATGTTTTCGATGACGATGTCGTGGATGTCGCCGAGACCGGCGCAGTATTCGAGCACCTTCCAGGGCGTGTTCGTGTGGAAGTGGATCTTGATGAGATCCTCGTCGCCCACGGCGAGCAGACAGTCGCCCGCGATGTTGGCGAGGATGTAGTCGTGGATCGCATCCTCATCGAGGCCGTGACCCTCGATGAGCAGCTGGGTGTCAAAACGGAATTCGAGCATGGTGAGCCTCCTTAGTCATCGAGCTTGAGCACGGCGAGAAATGCCTCCGTGGGGATCTGGACCGTGCCGAGCTGGCGCATTTTCTTCTTGCCTTCCTTTTGCTTTTCGAGCAGCTTTTTCTTGCGCGTGATGTCGCCGCCGTAGCACTTGGCGAGCACGTCCTTGCGCAGGGCCTTGACGGTCTCGCGCGCGATGATCTTGCCGCCGATTGCTGCCTGCACCGGGATCTCGAACAGCTGCCGCGGGATGTTCTCCTTGAGCTTCTCGCACAGCTTGCGCGCCCGTCCGTAGGCCTTGTCCTTGTGGGCGATGAAGCTCAGCGCGTCGACCTGATCGCCGTTGAGCAGCATGTCCACCTTCACGAGCTCGCTCGGGTGATAGCTGGAAAATTCGTAGTCGAGCGAGGCATACCCCTTCGTGCGCGCCTTGAGCGTGTCGAAGAAGTTGTAGACGATCTCGTTGAGCGGCATCTCGTAGTGCAGCTCCACAAGGCGGCTGTCGAGATACTGCATGTTCTTATACTCGCCGCGCAGATCCTGGCACAGCGGCATGATGTTGCCGACAAATTCCTGCGGCGTGATGATCGACACGTTCACATACGGCTCCTCCGCGACCTCGATGGACGCAGGGTTCGGGTATTCATGGGGGTTATCGATCATGAGCACCGTGCCGTCGGTCTTGGTGATGCGGTAGATAACGCTCGGCAGTGTCGTGATGAGGTCGAGGTCGAACTCGCGCTCGAGGCGTTCCTGAATGATCTCCATGTGCAGCATGCCGAGAAAGCCGCACCGGAAGCCGAAGCCGAGCGCGACCGACGACTCCGGCTCGAACGAGAGCGAGGCATCGTTGAGCTTGAGCTTTTCGAGTGCGTCGCGCAGGTCGGGGTACTTTGAGCCGTCCTCGGTGTAGATGCCGCAGTAGACCATCGACCGCGCCGGGCGGTAGCCGGGTAGCGGCTCGGCGGCGGGGCGGGCCGTCTCGGTGACGGTGTCGCCCACGCGCGTGTCCTCCACGTTTTTGATGCTTGCGGTGAAGTAGCCCACGTCGCCGCAGCCGAGCTCTTCGCACGGGTCAAGCCCGATGGGACGCAGATGCCCGACCTCGAGCACCTTGTAGGATGCGCCGGTGGACATGAGCGTTACCTCCATGCCGCGCCGGAGCGTGCCGGAGATGATGCGCATGAGCACGATGACGCCGCGGTAGCTGTCATACTGGCTGTCGAACACGAGCGCCTGCAGCGGGGCATTCGGGTCGCCCTGCGGGGCGGGGACGTGATCGACAATGTCGTCGAGCACGGCCTGAATGTTGATGCCCTGCTTGGCCGAGATCTCGGGCGCGTCCATGGCCGGGATGCCGATGATGTCCTCGATCTCGGCCTTGGTGCGCTGGGGGTCGGCGGCGGGCAGGTCGATCTTGTTGATGACCGGCAGGATCTCCAGATCGTGGTCGAGCGCGAGGTAGGTGTTGGCAAGCGTCTGCGCCTCCACGCCCTGCGAGGCATCCACGATCAGCACGGCGCCCTCGCACGCGGCGAGCGAGCGGCTGACCTCGTAGTTGAAGTCCACGTGCCCCGGCGTGTCGATGAGGTTGAGCGTGTAGACCTTGCCGTCACGGTGATAGGTCAGCCCGACGGCGCGTGCCTTGATCGTGATGCCGTGCTCGCGCTCGAGATCCATGTTGTCGAGCAGCTGGTCCTCCATTTCGCGCTGATCCACGGCGCCGCACAGCTCAATGAGCCGGTCGGACAGGGTGGACTTGCCGTGGTCAATGTGCGCGATGATCGAAAAATTGCGGATGTTTTCTTGTGGGATCATAGGGAAATCTCCTCCAGTGCGGCCTCGGCGCGGTCAGCGGCTGTGCGCACGTCCTGCACGAGCGCACGCAGTGCCTCGAGCTGTTCGGGCGTGCAGGTCGGGCTCGGCGCACGGCCGAGCAGAAAGTCGGCGCTCACGCCGTAGTAATCGCACGCCCTGCACACGAACGCGAGCCCGGGCTCACGCGCACCGTTTTCGTAGTGGGACAGCAGCGCCTGACTGATCTTCAGGTCGGCCGCGACCTTGCGCTGGGACAGCCCGCGCGCGTGGCGCAGCTCCGACATGACGGCAGCAAAATTGCGTTCCATGCCGCACCTCCTGTAACGTTCTGATAACGGTCTGTATTTTACCACGCCTGCGCACAAACGGCAACAACCTCTTTTTAAAATTGTGTGCGGGGGTTGAAAAACGTCGGAGGTGGTGTTACACTATTTAATTGTGAAACCATGTTCACAGAAAAACAGAAAATAGATGAACATATTGGAGGAAAACACCATGTTTGAAAATCTGGTTGAAGTTCTCAAAGCCAATCCGCGCAAGATCGTCTACACCGAGGGCACCGACGCCCGCATCCTCGAGTCCGCTGCCCGCCTGAAGCAGGGCGGCTTCCTGACGCCGATCCTCGTCGGCAATGTTGAGGACGTGAAAGCTGCGGCCAAGGCCGGCAACTTTGACATCGAGGGGCTGGAGATCATCGATCCCGCCAACTATGACAAGATGGACGAGATGGCCCAGTGCATGTTCGACCTGCGCAAGGGCAAAATGACCATGGAAGAAGTCCGCGCCAACCTCCAGAAGGGCAACTACTTCGGCACCATGCTCGTGAAGATGGGCGTGGCCGATGCCCTGCTCGGCGGCGCGACCTATTCCACCGCGGACACCGTCCGTCCGGCGCTGCAGCTCATCAAGACTAAGAAGGGCGCCCACCTTGTGAGCTCCTGCTTCATCATGGTCCGCGGCGATGAAATGCTCGCCATGGGCGACTGCGCCATCAACATCGACTATCAGGACAACGTCGACAAGGCCACCGGTGAGGTCACCTTCTCCGCCGCGCAGAAGCTGGCCGAGGTCGCCATCGAGACCGCCAAGACCGCCGAGATCTTCGGCATGGATCCGAAGGTCGCCATGCTGAGCTTCTCCACCAAGGGCTCCGGCAAGGGCGGCACGGTCGCGCTCAGCCATGACGCCACCGTCATCGCCAAGGAGCTCGCGCCCGAGCTGAAGCTCGACGGTGAGATGCAGTTTGACGCTGCCGTCTCCCCGGTCGTCGGCCAGCTGAAGTTCCCCGGCTCCCCGGTCGCGGGCCACGCCAACACTTTCATCTTCCCGTGCATCGAGGCCGGCAACATCGGCTATAAGATCGCGCAGCGTCTGGGCGGCTTTGCGGCCTACGGCCCGATCCTGCAGGGTCTGAACGCGCCCATCAACGACCTGTCCCGCGGCTGCGACGCCGAGGAGGTCTACCAGATGTCCATCATCACGGCGGCTCTGGCCTGATCGGTTTTCGTCCAAAACGTGTTTCCGGCGCTGTTATTTTAACAGCGCCGGTTTTTTGAAAGGGGAGAGCGCCTGTGGAGCGCGAGGAATATATGCGCGCGGCGCTCACGCTCGCGCACGACGCGGCGGCCGACGGGGAAGTGCCGGTCGGCTGCGTGATCGTCGATACTGAGGGGCGCATCATCGGCCGCGGGCGCAACCGCCGCGAGCGCACGCACCGCGCCGATGCCCACGCCGAGATGGAGGCCATCGCCGAGGCGTGCCGCGCGCGCGGCACGTGGCGGCTCGACGGCTGCACGCTCTATGTCACGCTTGAGCCGTGCCCCATGTGCGCCGGGGCGATCATCAATGCCCGCGTGCCGGTCGTCGTCTACGGCGCGAAGGAGCCGAATTTCGGCTCGTGCGGCAGCGTGCTCAACCTCTTTGAGGAGCGCTACGGCCACCACCCCGCCATTTACGGCGGCGTGCTGGCGGATGACTGCGCGGACGCGCTGCGCGCGTTCTTCGGCGGTCTGCGCGGATAAAAAGCATGCGTCCCGATCGTTCGGGACGCATGCTTTTTATTTATTCCTGAATCTCATCCATCAGCTCGTGGTAAAACACGTCGAGCACGCCGACGTAGTGCGGCTTCCACGGTTTGAGCCGGCCGCAGTAGTGGATGATGACCGTATGCGCGCGCACCCAGTCGAGATCGACCGGCTCGGCAAGCAGCTGCGCGTTGTGCAGCGCAAGGATGCGGTCGCTGAGGTTGTAGACCATGCTGTCGAGCAGGTGCACCCGGTCGCCGTAGAGCGCGGTGAGAATGTCCTGATCCGGCAGCAGGAACACGTCCTGCTTTTCATCGGCAAAGGCGCGCACACGCTCCATGTCGAGGTCGGCGCGCAGGGCGGGGAGGTTATACAGCAGCACGCCGGTATTGATGTAGGGCGCGGCCTCGTCCATGCCCAGACGCGCGGCGTTGAGCTTTTCGAGCAGCTTGCGCGTGTGCGTGCAGGCCATGAAATACGCATCTCCGAACGGCGCGGCATACAGCGTCGTGAGGGGATTGATGATGACCGTGTCCGCGTCGAGGTAGAGGATGCGCTCGAGCGTGTCCGGCAGCAGCAGGGGCGCTGCGATGCGGTAATAGATCTGGCGCGGGTAGCGCTTCGACTCCGGAAAGCCGTCGAACATCGCGGGGTCGACGAACACAAAGTGCAGCCCGACCTCGGGCAGCGCCGCGCGCACGCGCTCCTCATCGGCGGGCGTGAGATCGGAGTGCAGGAGAAAGACCTCGTAATGGCTCGCGCCGCCGTGCAGCAGCACGCTGCGCATACAATTTAGAAATGTGGGGATATAGCCCCCGTTGATCGCAAAGAGCAGGTTCATACGTGTTCCTCCCGAATGCGCTGCAAAATGCAGACGGTCATATGACGCGCGGGCGCTGCATCGGCAGCGCCCGCGAAAGTCTGTGTGTTATTATGCCTTCGGCGTGCCGTCGGGGTTAAACAGCGGCAGCTTGCCCAGCACGGTGATGTCGGGGCGGTCGTTGGCGTCGCCCTCGGCGAGCACGGCCATCTTGCCGACGATGATGCCGCCGGCCTCGTTGACGAGCTCCTCCATCGCGCGCAGCGACTCGCCGGTCGAGATCACGTCGTCGACGATGACGATGCGTTTGCCGTGGATCAGCTCCGCGTCCGTCTGGTCGAGCACGAGCGTCTGCACGCCCTGCGTCGTGATGGACTTGACGTGCACCTGAAACACGCTGCTCATGTAGGCCTTGGCCTTCTTGCGGGCGACGAAGTACTTGTCCGCACCGCTCTGACGGGCCATTTCATACACCAGCGGGATGGCTTTCGCTTCGGGGGCGATCAGATAGTCATATTCCGGCGTCAGCTTGAGCAGCTCGGCCGCGCAATGCACGGTCAGCTCCACATCGCCAAACATGACGAACGCGCCGATGTACAGGTCATCGGAGACCTTGCACAGGGGCAGATCGCGCTTTAGCCCGGCGATATCCATCTCATATGTCATTTGAAATTCCTCCTAATCATAATCACAGGGTAACAAAGACATTATACATGAACGCCGGAAAAATGCAAGACTCCCGACGGCAAAAGATGTCTTTGTGTATGTGTCATATGGACGAATGTGTTTCGAATATATTTCAGTAAAGTTACCCATTCGAAAACAGAATATCAAAATAATGGGAGTTGCCATTTTCGTGACGCCGTCAGAATATCTAAAAAGTGGTCACGTTCGGCTGGCCCAATCTATGGCATCGTCTAAAATGAACAGTTTGTGAACGAAATTCACGAAAAACGGTTGCGAATTTCGGGTTTTTAGTGTAAATTAGCAATAAGTTCATCGAGAATTTCCCACTTGCGGTTATGGATGCCCGGACGAAGCGGTTATCGTCCGGCGCTATTGGGGGGGAGTTCCGGGGAAAAGCAATTTGAAATTGGAGGAAAAACAATGGACGAAAACAAACGTGGTTCATTTGGCAGTACAATCGGCTTTCTGCTCTCTGCCATCGGTTCCGCCGTCGGCCTCGGCAACATCTGGGGCTTCCCGTACAAGATGGGCAGATGCGGCGGCTTCACTTTCCTGATCGTTTACCTGGCTCTGGCGGCATTTGTCGGCTTCGCGATCATGCTCTCTGAGCTGGCGATCGGCCGCAGCACCGGCTTCGGCCCGGTCAACGCCTACAAGAAGGTCTCGAAGAAGTTCAAGTGGATCGGCTGGCTGGCCATCATCGCCCCGTTCCTGATCATGACCTTCTACTCGGTCCTCGGCGGCTACTGCATCTATTACATGGTCATCAACGTCGTCGGCATGTTCAGCGGCATGCCGGACAGCAGCTCCTTCGGGGCCCTGCTCACCAACCCGTGGGCCAGCATCGGCTGCATGGTTCTGTTCATGGCCATCTGCTATCTCATCAACCGCGGCGGTGTCGGCGGCGGCATTGAGAAGTTCAACACGATCGGCATGCCCGCCCTGTTCGTCATGCTCGTCATCGTCATCATCCGTGCCTGGACGCTTCCGAATGCGGACGTCGGCCTCAAGTACATGTTCGTCCCCGGCTACGCTCTGAAGGCGGGCTTCTTTGACAAGGCGCCCGGCTTTATGGAAGTTCTCGCAACGGCCGGCGGTCAGATGTTCTTCTCCCTGTCTCTTGCCATGGGCGCCATGATCACCTACGGCTCCTACCTCGGCAAGAATGAGAACCTTCCGAAAAACTCCGTTATCATCGTTATCTCCGATACCATGGTTGCCATCATGGCCGGTCTCGCCGTTATCCCGGCGGCCGTCGCCAACGGCATCGCCAAGGGCATGGCCGTCTCCGAGATCAAGCTCGGCGGCCCGAACCTCCTGTTCGCCACGCTGCAGGACGTGTTCCATGACATGGGCACCATCGGCGGCATCTTCGGCCTGATCTTCTACGCCCTCGTTCTGATCGCGGCCATCTCCTCCGCCATCTCCCTGATCGAGGCGGTCTCCGTCACCTTCATCGACCACGCCAGCGCCAAGGGTCACGAGCGTGACCGCAACAAGGTGCTCGCCGTCGTCTGCCTCGCCATCACCCTGCTGGCCTGCCTCGTCGCGGTTGACGGCCTCGGCTCCAACGGCATCGCGCCGAAGGATCTGTTCCACATCAACTCCAAGGCTGACTGGTGCGCTGACTGGCTCGACTTCATGGATATGATCTCCGAAGGCATCGCCATGCCGCTCGGCGCCATGCTCATGTCCATCATGGTCGGCTGGGAGATCAAGCCGAAATCCCTGTACGGCGAGATCGACAGCGGCTACAACGGCAAGATCCACGGCTTCTACACCTTCTGCATCAAGTATCTCTGCCCCGTGATCATGTTCTTCATCCTGCTTGTGCAGATCAGCACGTTCTTCGGTCTGGGCTGGTTCAACTGATCGCAGCAGCGTAAGCTTGCAACCCAACAAAACAACCGCAACCGGCAGCCTTCTGGCTGCCGGTTTTTGTTGTGCCGTGCGCTGCGGCGGCGGTCACCGTGCAGTCCTGCGCCCGGACATGGAAAAAGCGCCGTGCAGATCGCTCTGCGCGGCGCTTTTCCGCTGGGGGGGGAAAAGAAGATGGAGAAAGAAAAAGAGAGGATGCATAAAACGCTCGGCGGCGGGGCGGTCACCCGCCGCCGGAGTTGAGGAGAAGCAAATTATTTCGTGCTGTCGCTGGCGCGGTCAAAGGTGACGGTCAGCTTCAGCGTCTCGCCGCTGCGCGAGACGGTCAGCGTGGCGCTCTCACCGGCGGAGTACCCGCGCAGCGCACTGCGCAGCGCATCGCCGGAGGAGACAGCCGCGTCGTCGATGGCGGTGATAATGTCGCCCGCCTTCAGGCCGGCCTTCTCGGCGCAGCTGCCGCTGTTGACGGCGTTGACATACGCGCCGTCCGGCATGTTGTAGTACTGCGCGGCACTGTCCGGAATGGTCTGCAGCGTGATGCCGAGTTGGGCGCGGTCGGTCACGGTGCCGTTTTTCATGAGATCGTTTGCAATGGCCACAGCGTCATTGACCGGGATGGCGAAGCCCAGACCCTCCACGCCGGAGGAGCTGTATTTCGCGGTCACGATGCCGATGACCTGACCGGAGGTGTTGTACACCGGACCGCCGGAGTTGCCGGCGTTGACGGCGGCGTCGATCTGGAACATGTTGATGCCGCTGTCGGTGCCGTCGGAGGTGGTGATCGTGCGGTCGAGCGCGCTGATCATGCCGCTCGTCATGGTGAACTCCAGCTCGCCGAGCGGGTTGCCGACGGCGTAGACCGTGTCGCCGACGGACATACTGTCGCTGTCGCCGAAGGTGACGGGCGTCACGCCGGCGGCGTCGACCTTGAGCAGGGCGATGTCATTGTCCTCGTCCACGCCGACGATGGTCGCCTGATAGGTCGTGCCGTCGTAGGTGAGCACGGATACGGCGTAGCCGTACTGGTGCGCGGTGGAGATGACGTGGTAGTTTGTGAGCACGTAGCCGTCCTCCGTGATGAAGAAGCCGCTGCCGCAGCTCGCCTGCGAGCTCGTCTGGCCGAAGTAGTTGGTGTAGGTCACTTCGGTCGTGATGGCGACGACCTGCTTGCATGCCTGGCTGTAGATGGCCGAGGCGGAGCTCGGGTCGGAGCTGACCGGCTGCGTCACGAGTGTGCCGCTCGAAGCGGAGGCGGAGCTTCCCGCGCTCTTGCCGGAGCGGTTGATGAGCCCCGCGACTGCGCCGCCGCCGAGCCCGCCCAGCAGTGCACACACGAGGCACAGGCACGCGATGCGCGTGATGAGACGCTTCTGTTCGGGCGTGCGCGCGGTCCTGGGCCTACGGGCGCGGCGCTTGCGTTTGGGCTTTTCCGCCCATGCGTCGGCGTCCGGCGTGTAGTAGCGCGGCGGGGTGTTGGCCGCGTCGTCACTGGGCTGGAAGTTCGCGTCGGCATAGCTGCGCTCGGCCTCTGGGCGGACGATGTGGTAGGTCACGTCGTCACTGTCGTCCACCGGAGCGCCGCAGTTGGCGCAGAAGCTTGCGCCAGGCTTGAGCACCGCACCGCACTGCGGGCAGGTGCGCGCCGCGGCGGCGTTGTCGTCTGCGGAGGCCTGTGCCTGCGCGGATGTGTTCGCGTCCGCCTCTTGGGCTGCATCCGATGCTGTGGGGATGCCTTCCGGCTGTTCGTTTTCAGGGATATTGGAAGCGTCGTTCATGTTGTTTGCCTCCCGGCTGTGTTGTTTTTGAAGTGTCTATATCGTAGTCGATATTTGTAACACACGCATGAACAAAGGGCGAAGATTTTTCGAATATTCCAGAAAGCATTTGTGAACACTGCGTCTGATTTATGAACGCGCGGCAAAAAACCGCCCGCACAGATCCTGTGCGGGCGGCGGATGTTGTTTGTGCGGATGTTACCGGCCGATGCTGCTGTCAGCCGTTTCATAGGTGTTGGTGGCCGGCTGCGTATCAGGCTCGCCGCCGTACTTGATCGAGTCACCCTCGAGCAGCGGCTTGATGTCGTGCGCGCGCAGCCACGCGAGCGTGCGCGTGGAATCGGTCAGCGGGGTGTAGTTGACATTGGCGTAGGTCGTATCGCCCGTTGCCGGGTCATATTGACTGAGCTGATAGCCGATGGTCACGGCGTAGGCCGTGCTCTGCCGCGTGCCGCTGTCGGTCAGCCAAGCGCGGCCCATGGTGCCGTCCGCGCAGTCGGGCACGATGGCGTTTTCATACAGGTCGAGCGCCTGCTCGGCCGTCAGCTCCATGTACAGATAGTCGCCGCTTTCGGTCTCATAGCCGATGTTGGCGTAGGTGAGGTGCTCGAGCGTCATTGGCAGCGCCGGCGTGTTGCGCGTGGCGCGCGCTTCGTCGCAGTTGAGCACCTGCTCGATCTGCGCCAGGCGTGCGCTCGTGTCGGGGAGCGTGTATTCGCGCATCAGCACCTTGCCGTTCGAGAGCTTGTAGGTCAGCTGCAGACTGGTGATGCTGGTGTCGTCCGTGATCTTTTCGCGCTCCGTCACGACGGCGCGGTGGATGTCCTCCACGGCCTGAATGTTCTCCGCCTCGGTGAGCGTGGAGTTGTAGCCGTTGCAGATGATGCGCGCGCTTTTGACCTGCGCGGCATCCGGGATGCGGCGGGCATAGCCCGAGAGGTCACACTTTGCGCCGACCACGACGAGACAGCACACGGCCGCTGTGACCGCGCAGCCGCGCCAGACCGTGCGCGGGATGCGCAGGGTCTTGCGGATGACCATCTCGCTGATGACAAAGCCGAGCGCTGCGCCGAGGACTGCCAGCAGCAGGAACGGCGCCAGATGTGCCCGGTAGGCCGGCACGTTGAGCAGCATGCCGTACACGCCGACCGGCAGCGCCAGCCCGGCGAAGAGCGCCACGATATACTTCAGCACCGGCTTGAGCACCGGGATGGCGACGGTGTCGCCCGCGCTCTCCATACGGCGGCGCCGGTAGAGCTGACCCGCGCACACGAGCAGCAGCAGCGCGAACGCCGCCCAGACGAGCGGATATATCCAGCCGGAGAAGTTGGCAATGGCGACCTCCGCCTCCGTGCCGCTGATCGGGCGCACCAGATCGGCGTGACCGACACTTGTGCGCCGCATGAACAGCACCAGCGGGGAGAGCCAGTCGACCGGCAGATCCGCCATACCCGACATGCCGTACACGAACGTGTAGAGCACGGCCTCGACGAGCAGCTGGAAGCCCACGGCGATGAAGTTCACGAGCAGGTACAGGCACGGCAGCATGACCACGTGGCCGGTGAACATGGCGCACAGCACGGCGATGCCGTAGAATACGACCGTCTCGAGCGCGAGTATGCCCAGCCAGATGAGCAGCGGCTCGATGACGAGTTCGAAACGCGTCGCCTCGATGAGCACGGCGAGGCCGAAGATCACGGCCTCGGCTGACAGCAGCATCACAAGGCCCGCCAGCAGATGCGTGCGGAACATACACCCGCGCTTTATGGGCAGCGACGCTGCCAGCCCCGCGCTGCGCGGCGTGTACAGGTAGCCGAACATGGCAGCGGCCGCGAGCAGACCCGCGCAAAACGCTGTCAGCGGCAGCAACATCTGCGTCTCGGAGAGAATGACGTTCGAGAGGTAGCTGATCTGCTCGGTCGACACATACGGTATCGTCGAGCGCGCGTTGAGCAGCACACCCGGCAGCAGGATAAACAGAATGACGCCGTAGATGATCCACAGCGGCCACCAGCGCGACAGGCACTTGCGAAATTCCGTCCCGTTACAGAAGGATGTCTTTGACGGCATAGTCTGCACCTCCCAGTTCATAAATAAAGATCTCCTCGAGCGTCAGCGGCACGACGTCGAGATACTGCGGCTGCGCGGTCGAGAGCCGGTTCATGACCTCGGCGGCGTCGCCGTGCACGATCAGCGTGTGCAGGTGTCCCTGCGCGCTGCGGTGCAGGATGTCGAGCCCCTCGGGCAGCTGCGCCTCGTCCGGCAGGGCGACGAACACCTTGACGATGTTGGCCTGCAGCTCTGCGAGCGGGTGCTCGAGCAGGACCTTGCCGCCGTTCATGATGCCCACATGGTCGCACACGTCCTCAAGCTCGCGCAGGTTGTGCGACGAGATGAGCACGGTCGTGCCGTTTTCGGCCACGTCGGCCAGCACAAGATTCCAGACCTGACGGCGCATGACGGGGTCGAGCCCGTCAACCGGCTCGTCGAGCACGAGCACATCCGGCCGCAGGCACATCGCCAGCCAGAACGCGGCCTGCTTCTGCATACCCTTGGACAGGCGGCGGATCTGACGCTTGGGATCGAGCTGAAACACCTCGCCGAGCTTCTGATAGCGCGCGGTGTCGAACTTCGGGTAGATGCCGCGGTAGTAGCGCATCATGTCCGGGATCGTCGCCTGCGGGAAATAGAACACGTCGTCCGGGATGTAGGCGATGCGCGCCTTGACGGCCGGGTTTTCGTACACGGGCTGACCGTCGATGTCGATCGTGCCGCTGTCCGGGCGATAGATGCCCGTCAGGTGGCGGATGAGCGTGGATTTGCCCGCGCCGTTCGGCCCGACGAGACCGTACACCGCGCCGCGCGGCACGGTCATGGTCACGCCGTCGAGCGCGCGGAAACCGTCAAACGTCTTGACAACGTCTCTGACTTCAATCATGGTTCGTTCCTCCTTCCGGAATGCGGCGGCGCAGCTCCTCACTGCGCATGCCGAGGTACAGCAGCTCCTGCACGGCTGCGTCAAATTGCTGCAGCAGCGCGTCCTGCCGCGCGGGATCATCCGGGATCTGGACGCAGACGTAGCTGCCGCGCCCGGCGACGGAGCAGATGTAACCCTCCGTCTCCAGCTCGCGGTAGGCGCGCTGGATCGTGTTAGGGTTGATGGTCAGCTGTGTCGACAGCTCACGCACCGAGGGCAGCTTCTCGCCCAGCGGCAGCGTGCCGGACACGATCAGCCGGCGCAGCCCGTCGCGTAACTGTTCGTAGATTGGCCGGGGATCGCGGTAATTGATCGAGATCGTAGTGCAGCACCACCTTTCGTAGCGTATTAACTGTATTAACCGTGTCGGTACAGTTAGGTTACCATGCGGCGCTGCGTCTGTCAAGGGGTAAGATGGTTTCGGGCGCAAAAAGTTCCCGGACACAATGAGCGTCCGGGAACGGCACTTATCTTATTTCTGCCCCTCGCGGCTTTCGAGATAGACCATGAGCGTCGCGATGTCGGCGGGGGAGACACCGGAGATGCGGCTGGCCTGACCGAGGCTCGCGGGGCGGATGTCGTTGAGCTTCTGCCGCGCCTCGAGCCGCAGACAGGATACCTCACGATAGTCGAGATCTTGCGGCAGCAGCCGCTCCTCGAGCCGGGTGAACTCCGCCACCTGCCGCAGCTGGCGCTGGATGTAGCCCGCGTATTTGAGCCGGATCTCCGCCTGCTCGGTCACGACGTGCGGCAGCTCCGGCCGCGCGGGATCGAAGGGCGCAAGGTCGGCATAGGTGATCTGCGGCCGGCGCAGGAGGTCGGCAAGACTCACGCCCGAGCTTGTCGGTGCAGTGCCGCGCGCGGTGAGCATTGCGGCGAGCGCGGGGGTCGGCGCGAGGTGCGTTTTCTCCAGCCGGGCGCACTCGGCGTCCACCAGCCGGTATTTTTCCTGCACGGCGGCAAAGCGTTCATCCGACACCAGCCCGATCCGGTGGCCGATGGCGCTCAGGCGCTCGTCGGCGTTATCCTGCCGGTGCAGTAGGCGGTATTCCGAGCGGGAGGTCATGATGCGGTACGGCTCGTTCGTGCCCTTGGTCACGAGATCGTCCACGAGCGTGCCGATGTACCCGTCTGAGCGGCGGAGGATCATCGGCGCGCGCCCGAGCAGCTTGAGCGCTGCGTTCACGCCCGCAACAAAGCCCTGCACCGCCGCCTCCTCATAGCCGGACGAGCCGTTGAACTGCCCCGCCCCGTAGAGACCGGGCACTTTCTTGGCCTCCAGCGTCGGCAGCAGCTCCGTCGGGTCGACGCAGTCATATTCGATCGCATAGGCGCAGCGGGTCATCTCCGCGTGCTCGAGTCCCGGCAGCGTGTGCAGCATCTCGATCTGCACATCCTCCGGCAGGGAGGAGGAGAAGCCCTGAATGTAGAGCTCCTCCGTGTCGAGCCCCATCGGTTCGATGAACAGCTGGTGGCGCGGCTTGTCGGGGAAGGTCATGATCTTCGTCTCGATCGACGGGCAGTAGCGCGGTCCGACGCCCTCGATCACGCCGGAGTAGATCGGGCTGCGGTCAAGGTTTGCGCGGATGATGGCATGCGTGCGCTCGTTGGTATAGGTCAGGTAGCACACGGCCTTGTTTTCGACCGGGTGCGTGGTGGAAAACGAGAACGGCTCGATTTGCGCGTCACCCGGCTGCAGCTCCATGTGCGAAAAGTCGACCGTGCGCGCATTCACGCGCGGCGGCGTGCCGGTCTTGAAGCGGCGCATGCGCAGCCCCAGCGCCCTGCAGCATTCGGCGAGCGGCCCGGCGGCCGCCAGCCCGTCGGGGCCGGAATCGCGCAGCACATCGCCCACGATCGTGCGCCCGTGCAGATACGTGCCCGTCGCGAGCACGGCGGCGCGGCAGCGGTAGACGGCGCCGTTTGCCGTCACGACGGCGCTGACGCGGCCGTTCTCCGTCTCGACGGCTACGACCTCCGCCTGCTTGACGCGCAGGTTTGGCTGCAGCTCGAGCGTGTGCTTCATCACGGCCTGATACTTGCGCCGGTCGGCCTGCGCACGCAGTGAGTGCACGGCCGGGCCCTTGCCGCGGTTGAGCATCCGGTACTGGATGCAGGCCTGATCGGCCGCGCGCGCCATCTCGCCGCCGAGCGCGTCGAGCTCGCGCACAAGATGTCCTTTGCCCGTGCCGCCGATGGCGGGGTTGCAGGGCATGTTGCCGATGGCATCCATATTGATGGTAAAGCAGACGGTGTCCAGCCCGAGCCGGGCGGCGGCCAGCGCGGCCTCAATGCCCGCGTGCCCCGCACCGACGACGGCGACGTCACAGCTTCCGGCGTCATAACGCATGACGAGATCCCTCCGGATTCCTATTAGAATAACAACAACTTTTTATTTTACCTGTTTTACGCCCGGATTGCAAGACGAGGCCGGCTGAAAACGGCGGCTGAGCGGCAGAAAACGGTTGTGCAGTATCTGCACAGCAAAATGCGAAAAAAGTCTTGCTTTATCGTGCTAATGTGGTAATATAACAGCGTGCTAACAAGCAAAACAAAAATTTGAGATATGAAGGAGAACCGACATGAAAAAGATGACCAAAGTGCTCGCGCTGGTGCTGGCGCTGGCAATGTGCCTGGCGCTGTGCGCCTGCGGCAAGGGCGAAAGCAAGGATACGGCCGGCGATAAGAAGACGTTCATCATGGGCGTCGATCCCGAGTATCCCCCGTTCAGCTATCTGGGCGACGACGGCAAGTTCACCGGCTTTGACGTGGAGATCTGCCAGGCGGTCTGCGACCTGCTCGGCTGGGATCTGCAGGTGTTCGGTGTCAACTGGGATCAGAAGCTCGTGCAGCTCGATTCCAAGGAGTGTGACTGCGTCTGGTCGGGCATGACCATTCTCGACAGCATGAAGGACGCCGGCTATGTGCTCTCCACCCCCTACTATGACAACTCGCAGGTCATCATGGTCAAAGAGGGCAGCGACATCAAGTCCTCCGCCGATCTGGCCGGCAAGAATGTGGCTGTGCAGCTCGGCACCTCCGGCGAGTCCCTGCTGACCGAGGGCGGCGATCTTGAGGATCTGGCCAAGACCTTCGGCAAGCTCACCACCTGCGACAGCTTCCTCAAGTGCTTCACCGAGCTGGGCGGCGGCGCCGTTGACGCCGTGATCGTCGACAAGCCGGTCGCCACCGACTATGCGCAGAAGAACAGCGGCTTCACCATTCTCAGCGAGGAGCTGGGCGCGGAGCAGTACGGCATTGCCTTCCGTTCCGGTGATCAGGAGCTGTGCAGCACCATCGAGGACGCGGTGCAGCAGCTGGTCGATAACGGCACCTATGCCAAGATCGCCGCGAAGTACCCCGACATCGTCAACAACCTGACCTACCTGAATAAATAAGTGTGAAATCCAGGCACATCTCCCGGAGGCTTTCGCGGCCTCCGGGAGCGTGCGCGTATCATAGAGGAACGACATGACATTACTTACTATCATCGCGAAGATGAGCGAGGGCCTCGGCAAGACCTGCGCCATTTTCTTTCTGACCCTTCTGTTCTCCCTGCCGCTGGGCATGATCATCACTTTCCTGCGCATGAGCAAGAGCAAGGTCATTTCGAGCGTGACCCGCTTTGTGGTCGCCGTGCTGCGCGGCACGCCGCTGATGCTGCAGCTGATCGCCGTGACCTACGGCCCGTACTATCTTTTCGGTACGGCGGTGTCGAAAAATAAGCTCATCCCCGTGGTCATCGCGTTTGCCATCAACTATGCGGCCTATTTCTCGGAGATCTACCGCGGCGGCATCGAGTCGATCCCGGCGGGACAGTATGAGGCGGCAAACGTCCTCGGCTATACCAAGGCGCAGACGTTTTTGCGCATCATCCTGCCACAGGTCGTCAAGCGCGTCATGCCCAGCGTCACCAATGAGGTCGTCACGCTCGTCAAGGACACCTCCATGGCCTTCACGGTCTCGTATCAGGAGATGTTCACCATCGGCAAGCAGATCGCAAACTCGCAGACGAGCTTCACGCCGTTTCTCGTGGCGGGCGTGTTCTATTTCGTCTTTAACGCCATCGTCGATTTTGTCATGGGCAAGATCGAAAAGCGCATGGACTACTATAAGTAAGGAGGTGCTGTCATGAGCGTATTGGAACTCAATCACGTCAAAAAGTCCTTTAATAACGGCGAACTGCAGGTCCTGCAGGATATCAGTCTGAGCGTCGAGAAGGGAGAGGTCGTGGCCATCATCGGCCCGAGCGGCAGCGGCAAATCCACGCTGCTGCGCTGCGCCACGCTGCTCGAGCGCATCGACTCCGGCGAGGTCTGCTTTGACGGGCATTACGCCGCGCGCACCGGCGATGACGGCACCGCCGTCTACGCCGACAAGGCGGAGCTCAAGCAGATCCGCAACTATTTCGGACTCGTTTTCCAGCAGTTCAATCTCTTCCCGCACTACTCG
The DNA here is from genome assembly GCA_900543625.1 of uncultured Eubacteriales bacterium. Taxonomy (GTDB): domain Bacteria; phylum Bacillota; class Clostridia; order Oscillospirales; family Oscillospiraceae; genus CAG-103. Next base: position 53,917 of record UQSF01000004.1, read on the forward strand.
GTGCTCAAAAACGTCATGGATGCACCTGTCTGCGTCCAGAAGCGCGACCGTGCCGAGGTCGAGGCCTCGGCGCGCAGGACGCTCGAAAAAATGGGCCTCGGCGACAAGGCCGATGCCTATCCGTGCCAGCTCTCCGGCGGTCAGCAGCAGCGCGTGGCCATCGCGCGCGCACTCGAGATGAACCCCGAGATCCTGTTTTTCGACGAGCCGACCTCCGCGCTCGATCCCGAGCTCACGGGCGAGGTGCTCAAGGTCATCCGCGCCCTCGCCGAGGAGCACATGACCATGGTCATCGTCACGCACGAGATGGCCTTTGCCCGCGCCGTGGCCGACAAGGTCATCTTCATGGACGGCGGCGTCATCGTCGAGCAGGGCGCGCCCGAGGCGGTCTTCGGCGACACGCAGCAGGAGCGCACGAAGCAGTTCCTCGCACGCTACAATGAGCGTCCGTGACGAAAATGTAAGAGAAAATTCAGTTTTTCCCTCTTGCATGACCGGGGGATATTCGGTATGATAAAAAGCGCATCGGTATTCGATGCGCTTTTTTGATTTCTTCTTTCGGGAGGGTTTCCCTTGAAATACAGCAAACGGATCGCGGCGCTGCTGCTCGCGCTCACGCTGTGCTGCTGCGCGGCGTGCAGCAAGACCGTCGGCAGCTACCGTGTGGTCAAGACACTCAGCACGGAGCAGTTTCGCATCGGCTTTCGCGATGGGGATCAGGCGGCGGTGTATGTCAACGCCGCGCTCAAGGTGCTTGCCGCCGACGGGACGATCCACAGCCTTGCGCTCAAGTGGTTCGGCACGGATAACACGACCTTCGACAGCGATGCCGGTGCACTCGATGCGCTCGGCGACATTCCGCAGCGCACGTTCATCATGGGGCTCAATGAGGAACGCTTCCCCATGAGCTACGCCGACGGCGACGGCTACAGCGGCTTTGACGTGGAGCTGGCGCAGGCGGTCTGCGCTCGCCTCGGCTGGACGCTGCAGTATCAGTCCATCGCCAACCGCAACGCCTATGTGGAGCTCTCGAGCGGCAACGTCGACTGTGCATGGGGCGGCATGGTGCTTGAGCAGACCGACAGCAAGGACAGCAAGAAAAAACAGAAGATGACGCTCACCGCGCCGTATCTGGAAAACCGGCTTCTGCTCATCGTGCGCGGCGACTCGAAGTATCGCACCGGCAGCAGTCTCAAGGGCACGACTGTCCTGCTCGGCACGGACGAGACGTACATGGCCGCCCTCTCGAGCGAGGAGAAGCTCATGAAAAACTTCGGCGCCGCCCAGCGCGTCACCGGCGGGTCGAAGGCCTGTTTTGAGGCGCTCGCCGCCGGAAGCTGCGCCGCGATCGTTGCCGACAGCGCAGCGCTCGCCTACTACACGCACTGATGTCTGCCGCCCGCGCGGGCTGAAGCGCGGGCGGTTTTTGCGCTTTTTCATGCCGGACGGCAAAAAGGAATTCCGCTTTTGCCCCGACTGTGCTATACTATCTCTGTTCGCGCCTGTCGAACCGGCAGAATATTTGCTTGCGCGGGCAGAAACACGGGTACGCCTATGTCGAACAACAAATACAAAACGCTCGTGTCCAACACCATGCTTATCAGCCTCGGCACCTTCGGCAGCAAGCTGCTGGTGTTTTTCATGGTGCGCTTTTACACGAGCTATCTCACACCGGCGGATTACGGCACCGCTGATCTCATCACGCAGACGGCCAATCTGCTCTTTCCGCTCATCAGCCTCGGTATCACGGACGGCGTGTTCCGTTTCGCCGTGGATCACACCGAGCAGCGGCGAAACATTTTTTCCGTCGGCGTGTATACGATCCTGGCGGGTGCGCTGCTGCTCGTGGCCATTTTGCCGCTGCTGGGGCTCTTCCCGCAGTTTGACGGCTTTCTCTGGCTGATCGCGCTCTACACGATGTGCTCGTGTCTGCACGCGCTGTGCGCGCAGTTCGTGCGTGCCGAGGGGCACACGGCGCTCTTCGCCGTGCAGGGCATGGTCAATACCGCGCTCGTCATCGGGCTCAACGTCCTCTTCCTCGTCGGCCTGCGCATGGGCATCACGGGCTATGTGCTCTCGGTCGCGCTGGCGGATCTGGCGTGCACGCTGTTTCTGGTCGTGCGCGAGCGGCTCTGGCGGCAGCTGATGCTGCGTCCCGGCTGGGCAGCCGCGCGGGAGATGCTGGCCTACAGCATCCCCATGATCCCGACGACGGTGTTCTGGTGGATCACGAGCGTGTCCGACCGCTATATGGTCACGGCCTACCTCGGCGTGGACGCCAACGGTATCTACGCCGTGTCGTACAAGATGCCGACGATCTTGTCGCTCGTGTCGAGCATTTTCATGGAGGCGTGGCAGTTTTCCGCCGTCTCCGAAGCGCAGGGCAGCCGGCGCGAGCATATCCGCTTCTTCTCAAAGGTCTGGTGCTCGTTCCAGTCGGTGATGTTCCTCGCCGGCGCGTGCATCATCGCCTTTGCCGTGCCGGAGATCCATGTGCTCACGACCGAGCAGTATTACAGCGCATGGCTGTATGTGCCGGTGCTCGGCATGGCCATGGTCTTTTCCGCGTTCGTGAGCTATCTCGGCAGTGTCTACATGGTCGAAAAGCGCAGCAAACGCACGTTTTTCACGTCCATGATCGGCGCGGTGCTCAACATCGCGCTCAACTTCCTGCTCATCCCGTCGAAGCTCGGCGTGCAGGGCGCGGCCATTGCCACGTGCGCAAGCTATTTTGTCGTGTTTGTCATCCGTGCGGTCGATGCGCGCAAGTTCATCCCGTTTCGGTTTTACGTCGTCGGCGTCACGGAAAACTGCATTTTGCTGACGGTGCAGACGCTCTTCATCGTCCTGCAGCTGCCGGGCTGGAAGCTCGCGCAGGGCGTGTGCATCGCGCTGCTGCTTCTGCTCAACCGCAAGCCGCTCATGGACGGGGCGGGGAAGATCGTCCACTTCCGCCGCTGACGACCGGATACTTTTCTCGGAGGATTCGAATTTGAAGATTTGGAACAGCCTGTTTGGGAAGCTCTTTATGACCTTCCTCATCTCTATGGTGCCAGTGCTCGAGCTGCGCGGCGCGATCCCGATCGGTGTGGCGCACGGGCTGGATTACCGTGCCGCCATCGCGGTGTCCATCGTCGGCAACCTCGTGCCGGTGCCGTTCATCGTGCTCTTCATCCGCAAGATCTTCGCGTGGCTGCGCACGAAAAGCGAGCGGCTCAATGCTTTTGTCACGCGCATGGAGCAGCGTGCGCTCAAAAAGTCCGACACCGTGCGCCGTGCGCGCTTCTGGGGCCTGTTCCTCTTTGTGGCCATTCCGCTGCCGGGCACCGGCGCGTGGACGGGCTCGCTCATCGCCGCCATGCTGGAGATGCGCGTCAGGGAGGCCTTTCCGCCGATCGCGCTCGGCGTCGTCACGGCCGGCATCATTGTCGCCGTTGTGACGTATGGCGCGGCGTCGCTGCTGTTTTAGCTCCAACGAGGACCGTTCTGCCGGGCCTCATCGAGAGAGATCACAGCGCGCTGCGGCACACAAAAAAATCCCGCTGTCCCATGGGACAGCGGGATTTTTTATGCATCTCTTTACTCGGAAAACGCCTTTTCCAGCGCCTCGAGCTCGTCACGCAGCTCGTGCGGCAGCTTGTCGCCGAACTGCTCGAAATACTCGCGGATGCCCGCGCAGTTTTCGCGCCAGCTCTCGGCGTCGAGCGTCAACAGCTGACGGAGCGTCTCGACCGTCACGCCGCAGCCGTCGAGGTTGATATCCTCGGGCTTCGGCTCATAGCCGATGGGCGTCTCGTCCGCGTCCACCTCATCAAAGCAGCGCTTGAGGATCCACTCGAGCACGCGCAGGTTGTCGCCAAAGCCCGGCCACAGGAAGCGGCCGTTGTCATCGGTGCGGAACCAGTTGACATTGAAGATCTTCGGCGCGTTCGGCAGCTTCTTGCCCATGTCGAGCCAGTGCTGCCAGTAGTCTGCCATGTTGTAGCCGCAGAACGGACGCATGGCCATCGGGTCGCGGCGCACAACGCCGACGGCACCGGTCGCAGCGGCCGTCGTCTCAGAGGCCATCGTCGCGCCGACGAACACGCCGTGCGCCCAGTCGCGGGACTGGTAGACCAGCGGCGCGGTCTTCGCGCGGCGGCCGCCGAAGATGATCGCGCTGATCGGCACGCCGGTGCCCTTGAAAAACTCCTCGCTGATGCACGGGCAGTTTTCCGCCGGGGCGGTGAAGCGGCTGTTCGGGTGCGCACCGCGCGTACCGTCGCTGCCGTCCCACACTTCGCCCTTCCAGTTGCGCAGGTGGCCCTTGGGCGGCTGCTTGGTCATGCCCTCCCACCAGACGGTCATATCGTCCTCATTGAGCACGACGTTGGTGAAGATGGTGTTTCGGCTCGTGGACGCGAGCGCGTTCGGGTTGGAACGCTCACTCGTGCCGGGGGCGACGCCGAAGAAGCCGTTTTCCGGGTTCACGGCCCAGAGACGGCCGTCCGGTCCGACACGCAGCCAGGCAATGTCGTCGCCGACGGTCCAGCACTTCCAGCCGTTTTTGCGGTAGCCCTCGGGCGGGATGAGCATGGCGAGATTCGTCTTGCCGCACGCGGACGGGAACGCACCCGTCACATAGCGCACCTCACCCTGCGGGTTCTCGATGCCGAGAATGAGCATATGCTCAGCCAGCCAGCCCTCGCGGCGGCCGAGCTCGGAGGCGATGCGCAGTGAGAAGCACTTTTTGCCCTGCAGCACGTTGCCGCCGTAATTGGAGTTGACTGAGACGATCTTGTTCTCCTCCGGGAAGTGGACGATGTAGCGGTTTTCGGGGTCGAGCTTGGCCTTGGTGTGCACGCCGAGAATCACATCGCTGCTGTCACCGAGCGCCTCGAGCACCTTTGTGCCGATGCGCGTCATGATGGCCATGTTCAGCACGACATAGATCGAGTCGGTGAGCTCGATGCCGTACTTGGCAAACGGCGTGCCGATCACGCCCATCGAGTAGGGGATCACGTACATTGTGCGGTCGGTCATTGCGCAGCGCAAAATCTCGTGGAGCTTGGCCTTCATCTCGTCCGGATCCATCCAGTTGTTCGTCGGGCCTGCGGCCTCACGGGTCTTCGAGCAGATAAAGGTCCGGCCTTCTACACGCGCCACGTCGTTGACGTCGCTGCGGTTGAGATAGCAGCCGGGCAGCTTTTCTTCGTTGAGCTTGATGAGCTCGCCGGTTTCCACGGCAATCTTTCTCAGGGATTCGAGCTGGGCCTCCGAGCCGTCGATCCAGACGATCTCTTTCGGGGTCGTGAGTTCGGCAGTTTTCCGCACCAGCTCCAGTACGGACGGGTTTTGCGTCAGTTCCATGTTGTCAGGTTCTCCTTTTTGACTAAAATTTCTCGACCTTGATCCGTATCTATACTACATTTCTCTGAAAACACCTTACACCATCCCACCGCGCCTGTAAACCCCAAAACGGAAACTTTTCCTGTGAACCTTTTCACACAGGCGCATTTGTGCTACAATGCGCGCAGACATCTCTGACCCGAGGAGGGGAGCGCCATGTGGAAAACCATTGTGCCGGCGGCGGCGGTGCTGGCGGCTGAGGCGGTCATCCGCCGGAAGATCAACGCCCTGCCGCCCGAAACGTTCCCGCTGCGCATCGGGCAGCGCGTGCAGCTGCGCCGGGCATATAATCGCGGCCTGTTGTGCAGCAAGCTTGCCGACCGGCCGAAGGCGGCCGCAGCGCTCCAGACAGCGTCCGCTGCGGTGCTCGCGTCGATGACGGCGGTGTGCGTTTTCCGCCGGAGCAGCGCCGTGCTGCAGGTCGCCATGGGGCTGATGCTCGGCGGTGCGCTGGCAAACCTCGTCGAGCGCTGGGCGCGCGGTGCGGTCACGGACTATGTGTATCTTCCCCGGGCGGTCATCCCGTTTTTCCGGCGCATCATCTGGAACGTTGCCGATCTGAGCGTGTTTGCCGGCTGCCTCGTGGCGATCGGCGTGCTGCTGTGCGAAGCGATGTGATTATGTAAACCGAGAAGCGCTCCGGAATGCGAAGTTCACAGAGCAGCCGGGGAGCACGAGGGGGTAAGCCCCCTCGTATCAAAATGGGGCTATCTTTTATTTCGCGCGAAGCGCAAATAAAAGATAGCCCCTTGTTCCAACATCAGAACAAGGGGCTATCCTGCGGTGTTCGGTTCCATCACCTTAGAACCTCCTTTAGTTTTCTTGCCGCGCACGGGTACTGGGCGCCGCACACGGACTCCGACCGCTGTGAAGGGAAATGCTCATTCAAGATTTCACACCACTGCGTGCCGTCTCCGGAATTACAGAACCCTGTCTGCTTCCGGTCGATTCAGTACATCGGACTCACCTCCAAGGCTTCCACTGAACCTTTATTGTAAAAGCGCCGCCCCTTGCGGGGTTGCGACTCTTCCTCTTTGCATCTTCAGTATAGCAGCAGCTTCGTACTTTGTCAATGTTTTAATAAACAAAAATACAGAGCGATGTTCAGTAAAAACGCCGAATTTCCACCGTGCGCCCGTGCCAACGCCCCGTGTGCGCGGGGCATTGGCGACCGGCTGCGCGCCGGCGCGCAGCCGGAAAAACCGCCGTGCGCATCCGTCGGCACACAGCGGCAGCTGCCTCGTATCAGCGGTTGCTCGGCGCGGAGCTTTGCCCGCCGAAGATCCAGTCATCCAGATCCTGATCCATGGTGCGTCACCTCCTGTTTGAGCGGCATACGGCCATTGTATGCCGGGCGGGGTGAAAAAATGCACGAACGCGGGCCCTGAAATAGAAAGAACTTGAAACCAACGGCTGTTTGCGTTATAATCAATGCATCTTTATCCGCACGCGGAGGTTCTCTTCGCGGGCAAGACATTTTTCGAAGGATCAGGTGAATCACGAATGAGTGCATCCCAAGACAAAAAGCGCCGCAGCGATGAGCGCGTGCTGGGCACCGAGCGCCGCCAGGTCGCCTCTCAGAAGGAGGCCAAAGAGCGCAAGCAGAGCAAGATCAAGTGGACGGTCGGCACGGTCATTGTCGTGCTGCTGGTCGTTGCGATCCTGCTTGGCAATTCCAGCCTCTTTTACACCGCGCGCCCCGCGCTGCAGGTCGGCGATGTGAAGTATTCCTCGGCCGAGGTCAACTATGCCTACCGCACGGCCTACCTCTCGTTCTGCAACCAGTACAGCAGCATCCTCTCCTCCATCGGCTTTGACACGAAAAAGCCGCTCGACGAGCAGAAGTGCACCATCAGCGAGGAGTTTGACACGTGGGACGACTATTTTAAGAACGCTGCCAAGCAGAACCTCGTGCAGGTCACGGCGCTGTGCGATGCCGCCAAGAAGGCCGGCATCACGCTCGACGAGGACGATCAGCATGAGGTCGATGAGCAGTTTTCCTACATTGAGCTCTCTGCCAAGCAGTATAAGTACAGCTCTGTCAGCAAGTATCTGCAGGCGGTCTACGGCAACGGCGTGACCAAGAAGGTCGCGCGCCACATGCTGGAGCTCAGCCAGCTCGCCTCGAAGTATTCGCAGCAGCAGTACGACAGCTATACCTACACCGACGAGCAGATCGCGGAAAACTACGCCGAGAACAAAAACAGCTACGACGTCTTTAACTACCAGTACTATCTTGTGCAGGCAGCGACCGAGGAGACGACGGATGCTGACGGCAACACCAGCACCGCCACGACGGATGCCACGATGGCAGCTGCCAAGGCCACGGCCGACAAGATCGCCGCTGCCACGCACGACGCGGATAGCTTTGCCGCCGCCGTGACGGCGAACGTGCCCGCCACGACTGCCGCCGACGGCAAGACCACGACGCCGAGCGTCACGGTCAACACCAACGCCAAGGGCTCGAGCGTCAGCTCCGCCCCGTATGCCGAGTGGCTCTACAGCGCTGAGCGCACGGCCAACAACGTGACCGTTGTCGAGCAGGAGAACACCGGCTACTATGTCGTGCTCTTCCAGAGCCGCGACGACAACAGCTATCACACCGTCAGCGCCCGCCACATCCTCATCAAGGCGGAGGACAGCGACAACGACGGCACGTATTCAGACGACGATAAGCAGAAGGCCAAGGCTTCGATCGACGATGTCTATGAGCGCTGGACGCAGAGCGACCAGACCGAGGATGACTTCGCGCAGCTGGCCAACTCCTTCAGCCAGGACAGCGGCTCGAACACCAAGGGCGGCCTGTATGAGCACATCTACAAGGGTCAGATGGTGCAGGAGTTCAATGACTTCTGCTTCGACCCCGCGCGCAAGCCGGGCGATGTGGGCATGGTCTTCAATGAGAGCGATTCCTACTGCGGCTACCACCTGGTGTATTTCGTCGGTCAGGGCGAGCGCTACTGCGACTACCTTGCCGATCAGGCGCTGCGCTCGGCGGACTTCGAGAAGTGGGAGAGTGCGTTCTTCAACGACTGGAGCGCTACCGAGCTCAACGGTATGAAGTACGTCGGATAAATCAGACACGCGGGATAAATCGGACACACGTCAGAGCCGCCCGCCGGGCGGCTCTGTGTCTATCGCAAAGTGCGGACGCACCATGTTGACAGAGCAGCGGGGGAGCTCGAGGGGGCGAAGCGCCCGCCTCGAATGAGATTCTATTCGTCAGGCATATTTGCTGTGCAAAATGCCTGACGGTGACGGCTTGCTCTCTGAGCAAGCCGGGAGCCGTCCGAACAGGGCGGCTCTTTTTTCAATGTCACTATGGAGGGATCAGCATGACCGGAACAAAAACACTGCGCTATGACACGACCGTGCTCGATGCGCGCGCGCTTGCCGATGCGCTTGAGGCAGAGGAGAAGGCCGGCTGGGAGGTCGCGGAGGCGGCCTACGACGGCACGGACTTTGTCGTGACCTTCGAGCGGGAGGGCGCGCTATGAGCGAGCAGACCCTGCGCTCCGAGATGCTGCTCGGCAGCGACGCGCTCGCACATCTGCGCCGCAGCCGTGTTGCGGTGCTCGGTCTCGGCGGCGTGGGCAGCTGGTGCGCCGAAGCGCTGGCGCGCGCCGGCGTCGGCGCGCTCACACTCGTGGACGAGGACACCGTCAGCGAGAGCAACATCAACCGCCAATGCTGCGCGCTGCACTCCACGGTCGGCCTGCCAAAGGCGGAGGTGATGGCAGCGCGCGTGCGCGATATTAACCCCGGCATTGCCGTCGACGCGCGCGCCGAACGCTATGAGGCTGCGACACGGGAACGGTTTTTCGACACGGAGTATGATTACATTGCCGACTGCATTGACCTGGTGTCCTGTAAGGTGGATCTGATCCGCACCGCGCACGCGCGCGGCATCCCCATCGTGTCGGCGCTCGGCACGGGCAACAAGGCGGATGCGAGCCGCTTCGAGCTCTGCGACATCAGCCAGACGAGCGGCTGCCCGTTCGCGCGCGTCATGCGCCGCGAACTGCGCAGCGCCGGCATCACGCACCACGCGGTCGTGTTCAGTCCCGAGCCTGCCATGACGCCGGAGGCACTGTGCGCCCCGCCGCCGGGCCGGCGGAGCGTGCCCGGCTCGCTGCCGTGGGTGCCCGCAAGTGCGGGGCTGCTCATGGCGCAGAAGATCGTGCTCGATCTGTGCGCGGCGCAGGAGGCGCGGATATGAAGTCCGTCTGGATCGTGCTGCTGTGTCTGCTGGGTGCGGCGGTGCTGATGGCGCTGCTCGTGTGGTATTTTGAGCAGCGGATGCTGGCGCGGTCGCTCGGCCGCGCGCCGGAGCGAGCGGATGCACAGGCCGCATGGGAGCAGCATATGCTGCGCAAGCAGGGCTGGACGGCCGACTCCGAGCCCGGCAGCGCCGCGCTTGCGCGCGCCCGCGCGGGGCTTGCCGCGATCCAGGAGCGGCCGCACGAGGATGTGTTCACGCCCGGCCTTGACGGTGCGCGTCTGCACGCGCGGCTCTACCGCGTGCCCAATGCCCACGCGACCGTCATCCTCTGCCACGGCTACCACAGCCGCGCCGAGCATGACTTCGGCGCGCAGTTTCCGGCTCTGTATGCCTCCGGCGGCTGCAACCTGCTGCTGATCGACGAGCGCGCGCACGGCCTGAGTGAGGGCAAGTGCCTCACCTTCGGCCAGCTTGAGCGTTACGACATCGCGCAGTGGGTGCACTGGGTGCGCGAGCACTCGCGCGTGCAGCGGCCCATCGCGCTCTACGGCGTGTCCATGGGCGCGGCATCGGTGCTGCTGGCCGCACAGCTTCCGGAGCTGCGCGGCGAGCTTGCCTGCGTCGTGGCCGACTGCGGCTACTCGAGCTTCCGGCTGGAGGTTGCGGACGCCGTGCGCCATGCGACGAACGCGCCGCGCTGGCTGCAAGGACCGCTTGCGCGCGCCTGCGTGCGCATCCTGCGCCGCAGCGGGCTGGATTTTGACGCGGTCGATACCACGCCCGGCATGGCGGCGCTCGATATCCCGATCCTGTTTTTCCACGGTGACGCGGACACCTTCGTGCCGCTGCACCACAGCGAGCGCAACCTTGCTGCCTGCAGGTGCGAGCAGCGGCTCATTGTCATCCCCGGCGCGGAGCACGCCATGTCCGCGCAGGTCGACCCTGAGCGCTACCGGCGCGAGCTGCTGGTTTTCCTGTGGCGCAGCACAAACTACCTCTGGGCCGAGCGCGACAAACCGCTGAAATGAGCCGGCCGGCCGAGCCGGTGCACCTCCACGCATCCAGAAGCAGAGTCTGAAAAAGAGCACCGTCCGGTGCTCTTTTTTGCGTCTGAAAATCTTTTATATTTGACTATAAGTAAAATATACTTGACATTATGAATAGCAAGTGCTACACTGCGCTTGAACGGAAAAGGAGGCGCTGCTATGCACAACATGACTGGATTTTTGGGTGCTGCCGTCGGCGTTGCCATTGCGGTCGTCATTTGGGTCGTGATTGTTTCCCTGCGCAAGGAGCGGAGCGGTGACGCGCCGCAGTTTGACGAGCGGCAGCTCGCCGCGCGCGCCAGGGCATACAGCAGCGCGTTTTTCACGCTGCTGGGGTATCTCGCCGTCGTGGCGGTGCTCGATTCGGTCGCTGAGGTGCACTGGTGTGATCTGTACACGGCGTGTTTTCTCGGCATGATGCTCGCGCTCGACGTGTTTGCCGTCGCGGCCATCCGCAGTGACGCCTATTTCGGTATCCATGAGCGTCCGGTCGCGTCGATCGTGCTGTTTGCGTTCGTGGCCGTGCTCAATCTCGGTGTGGCGATCGCCCGCTTTGCGGCCGGGGAGCCGCTGCTGGAAAACGGTCTGCTTACGCGCACAAGCAGCATGAACCTCATTCTGGGCATCGCCTTTGTGCCGGTCACGGCGGCGTCGATCGTGTCGGCCGTGCGCGCCCGCCGGGAGGACGCATGAAGAATCTGAAACTCAAGGCGGCCCGCGCCGCGCGCGACTGGTCGCAGCAGCAGCTGGCGGACGCCGTCGGCGTGTCGCGCCAGACGATCGTCGCCATCGAAAAGGGGGACTACAACCCCACGATCCGCCTGTGCATTTGCATCTGTCAGGCGCTGGGCTGCACGCTCGACGCGCTGTTCTGGCCGGAGACGGAGCGGCAATAATTCCCCACTTGCTGCATGATTTCGTGCCACATTTACAAAGCTCTCACCACTTGGGTACAAAAAAGCCGGATGTCTGTGACATCCGGCTTTTTGTGTGTCTTCTCAGCCTTGCAGCAGCGCTGCAGCCGCAGCGCCCACGGCAGAGGCATTGGATATGGGCTTGCACACGCAATAACGCTGCAGCTTCTGGACGAGGAAGCGGTCGAGCTCCTCGTTGACGGCGGGGTGCAGAAGCGCCGAATTGCGAAACAGCGACCCGTCCACGGCCACGACCATGGGACGGTGGCGGTTTTGTGCGCCGCCGGTCAGCAGCACCATGGCGGCGACGTTTGCGACGAGCACCTTGGCCGCACGGCCGAACACACCCTGAATGACCATGGCGGCGGTCTTGCGGTCGGCGTCCGCAGCATCTGCCAGGGCGGCGATCGCGCCGCTGTCCGGATCTGCGCCGAAGGTGTCCGCATCGCTGGCGGAGAGCGTGCCGAGCGCGCGCAGCTTGTCGGCGGTTTCGGCGGCGAACAGGCCGTCATCCGCGGCGGCGATGAGCGCGAGGCGGCAGAGCTCGCCGAGGTAGCGGCCGCTCGTCATCTTTTCGAGGCGGTACGCGCCCGGCGCGGCGGAGGCTGCGTCGATCGCCTGATCGAAGCGGCTCTGCGGCAGCTCGGTGAACGAGCCGGACTCGAGATTTACGAGCATCGCGCCGTCTTCGTCGCGGCCAAGCTTTTCGATCGCGCGCACCGGCAGCAGGCAGCAGGTGTTCGTGCCCGTGCCGTTGACGAGACCGGCGAAGCCGTTGGCATAGTTGTTGGAGATGGTGGCCACACCGCTCAGGTACGTGGCAGGGGTGTCGTTGACGACCGCGATGGGCAGTTTCGGACAGCCGCGGCGCGCGAGCTCCTCGGCGAGGTCGGCGCCCACGAGATGCTCCTCCCAGCCGGTGAGCTGCACTTCCTTGGTCATGCTGAGCACCTTCGCGTCCAGCTCCGGCGTGTTCTGTGCAGGATAACTGAAGCAGATGCCGATGTGCGTGGCGTCTGCCAGCAGCGGTGCGAGCGCATCGGCGGTCAGGCGGATGAAATCCGTCCAGTCGGTCGCGCCGTCCGTGCCGGGCATGGGCAGCTTGCGCTCGTTTTCGAGGACCGGGTGACCGAATTCATACCGCACGGTGGCGACGCGGAAATGCGTTCCGCCCGCGTCGACGACGGCGACGCGCTTGCCCTCCGTGTCGGGCAGATGCTTGCCCGGCGCAAGGTAGGCCGGCAGCATCGGCAGACCGCCGGGTTCCCCGCGCAGGCCGCGCTGCATCGCGGCGAGCAGGGCGTCGGTGAGTGCCTGCGTGTCAAGCTGGTCGGGTGCAGCGTCATACTTGCGCAGGAAGGCGAGCACGCGCGCGTCGATGTGGATCGCGGGGATCTCCACCTCCTGGTGCGCGGCGAGCGGGAACGGCGTGCGTGCTGCGGCCGGCTTCGCGGGCGCTGCGGGCTGCTCGGCGGCAGCCTTCTTTTTCTTGAAAAACGGAAGCTTCATGTGTGTTCTCTCTCTTTCTTGGCGAAAACCCCGCGCCGGAACCGGCGCGGGGTCGGTGCTGATTTGGCTGTGTGTCAGGCGTTCGGAGCGTCGCCCTTGACGCTCTCGACCAGACCGGCTGCCAGCGCGGCAGCGCCCTGGATCTCGGACGGGATGATGATCTTCGTCGCGCGGCCGTCTGCGGCGGCGGCGAAGGCCTCAAGGCTCTTGAGCTTGATGACGGCGTCGGACGGCATGGACTCATTGATGAGCCGGATGCCCTCTGCGGTCGCGCGCTGCACGGTCAGGATGGCCTCGGCGCGGCCCTGCGCCTCGAGGATCTGCTCCTGCTTTTTCGCATCGGCGCGCAGCACGGCGGACTCCTTCTCGCCCTCGGCCATCAGGATGGCGGAGCGCTTCTCGCCCTCGGCACGCAGGATGGCTTCACGGCGTTCGCGTTCGGCCTTCATCTGCTTTTCCATCGCGTTCTGGATCTCCTTCGGGGGGAGAATGTTCTTGAGCTCCACGCGGTTGACCTTGATGCCCCACGGGTCGGTGGCTTCGTCGAGGATCTGGCGCATCTTGGTGTTGACGATGTCGCGGCTGGTCAGGCACTGGTCGAGCTCGAGATCGCCGATGAGGTTACGCAGCGTCGTTGCCGAGAGGTTCTCGATCGCGAGGATCGGCTGCTCGATACCATAGGTGTAGAGCTTCGGGTCGGTGATCTGGTAGTAGACGACGGTGTCGATCTGCATGGTGACGTTGTCCTTCGTGATGACGGGCTGCGGCGGGAAGTCCGCGACCTGCTCCTTGAGCGACAGACGCTTGGCGACCGACTCAATGAACGGGACCTTCAGGTGCAGGCCGACGCCCCATGTGGTCTTGTAGGCGCCGAGGCGGGTGATGACGTAGGCCTGCGCCTGCGGCACGATGCGGATGTTGCGCACGAGGATGACGAGCGCGATCACGATGATTCCGTAGAGAACGTATGGCATGGGGAGTTCCTCCTTATTCATTTGCGTCTGCACGCACGCAGACGGGTGTGACGATGAGCTTGACGCCTTCGATGCGCAGCACGGTGGCGGTCGTTCCGGCGGCGATGGGGGTGTCGCCCTGTGCGCGCGCGGTCCAGACCTTTCCGCCGACGGTCACGGCGCCGCGGCCGGTCAGATTGTCGATGTCCTCGGTGACGAGACATTCCTGCCCGATGAGCATATCGGCGTTGGTCGGCTGTGTGCGGCCGTTGACGTATTTTTTCACCAGAGGCCGCGTCACGGCAAAGGCCGCGATCGAGATGACGAAAAACCACACGAGCTGCAGCCACAGCGGCGCGTGGAACATGGCGGCAATGAGCGCGGCGAGCGCACCCACGGCAAACCAGATCGTGACGAGACCGGCGGTCAGCCCCTCAATGACCAGAAAGATCACGATCAGGCCGATCCAGACGGCTGGCATGGTGAAGGGGATCCCGGCAATGACCATAGACAAAACCTCCTGTGCAAGTGGTGGGAATATGCGGTGCGGCAATGCTTTGCCATGGAAATATCATATCGTATTTATGGACTAAAAGCAAGAAAAACCCCCGCAAACCGACGCATGAAATTTCCGGACAGTTTTCCTCTTTACTTTCTTAAACAATTAGAGTAAAATAGTGTCCGTGAAAAAATGATCCTACCTGCAATACAACAGATGAGAAACAAGGAGCGCATATGAATAAACAGCATAAAAAGCCGCGCTGCGATGACATGTACCGTGCCATCCTGACGCTGAAAACGGTCGAGGAATGCAAGCAGTTTTTTGATGACCTGTGCACGGTCACGGAGCTGCAGGCCATGGAGCAGCGCTATCAGGTGGCGCAGTATCTCGACTCCGGCCTGATCTACAACGACATCCTCGAAAAAACCGGCGCCTCGAGCGCGACGATTAGCCGCGTCAACCGCAGCCTGCAGTATGGCAACGGCGGCTATGAGATCGTGTTTGCCCGGCTCAGGGAGCTGGCGGAGAAAGCTTCGGAGGAGCAGGCGTGAGCGCCTATGGCGCCCTTGCCGCGTGGTACGATGCGCTGACCCGCGACGTGGATTATGCCGCGTTCGCGGACTTCTATGAGCAGTGTTTCCAGCAGGGGCGCGGCGAGAGCCATACCCTGCTGGATTTTTGCTGCGGCACGGGCACGCTTACGCGCCTCATGGCCGCGCGCGGCTATGAGATGATCGCGACCGACGGCTCGCCCGATATGCTCATGCAGGCGCAGGCACACAATGCAGATCTGCCGCCGGACGCCGTCGCGCCGCTGCTGCTGTGTCAGGAGGCGTCCGAGCTTGATCTCTACGGCACGGTCGACGCGGCCTACTGCTCGCTTGACGGCATCGACTACCTGCCGCCGGAGGAGCTGCCGGAGGTGCTGCACCGGCTGCACCTGTTCGTGCGTCCGGGCGGGATGCTGATCCTGGACATCCGCGACCCGGCGTCGTTCCGCGCGCTCGACGGCGGCACATTCGTCGACGAGACGGACGATGTCCTGTGTCTCTGGCGGGCGGAGTTTGACGCGGCGGCGCAGACCATGCACTACGGCATGGATCTGTTCACGCGCGCGGGTGAGCTCTGGTCGCGTGCGTCTGAGGAGCACATTGAGTATGCGCACACGCCCGAGCTGCTCACGCGGCTGCTCACGGAGGCGGGTTTTCTCGATGTGACCGTCCGGCGCGACGGTCCGCAGGCGGATGCCGGACGCGTGTTCCTCACGGCGATGCGCAGTCTGGAATACGGCAGCGAAACCATGGAAAGCACAAACCCTGTTGGATAATTTTTCGAGGTGAATATAATGGATGAGATCATCCGCGCCGTCTCGAAAGACGGCTTTGCAAAAATTTCGGTCATCACCGCACGTGATGCGGTGCAGCGTGCCAACGCCATTCATCACTGCAGCCCGACGGCCATCGCAGCCCTCGGCCGCAGCCTGTGCGCCGCGTCCATGCTCGGCGACCTGCTCAAGGAGGAAAACGGCACGGTCACGCTGCGCATCAACGGCGGCGGCGGTCTCGGCACGATCGTTGCGGTGTCGGACTGCGACGGCAACGTCCGCGGCATGGCGGCAAACCCCACGTTCGACCTGCCCTCGCGCCCGGACGGAAAGCTCGATGTCGGCGGCGCCGTCGGCAAGGACGGCATGCTCACCGTCAGCCGCGACATCGGCCTGCGCGAGCCGTATGTCGGCAGCACGGAGCTCGTCAGCGGTGAGATCGCGGAGGATCTGTCCGCCTACCTCGTCGAGAGTGAGCAGATCCCTGCGGCCTGCGGCCTCGGCGTGCTCGTCGATACCGACCACAGCGTCAAGGCGGCCGGCGGCTTTCTCGTGCAGCTCATGCCCGGCGCGCCGGAGGAGCTGATCGGAAAGCTGGAGGACAACATTTTCATGATGGACCAGCTCACGACCATTCTCGACGAGGACGGAGCGGACGCCATCATCGCGCAGGTCATGCGCGATCTTGCGCCCGAGATCGTCCTGCGCCACCCGATGTCCTACCGCTGCGCGTGCTCGCGTGCGCGTGTGGAGCAGGCGCTGCGCCAGTGCGGAGCGGATGAGCTGCGCGCGATGATCGCCGAGGGCGAGGATACGCGCGTGCACTGCCAGTTTTGCGACACGGAATATGCATTTACGCCGGCAGATCTGCAGACGCTGCTGGACGCCGAAAACCCTGACGCCGCAACGGATTGAACCGTGTTTGGGGCGGCGCTGCCGCCCCAAACATGCACAATTGCCGAAAAAATTACCGAAAATCTATTGACAATTGTGTGCCCGTCTTGTATAATGAGCAAGCTGCGAAACGGGAGCATAGCTCAGCCGGGAGAGCACTTGCCTTACAAGCAAGGGGTCACAGGTTCGAGCCCTGTTGTTCCCACCAGTTTTTTTAATTTCATACGCCTCTGTAGCTCAGTTGGTAGAGCAGGGGACTGAAAATCCCCGTGTCGTTGGTTCGATTCCGACCGGAGGCACCATTTTGCGGGCATAGCTCATTTGGCAGAGCGCCACCTTGCCAAGGTGGAGGTAGCGAGTTCGAATCTCGTTGCCCGCTCCAATTTTTTGGCGCCATAGCCAAGTGGTAAGGCATGGGACTGCAAATCCTTGACCCCCGGTTCAAATCCGGGTGGCGCCTCCAAAAAGAAACACCAGCCAGTTGGCTGGTGTTTCTTTTTGCAGACACCGATGGCGACGATCGAAAATCCGAGCGGAAAAGCCCATCCCCTCTCGGGCACTCCCCATGCGCGTCGCGAGCATTCGCAAAGAGCCGGCCCCCCGGACCAATTGGTCCGGGGGGCTGTTTTCAAACGTAAAACGACGGGGCCAGATGATTGTCCGGCGTGAACTTCAGGATCAGGCGGCTGTTTTTGGCGTAGACGATCGTACCGTTGTGGGTGCCGTGCGGGAAAAAAGCATCGGGGTCGTCCAGCACGGGCGGCTCCAGACACAGCGGCGTTTCGGGATCGTCGTCCGTGTAAATGGTCATGGTGAAAGACGTATGGCTGCGGCGGGAGGCTGTGTTTCGGGTATAGGAACCATGCACGGTGACATAGGCGTGTTCGTCAATGTCCTGCTGGATGCGCGCGTTTTCTTTGGGAACCGATGTGCCAACACAGATACCATATCCGATCACGACAAGCACCAGCAGAAAAACCGACACCTGCCAGCTGTCATCTTTGTCTTTCGGTTTTTTCTTCCGATTGCCGTACAGCGTAAGGAGGATCGTGCAGACCCAGATCAGCACGACAACCGCAAACAGCCACAGCGCGTGGATCCAGTTGCTCCGCATGGTGGCCTGCAGGACTTCTTCATATGTCAGTGCACCGATCATGGGTGGCCTCCTTCCACGGTGCGCGTGCGCACCGCACGTTCAGAATACACCATGGTACGCCGGGCGTCAATGAGCGGAGCACGGTTTCCCAGAGCCGAGAGCAAAAGTCGCCGGCACACATTTGTGTGCCGGCGACTTGTTATCCCTCGTCGTCGGCGAGTTTCGCCTTATACTCGCTGATGCTCTTTCCCGTCCAGAGACTGAACGCCCGGTAGAACGAGTTCAGGTCCTGATAGCCGAGCAGATAGGCAATGTCCTCGGCCGAGTGCGTCGTGTTGCGCAGATAGTTTTTGGTGAGCAGCTCGCGCGTGTGGTTGAGCTGCTGCTGAAAGCTGGTGCTTTCCTCTTTGAGTCTGCGCTGCAGCGTGCGGCGGCTCAGACCGAGCGCGCGGCAGATGTCGTCAATCGCCCTCGCGCTGCCCGGTCAGGCGCATGTTTCGGCCGCGACGCGCCAGTTCCTGCGCTATCTGGATCGGAACGACGCACCGGCGGCACCCACCGGAGACACGGATTTGACAATCGGCCGTGATTTGTGTATAATCACTACAAAATCACAGATTTTTTGTGAATTCTGTCCTCCGGCATTCGGAGACAGGGAGGAAAGCAACGTGACATACACTGTGGACGACAAGATGAAGACGCTCCTCGCCGCGCCGGAGGCGGTCGCGGTCCTTGAGCGGTTTTTCCCCAAGATCTTGAAAAATCCCGCGCTGCAGATGACCGCCGCCATGACGCTGCGGCAGGTGGCCGGGTTTGCGCAGTCGGGGCTGACGGCGGAATCGCTCGCGGAGATCGACGCACAGCTGCGCGCGCTCCCGTCGTCTGAAGGCCGAACATATTTCGTGCCCCCGGTTTGTGCCGGGGGTCGTCTGCTGTCGGGACACCGATGACGCATTTTGAAAAGAACCGAGGTCATCTTATGGATAACACGTTACCTCCGCTCAAGCGCATCGCCGCCATCCACGACCTGTCCGGGCTCGGCAAGTGTTCGCTGACTGTGGCGCTGCCGGTCATCTCGGCCACCGGTGTCGAGTGCGCGTGCATCCCGACGGCCGTGCTCAGCACGCACACGGGGGAGTTTACCGGCTGGACGTTTCGCGATCTGTCGGATGATATGCTGCCCATCGCGCGCCACTGGCAGCGCGAGGGCGTGCGCATCGACGGCATCTACTCCGGCTATCTGGCCTCACCGGAACAGGCGGAGCTGCTCGCACAGACGATCGACTGCATCGCAGCGCCCGACACGCTCGTCATCGTCGACCCGGTCATGGCGGACAACGGCATCTATTACTCGCAGATCGATGACCGGATGTGCGCCGCGTTTCGCCGCCTGCTCTCGCGGGCGGACGTGATCACGCCGAACATCACGGAGGCGGCGCTGCTGGCGGGGCTGCCGTATGAGCCGGGCACGCACAGCGACGCCTATCTCGCGCAGCTGTTCCGGGCACTCGGTGCGCTCGGCGCCGGCGTTGTGACGGTGACCGGCGTGCGCCCGCAGCCGGATGTGATCGGCAACGTCGCCTGCGACTGCCGCACGGGGGAGATGCATGCGAGCATGCGCCCGGCGCATCCGGGGCTGTTTTACGGCACGGGCGATGTGTTCGCCTCCGCGCTTTCCGGGCTGCTCGTGCGCGGCGCACCGCTGAGTGATGCGCTCGAGACAGCCACCGCGCTCACGGATGAAAGCATCTGCCGCTCGCTCTGGCGCGACACGCCGCGTCACTTCGGCGTGGACTTTGAGGGCGCGCTTCCGGCGTACATCCGCCGCGTGGAGAAGATCTTTGGAACATGAAAAAGTTACAAAATTCGACCTGAAAGGGCGCGATCTCGCTCCGGCAGGTCGATTTTTGTTACCTTTTTTTCAACACTATCCATTTGAAATATGTTACCCACGTAACCGTGTACGGGAAAACATCACATGGTTGATTTTGCTACTTTTGTCTTGAAATGCTGCGAAAACACCGGGAAAACCTGCGCACAAAGGCAGTAGTGTGGAAAAAAATCTGGCAAAAGCTCGCAAAATCCCGTTTTCGCGGTTGACATCGAGTTATGGATATCGTATGATACAAAAGAATCCATAATTGTTTATGTTAACTTCGCGCAGGTATGCCCAAACAGGATGCAAAAGATTATTTTGTTACTCTTTTTTAACCACTTGTGTAACCGGTTCTGATTGGACGCGCAGAGAGATTCCGGACGGGGGGAAGCCGTCTGATGAGGGGCTGGGGTATGAAGAAATCGTTTATGGAACGCATGGCGGCGTTCATCGTGGATAAGCGGCGGCTGTTTGTGGTGCTGTTTGCCGTGGCGTGCGTGCTGTCGATCTTCTCGGCGAGCAAGACGGACGTCAACAACGAGCTGACCGACTATCTGCCGGATTCCACGCAGACACGTCAGGGCCTGGAGATCATGAACCGCGAGTTCATTACATACGGAGACGCCAAGGTCATGGTGTCCAACGTGACATTCACGCAGGCGGAAGAGCTTGCCGAGATGCTGCGCGGGGTAGACGGTGTCAAGAGCGTGGAGTTTGAAAAGGACACGCAGTACTACAACAGTGCCTCGGCGCTGTTTGTGGTCACGTTTGACGGGGAAAAGCTTGACGAGATCAGCATTCAGGGCGTGAAAAACGTCCGCGCTGCGCTCGACGGCTATGATACCTATATTACAACGGAGATCGGCAACCCGACCGGCGAGATCCTCGAGCGGGAGATGCGCATCGTGCTCATCATCCTCATGTGCTCGATCTTTGTGGTGCTTTTGCTCACGAGCCATACATATGCCGAGGTGCCGGTGCTGATCATCACCTTTGCCGTGGCCGTCTGGGTCAACAAGGGCACGAACTACTGGTTCCACGAGGTCTCGTTTATCACGAACTCCATCGCGGCGGTGCTGCAGCTCGGTCTCGGCATCGACTACGCGATCATCATGTGCCACCACTACACGGAGGAACGCGAGCGTATGGAGCCGCGCGAGGCGACCATCCGCGCGCTCACGCTGGCCATTCCGGAGATCTCAGCCTCGAGCCTGACGACGATCTCGGGTCTGCTTGCGCTCTCGTTCATGAAGATCAAGATCGGCGAGGATATGAGTCTGGTGCTCATCAAGGCGATCCTGTTTCTGATGCTGACGGTGTTCTTCCTGATGCCGGCGCTGATCATGTACATGAGCCCGTGGATCGACAGGACACACCACCGGCAGTTCCTGCCGCGCATCGATGCGCTCGGCCGCTTTGCGATCCGCAGCCGTTACATCGTGCCGCCGATCTTTCTGGTCATCATCATCGCGGGCTTCGTGCTCAGCAGCAAGTGCCCGTATGTGTTCGGCTACAGCACGCTCGACACCATCAAGCAAAACGACTACAAGATCGCAGAAAAGAAGATCAACGCCACCTTCGGCGAGACGAACCAGGTCGCGCTCATCTTCCCGTTCACGGACTATGAGAGCGAGGCGAGCCTGCTCGAAGATCTCAAGGAGCTCAAGGGCGTGGATCGCGTGCAGGCGCTCGCGAACGAGGAGGCCAAGGACGGCTATATGGTCACCGACTCGCTCACGCCGCGCAAGTTTGCCGAGCTCACGGATATCGACATCGGCGTGTCGCGCGCGCTCTACACGGCCTACTGTACCGCGAACGACGACTATACGAAGGCCCTCGGCCAGCTCGTGGATCTGAGCAACATCGACAATTGCTCCGTGCCGCTGATCGAGATGTTCAAGTTCCTGTACGAGCAGCGCGATATCTATCGCTCGAAGATTGCGGCCTCGACCATGAAAGACCTCGAGGAGATGTACGACCGCCTGATCGACGGCGAAAAGCAGCTGCACTCCGAGAAATATTCGCGCATGATCCTCTATCTCAATCTTCCGGTCGAGAGCGAGGAGACCTACGATTATCTGACGGTCATTAAGGGCGTCGTCGGCAAATATTATAATGAGTCCTATTTCGTCGGCGAGACAGCAAAGGACAAGGATTTCTCCGACGCCTTCAGCACCGACAACACGCTCATCAGCATTCTCACGCTCGTGTTTGTCATCCTGGTGCTGCTGCTGACGTTTAAGTCGGTCGCGCTGCCGCTGCTGCTGATCCTCGTGATCCAGGGCAGTGTGTGGATCAATTTCTCGTTCCCGACGATCTTGCATAACAACCTGTATTTTCTGGCGTATCTGATCGTCAGCGCCATCATGATGGGCGCAAATATCGACTACGCCATCGTCATCTCGAGCCGGTATCTCCGGCTCAAAGAGGAGATGCCCTATAAGGAGGCCATGATCGAGGCGCTCAATCAGGCGTTCCCGACGGTCGTCACCTCCGGCACCATCCTCGCCACCGCCGGCATGTCCATCGGCTTTTTGTCCTCGGAGAATACGGTCGCGTCCATCGGCGTCTGCCTCGGCCGCGGCACACTGCTGTCGATGGTGCTGGTCATGTGCGTGCTGCCGCAGATCCTGCTGCTGGGCGACTCGCTGGTGGAGAAAACTTCGTTTACAATTGGCCTGCATCCCGCGACGCAGCAGCTGCATGGGGCCATGCGTGTCAACGGACACGTTCGCGGATATATCAATGGCTACGTCGATGCCGAGATCCATGGCCGTGTCAACGGTACGGTCAGCGCATCGATCGATATCGGAGATGTGCAGATGGAGGAGCTGCCGGCACACGTTGCACCGCCGGCGCAGCTGCACAGTGAGGAGGGTTCCGATGAAGAAACATAACGTTCGCCGTCTTCTGGTGCTGGTGCTGGTGGTGGCGCTGTGCCTGCTGTGCGGCGCGGCTGCCCAGCCCAACCCCAAGGAGATCCACATCTACTCTGCCGATGACTTTGTGCAGCTGAGCAAAAGCTGCAAGCTCGACACGTATTCGCAGGGGAAGACGGTGTATCTGGACAGTGACGTCGACCTGAGCGGGTCGAAGTTTGTGCCGATCCCGACCTTCGGCGGTACGTTTGAGGGGCAGGGGCACACGGTCAGCGGCCTGGAGCTCTCGGGCGATGCGTCGCACATGGGCCTGTTCCGCTATGTGCAGGCGGTCGGCACGGTGCGTGATCTGAAGGTCACGGGCAACATCGACGCCGCCGGCACGCTCAACGAGATCGGCGCCATCGTCGGCACGAACTACGGCACGATCTCCGGCTGCTCGTTCAGCGGCACGATCTCCGGCCAGAACAATGTCGGCGGCATCGCCGGCACGAACGAAGGCAGCGGCATGATCTACAACTGCAAGACCGAGGGCTCGGTCGAGGGCGACCACTATGTGGGCGGCATCGTCGGGCAGAACGTCGGCACGATCTCCTACTGCTCGAACACCACGGGCGTGAATGTCAGCGCCAGCGAGGCCGTGGACAATGCGGAGGATCTCGACTCCCTGACGCTCCCGACTGCGTCCGACGATGATGACGACGACATCCCGAAGAAGGCCAACACCTCCACGGACGTGGGCGGTATCTGCGGCTTCTCGTCCGGCGTCATCATCGGCTGCACGAACTGGGGCGGCGTCGGCTTTGAGCACGTCGGCTACAACATCGGCGGCATCGTCGGCCGCCAGAGCGGTCTGGTCTCCGGCTGCACGAACTGGGGCACCGCCTCCGGCCGTAAGGACGTCGGCGGTATCTGCGGCCAGATGGAGCCGTTTATCACGCTCGATGTCGAGTCCGGCTCGATCGGCGCGATGGCCAAGGAGCTCAACACGCTCCACGGCCTGATGGATACACTGCTCAACCACACCGGCTCCGCGACCGCGTCGCTGGCCGCCACGCTCGGCGTGCTCAGCGACAGCGCCGCGCACGCTACGGAGAGCGCGCGCTATGTGGCAGAGCGCACCACGGACTATGTCGACAGCACGGTCTCCACCGTCAACGAGGTGTTCATCCGCATCAACACGGCGGAGAAGATGCTCGCGCCCGCGATCACGGAGTTTTCCACGGCTGCCGTGTCGCTCGACAAGGCGATCAACTACTTCAGCAAGGGCTTTGACTATCTCGACATCGTCGATGAGATGACAGAGGCCGACAAGACGGCATTTAAGGATGCGGCCAAGGATCTGAGCGTTTCGTCCGACCAGCTCAACGCGGCCATGGACTACTGCGCATGGCTCATGAAGGTCATGGATAACTCCTACGGCACGGGCTCTTACGATCTGCTTGCCAGCCGTCCGGATAACTGGCAGCAGATGTCCGATAAGTACGGGTATGAGTATAACCCGGACAACCTCGGCACGTATGAGGCGCAGCGTGACGCGATGCTCAAGGGCGCGGGCGACGCTGCCAGAGCCATCGGCGCGATCTCCGGCGATATCTCGACGATGACGAAGATCATCAACACCTATTACCTCACCGAGGACTCCACCGGCAACACCCGTCTGGACTACATGAGTGCCGCATTCAAAAATGCGTTTGATGCGCTCAAGTCCTCCAGCGGCAACTTCTCGACCGGCATGAGCTATCTCGATCAGGTCACGAAATACCTCGCCAGCAACGATCCGCTCAACCTGCCCGACATCAGCAGCGATTACCGCACCGCGATGGAGCAGATGTTTGACGACCTCGGCAGCATCTCGGCAGGGCTCTCGCGCCTGAGCGTGGAGACCGCGAGCTACAGCGCCCAGATCATCAGCGATATGAAGGCCGTCAACGACCAGTTCAACGTCGTCATGATGCGCCTGTGCGACATTCTGGAGCTCTCCCTGAGCAAGGACAAGGATGACATTATTCAGGATATCTCGGAGGAGGAGCTCGCGAGCACGACCGACGGCAAGGTCTATAACTGCGACAACTACGGCAAGGTCGACGGCGATGTCAATGTCGGCGGCGTGGCCGGCACGATGGGCATCGAGTATGACTACGATCCCGAGAGCGACTCCAACATTATCAAGGACGCTACGCTTACGGCCAAGTACTTTACCAAGTGCGTGCTGGTCGACAGCAGAAACTACGGCAATGCCACCTCGCGCAAAAACTGCGTCGGCGCGGTCTGCGGTTATGCCGATCTCGGCGTCATCAGCGGCTGCGAGGGCTACGGCACGGCCGAGAGCACGGCAGGCGATTATGTCGGCGGTGTCGTCGGCCAGTCGAAGGGCTCCGTGCGCAACAGCTTTGCCAAGTGCGGGCTGACCGGCCGCAACTATATCGGCGGCGTTGCGGGCTACGGCATGAACGTCAGCGGCTGCAACACGCTCGTCAATCTCAACGGCTCCGGCAACTGCGTCGGCACGATCGCCGGTGAGATCGACAAGGACGGCAGCGCGGCTGATAACTACTTCGTCCACGAGACGGAGGCCGGCATCGACGGCATCAGCTACGCCGGCAAGGCCGAGGGCATGAGCTATGAGGCCTTCATGGCGCGCGACGGTATCCCGGCGGAGTTCTCCAGCTTTGCCGTCACGTTTACCGCCAACGGCGAGACGGTCAAGACGATCACGTTTGCCTACGGCGGCTCGATCGATGAATCGCAGATCCCCGACTGCCCGACGGTGGAGGGCAACTATGGCTCGTGGCCGGAGCATGACTACAGTCATCTGACCTTCGATCTCGAGGTCAAGGCGGAGTATACCGCCGTCTCGACGGTCGTGGCCGGTGATCTGTATGCCGACAACAGCCGCACGCCGATCGTGCTGGCTGAGGGCGTCTTTGACCCGGCAACGGACGTGCACGTCACGTCGCCCGATGCCGAGGGGCCGACGCTGCGCGGCAACCAGCAGCTGTACATGAAGTACCGCGTCGAGGTGCTCAACGACACCATTGACGACGACGCGGACAACACTGTCTCCCTGCGTGTCTACGCGCCGGATACCGGTGCAAACTACACGGTCTACACCCACCAGAACGGCACCTGGGCGAGCACGTCCAGCACCCGAGACGGCAGCTACCTCGTCTTTAAGACCATGGAGCGGGACCTGCAGTTTGCCGTGGTCAAGTCGCACCACAGCGCGCTGTTCTACATCCTCATCGTGCTCATCGTGCTGGCCGTGATCGTCACGGTGCTGCGCCTGCTGTACTACCGCAAGCTGAAAAAGGCGGTGGCAGCCGGAACGATGACCGAGGAAGAGGCCGCCACGCTGCGCAAGCGGGGCTGGCGGATGTGGCTGGCCGAGGAGCACACGAAGCTTCAGGCCAAGCGTGCCGCCGCGCACGAGGCGAAGGAGGCCAAGCGCGCCGCCGAGGCGGAGGCCGAGGCAGCAGCGGCTGCGGCACAGGCTCAGACAGAGCCCACGCCGGACACGGCGGCGGACGACAGCGCCCCCGCTGACGAGACGGCAGCGCCGGAAGAGACGCCTGCCGATGAAGCGCAGAGCGATGACGCCGACACGCCGCAGCACCCCTGATGTTTTCTCATCCCTTACCCATAACTGCAAAACGAAAATCCCCGATTGGTTTTCCAATCGGGGATTTTTGTATCCATATGCTAAGACCGCCCCGGCCGTTTGGCCGGGGCGGCTGCAGAGGTTTCGATTGGGGCTTATGCGCGCTTCCACTTGACGCCCTGCGGGGTGTCCTCGAGTACGATGCCGTCGGCCTTGAGCTCGCCGCGGATGCGGTCGGCCTCGGCCCAGTTCTTGGCCTTGCGGGCGGCCTGACGTGCGGCGATCTTCTCCTCGATGGCCTTCGCCTCGGGGTCTTCGCTGCTGTCGCTGCCGAAGGGGATGCCCAGCACGTCGCACAGCTCGAGCAGGCGCTCGAGGCATGCCTGCGCCAGCGCCTTGCTCGGGTCGGAGGCAGGGGAGACGGCGGCGTTGATCTCGCGCACCATCTCGAAGATGACGGAGATCGCGTCGGCGGTGTTGAAGTCGTCGTCCATGACGGCGTCGAACTTCTCGCGGTACTGGTCAAGTCCGGCGGCGAAGGCGGCATCGGCCTCGCTCAGATCACCGTCGCGGCCGTTTGCAATGAAGAACTCGAGATTGTTCTTCGCGGTGCGCAGACGCTCGAGCGCGGCCTTGGCCTGCATGAGGATCTCGCCGGAGTAGTTGAGCGGGCTGCGGTAGTGGCTCATGAGCATGAACATGCGGATGCAGTCATAACCGTAGGCGGCGGCCGCCTCGCGCACGGTGAAGAAGTTGCCGAGCGACTTGCTCATCTTCTTGTTGTCGATGTTGATAAAGCCGTTATGCAGCCAGTAGTTGACGAACTTGCAGCCATTGGCGGCCTCAGACTGGGCAATCTCATTCTCATGGTGCGGGAAGGCGAGGTCGCTGCCGCCGCAGTGGATGTCGATCGTCTTGCCGAGGTAGCGGTTGGACATGGCCGAGCACTCGATGTGCCAGCCGGGACGACCCTTGCCCCACGGGGATTCCCAGAACGGCTCGCCGGGCTTGGCGGCTTTCCAGAGCGCAAAGTCGAGCGGGTTTTCCTTGATGTCGTTGACGTCGATGCGCGCGCCGGACTGCAGATCTTCGATCGGCTGGTGGCTGAGCTTGCCGTAGTCCTTGAATTTCAGCGTGCGGTAGTACACGTCGCCGTTGACCTCGTAGGCGTAGCCCTTATCGATGAGCGTTGTGATGAGGTCGATGATCTGCTGGATGTTTTCGGTGGCCTTCGGGTGCACGGTCGCCTCGCGGACGCCGAGCGCGTGTGCGTCGGTGAAGTATTCGGCGATGTATTTTTTCGCGACTTCCTCGCTCGTGATGCCCTCTTCGTTGGCGCGCTTGATGATCTTGTCGTCCACGTCGGTGAAGTTCTGCACGAACGTCACCTCGTAGCCGCGGTACTCGAGATAGCGGCGCAGCACGTCGAACATGATGATCGGGCGCGCGTTGCCGACATGGATGAAGTTATACACCGTCGGACCGCAGGCGTACATGCGCACCTTGCCGGGCTCGATCGGCACGAACTCTTCCTTCTGCATGGACATGGTGTTGAACAGTTTCATATTCAGACTCCTTTGACAGACGAATTTGGGATAAAAAAAGCGCCCCCATGCCGTCCGGCATGAGAGGCGAAGTCTTTTCGCGGTTCCACTCTCGTTTTTCACTCGCTGCACCGTAACGCGGTGCCTTCGGGCAGGCATTTCCTCCCGCCGCGCTCCCGGACGCACGTTCCGCCCCGCCGGACAGCACCCTCACAGCAAGCCGGGCGCCTCTCTGAGACCGGGTCTCGGGCATACTCTTTCCGTTCATAGCATCACTTATCTTAGCATACGCTCCCGGCAATGTCAAGGTTGCGTGCGCTGCGGCGATATGGTATGATGCTGGCAGAAACAGCGGCCGGTCAGACGCGCGGCCGCATAGGAGGCAATCGGATGAAAAGAGCTTTATCACTCCTGCTGGCGTGCGTGCTGG
This sequence comes from uncultured Eubacteriales bacterium, assembly GCA_900543625.1. GTDB lineage: Bacteria > Bacillota > Clostridia > Oscillospirales > Oscillospiraceae > CAG-103. The sequence goes on from UQSF01000004.1 coordinate 82,095, forward strand.
TGCTGGCGCTGCTGAGCGCCTGCGGCGGGAAGGACGCGGCGGAGCAGACCCCCGCGCCGGAGACCCCGCCGACGCAGACGGCCGCCGCCGGCGGCGTGGACACGTCCTGCAAGGTCTATTTCCCGAACGATCAGGCGAGCGACCTGCGCGACGACACCGTGCACATCACGGACACGGAGGCGGCCGTCACGGTCGCATATGCGCAGGCGATTGTGGATCAGCTCATCGCGCACGACGCGCTGCCGAAGGACAGCAAGGTGCTCGCCATCTCGAAGGATGGCAATGCGCTCAGCATTGACATGGACGAGGCGTTCCTCGCAGGCCTGCGTCAGAGCGGCTCGACGGGCGAGAGCATGTATCTCGGCAGTCTGGTCAACACCTTCCTCGATAACTTCAACTGCGAGACTGTGCGCGTCACGGTCGAAGGCAAGTCGTTCTCCACGGCGCACGCGGACTACGATAAGCCGCTGCAGGCGTTCACGTTCTGAGGGGAAAGCCAAAAAGCCGGCGGGCATCAGCCCGCTGGCTTTTTGCATTTTATGCGGCCTTGCGGAACACGTCGCGGTTTTTCACGAAGTATTCCACGCCGGAGTACACCGTCGTCACGACGATGACCACCCAGCAGACCGTGTTGAGCCAGGCAATATTCCACAGCAGCATCAGGCAGATGGCCACCATGGTCGAGGCGGTCTTGATCTTTCCGGACCACGCGGCGGCGATGACGCGGCCGTTGTCCACGGCGATGAGCCGCAGACCGGTCACGGCAAACTCGCGCGCGACCACGAGCAGCAGCGCCCAGGCGGGCATCTGGTGCTGCTCGACAAACATGAGCATGGCCGACACGACCAGGAGCTTATCCGCCAGCGGATCCATGAACTTGCCGAAGTCCGTGACCTGATTGTAGTGGCGCGCGATATAGCCGTCGACGAAATCACTCAGGCTCGCGAGCACGAACACGCCGAACGCCCAGTACATATGGCCGGGGAAGCGCAGGTACATCAACACCAGAAACACGGGGATGAGCACTACGCGGAAGATGGTGATCTTGTTAGCAGTCGTCATGTCAGCACCTCATTCTTGGATTTGTTCCCCGGCGAGATCGCCGTCGTCACAGCCGCTGATGCGCACCGTGACCATGTCGCCGGGCCTGGCCGTGCCGGTAAAGTAGACCGTACCGTCGATCTCGGGGGAGTCGGCATACGTGCGGCCGGAGCACATGCCGCTCTTGGTCGTGTGCTCGCAGAGCACGGTCATGTCCCGCCCGATGCAGGCGGCGTTGTAGTCGTCCATGATCCCGGCCTGCAGCTCGAGGATGAGATCGGCACGGCGCTGCGCCTCCTCGGGTCCGCAGCGGTCGGTCATCTTGGCGGCGGGCGTCCCCTCCTCGGGGGAGAACGGGAACACGCCCACGCGCTCGAGCCGCGCCTCACGCAGCCAGACGCACAGCTGCTCAAATTCCGCCTCGCCCTCGCCGGGGAGCCCCGTGATGAGGCTCGTGCGCAGCACAAGGCCCGGGATGCGCGCGCGCAGCTTTTGCAGCAGGGCGCGGATCTCGTCACCGGTGCAGTGACGGTTCATGCGGCGGAGAATGTCGTTGTTGATGTGCTGGATGGGGATGTCGAGGTACTTGACGATCTTGTCCTCATTTGCGATGAGGTCGATGAGCTCGTCGTCCATGATCTCGGGGTAGAGGTAGTGCAGGCGGATCCAACGGATGCCCTCGACCTTCACAAGCTCGCGCAGCAGCAGCGCAAGACTCGGCTTGCCGTAGAGATCCGTGCCCCAGCGCGTGATGTCCTGCGCGATGACGATCAGCTCTTTGACGCCGAGCGCCGCGAGATCCTTCGCCTCCTGCACGATGGCATCGAGCGCACGGCTGCGGTAGCGGCCGCGGATGGCGGGGATGGCGCAGAAGGCGCACCAGTTGTCGCACCCCTCGGCGATGCGCAGATACGCCCAGCCCGGTCCGGTCGTGATCACGCGGCCAATCTCCTCAACGGGGCCGCTCTTGTCGCCGAAATACAGGGGCCTGCCGTCGTGCATCACGTCCTCGACGGCCTGACAGATCTCGCCGAAGCTGCCCGTGCCGAGCATGCCGTCCACCTCCGGAAGGCTCTCGAGGATGTCGTTTTTGTGCCGCTGCGAGAGACAGCCGGCCACGAGGATCTTTTTCAGGCCGCCCGCCTTTTTCACCTCGGCGAGCTGCAGAATTTGGTCGATCGCCTCGCTCTTGGCGGTGTCGATGAAGCCGCAGGTGTTGACGATCGCAACGTCGCAGCCGTCCACCTCGCCGACCACGTCATGGCCGGCCTGATTGAGCAGGTAGAGCATCTGCTCGCTGTTGACCTGATTTTTCGCACAGCCGAGCGAGATGAGACAAATTCGATATGGCATAGGTCAATACTCCTCAAAGTTATCCTGATAGCGCGCGATGGCCGCGCGGATCTCGTCGCGCCCGAAGCCGCGGCGGTACAGATAGTCCGACGCGCGGCGCAGCTCGTCGCGGTCGGGCGTGTCGCTGCGCAGGCGGCGGCGCAGCAGGGCGTCGATCTGTTCGTCCTGCTCCGGCAGCTCCTGCATGGCGTCGTCCCATAACTCGCGCGGGATGCCGCGGCGGTAGAGCTCGCTGCGGATGCGCCCCGCGCCGTAGCCCTTGGCGGCGTAGTGCCGCACGCACATGGCGGCGTACTGCGCGTCGTCGAGCAGGTGCATCTGCTCGAGCCACGCGGCGGCATCTTCTGCGTTTTCCGGGCTCTCGCCCTTTTCCTTGAGCCGGTCGGTCAGCTCCTTGACCGACATGGCGCGCGTACCGATGATGCGCAGCGCGCGCTGCCGGCAGCGGGAACGCGCGGAGGCGGCGCGCAGGGTGTCGAGCTCGGCCTCCGTCAGTTCCTTGCCGCAGCTGAGGTGATAGTCCGTCACGACGGCGAGCGTCGTGCGCAGCGCCTCACCGGTATCAAACCGCGCCAGAAAGCGCTCCGGCGCGGTCTGCTTGAGTGCGATGAGCCGGGCCATCAGCCCTGAAAGTCATCCGCAGCCACTTCGACGGCGCGGCCGGAGGCGATGGCGGCCTTGCGGGCCTGCGGGCTCATGAGCTTGTGGGCGTTGGCGCGGATCTCCGCCTCGATCTGATCCGAGACGTCGGGGTGCTCGCGCAGAAATTCCTTCATGCTGTCGCGTCCCTGCACGCGCACGTCGCCGTAGGTGTACCACGCGCCGGCCTTGTCGATGAGGTCGAGCTTGACACCGAGGTCGACGATCTCGCCGATCTTGGAGATGCCCTCGCCGTAGATGATGTCGAATTCGGCCTCCTTGAACGGGGGCGCGACCTTGTTCTTGACGATCTTGGCGCGCGTGCGGTTGCCGATCATCTCGCCGCCGACCTTCAGCGTCTCGATGCGGCGCACGTCGATGCGCACACTGGAGAAATACTTCAGCGCGCGGCCGCCGGGCGTCGTCTCGGGGTTGCCGTACATGACGCCGATCTTCTCACGCAGCTGGTTGATGAACACGACGATGCAGTTCGTGCGGCTGACCGTGCCGGCGAGCTTGCGCAGCGCCTGGCTCATCAGACGCGCGATCACGCCGACGGACGACTCGCCCATCTCACCCTCGAGCTCGCTGCGCGGCAGCAGCGCCGCCACGGAGTCAACGACCACGACGTCAAGCGCGCCGGAGCGCACGAGCTGCTCCGTGATCTCAAGCGCCTGCTCGCCGGTGTCCGGCTGGGAGATGAGGAGGCTGTCGATGTCCACGCCGAGGGCGCGGGCATACGCGGGCTCGAGCGCGTGCTCCACGTCGATGAACGCGACCTCGCCGCCGGTCTTCTGGGCGCTGGCGAGGATGTGCAGCGCGAGCGTCGTCTTACCGGACGACTCGGGGCCGTAGATCTCGACGATGCGGCCGCGGGGCACGCCGCCGATGCCGAGCGCGAGGTCGAGCGACAGCGACCCGGTGGAGATGGCCTCCACGTTCACGGGGATGTCGTCGCCGAGGCGCATGATGGCGCCCTTGCCGAAGTTCTTTTCGATCTGGGCGAGGGCGGTCTCGAGTGCTTTCTTCTTATCCTCCGGCTTGACGGGGCCGGAGGAAACGGGTGCGGATTTTTTCTTTTCAGCCATAATTTTTCACCTCTAAGTATCAGATGCGGCCGACGACGACGCGCCGGATGCCGGCGGTGTCCTCGAGTGCGGTCACATCGGTGTATTTTGCGTCCTTCATCAGCGCCATGACAGCGTCTGCCTGATCCTCGCCGACCTCGAACATGAGCCAGCCGCCGGGACGAAGGATCTGCGTCCAGTGCTGCACGATGGCGCGGTAGAACATCAGCCCGTCCTCGCCGCCGTCGAGTGCGCCGAGCGGCTCATAGTCGCGCACGGAGCTGTCAAGCGTGAGGATATCCATGCTCGCGACATAGGGCGGGTTGGATACGATGATGTCGAATGTGCCGATGCTCATCGGCGGCTTTTCGAGCGCGTCCGCCTTGAGGCAGATCGTGCGGTTCTGGCGGTTGCGGCGGAGGTTTTCCTTGCTCACGGCGAGCGCCGCGTCGCTGATGTCCACCATGACGACGCGCGCGGCCGGCAGCTCGTGCGCCAGCGCGCAGCCGATGCAGCCGCTGCCGGAGCAGAGGTCGAGAATGCGGGCGTTCATCTTCCGCCCGACGAGCACCTGAAGCGCCGCGTCCACGAGCACCTCGGTGTCCATGCGCGGGATGAGCACGTCGGGCGTGACCGTGATCGGCAGGCCGTGAAACTCCCACTCGCCGATCAGGTAGGCCAGCGGCTCGCCGGCGATGCGCCGCTGCAGCAGCGCCCGGATCTTCTGTTCGTTTTCATCGGAGGTGTACAGGCGCAGGTCGCGCACGAACTCCTCCTTCGTCTTGCCGACGGCATACGCCACCAGCAGCCGCGCCTCGAGCGCGTAGGCCTCCACACCGGCGCTCTTGAGCGCCGTGCGCGTGGCCAGATACAGATCGTTGTAGGTCTTTGGCATCTCTCTATTTCCAGTCCTTTTGTTGACGATTACCAGGTGTCGCTGCCCTTCTGCTCCGGGATGACGAGCTCCAGCGCACGGATGGCGCACTCGATCATGCTGTCGTCCGGCTCATTGGTGGTCAGGCGCTGCAGCCACTTGCCCGGTGCGGACAAAATGCGCGAGCAGAGATTGTCGTGCCGGCCGACCCAGCGGTTGATCTCATAGCTGATGGACACGACGACCGGCAGCAGCAGCAGCCGCAGGCCGATGCGCACCCAGGGGTTGTCCCACAGGCTGACGCGCAGGCTCACGAGCGAGAACACGAGAATGCTGATGATGACGACGACGAACAGAAAGCTCGTGCCGCAGCGGGGATGAAAGCGCGACTGCGGCCGCACGTTCTCGACCGTCAGCGGCAGGCCCTTTTCATAGCAGAAGATGGTCTTATGCTCCGCGCCATGGTAGGCGAACATACGCTCGACGTCCTTCATGTGCGACACGGCCCACAGATACAGCAGGAAGATGACGATGCGCAGCAGTCCCTCGAAGAGGTTGCGCACGACGGGGCTCTGGATAAAGCTCTTGGTCAGACCGGCGAGCAGCGTCGGCAGCAGGATGAACAGCACGATCGACAGCGCGATGCCGAGCACCACGGCCGTGCCGATGATGATGTTCTTGCCCTTTTCCTCGCCGAAATGCCGCTCAATCCAGAGGTCGATCTTGCCGGGCTCCTCCTGCTCGTCCTCGGGCAGGAGGTCGGCGGAATACGTCAGCGCCTGCATGCCCTTGACCATCGAGTCAAGAAACACGACCACACCGCGGATGAGCGGCCAGCCGAGGATCGGGTGCTTTTCCTTGACAAGGTGCAGCTCGTCGACCTTTTCGACCAGCCCGTCCTCGGTGCGGCAGACGATGGCCTGCTTTTCCGGGCCGCGCATGAGAATGCCCTCGATGAGAGCCTGCCCGCCGATGGACGTGCGGAAGGAGACATTGGTATCGGGTTTTGCGGATCTGGTTTTGCTCATATGGTTACCTCGGTTAAAATGAATAACGGGATCAGGTGCTGCTCTCGGCAGCAAACGGCAGCCGCACCGAAACGAGCGTGCCGCCGCCGGGGGCGTTGCCGATCGTCAGCGTGCCGCCGGAGCGGGTGACGATCTCATCGCACACGGCAAGACCGATGCCGCTGCCGCGCGCCTTGTGTTTTTCGCCCTTGAAGAACTTTTCCTTCACGTGCGGCAGCTCGCTGTCCGGGATGCCGGGGCCGTGGTCTCTGAACTGTATGGTAGCAGCTTCGGTGTCCGAAAAAACGGACACCTCGATCGTTTTGCCGTCGCAGGCGTATTTTGCCGCATTGTCGAGGATGTTGAGAAACACCTGCTTGAGGCGCTCCGGGTCGCCGGGCACGAGCGGGATCTCCTCCTCGGGCGGGTGATAGATGAGCTGCATCCCGTCCTGACGCAGCAGCTCCTGATAGGTGAAGATGGTGTCCTCAAGCTCGCTCTCGATGTCGAGCAGCTCCATGTTGAGGTTGAAGCGTCCGTCCTGAATGCGGGTGAACTCCAGCAGCTCCTCGACAAGGCTCGTCAGGCGCGCAGCCTCCTTGGCGATGATGGCGATGCCGCGGCGGGAGTCGCCCTGAATGGCGGTGTCGAACATGAGCGTCTCGCTCCAGCCGGTGATGGCGGTCAGGGGGGTGCGCAGCTCATGCGAGATGGACGAGATGAACTCCGACTGCATTTTTTCGCTGCGGCTGATCTCCTGTGACAGCTCGTTGATGGCGGTCGCAAGGCGGCCGAGCTCATCGTCGCGCTGCACCGGCAGCTCCGTGCCGTAGCGCCCGCCGGCGATCGCGCGTGTGACCTCGGTGATCTGCTCGACCGGGCGCGACACGCGCCGGCGAAACCACAGCGCGCAGATCGTGGCGCCGACGGCCGCCGCGAGCACGCCCAGCACGATGCCGAGCGCGGTGCTGGTGCGGCCGGTGCTCAGCCCGATGGCGGCGCCCACGGCGACGCACAGCGCCGCGTGCACGCACTGACCGATGGCCATGCGCGAAAACAGGCCGCGGAAAAAGGCGTACAGCGTCTTTGCCTTGGGTTCGGCTGCCGGGGTGGGGGTGAGGTCCTGCATGGTCTCAGTAGCCCCACTTGTAGCCGTAGCCCCAGACGGTCGTGATGTACTCGGGCTCGGTCGCGTCATCCTCGATCTTGATGCGCAGGCGGCGGATGTTCACGTCGACGATCTTGACCTCGCCGTTGTAGTCCGCGCCCCAGACGGCGTGCAGGATCTCCTCACGCGAGAGCGCGCGGCCGGGATTTTCCATGAACAGCTTCATGATCGCAAACTCCGTCTGCGTCAGGCGGATGTGGTCGCTGTTTTTATCGAGCGTGCGCGAGCGCAGGTGCAGCACGAACGGTCCGCTCGAGAGCACGTCCTCGGTGTTCTCGCTGCCGCCGATGCGGCGGTAGAGCGCGTCCACGCGCGCAAGCAGCTCAGCCGGGGAGAAGGGCTTGGTGACATAGTCGTCTGCGCCGGTCATGAGACCGGTGATCTTGTCCATCTCCTGGCTCTTGGCGCTGAGCATGAGGATGCCCATCTTCGAGTCGGTCGCGCGGATGCGGCGGCAGACCTCGAAGCCGTCGATGTCCGGCAGCATCACGTCGAGCAGGGCGACGAGCGTGTCCGGATTCTGCTTGAGTTTTTCGAGCGCCTGCTCACCTGTGGCCGCCTCGATGGGCTCGTAACCGGACCGGCGCAGGTTGATGACGACGAAGCTGCGGATGCTGGGCTCGTCCTCAAGTACAAGAATTTTCTTCATGTATCCATGTTCCTTTCCAAAGGCGGTGTGTGGGACGCCTTTGCGGTTTGTGGCGTCTGCTTTCCGGGAAAGCAGGAGGTTTGCAGAAATATTCATTTCAGTATATCACACAATTTACAATTGTGGTAGCAAAAAATTACGAATCGTGTTATTCTGTGACACAGGAAATGAGGTGGGTCATATGGAGCTTTTCTGGACGCAGATCACGGACGCGCAGCCGGCGCGCCCTGCGCGCTCGAGGGCGCACGGCAGCGCATGGGGCGTGTCGCTGCTGGCGTATGCGGTGCGCGCGGTCTGGGGCATCGCCCTGCCGGAGACGGCGGTGCTGCCGGGCGGCAAGCCGTATTTTCCGGCGTGCCCGCAGGTGCATTTTTCCGTCAGCCACACGCGCACGGCGGTGCTCGTGGCCGTGTCGGCCGCGCCGGTGGGCGCGGATGTGGAGCAGGTACGCCCGCTGCATCCGGCGATGGCGCGGCGGCTCGCGCAGGCGGACTGCGGCGACCTGCAGCCGTTCGAGCTCTGGACGCTGCGCGAGAGCTGGTTCAAGCTCACGGGCGCGGGCGACCTGCGCACGATCCCGTTCCGGCGTGCAGACGGGGTGCTCGTCCCGCCGGAGGCGGGGGCGCTCTGCCGCGTGTATGACGGCATCCCCGGCTGCATGGCCGCCGTGTGCTCGTTTGCCGAGCGGCCGCCGGAGCGGCTGCAATTTGTGCCGCCGCGCGAGATTTGCACTTGAAATATGCGCCCGGCTGTTGTATAATCAAACGACCGCATTTGCCGGTGTGATGGAATTGGTAGACGTGCTTGACTCAAAATCAAGTGCCGCAAGGCGTGCCGGTTCGAGTCCGGCCACCGGCACCACGGCGTCGGAGCAAAGCCTGCTCCGCTCAAAATCCGGCAGCTCAAAATGAGCTGCCGGATTTTTTCGTCTGCGTTCCCTTGCTCCTCCTTTTCAACTGCGGCCCGCTGCGCTGGGTTCGCAGTTTGGCGGTTTTGTTTTTGCGCTCTTTGCGGCTTCTCGGGCCTATGATCGAGCCTTGAAAATATGTGATGATCTCAAATTTAAGCCGTGGTGAAAATGAGGGTTTTACAATGAAGGATAATATAATATTCAGGAAAATATGGCAGGACGATGATGTGATTGAACTGACAGTTGAGTGTTCCTCTCCCATAATCACTGCCACCTCTGAAATATATGTCTCAGATTCTTTAATTGATGAGTTGATTTCCGAAATTACGAAATTTCTCAACGGGAATAGAGAAGGATTTTGGGCAAACGAAGAGAGGGGAGACGCTTCTACAGCGTGCGTATCTTTTCGCTTCTTTCGAGAAGATGCGCTGGGGCATATCGCGATAGAAGTGTTTGCGGAGCTGGACGATGGTGGAGACTACATCAAGCACAACTGCTGTTTTTTCGTTCGGACAGAATACGGTTTGCTCATGAATTTCTGTGACCATTTGGTTCAGCTGAAAAACGGTTCCGTTGGATGTGAAATTCGGTTGAATTGTTTTTAAATATCCAATATCGGTAGCTACTATTTGCGACGTAATAGACGTGCAATATAACCGGGAGGTGGGGGCGGAAATGAAAAAACGAAAGATTTCTAATTTTTACACCGGGCTTTATGTATTTATGAGTTTTTTCTTCTTGGGCGGGACTGCTTTTTTTTCATGGATTCTTACAAAGTATGTACCGAATGATCCTTCGCGCCCATATGATTTCGGCTTTTTCTGCGGCGTGATTTTTATTATAGTAGGTGTAGTAGGCTTTTGTGCATCTATCTACATGGTCTTGAAGGGTGCATTTTCAGCTGCATATATCGTAGATGCAGCAGGCATGACAACCTATTGGCGAAAAAACACATACCGGCTTTTGTGGACCGACTGCATCGAGTTTGAAATTGTGCAGGTCCCGATAAATTGGGGCACTTCAATAGCGGTCGTATATTGCTCCACGCGCGTCCTTTCCCAGAAAGAAAAAGAGAATTTCTTCTGGTATCATAAGAACGATTTTACGCACGTGCAGTATTTCCAGTACAGTGATGAAACAATCTTTCAGGAGTTTTTGCATTGCGTTCCGGAGCGGGCGCGCAATTATCTGGAAGCGAAAGCGCTCGTCTTGGGTCTGCCGGGGGAGTGAGTTTTTTTAGCTTTCCCTTCCAGCGAAAGGAAAAGCAAGCGGGCGGTGCTGATGCACCGCCCGCGTTTTAATTACCATGTCTTGCATGACCTACGGCAATGGCGACAGCGTCAGTTATATCTGTGACGCGTTTGACAGGCAGTGCACCGCTGCGTATAATGATGGCGCGCGTACAACTGAATTTATCGACAGCAAATCCATGCTGCCGATGCGCTGACCTGGATGTACAACCTACTGTTTTCAAAAAGATAAGGAGGGGTTGACTTTATGAAAGATAGCTCCATCTCAAAATATCACTTGTTTTCCGGCCTGAGTGTTCTGGTTATTTGCTATTTGGCTTTTACAACGACTGTATCTTATTTTGTGTTATATAAACCATGCATTTCGGATATCTCGGATGTCATGTGTGCGCAGGGCGCGAATGCAGTTATACACTCTGACTCATTTCAAGTAGTCATTATCTACTCTGTGATATTGTTGCTACTCTACGTAGTCATTCTCCACTTTTCGTATCAGTATTTTGGGGTGTTATATCTGACGCAGGAAGGCGTTCTGCTCAAAGCTCCGTTCAAACGGCGGATCTATATCCCTTATCCGGAGATTCGGGAATTGGGCATCGACGTGGGAACGACCAAGCAGTTCTGGATCTATATCAGCAAGCAAAAAATCCCACTGAAGTATCAGCACAGGATCAACCAGATCTGCAGTTCTGCCCGGCACGAACGGATTATCGTTCCATACTCTGATAAGCTGCTGAGCATGCTGGTAAGCAAATTGCCGCAGCCACTTGGAAAGCGGCTCAATAATACCACGTCCATCCTGAGAATTTATAAGTACGACGCGGACGAATGAAAGGGAAGCGCAAGATGAAGCAAACGATTCGGAAATGTCTGCATTGGATCGCGAGCGACGCCAGACAAACCATAGCGGATGTGAAGTATGCTTTCCGGCGGCGCAGTCAACGCGTGCTGTTGGCAGTGCAGATGGCGGCGTGGGTCGTAATTTTGGGTGAGTTTATAATCATGAGCATTTGCCTTGATTATTCATGGTTTGGTGAGATCGTTGTTATCTGGTATTTTATATTGCTGATTACTGATTCTAAGCACTTGCTTGGTGTTATGCAGTGTGTTTTATCATGGATAGCGGCAGCGGCCTTTACAGTAATTATTTTTGCGCATGAAATGGCGCTGTGGTGAAGTTCACAATCAAATCCTTATTAAGATTCGCCGGCAGCAAAGAAATGCTGCCGGCTTTTTTCGCGGCAGTGTCAGGCACATAAAAGACACAGACTGGACACAGGTTCTTTTCAAAATCTTCAACATTCGCACCGGTACGGCGGATATACTAAGTGGGTGAATGAATGAGGGAGGTCTTGCACCATGTGTACCGCAGCGACTTACTGCAACGGCGATTTTTATTTTGGCCGCAACCTTGACTACGAATTTTCCTACGGCGAGCACGTGACGATCATGCCGCGCAACTATCCCATCCGCCTGCACAGCGGCGCGCTCGACCGGCATCATGCCATGATCGGCATGGCGCATATTCAGGATGACTACCCGCTTTATTATGACGCGGTCAACGAAAAGGGACTGTGCATCGCGGGGCTGAACTTCGTCGGCAACGCGGTGTATCCGCCGGTGACGCGGGGCGTGGCCTCGGTCGCGCAGTACGCGCTCATCCCATGGCTGCTCGGCACGTGCGCCAACATTGCCGAGGCGCGCAGTGCGCTCGCGCGCGTGGTCATCGACGGCACGCCCTTTGCTCCCGAGCTGCCGTGTGCGCAGCTGCACTGGCTCGTTGCCGACCGCAGCGGCTGCATCGCGGTTGAGGCCACGGCGGATGGCCTGCACGTTTATGATGATCCGGTCGGCGTGCTGACGAACAACCCGCCGTTTCCGCAGCAGATGGCTGCGCTGCGCAATTACACCCGCCTGAGCGCCAGCCAGCCGCCGGCAGATTTCTGCGGCGTGCCGGTCACGCTCGACAGCCGCGGCATGGGTGCGCTCGGTCTGCCGGGCGACCTGTCATCGCCCTCGCGCTTTGTGCGCGCGGCGTTCGTGCGCGCCAACGCCCGTTCGGAGCGGACCGAGGACGCCAACGTCAGCCAGTTTTTCCACATCCTCACGAGCGTGGAGCAGCAGCGCGGCTGCTGTGAGCTGGACGACGGTCAGTTTGAGATCACGCTCTATTCCAGCTGCTGCAACGCGGATCAGGGCATCTATTACTACACGACCTATGATAACCGCCAGATCACCGGCGTGAAGCTCCACGCAGCCGACCTCGACAGCGCGCGGCTCACGGCGTATCCGCTCGCGGACACGCAGCAGGTCCGCTGGGAAAACTGAATCCAAACGCATGGAAAGACCGGGGCATCCGCTGGGATGCCCCGGTTTTCACAAGAGCAGATGCCGCGCATTTGCGCGGCATTGGGTCAGGTTTTGGCTTTTTTCTTTCTCGGCTTTGGCAGCGGGGTGCACGCCGCAAGCACGGGGATGAGCACGTCGAGCAGCGCGGCGTTGTCGATGTCGAGCATGTAGTGCGGCCGCGCGCCGTCATAAGGCGTGCCCGTCCCGGCGTCAGAGAGCAGCGCCGCCGTTTCCGGCAGGCACTTGACAAAAACCGTATTGTCGCACACGAGCAGGATCGGCTTGTCGTCAAGATAGACCATTGCGTCGCCGAACATTTTCCGGTACCGCACGGCGCCGAAGCGCGCGATCTGTTCGCAGACGAAGCTGAGATATTCTTCCGAAGTGGCCATATGCATACCTCCCTGATGTTTGCGCAATTATAAAGGATTTGCGCCCCGTCTGTCAACGCGGTCTGCCGGGCGGCAGAAAAAATTCTGCGATCCGGACACTGCATCTTGACAGCGCGGCTCAGTCCCGGTATAATTTTCACATCGCACGGTGTCCCGGCCGTGCAGGTGCTGCGCAGCGGCGCGTTTTTTTGAACCTTGAGTTAGATGAGACTAACCTGATTGCATGTTTTTGGGATGCGGCGTCAGATCAAGCCGACGGTATGTCCTTTTTCTTTGTCATAGGATTAGATACATCTAACCGACGCGGAAAATCCGTGCCATCCGCGCGGCAAGACGACCGGGGATCTTCACATGAAAGGAAAGGTGTTTGAACGAACATGAAGCAAACTGCAACCCGATCCATGCCGAAGCTGCTGAGCCTGCTGCTCTGCTTTGCCATGGTATTCTCTCTGCTGGCGCTGCCCGCACAGGCGGCAAAGGCGGATGCCTCGAGCGTCGACGGCACGTACACCGGTACGGGCACGGGGCGCAACGGGGATATTACGCTGTCCGTGACGATTGCGGACGGTAAGATCACACAGATCGAAAACATTTCCAACAAAGAGACGCCGAAATACTGGGCGGAGGCGGTCAAGCTGTTTGACAGCATCCTCGCCGCCAACGGCACGGACGGCGTCGACGCCGTCTCCGGCGCGACTCTGAGCAGTGACGGCATCCTTGAGGCGGTGGACGATGCGCTGGCGAAGGCCTCCACGCAGCTCTCCGGCAGCGGCACGGAGGCGGATCCCTATGTGATCTCCAGCGCCGCGCAGCTGCAGGCGTTTGCGGCGCTGGTCGATGCGGGCAATACCTACGCCGGTCAGTATGTGGCGCTCGGCGCGGACATTGACCTCTCCGGCGTCGACAACTGGAATCCCATCGGCGCAGAGGCCAAGAGCGACACCTGCCTCGACAAGCTCTTTGCCGGTACGTTCGACGGCCGCGGTCACACCGTCTCCGGACTGAAGATCCGGGTGGCGGACGCTGCGAGCGAGACCAATGTCGGCCTGTTTTCCACGTTCGGCAATACGGCTGTTGTGAAAAATCTGAACCTGACGGATGCGGACATTGACCTGACCGGCACCGCGGACTCCGTCCAGTGCCGCGCCGGTATTCTGGCCGGTGACACGGTCAACGCCGCAGCCAAAGACAGCGGCAGCCGCAGCCATGACTCCATCGGTGTGCGCATCGACAGCTGCTCGGCGACCGGCTCGGTGAACGTAACCGGTCAGAACGGCATGGTCTGGGCGGCCGGCCTTGTCGGCCGCAGCCAGATCGGCGTCTGCATCACCAACTGCTGGACGGACGCCGGGCTGCGCGCCGAGTCGCTCGGCGGGACGAAGTCGGCCTATGCCGGCGGCATCACGGGCCACACCGGAAACTATGCCGTGCTCGCCAACTGCGCGGCCTTCGGCACGGCCTATGCCAGCTCCCCGATGAGCACAAACTTCGGCGGTCAGGCCGGCGGCATCGTCGGTATGTCGGCGGCCAAGCAGTACAATACCTATGCCGTCGGCGATGTGACGGTCGGCAACGGCGGCACGAAGCACACGTGGGTCGGCGCGCTCGCCGGTGAGATCACGTCGAGCGGCATGTCCAAGGACAGCAGCGGCAGCTACACGGTCTATCCCGAGCAGGGTGCGTTCCGTCTCACTAACTACTTTGCCAGCGACGCCGTGCTGAAGGTCGAGACCTATGACGGCGATACGCTCAAAGATACCAGTATCGTCGAGCCCACGGTCGACCGCGGCTTCTCGTCGACGCTCAAGAGCGTGGATATGGCCATGACCTCTACTGCCATGACAAAGGCGGACATGGCCGCGGCTGCGTTTGCCGGCACGCTCAGCGGCAACATTCCGGCGGTCAACGCCGTCCTCGCAGCCTACGGCATCACCGGCGTGGCGCTGCGCGAGTGGCAGCTTGACGGCGGCCGCGTCCTGCCGACCGGCGACGTCTGGGTCAGCGGCGAGGTCGACACGGGCATCTTCGCATCCGGCGACGGCACGCAGGCCAGCCCCTATCTCATCCGCACGGCGGATCAGCTGCGCGCGTTCGCCGGTTCGCTCAACAACAAGATCAACTACGCGGGCAAGTATGTCGCGCTCGATGCGGATATCGACGTTTCCGATGCGGCATGGACGCCCATCGGCGGCAGCGACTGGGCCTTTGCCGGTACATTCGACGGCCGGGGCCACACGATCTCCGGTCTGACGGTCGGCTCGGCATCGGCGCCGCTCGCGCTGGATGGCGATAATCTCTTCATCGGCCTGTTCGGCGTGCTGGAGAAAACGGCCGTCGTGCGCGATGTCGCGCTCAGGAACGTTGCGTTCTACACCAGTTATGAGGCCACGGCCTATGTCGGCGGCATTGCGGGCTACCTCAATGGCAGCGGCGAGTCCAACGTCTTCACCGGCGCCGTTGTGGACGGCTGCTCGGTCTCCGGCACCATCTCCCACACGTCCGCGAAGGGCAACCAGTTTGTCGGCGGCATTGTGGGCATGCAGTATAAGGGCGCGGTCATCAACAGCGCTTCCTTTGCGGATCTGTCCTGCACGGTCCTGAGCGGTGACCTCGCCGAGGTCGGCGGGCTCGTCGGCCTGAACAACCGCGGCCTCGTGGCCAACAGCTACGCCGTCTGCAGCGTCTACGGCAGCGGCAGCCGCGAAAACGGCAACGAGGGCATGGCCGTCGTCAGCGCGCTCGTGGCGTGCAATGCCGGAACGGTCGTCAATTGTTACGGCTCGGGCGACACCACGACCAAGGAGTATTCCACCTATGTCGGCATGGCCTCCGGCTGGGTCACCGGCATCGGCAAGACCTATCTCTGCTGGTACGACCTCGACAGCACCATGCTCATCGGCAAGGACACCAGCACCCCGCAGCTCGTCAGGCCTGTCGAGTCCATCGGCACAAAGGTCTCCTCCGGCGTCAACGACGAGGGCGACCAGTATACCGGCGGCCTTGTCGACCGCATGACCGGTTATGACGCGGCGGGCTATGCCGCCATCACCGCGGCGCTCAACGCCAACTTTGCCGCCTTCCCGGCGGATATCACGGTCTATGGCCTGTCGGCAGACGCCCTCAGAACGTGGACCTACGACGCGGCCCGGAAGCTTGTCGTTCCCGGTGCGGATGCAGCTTCCGTGACCTATGTGCAGCCCGCGTGTGAAAAAGTGACGAAGCCGGAGCTCAAGCTGCTCGACGGCGTCTGGTACGGCCGCGACGCCGACAAGACCACGGTCGTGAAGATCACGGTCGCGGACGGCGAGATCACCGAGACGGCTGTCGTCTCCGGTGAGAGCAGCGGCGCTGCCTACGATGCGGCGCTTGCAAAGGCCGAGTATAAGGCGACCTATGGCGACTTTTCGACCTACGATGCGGCCGACTCGGCAAAGTTCGCCGGCGGCAGCGGCACGCAGGCCGACCCTTACCGCATCGCGACCGAGGCGCAGCTGCGGTATCTGGCAGAGTCCATCAATGCGGACGTCGACTGGTGCGGCGCTTACTTCCTCCAGACGGCGGACATCACCCTCAGCGGTGAATGGCTGCCCATCGGCTGGGCGCTCAACGGCGAGGTCAACGGCAAAAAGACGGCCATCGCCGCCTACCCGTTCCGCGGCAACTATGACGGCGGCGATCACACGATCTCCGGTCTGCGCATCGGCAGCGAGGACGCGCCCGCCGACCAGATGGCCTCCGGTCTCTTCGGCCTGACGGCGGGCGAGCTGTCCACGAACGACCCGCCGACGGATCAGCGCATGGTCACGCTCAAGAATATCCATCTCGCCGACATTGCCATCTACGTCGCCACCCGCTACGAGACCTTCACCGGCGGTCTGGCCGGCAGTGCACAAAACGGTATTTATATCGACAACTGCTCCGTCACCGGCGTCATGAACGTGACCACGTCCGAGAGCTTCGCCCGCGCGGGCGGTCTGGCCGCCAGTGTGCTGCGCGGCGCCGTGACCAACAGCTGGACGGATGTCGACATCACCGCCGCTACGGACACCAACCACGTCTATGCCGGCGGCCTGTACGGCATGGACAACCGCGCCACGACGGTCAACTGCTACACGCTCGGCAGTGTGACCGGCAACTCTACGAACAACAACAAGGTCCATATCGGCGGCCTCGTAGGCCAGGCGGGCGGCGTGCACATCAACTGCTATGCAGCGGGCAATGTCGTCTCGCACAAGACCACGACGGACGTCGGCGCGCTCAACGGCCGCTCCGCTGGCATCGCCGTGGACTATAACTGCTACTTCAACAGCGAGGCGCTGCAGCAGCAGGGCGATACCGTCCACGTGCCCGCCGTGGCTGTCGGCGTCAACGCCAACGACAGCGCCATGCTCAAAAACGTCTCCGGCAAGACGAAGGCCGAGCTCGGCAGCGAAGCGTTCGCGCAGCTGCTCAATGACAACGCCGCCCGGATGGCGGACACCGTCACGGAGGTCGATGCCTACCTTGAGACGCTGCAGGAGCGCGGCTTCGTGCACAAGGACTATTACACCGGCAATGACCTGCTGACCTGGCGCGCGCAGGACGGTGTGGTCGGCTTCTTTGCAGAGTCTGCGCCCGAGCTGCCGTTTGACGATGTTGCTGCGGGCAGCTGGTACTATGACGACGTGGCCTTCGTCTTTGGCAAGGGCCTCATGGTCGGCACAGGCGGCGGCCATTTCGCACCGGCGCTCGCCGCGACGCGCGGCATGGTCGTGAGGACGCTCTACAGCATGGAAAACGAGCCTGACGTTACCGGTGCGTGCCCGTTTGCGGACGTGGCGTCCGGCAGCTACTGTGAGGACGCGGTCACGTGGGCGGCTGCCAACGGCATCGTCAGCGGCTACAGCGCCGCGGCGTTCGGCCCCAATGACGGGATCACCCGCGAGCAGCTGGCGACCATGCTCTATGAGTACGCAAAGTATAAGGGCTATGACGTCACAAAGGCGGCGGATCTGTCCGGCTTTGCGGATCAGGGCGGCATCAGCGCGTATGCGGTCGGACCGATGCAGTGGGCAGTCGCACACGAGCTGATCTTCGGCGTCGGCGGCAATGCTCTCGCACCGAAGGACACGGCCACGCGCGCACAGCTTGCCGCGGTGCTGCACCGCTTCTGCGAGGCGTTCGCCTGAGCGGACAGCGCGTGCACTGCAGTCAGGCCGCAACCCCCTTTTCAAAAAAGGAAAACTTTTTTGACAGTCTCAGCCCGCCGGAAGGCGGGCTGTTTTTTGCCCATTTGCAGGGGATATGTGCGGAAACGCATCTTCCTGTCCGGATTTTTAAATATTTAAATTGACGCGAAGGCGCGCAATGGTTATAATATCAAATATTTTTGTGATATTTCAGCGGACAGGATCCGCTTGTCCCGAAAGGATGTTTTCCATGGCAACCGTTTCTGCGCCGGTCAAGCGTGCGCGGCGGCTGCGCCCGGCCCCGCTGTGGCTGAGCCTGCTGCCGGCTTTTCTGGCGTATTTTTTTCTGGATTTTTCCCTGCGCCTGTTCTATGGCGCGATGAGCAACGTGTCGCTCTGGGCGTGGCAGCCGCTGGTGTTCACCCTGCTGTGGTCGGGCACGATGACGGCGATCGCTGCGCTGCTGCCGCGGACGGGGCGGCGCATCTTCCTGCTGGTCACGTTCGTGCCGTTTGTGCTGCTGACGATCGCGCACTGCGTGCTCTATCAGCTGACGGGCACGTGCTTTTCCTTTGCCGATCTCGCTTATGCGGGCGACGGCGCGCGGTTTGTCAGCGCGGCGTATTTTCACCTTAAGGTGGGGCAGTGGCTGAGCATCGCCGTGTGTCTCGCGCTGATGCTCTGCGCCGTGATCTTCACGCCGCAGACGCGCCTTGACCGCCGCAGAGGGATCGCGGCCGCTGTGATGGCCGCTGCATGCGCAGCGGGTATTTTTGTCGTGCACACCACGCAGATGCCCCGGGGCGGCATCATGGAGCACAATGAGTATCTTGCGTGGAATGATGCCGAGAGCCACGACACGCTTGCAGATGCCTATGCGGAATTTACCAACGCCAACCGCTGCCTGATGTTCTCCGGTCTGTACCAGTACACGGTGCGCGGCGCGGTCGTGACGATCTGGCCGCAGACGACGGCGGACACCGAGCGGATCGCGGAGCTGGACGCATATTATGCCGCCCACCCGAAGCAGGCGGCCGACACGCCGATGACCGGTGCGTTTGCGGGCAAGAACCTGATCCTAATCATGATGGAATCCGTCGACGACTGGCTTGTAACGCCGGAGTATATGCCGAATCTATACCGGCTGGAGCAGGAGGGCGTGTATTTCCGGAATTACTACGCGCCGATCTTCCTCGCGGCGGCAACGTTCAACTCGGAGTTTACCGCGAATACCGGCATGATCGCGCCGGAGTATCAGGTGCGCAACTCGTATTACACCGAGCATGCGCTGCCGTATTCGCTGGCGAACCTGTTTCGTGACGCGGGCTACTGCGCACGATCCTTCCATGCGGCCAATCCGAGCATCTATAACCGCGGACAGATTCATCTGAACTTCGGCTACGAGTCATACAACGACGCCTCGGTACTCGATATGGACAGCTATATGCTGGATGCGCAGATGCTCAACGGATATGACCGGATCGTCTCGGACGAGCCGTTTTTCAGCTTCATCATCACGTATTCCGGCCACGGGCCGTACACCGAGGAGCAGGACACCATCTCTGCGCCGCACCTCGCGCGTGCCCGCGCGGTGATCGACTACAGCACCGTGCCGTACACGACCGAGGCGCAGAAGGAGGAGTACACCCGCGCCGTGGCGCAGGCCATGGAGACGGACGCCTTTATCGGCGGCCTGCGTGAGCGGCTGGAGGCCGACGGTCACGCCGAGGACACGGTGCTCATGCTGTTCACAGACCACTACTGCAAGTATTTTTCCGATGCCGAGTTCATCAGCGCCATCAAGGGCGAGACCGATCGCAACATGCTCTCGAACGTGCCGTTCGTGATCTGGACGGAGGGCATTACGCCGCAGGTCTATGACAAATATGTCAGCACGATGGACATCGCGCCGACGATCGTGGACCTGTTCTCGCTGGACGCCGACCTGCGCTATTATATCGGCAATGACATGTTCGGCCCGGACGGCGGCGTGGTCTACTTCCGCAACTACGCGTGGTATGACGGCAAGACCTATGACACCGGCAATGATGCCTCAAGCAATCCGGCCGTGCTGGCCATGCGCGAGCAGGCGCGCGAGCAGCTCGATGTCTCGCAGGATACGTTCCGCTACGACTACTTTGCCTGTCTGCAGCGGCGCGGGATCCTCAATCCGGATGAATAGAAACGCAGCAAAAAGCGCCCCGAATGCATTGCATTCGGGGCGCTTTTCCGATTTTCGGGGTTATCCGTTCATGCCGGGGATCAGGTCAAGGATCGTCTTGGATTCCTTGACGGTGACGGTGCACGCGGCGGAGTGCGTTGTGCCGTCGGCCGCGGTGATCTGTAGGATCACAGACGTGGAGCCGACTGCGGCGGCCGTTGCGGTGACGGAGTAGATATCGTCCGTGCCGTTGCCGGTGCGCACCGGCTGGCCGAGCGAGACGACGCTGCCGTCAGCCGCGTAGACCTTCACGGTGTCCTGCAGGCTGTCGAGGTTCTGTCCGCGGACGTGGAAGGTGATCGTGCCGGTTTTTGTGCCGTTGAGGTCGAGCGTGGCGGAGTCGGTCTCGGCCTTGACGCTGTCCACGCGCGAGGGCGCCTTGACGGTGATCTGGCACGTGGCGGTGCAGCTGCCGGCGGAGGCCGTGATCGTCACGGAGCCGGCGCTCGTCGCGATGACGATGCCCTTTTTCACGGTGGCGATGTTCGGGTCGCTGCTGGCCCAGGAGACAAGCTCATCCGGGGCGTTCGCGGGCTGCATGGTCGCCTTGAGTGTGAGCGAATCGCCGATCTGCATCTCGGCCTTGTCCTGATCGAGCTTGAGGCTCTTGACCTCGATGGCGTCGTTCGTGACGGTGACGGTGCAGTCGGCCGAGCGTTTGCCGGCTTTGACGGTGATCTTGGCCTTGCCCTCGGTCACGCCGGTGACGACGCCGTCCTTCACGGTGGCGACGGCGGCGTTGCTGCTCGACCAGGTGAGCGTCTCATCCTTGAGCTCCTGACCGTTTGCGTCGAGCACGGTCGCCGTAAGTGTGAGCGTGTCCTGCGGGGCAATCTCGGCCGTCTCATGATCGAGCGTGACCGAATCGACGCCGGACTTGCCGCCCTGCAGCGCCATGATCAGAATCAGCGCAATGAGCGCCACGACGACGAGCGAGCCGAGGATGATGGCGACGGTCTTTTTCGAGCTGCGCTTCGGCTGCGCGTCCTCCGTCTCGACCGGCACGGCCTTGCGCTGTGCCTTCGGCTTTGAACCGGGGAACGTGCCCGCTGCGGCGGGCGCGGGGGCGGGCGTTTCCCGCCGGACCGGCTGCTGCGGCTGTGCGGCTGCGGCGCGGCGCGCCACGGCGAGCAGAGCCGCACGAAACTCCTCCACGGAGGCGTAGCGCTGGGCCGGATCGTCGGCACAGGCGCGCATGACGACGTTTTTCAGCGCCTGGCTGCCGTGCAGCGGTTCGGGCAGCGGGTCACCGCGCAGGCGCTGCTCGCGCGCGATGGCGAGGTCGGAGGCCTCCACCGCCGTCGGCGGCAGCGGCACGAACGGGATGCGCCGCTCATTGAGCGCCCAGTAGAGCACCATGCCCACGGAATAAAGGTCGCTCGCGGGCGAGACGGGCGCGCCGCACAGCACCTCGGGCGCCATGAAATCATTCGTATTATCGACGGCGGAAAACTGCGCCATGCCGAAATCGCCCAGCTTGTAGGTGACCTGCTCGTTGAAGTTGCCGCCGCCGACAAAGACGTTGCGGGGCTTGATGTCGCCGTGCACGATGCCGCGGCGATGGCAGGTCTCCAGCGCACTGCACAGCCCTGCGCCGAGCCGGATGATGTCCGCCTCGCCGTGCGGGTGGTTGCGCAGATAATCCGGCAGGGACGGCAGCAGCTCCGTGCGCACGTAGATGTCCCAGCCGCGGCCGTCCGCGTGCGCGCGGATGACATGATCCTCACACCGCAGCAGGTTGGGATCGCCGCTGATGGCGTCGACCGCCATGAGCTGCCGCGCGATCGTCTCCACCTGACGGTGGAACAGGGCAGTCACTTCTTCGGGGGTGCGCCCCTCGGCGACCAGTGCGTCAAAGTCCTCCGGTGCGGCCGGAATCGACAGCACCTTGAGCGCCGCGTGATCCACCATGCCGAAGCCGTCGTCGCGTGCGATCTCGTACACCGTCCCGTAGGAGTCGCTGCCGAGCGTGCGCACGGGCTTCCAATTTTGATAGTCCAGATTGCGGAATCGTTCTTCCATGTGCGATCTGCACCGCCTTCCATATCAGGGTAAAAATCTGTTTATAAAACCATCCTATATTATACTGAATCCGACGGCAATCTGCAAGAGGCGCGTGCATGGAAAATGGCCGTATTTTTTTCGCTGCCGGAAAATGCAGCGCGCGTGGGCTGTTTTTTTACCCAAACACCGGCTGACGATGCCAAATTTGTAAAGAGAACCTTGACTTTCGTTTAAGATTTGACTATGATAAAACAGGAAGCAAGGGATAGTTGGTTCCGCCACAAACTGAAAGGGGATTTATCACGATGATTGACGCGATTGTTTATTCTTCGCTCTCCGGCTCCTGTGAGGAGTATGCCCAGCGCATGTCGGCCGCGCTGCATATTCCGTTCTTTACGGAGAAGTCCGGCCTTTGCCCGGTCGGCCGTAAGATTGCCTACATTGGCTGGCTGTTTGCCGGCAAGGTCGTCGGTCTGGACAAGGCCATGGACCGTTATGACGTGTGCTGTGTCGTTTCGGTCGGCATGGGCGATCCGGCTGTCAACCCGGCAGAGGTCTGCCGCAAGAAGAACGGCCTCGGCTCCGATATTGCGGTGTTCCCGCTGCAGGGCCGCTTTGACCTCAAGCGTCTGCCGCTGCCGTACCGTCTGATCATGAAGATCAAGATCAAGGACATTGCCAAGCGCCTGAACGCAAAGGCTGCCAAGACCACGCTCACCGCCGGTGAGCAGGCCTGCCTGACCATGGCGACGCTCGGCCACGGCGAGCCTGCCACGTGGGACGGCATCAACGACGCCATCGCGTGGGATGTTGCGCACAGCTTCCACTCCAAGTTCCCGGAGCCGAAGGTCTGCTGAAGCCCATATACTGTATGCAATCTGCCGGACAGAAATGTCCGGCAGATTTTTTTGCCGTGCGCGTTTGCAATCAGGACGTGCACGTCTCCGCCCGATCTTCGATCGATAATCAGCTTGTCAAAAACCTCGTAGAGTTTCGCCGCCGGCGCGGCGAAAGAAAGTCCAATCATTTTCTCAGGCGACATGTGCGGCTGAGAAAATACTTCTCGGCCTGCAAACGTGCGCGCCGTCCGCCCAAGGCGGACGGCGCGTGCGCTGCAGTCAGGCCGCTAACCCCTTTGTCAAAAAAGTAATACTTTTTTGACAGACTCAACAGCCGCCATCCTCACGGGATGACGGCTGTTTTCGTTTTGGCTTATTTGCGCTTTTTCTTCTTGTTCCTGTCGTCGGCCAGCGCCGCGTCGGATCGGCCGGTCTCCCGCTTGGTCTCGCCGCCGCCGACATGTTCGACGATCAGCATCACCGCGCCGAGCGCGATGGGCAGCAGGTAGCCGATGCACATCGTGGCGCTGCTGAACATGTCGCCGCGCACGATGCCGACGACGATGCTGATGACGCCGAGGATCACAAGGAAGATACCCATGAACTTGGTTCTGGACATGGCAGACACTCCTTTTCGGTTGGATCGGCGCGCGTTACAGCGCGCGGTACTGCATGAGGATGGTCGCGACTTCCGCGCGCGTGGCGTTGCCCTGCGGATTCAGATAGAGTTTTCCGGCGCTCGGACTGCCGTTGATGACCTTGTATGCGACGGCCCATTTCATGTCGTCCAGGGCCCAGTCAGACACACTGGCACTGTCGGCAAAGCCGGCCAATTCGGCGGCTGCCTCCGTCTTGTCGGGGGAAAATTTTGCGGTGTAGCGGCTGAAGATGGCCACGATCTGCTCACGCGTGATGTTCTCCTGCGGGGCAAACGTCGTCTCGCTCATGCCGGCGACGATACCGTTCTGGCTTGCCCAGAGCACGGCGTCATGGTACCACGTGCCGGATGCAACGTCCGTAAACGGCATCTTGCCGCTCACGCTCGGACTGCCGGCCAGCCGGTGCAGCACAGCCACAAGCATGGCGCGCGTCATGGGGGCACCGGGGCTGAACTCCGTCTCGGACATGCCGACCATAAGCTCGTCCCGGAAGGCCTCAAGCACCGCGTCAAAATACCATGCGCCGGCCTTCACATCCTCGAACGGAGTCTTGGGCAGCTTGCTCAGATCAAGCGCGAACTCGACTGTGAGCGACACGGCGCTGCTGCCGGTGCTGTAGGTATAGCTGGGGGTCTCGACGGCGGCGCTGTAGCGTGCGATGCCGGTCTTCTTGTCGTATGCCGCACCCTTGACTTCGGTGATGCTGCCGATGTGCTCCTTGCCGACAATCTGGCTGAGGTCGAACAGTCCAACACCGTTTTCCGTGCCGCTGAGCGTGTAGCTGTCGGTCAGCTTCTGCACGTGGCCGGTGTCGGTCTCGGCGTCCTTGATGGGCAGACCGGTCAGATCGAGCGTGGCGAGCCGGTTGCCACCGCAGTAAATCTCGCTCAGGAGCTTGTTTTTCGACACGTTGAGCGCGGTGAGCTCGTTGTTTTCGCAGTTGAGCGCCACGAGCTGCGTGAAGTGCTCGATGCCGGTCAGATCGGCGATGCCGAGACCGCTGCAGTTGAGCTCCGACACGCGGCGCGTTTCAAGCGTCGAGAGCAGGCTGTCGCCGTTGCCGTCAACGGTCTCGGCAAGCAGGGCACGGAAGGCCTCGTCCGGGAAGCTTTTCTCGTCGAGTGCAACGCCGCGCGTCAGACCCTGCATCTCGAAATACACGCTCATGGCGGGCAGACCCTTGCGCCCTGTGTCGTAGCTGTAGGTGAAGTAGTCCGGCGTCTTGGCAAACTCCGCCTCGCCGGTCTGCTTGTCATAGTTTGCGTCGAGCACGCGCGTGATGCTGCCGAGGTTATCCTTGCCGACGATGACGTCGAAGTACACGGTGCACTTGCCGCCGTCCGTGACCGCGCCGGTCTGCTCCGGCAGATACTGCGGGCTGAGGATCGGATTTTCGGTCTTGCCGTCGCCCTGCGCGGTGGCGTTGAGGGCGGTACAGCCCGAGAGGTCAAGCGCGGCGAGCGCGTTGTTGCTGCAGTCGAGCGATTCGAGCGCGGTGCAGCCCGTGAGGTCGAGCTTCGTCAGGGCGTTGAGGCTGCACGTGAGCACCTTGAGCGCCTTGTGCCCGCTCAGATCGAGCGCGGTCAGGCGGTTGGCGCTGCACTCGAGCGTGGTCAGCTTGTCGGCGCCGGACACGTCGAGCGCCGTCAGCGCGTTGTAGGAGCAGGCGACCGAGCGCAGCGCGCTGCAGCCGGTCAGGTCGAGCGCCGTGAGCGCGCAGCTTGAGACATCCAGCGTTGTGAGCGCCGCGCAGCCGGAGAGCTTCAGGCTCTGCAGCTTGCCGCAGCCGGACACGTCGAGTTTTTCGAGCTTGGTCATGCCGCTCAGGTCGAGCGCCGTAATCTGATTATTGCATGCGAGCAGCTCACGCAGACCCGTGAAGTGCTCGATGCCGGTCAGGTCGGCGATCTTCGTGATCTGCGTTTCCAGCAGGTCGATGCACTGCACGGCCGCGCACTCGGCGGCCGAGAGCTTGCCGTCGCCGTTCGTGTCGCAGTGCTCGGTCACGTATTCGCGCAGCACCGGGTCGGGAAAATGCGCGGCGTCGACCGGGACCTCGCCCGCGGCCATCGCCGGAACGCCCAGCGCCAGCAGCATCATGACCGCCAGCAGCAGACACAGTGCCTTTTTGAGATGTTTCATCGCAGTTCCTCCTGTAAAAGATTCCAGAACGTGGGACTTGTGAATGCTTCTATTGTAGCAGGTCTTGCGCCGCGGGTCAATCTTCGGCTGCGGTGCGGCGGGCATGTATGGCGTGCTCGGTCACGAGCAGCATGGCGGCCATGCCGAGGTAACCGTAGACCGGGTAGACAGTGCCGATTAGATCGCCGAAGCCAAACAGACTTCCGGCAAAGGCGGCGGCCGTGAGCACGAGCAGCACGAGCGTGCGGTGGGCCGACAGCCACGCGGATTTCTGCCCGGTATAGGTCAGCACGGCAACGAGCGAGGAGACGCTCGTGCCGAACATACCGAAAAAGAGCAGCACGGCGTACACGACGCCGGCCGCACCGAGCCGGCACGCGAGATCGAGCATGGGCAGGGGTGCCGCGATGCTCTCCGGGCTCGTCGCCAGTGCGCACAGCACGCCGAGCGCGACCGCAAGCAGCAGCACGCAGCCGAGCAGCGTGCCCCAGCCGGCGGTGCTGCGGCTTTTCAGATGCTGCGTCATCGGGGCGAGAATGCCCACGGTGGCAAAGAAGTTGTAGGCTGCATAGTTCACGGCGCTCGTGACCCAGCTGCCGAGCATGGGGTTCGTGCTCCCGCCGGCGAAGGCTGCGGCGGCCAGACCGGTGCGCTGCAGCCGGATGCCCGCGATGATGAGCGCCGCGACGATCATGCACGGGACGGCCACGGTGAACACCGTCACCATACCGCCGACGCCGAAATATGCCGCCGCTGCGATGAGCACGCACACGATCGCCGAGCCCAGCCACACCGGCAGGCCGAGCATCTGGCTGCCGAGCGCGCCGATGCCGGCCGCCATGATGCACACGACGCCGAACAGCAGCGCCGCCGTCAGCACGCCGACAAGTGTGCGCAGCCACGGAATGTCCGCGCGCACGATCAGCGCGTCCATCGCCTCGATGCCGGTGCGTGCGTTCAGCCGCAGCAGCAGCACACCCGTGCCGCCGAGCAGCGCGATCGCAAGCACAAGCCCCAGAAGACCGTGCGTGCCGAACGCGCCGAAATACTGCCACAGTTCCTGTCCGGACACATACCCCGCGCCGAGAAAGCACCCGGCAAAGGTCAGACCCAGCCGCAGAGTACCGATTTTCCGCTGCATACCATATTCCTCCCGTCAACAGCCGCCAAGATAGATGACACAGAGTATAGCATATTTTGCATGCAGTTCCAAGATGCGGCGGCGTGAAATTGACAAATTTCCGCCCACGGCCTATAATGGCTCAGACCCTTTGAGATATGGAGGAACGAGGAGTATGCATCAACCCTGCCTGGTCATCATGGCCGCCGGCATGGGCAGCCGCTTCGGAGGCCCGAAGCAGACGACGCCCGTGGATGAGTACGGCCATTTTCTGCTGCACTATTCGCTCTTTGACGCCTACCGCGCGGGCTTCCGCAAGGTCGTGTTCGTCGTCAAGGAGGAGACCGCCGAGGAGTTTCGCGAGAGCGTCGGACCGGCCGTGGCTGCGGCGTTCGACGTGCGCTATGCCTATCAGAAGCTCGACACACTGCCGGAGGGCTACACCGTGCCCGACGGCCGCACGAAGCCGTGGGGCACCGCTCACGCCGTGCTGTGTGCCGCGCCCGAGATCGACGGGCCGTTTGCCGTCATCAATTCCGACGACTATTACGGCATTGAGGCCTACCGCCTGCTGTATGATTTTCTGGCTGTGCCGCGCCCCGAGCGGTCGTATGCCATGGTGGGCTTCCGCCTGCGCAACACCGTCACGGCAAACGGCAGCGTGTCGCGCGGTGTCTGCACGGAGCGCGGCGGTATGCTCGAGAGCATCACGGAGCGCACGCACATCGAGCAGCGCGGTGCGAACGCTGCCTATACCGAGGACGGCGAGCACTTCATCGACCTGCCGGGCGATACGACGGTGTCGATGAATTTCTGGGGCTTTTCGCCGTTGTACCTGCGCGAGCTGGCGCAGCGCTTCCCAGCGTTTCTGGATGAGAACCTGCCGCGCAACCCGCTCAAGTGCGAGTATTTCGTGCCGTCGATCGTGGATGCGCAGCTGCACGCCGGCACGGCGGACGTGACCATGCTGCACACGGACGATGCGTGGCACGGCGTGACGTATCACGACGACCTGCCGGATGTGGTCGCGGCGCTGCGCGCACTGCGCGATGCGGGCAAGTATCCGGACAACATCTGGTAAATCTCGATTTGCGCCTGTGGGGTTTCCCACAGGCGCTTTGCCTTTCAAAAAAGTATTACTTTTTTGAAAAGAGGTTTGCGGCCTGACTGCAGCGCACGCGCTGTCCGCCAGAGACGAACAGCGCGCACGTTTGCAGGCCGAGCGGTATTTTCTCCGCCGCACATGTCGCCGGAGAAAATGATTCCACTTTCTTTCGCCGCTCCGGCAGCGAAAGGCTACGAGGTTTTGTGAACTGTTGCGCCTGTGGGGTTTCCCACGGGCGCTTTTTTTGGTATACTGTATTTATTCTTGCATTTTGACGAGGTGCTTATGAAGCAACTGGTTTTGGGAATCCTGGCGCACGTGGACGCCGGGAAGACGACGCTGTCCGAGGCGCTGCTCTACCGCACGGGCGCGATCCGCGATCTCGGCCGCGTCGACCATAAAAATGCGCACATGGACACGCACGCGCTTGAGCGTGCGCGCGGCATCACGATCTTTTCGCGGCAGGCGCGCATGACGCTCGGCGACACGGCGGTCACACTGCTCGACACACCGGGGCACGTGGACTTTTCCGCCGAGATGGAGCGCACGCTGCAGGTGCTCGATTATGCGGTGCTCGTCATCAGCGGCACGGACGGCGTGCAGGCGCACACGCAGACACTCTGGCAGCTGCTGCGGCGCTACCGTGTGCCGGTGTTCGTGTTCGTGACGAAGATGGATCTGCCGGGTGCGGAGCGCGCGGCGCTCATGGACGACCTGCGCGCACACCTGAGCGGTGTGTGTGTGGACTTTACAGATCCCGATCCGGAGCAGATCGCCCTGTGCGATGAAGCGGCGCTCGAGCAGTATCTCGATACCGGCGCGCTGCCGGACGAGACCGTGCGCGCGCTCATCCGCGGGCGGAAGCTCTTCCCGTGTCTGTTCGGCTCGGGCTTGAAGCTCACGGGTGTGGACGAGCTGCTCGCGGCGCTCGTGCGCTACGCTGTGCCGCCGGATTACCCGTCGGAATTCGGCGCGCGGGTCTATAAGATCATGCGCGACGCGCAGGGCAATCGCCTCACGTGTCTGAAGGTGACGGGCGGGCAGCTGCGCGTGCGCACCCCGCTGACGTATCTTCCGCGCGGCGCGGACACGCCCGTGCAGGAGAAGGTGAATGCCATCCGGCTCTATTCCGGCGAGAAGTTCGAGTCCGCAGAGACCGTCCCCGCCGGCGGCGTGTGCGCCGTGCAGGGACTCACGCAGACATATCCGGGGCAGGGGCTCGGCAGCGCGGCTGCGTCCATGCCGCCGTCACTCGAGCCGGTGCTGACCTACCGCATCGGTCTGCCGCCGGATGTGGACGCGCGCGCGTTTTTGCCGCGCCTGCGCGAGCTTGAGGAGGAGGACCCGCAGCTGCACATCGTCTGGGACGAGGCGCTGCGCGAGATCCATGTCCAGCTCATGGGCACGGTGCAGATCGAGGTGCTCAAAAGCCTCATCCGCGAGCGGTTCGACGTGGACGTGCAGGTCGATTCCGGCCGCATCCTGTATCAGGAGACGATCGCGGCGCCGGTCGAGGGCGTGGGACATTTCGAGCCGCTGCGCCACTATGCCGAGGTGCACCTGCTGCTCGAGCCCGCCGAGCGCGGCACGGGGCTGACGTTTGATACCTCCTGCAGCGAGGACGTGCTCGACCGGAACTGGCAGCGCCTGATCCTCACGCATCTGGCCGAAAAGTGCCACCGCGGCGTGCTCACCGGCGCGCCGCTGACGGATGTAAAGATCACGCTGCTCGCCGGGCGTGCGCATATCAAGCACACCGAGGGCGGCGATTTCCGGCAGGCGACGTGGCGCGCCGTGCGGCAGGGACTCATGCAGGCCGAGAGCGTTCTGCTTGAGCCGTACTATGCCTTTCGTATCGAGGTGCCGGCCGAACAGATCGGCCGCGCGATCAGCGATGTGCGCCTCATGTGCGGCACGTTTTCCTCGCCTGAGACGCACGGCGACATGGCTGTGCTCACGGGCCGCGCGCCGGTGAGCACGATGCGCGATTATCCCGCTGAGGTCGCGGCGTACACGCGCGGGCGTGGACGCATCTCGTGTACCGTCGCGGGCTACGATACCTGCCACAACGCGCAGGAGGTCATTGCAGAGAGCGGCTACGAGCCCACGCGCGACCTTGACAACACGCCGGACAGCGTCTTCTGCGCCCACGGTGCGGGCACGGTCATCCCGTGGGACCGCGTGCGCGATTATATGCATCTCGACACCGGCTTCGGCAAGGAGCAGCCCACGCCAGAGGATACGCCGCGGATGTTCCGCCGCCGGTTCGATCTCGATGACCGCGAGCTTGAGCAGATCCTGCAGCGCGAGTTCGGTCCCATCCGCCGCGCGCAGTATGCAGCCCCCGTGCGCAACGCCGCGCCCGGCGCGGACGAGACAGAGCGCGCGGAGCTGTTTCATCCCCGGCGTGAGCGCGTGATCGTCGACGGCTACAACGTCATCTTCGCCTGGGATGAACTGCGCGCGCTGGCCGACAGCGGCCACATCGACGCCGCGCGCGAGCGGCTCATGGACGCGCTGAGCAACTACGCCGCCTTCACGCGCCGCGAGGTCGTGGTCGTGTTCGACGGCTACCGCGTCCCCGGCGGTCAGGGCGAGAAGTTCGACCGCAGCGGTCTGCACGTGGTCTTCACGCGGCAGGGCGAGACGGCGGACGCCTATATGGAAAAGCTGGCCGACGAGATCGGGAAAAACGACTCCGTGCGCGTCGTTACGTCCGACGCGCTCATCCAGCTCACGGCGCTGCGCGCGGGTGTGCTGCGCATGAGCGCGCGCGAGTTCCGGCAGGAGCTGGCGCAGGTGGCGCAGCAGCTCGAGGCCGCCATCCGCGACCTGAACGGGAGGTGAGGGCAGTGGAGGAAGACCTTCTGCGGCGTGCAGCCGATCTGGCTGAGCGCTGCGAGCGCACGGCGTCGGTCACGTCCACGGCGTTTCTGACCCCGGCGGAGCAGTATGCGCTCACGAACTGGGCGCGTCACCGTGACTGCACGCTCGTGCTGCACGGCGGCGCGGAGGGGTGCGAGCGGCAGGTGGCGTTTTTCCTGCCGTTTTACCTCACACCGGCGGACTTTGACCCCGCGGAGCATCTGCGCGCGGTGCAGTTTTCGGCGCCCTTCGCCGCGCCCGGTCACCGGGACTATCTCGGCGCGATCCTCGGTCTCGGCATCCGGCGCGAATGGGTCGGCGACATTCTCGTGCAGGCGCACGGCGCGTTCGTGTTCTGCCTGCCGAGCGTGGAGCCGGAGCTGCGCACACTCGAACAGGTCGGCCGCGCGGGCGTGAAGGCGGCGGCAGTGCCGCTGTCCGCCGTGCCCGTGCCGGAGCGCAAGGTGCGCCCCGTGACGTTCACGGTGCAGTCGGCGCGGCTGGATGCCGTCGTGAGCGGGATGTTTCGCCTCTCGCGCACGAGCGCCGCGGCGCAGATCCGCGCGGGCGCGGTGCACCTCAACTATGCCGAGTGCCTGCGGCCGGATGCGCCGGTCGCGCCCGGCGACGTGCTGTCGCTGCGCGGCGCGGGCAAGGGCGCGGTCACGGAGGTCGGCGGCGTGTCGCGCAAGGGACGGCAGTTTGTGACGGCGGAGCTCTGGCAGTGAGCGTATAAATGCAAAAACCGCCGCACCGGTATCCTGGTGCGGCGGGATATAAAAAATCTCCGGAGTCTGACTCCGGAGATTTTTGCTGGATTGTCTTGTCTTACTCGGCGAGCGGCTCGGCGACCGGAGCGGCAGCAGCAGCGGCCTGATCGGCAACAGCCTTCTGCGAACGCTTGTAAGCGCCGGAGACGACACACGCGATGATCGCAAACAGGATCGCAACGATGGCCAGAATGACGATCGCGACGAACTGGGTGTGACCCGTGAACTCGTAGGTGACAGGGTCGGGAGCCTTGCCGTAGCGGCAGGCGAACGTGTAGCCGGTGTAGCCGGTGAGCATGCCGATGATATTGCCGGCGACGGCGATGACGGCGGAGATGATGCCGCAGACGGAGGCGGTCACGATCTTGCCCTTGCTGATGCGGATCACGGACAGGATGCCGAACAGGCCGGCGATGAGGCCGAGCACGGAGGCAAGGATCATCGTGGCGACGACGCCGATTCTGCCCATGACTTCCTTGGTGACGGCGCCGGTCTGGTAGACCTCGATGTAGTCCTTACCGGCCTGAGCGACCGCGCGGCAGTTTTCGAGGTTCAGGTACTGGCAGCCGTTGACGACACGAACTTCACCGTTGTCATCGAGCTCCCAGATGGAGAAGTTGTCGCCGCAGCGCTCTTTGAGGATGTCGGCAACGCTCGGGCACATGACCTTGTCACCCTTGCCCTCGTTGTTCATGTAAGCGGGCTGGGTGAGCAGGAGCTCACAGCCGGCGGCGACCTGTGCACAGCCGTCCTCGAAGGTGTTGAGCTGCTTCTTGCCGTCGGCGAGCTGGTTGCCGCCGGCCGCGAGATCGTTTTCGCCCTGCGCAAGCTGCTTCTCAGCGTCTCTGAGCTGAGCCTCGCCTGCGGCGATGGCCTTCTCGGCCTCGGCCAGCTGGACCAGACCGTCTTCGTACTGCTTGAGCTGGGCCTTGCCGTCCGCGACCATCTGCTGCACGTAAGCCGGCAGGTCAGTCACGTCGGCCGGGATATTCAGACCCTGCTTGGCCGCGATCGGACGCACGACGGAGACGAACCACGCCTGTGCGTTCGAGAAGCCGGCGAGGTTTGCGATGGTGCCGTCGCGGAACTCGACATACTGGTTAACGTAGGGCATCAGAGGCTCGATCTTGGCGAGGGTGGCCTTGCCTTCATTGTAAGCCTGGGTGTTGTCGGCAATCTGCTTCTTGCCGGCGGCGTAGGCAGCTTTGCCTTCCTCGAGCTGCTTCTTGCCGGCGTAGTAGGCGGCGTAGCCTGCGGAGAGCTGAGTCTTGCCTTCGGAGTAGGCGATCAGGCCGGCGGTGTAGGTGTCCACGCCGGCGAGGTACGTGCCCTCGGCCTCCTGCAGCTGGTCAAGACCGTCGTTGAGCGTCTCGATCGCTTCCAGACCCTCTTCGGCGTCCTTTTCCTTGTACTCTTTGACATTCATGATGTCGCTGATGCTGGACACTCCGGCGAACAGGCCGAAGATACTCGCAGCAATCAGGCAGACGCTGATGATGGTGAGTAATACTTTTTTCATATCGTTCCTCCACTCATTTAAGCAAATTTCAGTCTAATACCGAACGCTTATCATAAACTATATCTTAAATTTCACAAAATCGCAAGAGAAACAGATTATTTCTTTTGCAAGTGCCAAAAAACCGTCTTTTTGCAACAAATATGAAAGGAATTGTTGTGCAGAATTTCCGTTTTCTTCGTTCTCGATTTGGCGTTTTTTTGCTGCTGGTTCAACATATTCGCGCGGGTGTGAAAACTTGTCTCGCAACGCACAAAGCGTGAAAAAACTCCGCGATCCGGCCCGGATCGCGGAGAAAAAGGATGTTTTTACAAAATGCCGAGGTGTTCGAGCAGGATCTTCGTGCCGAGCAGGATGAGGATCCCGCCGCCGGCAAACTCTGCCTTGCGCTTGAAGCGCAGGCCGACCACGCTGCCGAGCCGGATACCGGCCGCAGAAAAGGCGAAGGTGATCGTGCCGATGAGCGCCACGGCGGGCACGATGCGCGTGCCGGGCAGGAACGCGAACGTGATGCCGACGGCGAGCGCGTCGATGCTTGTCGCGACGGCGAGCAGGAGCATGGTCTTGCATGCGAGCGAGGCATCGAGCTGATCTTCGTCCTTGGACAGCGCCTCGCGGATCATATTGCCGCCGATGATGCCCAGCAGAACGAACGCGATCCAGTGATCGACGGAGGTGACGAAGCGCTCAAACTGTGTGCCGAGCAGATAGCCCAACAGCGGCATGAGCGCCTGAAAACCGCCGAACCATGCCCCCGCGATACAGCATTCCTTCCACGACACGCGCGGCAACGCCAGTCCCTTGCAGACGGAAACGGCGAACGCGTCCATCGACAGACCGACTGCCAGCACGGCCAGCTCCCAAAACCCCATGTCTTCACGACCCTTTTACGCAGATTCCCTATACTATAAAGGAAAGAAAGGGAAAATGCAAGAATTATCCGCAGCATTCGCGCACAAAAAACCGGCGTTCGGAAGCTCCGGACGCCGGTCCGACTTGTCAAAGAACCTCGTAGAGTTTTGCCGCCGGAGCGGCGAAAGAAAGTCCGATCATTTTCTCCGGCGACATGTGCGGCGGAGAAAATACCGCTCGGCCTGCAAACGTGCGCGCTGGCAGCCAAAGGCGGACAGCGCGTGCGCTGCAGTCAGGCCGCAGACCCCTTTGTCAAAAAGTATTACTTTTTGACAGCATCAACCGGCGTCCGGAAACTCCGGACGCCGGTCGGCAGATCGATTCAGCAGGCCTCGATGAGGATGACATTGCTCATCAGGTCCACTTTCTTGAGTTTGCCGGGGATGACCTTGCGGATCCCCATCAGGTCGGTCAGCGTGACGTTCTCGCCGTCGGCAGAGACGTTGCACACGCGCGAGCAGACGAGGTTTTCCTTGCCGTCCCGGATCTCATATGCATCGGAAAGACACATGGTATTCGCTCCTTTTTACCCGTTAGTTCTGCTTGGCAAGCTCGAGGGCTTTTTCGAGCTTGCTGTTGCCGTGGTCATATTCATGCAGCGCCTCAGCCAGCGCCGCGGCCGCCTCGGTCTTGCCGGCATCCTCGAGCGCATGGCAGATGTCGTGCAGCTCATCGGCATGGTGGCGGTTGTGGTCGAGCATATAGGTCAGCAGCGCCAGCACCTCTTCGTGGCTCATCGGCTTGCCGCCGGTGTGCTCATGGCTGTGCGGGTGGCTGTGATGCGCATGATCGTGATCGTGTTCATGTTCGTGCATGGGAAACACTCCTTTCTCGAGCGGGGGCAGGAAAATCATGTCAGAAATGATAGCTGCCCAGTATGGATTGTTCAAATTCTATCACATTTTTTTGTTGAAATCAACAATTTTTTTGCCATTGTATGCTGTGTAGGGGTTGTAAAACGCACACAAACGTGTTAATCTCTTGACGAGAGGAGGGCAAACCGCCCTCTGTTATGGAAAAGATAACAACATGGAAAAGGCAAAAAAACACAAACAATCGGGAGGAGAAGTAGTATTATGAAGTATTTTGGCGGATGCGACGTAGGTTCCACCTACACGAAGGCAGTCATTCTGGACGAGA